>CAZKRU010000058.1:0-10271 GCA_964555235.1 uncultured Verrucomicrobiota bacterium
ACGCTCAATATCATTCGTCAATGACGCCGCTCCGGTCGGAAGCGTTCCAAATCCGCCCCCCAATTGACGCTTACTCCAGCGGTCGTAATACCCACCCCACGTTTTCGAAATTAAAAGCGTATCCGTGGAAAGATCCTGCTCGTAGGTCAATACCCCTTGATAACGTCGCAACCGGAACCGGTCAAACTGTCGAGAAGCGGCATCCCGGTTGGCATTATAGTTTACGGCCGCGCCCCCACTCGCAAAGGTCAATCCTCCCGGCTCCCCATGCTCCTCCTCATAAACATCAAAACAAAAAATCAACCGCCGCTCCTTGTTGGCGTCGAGAACCAACTTCAGACTTCCTCCATCCAACACATAATCACTATTGGCTATCCGAAATCCGTCGCTTTCCCGGTGATTAAAATACGCCAGATAGCCAACCCGATCCACAGTTCCATCCACGGCACTATAGGTGGAATACAAATTGTCGGAACCAAAAACGTGCTGAGTCCGGGCGGAAAATTCCCGATCCGTGCGCGGCATATAAGTCACATAATTCAGCGCCCCTCCCGGCTGCGGACCATACATCAACCCCGAGCCGCCTCGCAAAAACTCAAGTCGATCCACCACATCCAACGGCGGCGTGTAATAGGCCTCAGGATATCCAAACATGTCCGCGTGAATGGGAATTCCATCTTTCAACACCTGAATAAATTGAGTGCGGTGCGGCTCGCCAATCCCCCGGTACCCAAGGCTGACCAGCGGCGTCGTCTCTTCGCTATAAAGCAATCCCGGCGTCTTTGCCAAAGCTTGACGGTAATTGTTCGCATGAACCTTCGGCAATCCGTCCAAATCAATCACGGAAGCCTTTTTTCCTGAATAAATCTTGGTCCCCTGTACCGCAGGTAAAAAGGGACTCTGTTCACGCCCTTCATATTCCGCCTCCCCTGACACCACCACCTCGGGCAATGTAACGCTTTGAGTCCCCTCAAAAAGAGCCGGCTTCTTCAATGATTGAGCCCGAGCCCCGGTAACTCCCATTTCTGAAATCCCCTCGTCCTCGTTCTTTTGCAGGGAACGCCCCTCGGATTTAATCTCCCCCATCAACACGCTGCCCACGGATAAAAACACTCCCATCCAATGTAAAAAATGACTCGGAATACATTTCATGCAATCCATCCTAGCGGATCTCTACTCACCGCACTAACGGCAGATTGCTATTTTTTGACGTTGAATTGCACCGAGCGACTTACTGTGACGATCCGCGAAGAATATTCACCGGTTGCAAATGAGCCGCGCGACGCGACGGGAAATAGGAGGCAATAAAAATGGCCACCAGCGCCACACCTGCAGCCATCACATAGTGGGTAATATCCCATGAGACCACATAATGATCCGCCGCCATCGGGCCTCGGATCTTAATCGGATAACTGGAGATTAGAGCGGTTAACCCTGCTCCAATGATCGAACCTGAAGTAATGCCCAAAATTGCAATTCCGACCCCTTGCCAGAGGAAGATTGAAGAAATATCAAAACGGGTGTAACCCATCGAACGCAAGATCGCGATTTCTTTCGTCTTTTCCAAAACAGACATCGTCAAAATGTTAAAAATTCCAAATCCCGCGAGTAAAATGATCGCAGAGACCGCCACCGCGCCAAAAATTCGTAACGTCGCCAATACCTGCAACATCCCCTTTTCACGATCCTGCCAGGGCCTCGAGCGGTGCGAAAGTAAGCCTTCGAAGGCTTTTGAAATCTCATCGGCACGCTCGGGATTTTTCAATTTCACCAAGATCGTCGAAGTGAAGTTTGGAAGGCGCAAAACGTTTTGGGCCGCCTTGCGATGAACATAAACTCTCTTCTCATCCACCGCATTGATTCCACTCTGATAAACAGTCGTCACCCGGAACCGCCGATTATCCCCCGCGTTCCCGACGACCGTCACATATTGACCGACCTGTAATTGCATCTTGTCGGCAATCAATCCGCTCAAACAAATGGAGGACCCATCATTTCGGAAATCCTCCAACTTCCCTCGGATAATCTGTTTTGCCAAGTCCGTCGTCTGAAGCTGCAATTCCAAATCAATCCCCTGAACCACCACCACTTCATTCTGAAACGAGGATCGCAAGAACGCCCGCTCTTCAACGACCGGAGCACAGGCCACCACTTGCGAAAACTCCTTTAAAACTCGCATCACCCGGTAGGCATCCGGAATTCCAGGATAAAACTTGCGACGCTTTTGATTCTCAACCGCCACCATCCGCTCCTCTGGCTCTCCCTTTTTTTTCTCCTCTCCCACAATCATCGTATAGGGCGATTGAAATCGATCCGTAATTTGGATACTACTGGAAGTTCCCAACGTGGTATCAATGTAGTAACGCTCAAAACCCGCGGTTGCCGCTTGAGCTACAATAAACAAGGCAACCCCAAAGATCACCCCAATGCAACTCAGGATCATCGAGCGACGATTTTCAAATAAAAATCGAAACGCAATATAAAACGAGGCAGACATGATCAATATCCGATCAGGATCAATTTACCGCTGAAACAAGCGCCTTTTCAATCGTTCTCACCCATTGTCCCTCATGGTATTGATCTTGGTCGCTCAAAATGACCTGATCTCCCGGTTGAAGGCCCGAGAGAATTTCCGTTTTCTCGATACTGCGATATCCCTGCTTGACGGATGCGACTCGCACAAATCCGCCCCGCACCACCAACACATTATTGTTCCAGATCGCACGGGTTGGAATAATCAGTGTATTGTCTCGCTCCCCGATGACGACGTTCATCTCTCCTGTCATCCCCGGCAACAGATTCTTCGGTGAATTTTCAAGCTTGATGATCACCTTGTAATTCTGATTCTCCCCTTGGGGAAGTCGCTCCACCACTTTTCCATCGAAATTATCGCCCTGATACGAATACAGGCGCACGATCGTTTTCATTCCCACCTGAAGTCGTCCGATATCCTCCTCGTTGACTTGGGCCACAATTTGATTTTCAGAACTCCCGATCCGCGCCAGTTGAGCCTGGAGTTGAACATACTCTCCCAGATTGCAATAGAGATCCAAGATAACCCCGTCAATCGGCGAAGTTACCGACAGTTGAACCGCCAGCTCGGAAAGATCCTTTAATACCGCCTCTGCCGTGTTTACCTCGGCATCCAATGCGATCGTCTCTGTCTGAACTTGTTTTTTGAGCGATTCGACCTCATTCACCACTCGCTCGTACTCAAGCGCAGCAATATTCCCCGCATCAAAAAGCCGCTTGAGCTTGGAAACTTCCGATTCCTTACTCTTGAGGAGACTTTGGGAGGCAGGCCCCAACGCACGCTTTTCTTTCGCTTGATTGTAAGTCGTTCGCGCCCCATCCACCTGACGACGAATCGTATCATCTTGGATTTCCACCAACGCCTGCCCCTTCACCACACGATCACCAACCTTCACTTTGATCGCTGAAATCAAACCGGGCGTTCGGGACTTCACCAAAATCTGGTTGAACGGCTCCGCATTCACCGTTCCATAAACCGCCGAAACCGCCTTTCCGACCTTCACCACAGCTACCTCGGCCTGAGGTCGCCCAAAATAGATTAACATCCCAATCAGAACAACAACCCCTCCCACCCCGGGCCAGGCAAGGTGCTGATATTTTTGCCACCAAGCAGTCTCGCGAATTTTTTTGGGCAGCCATTCAAATGTCATTACTCGGTTTAGGGTATTCGAACTCATAATTAGTCAGCCTTTGTTATCCTCGAGAGTCAGGGGTAAAATCAATCTTTTTTCGTGGAAGCATTCACCCGGGTGAATCGGATTCCCAGTCCCGTCGCCCGATCCAGAGAAGCGCGACTGATTTCCAAGTTCGTTAATGCAAGGTATTTAAACTCCTTTTGTCGAAGGGCAAGTTCCTGGGTATCCAGTAAATCCAAATGATTCGCCTTCCCGGACTCGAAATCGGATTGAGCCAACCGAACAGCCTCATCCGGAGTGATCGCCTTGGTTAATTCCACCTGACGCAAACTTTCATCCACCAATTCCAATGTCCCCTTCACCTGGGCAGGAATATCTCGTTTGATCCGCCGCACCAATTCTTCCTGTCCAATGGCATCGGCTTCGGCAGCCTTCACCTTCCCACGCGTAAACCCTCCATCAAAAATACTCCATCGAAGTTCGGTTCCTACTCTCAAAGTCGTCGAAAAATCGGCCGGCTTTTCGTTGGTTCCTTCATTCCTTCGTTGAAAATCAAAACTATAGCCGGTTCGAAATCCCAAACGACCGGGATCCGAGTGAATCGTCGTAAATACAAACAACTCAGGAAACGCAGGAGCCGCTTCCACATGAATCTTTTCGTAGGAAGCCAATCGGAGATTTTCCGCCAACCAGAGATCGCGACGCTGCTCATACGCGATCGGAATTAATTTTGCCGGATTTCGCTCAGAAGGAGCCTCGTCCCGAAACTCGCCGGAAAGTCTCGCATTTGCGATATGATCCACCCCCATCATCCGTTCCAATGCCAACAAGGCTTGCTGTTCAGTGATTTTTGCCCCCTGTGCGCTATCTCGGGCCAAGGCCGCCCGGACTTGCAACCGCGTCACATTGGCTTTGGTCATTTTTCCCGCTTCGAAGAGGCCGGGGGCACCTTGAACGGACTTCTCCAAATGATCCGCATACTCCTCACGCAACGCGGCAACTTTCTGTGCCAACAACGCCCTCGAATATGCGTCACGAAATGCAAAGACCGTTTCAACTAGCGCAAGCTCCAGATTAGCCTGGGCCGCATATTCCCCCAATCGAGCGGACCGGTACTGAGCCGGAATCCCCTGACCATAAACCTGTTCCTCAATTGAAAGATCAATCGTGCTCGGTAACGTTCTGGCCGAGAGATCAACATGCGGGAGAATCACCGACCAAAACTGGGTTTTCTTCGCATCCGCCAAATGAACCCTCGTTTGAGCTTCCAAGACCTTTGGACTCTTTTGAAGCGCCGTCTCCAGTCCAGATTGCCAGGAGATCTCAAAAGGATCCGCACAAAATCCTCCTGAGATTCCCGCAAGGATTAAAAAATAAATCCTGTACTGCATGTCATTAAGGAGTGGCCACCGAGGCAGTATCTTGAAAGCGAAGGGAAACCGAACGCTCCAATTGAGCAATCGCCAGAAGATAATCGTGCCGAGCCCGACTTTCCACGTTCCGAGCCCGACTCAAGTCGACGGTTGCCTGCAGCGTATCCAAGACCGTCCCAAAACCGGTTTCCAAATTCAGACGGGACAACTCCAAAGACTGCTCCGCCAGCTTCACATTGTCCTTCTGGGTGTTCATGATGAGAAGGGATTGCTGCATCTGATTATAGGCAATTCGCACTTCGGAATCAATGGCCCGGAGCTGATCCTGTCGTTCAATCTTGGAAGAATCCAACCTTGCCTGCTCCTCTTCCGCTTTACCCTTGCCCAGAAACCCATCAAAAAGAGCCCAACGCCCTTGAATTCCCGCCGTAAAATTATTTTTCTGATCAAAAAAAGTCGGGTTGGCCGGATCGTTTTGGCTTTGGGTGTCCGCATAAAGATCCACCTCAGGAATATTGGATGCGCGCTCAATTTTAACTTTGCGTTCGCCGATTTGAATCTGTTTTTCCAAGTTCCTTAATTCGGGACGGCGCTCGCGAGCCATTTGCAACAACTTGCTCAGTTCGAGGCGGTAGGTGGGACATTCCAATTTTCCCGTAATCTGGAAAGGGGCTTGCATCGAATAGTCAGCGCCCCAGGAAATCCCCATCAATTCCGATAAGATCACTTTCGTCGAGAGCAACTCTTGTTCAATCTGAATCTCATCCGCCTTTTCATTCGCCAGACTGACCTCAATCCGGAGAATACTGAATTTTGTGGAGCGGCCCGCTTCAAATAAATTTTTCTGGCGATCCCGTTCAACCCCGAGCAGCTTGATCGTCTCCCGTTTGGTCTCCAACTCCATCTGTTTTAAAAGAATTTTGTAAAAATGATCCTTCACCTGAAAGAGGATCTGATTCACCAAGGCTTCATACTGAATAAATGCGGCGTCGTTCTGGAGCTTTGCAACCTCGATGGCGCGACGATTTTTAAATCCCGAAAAAATGTTCTTGGTAATATTGAGCGACACCCCCCAATCGGCCGAAAATTCTGAATCTCCCTTTTGTTTGGTCTGGAAAAAAGGATCCGGATTACTCCCGGAAACATTCCCGTTCAATGTCACGGTGGGATAGAGTGTTGCGCGAGATTGAATGATGACTCCTTTGGAACGTTCGATCTCCGTTTGAGCGATTCGAATCTTGGTATTTTGCTGGAGCGCCAGATTCAAAGCTTTGTTGAGATCGTAGGCTGGCTTTCCTCCAGAGTTGCTCCCGTTTTCTGGATTGGGGACCAGTAGGGGAACACTTGGCTTCGGAGGACCCACAACCGTAGGTGCCGAAAACGCAGGAATCGCGCCTAATAACCCACATAACGTCAACCGAATGATCTTCCAAAACGCCATTTTTCCATATAAAGCCATAAAAATTACGACTTACAATACAATTTTTTCTTGGCATCAATTTGTAATAAAGGCAGGGTCAGCGACTTACGAAATTAACTGAACTGAAACAATCGAACATTAATCAAGGATCTTCCTCGTGCTCTCTTTCCTGAAAAACCAAAAAAGCGCCGTCCGCCTTCGGATCGAGAACGACGTCACCACCAAACTTCGCCTCAAGTACGATCCCTATTATCACTCGGCTTCCAATGTCGAGGGCTCCATCGTCACGGTCGAAGGCAAAAAGATGGTGATGATGAGTAGCAATGAATACTTGGGACTTGGACAGCACCCGAAAGTGAAAGCAGCTTCTCAAGCGGCCATCGACCGTTGGGGAACCAGTTCCTGCGGATCACGTCTCGCCAATGGAACCCGCGACTACCATCGCGAACTGGAAGATTCACTCGCCGATTTTCTTGGGAAAGAAGCCTGTCATGTGATTGTCGCCGGTTATCTCTCCTGCACCGGATCCCTCGCCTGTCTCGCTCAGCGCGGCGATGCACTCATTGTCGACAAGAGTATTCATTCCTCCCTCTGGGATGGAGCGCAACTCTCCGGAGCTGACATTGAGCGATTTACGCATGAGGACATGGATTCCCTCACTCAAACGATTCAGAAATTGGAACTCAAGCAACCAAAGATCATTGCAGTGGACGGCGTCTATTCGATGGAAGGCCATATGGCCAACCTCCCCCGTATCGTTGAACTTGCCCGGGAATACAGTGCCTACCTCATTGTCGATGACGCTCATGGATTCGGAGTCCTTGGCCGTCAAGGGCGTGGAATTGTCGATCACTTCAATGTCACAAAAGAGGTTGATTTGATCGTCGGAAGCTTCTCCAAATCTCTCGCGAGTACGGGAGGCTTCTTTGCGGGATCCAAAGCGACCATTGATTTTCTTCGGAGTAATTGTCGCCAAATCATCTTCAGCGCTGCCATCTCTCCTGCCCAAGCCTGTGCCGCCCGCACGGCCCTTCAAGTCATGCAGGAAGAACCTCAACATTTGGAGAAACTCTGGGAGAACACCCGCTACATGCACAGCATTCTCGATGCCATCGGACTCGATTACTGGAAGAGCCCCACTCCGGCCATTCCGATTGTGATTGGCGAACTCGAACGCGCTTTTTATATGTGGAAATCGCTCTGGGAACAGGGATTCTTCACGGTGATGTCAGTCTCCCCGGGCGTTCCGGTTGGAAAAGATCTGATTCGCACCGCGATCTCGGCGCTTCACACCAAAGAGCAACTCGACCGTTTCGGCGATGCTCTCAAAGTGGCGATGAAAAAAGCCGGAATCAAGCCGAAGGGCGCTTAAATTCCTGAACTAAAATCGCGGCGTTCTTTTCGCTGAGAAAATTTTCATCGACCCAAGCGCGACCCGCGCGTCCCAACGACTCCCGCAACCCCGGTTGTCCGGCGAGCTGCTGAATCGCAGTCGCCAAAGCGCTGGAATCCCGCGGATCCACCACCCACCCGGTCACTCCATGAACAACTGCCTCGTCGGCTCCCGGAGTCGGACTGCTCACCACCGCGATTCCACGGGCAAAGGCCTCCGGAATCACATTCGGCAATCCATCCCGATCCCCTTCCGCATCAATCAATCCTGTGTGCAAAAAGAGATCGGCCTCTTCATAAAGCCGTTCCACTTCGGAGTGCGGAAGTGCCCCCATTAAAAAGACCGAATCCTCCAATCCGAAACGAGAAATTTGCTCTTTCAGTTTTTGGAGCAACGGCCCCTCCCCGACAATCCGATGATCAAAGAGAAAACCGTCCTTCTTTAAAACCGCAGCCGCTTCGATTTGAAACGAAATCCCCTTCTTCTCCACCAGCCTCGCCACTGAAAGTATTTTGAACTTCTGACTCCCGACTGCTGACTTCTTCAACTCGGGCAACGAAGCAATCCCTCGTCGCGACAAGACCACCCGTGCCAGGGAAACTCGTCCCGTCAGAAATCGAACATTCGCCTGGGTCGTTGTATGGACAAATTTCGCTCGGGCCAGCTTGAGGTCCAGCCAGGCATCCCCGCCAAAACGATAAATGTCAAACGCATGTCCTCCCATACTGAATGGCTTCCCACACAATCGACCTAAAACCGCTGCCGCCGTCGCTGCTCCCGTTGCCCAAACTCCATGAAAATGATCCACCGGTTCACGACGAAACCGTTCCGCTTCAATCACCGCCACCGCCGCTCCCAATAAATTGATCCAAAGATTTTCCCAACTTCTCCACGGAGTTCGAATCAAAATCTCAATCGCCTCACCGACCAACTCCGGAGCTCTCCCTAACTCCTGAGGCAAACGCCACAAAAGCATTCCTAATTTCCAAAGCGAGAACTGGCGCAACGAAACTCGCTCAGAATTTTGATAACCCTCCGGGAGCGGAGAAGCGCGAAGTGCGTTGACCTGAATCTCAACTCCGTGACGGGCGACCGCCGCAATTTCACGCTGAATAAAAGTCTGTGAAAGCGTCGGATAGCGATAAGCAAAATAGGCAACACGCATGGTCGTTGAATCTTAGAAATTTCCGTGGCTTCTCTACTTTCCCGAAATAAACTCTTCCACTCGCGCCACGATTTCCCCGGTTCCCTCTCGAAATCCATTCTGAATCGAAGTCCGATAACGCGGCAAATTTTCCTCAAAACGTTCGAACATTTCTGGAGTCGGCTCCCGCGTCGTCGAGAAATCGCCATATCCCAGCGCTCTCACATGCCACGCATTAATGTATTGCTCAAAGAGCATCTTGATCGGAAAACAGATCAACGGCTTTCCGTAATAAAGCGCCTCACAGACCAAATTATGACCTCCGTTCACGACCGCGTACGAGCAACCGGCGAGATCCTCCAAGATGGCTTTGTTGTCAAACGGCTTAAAGGTGATGTTTCCCTCGACAGCATATTCTTTCCGGAATCCGTAGACAATCACCGGACGTTTCACCTTCTTCATCGTTTCAATTAATTGCCAGAAAGTCGGACTCGTCTGATAAACCAAAACGTAATCCCCCTCCCTCGGCTTGACTTCGAGCGCCGCGGTTCTCAAAACCGTTGGGAAAAGTTCGTCTTTGGTTCCCTCCTTTTTGGGAGGATGAAAAAACGAAACGATCAAATTCTTACGCACAAAATCGAAGAGCAGATAGTCGTTGAGCATCGCCAACGCCCAGGAAATCCACTGATCCCGGGGGACCGGATACTGGCAGGCCTTCATCACATGCGAGTGATCAATCCCAAGAACTCGAATCCCCTGCCCCAAAAGCGCAATTGGCGTAAAAAACTCTCGATCCACAATCACGACATCCGGTTTCCACTCGTGGACCACTTTTAAAATTTGAGCGCGGACTTTGGGAATCTCAAAAACCCGTTGAACAATCTGCCACAACGTCCGGGAGATCGAAACCTTCTGCTGGTGGTGAACCGTCCGCAGCACCGGAACCTCCAAGAGCGGATATTTTCCACCAAACGCCTCAGTCACTCGCCCTCCCCCCACAAAATAAAACTCGTGATGCGGCATCCGAGCCATAATCGACTGGGTCCGCATAATATGCCCATGCGTATTCCCCATCACCGCGTAAAGAATCCGTGCCATCGCGCGCAAAAACTACCGGGAGATCCTCCGATTGAAAAGATCAATTCCCGATCCTGATTTGGTAGGGCGGGGTCGATGACCCCGCCGGGCTTTGGGTTTTTCAAAACCCAAGCCGCGGCGGGGGGCTAGACCCCCCCCCGCAAACAAAAAAACCCGCAGTAAAAGGACTAAAAAA
>CAZKRU010000058.1:10281-27908 GCA_964555235.1 uncultured Verrucomicrobiota bacterium
TTCCCCCCCCTTTTCTTTTTTTGTAACACAACAACCCCCGGGGGGGTTTATTCGACCCCGCCCTGCTACCAAGAATACCGGAAGAAAAGGGACTAAATCCTTCCCTAAGGGAAAGATTTAGATATATTTCCAACGCAAAATGACCTCCCTGGCCTCATCCTACGAGTACTGCTCTGCCTTGGCTCGCAGTCACTACGAAAATTTCCCGGTCGGCCTCCTGGTTCCGAAGGAATTGCAACCGCACGTCCACGCGGTCTACGCCTTTGCGCGCATTGCGGATGATTTCGCAGACGAAGGCTACACCCAGGAACCGACCAAACCGGTAACAACTCCGACCGAACCCAAAACCGAATCCGAACGTCTCGCCGCGCTTGAGGACTGGGAGCATCAGCTTCTTCATCCTGAAACCCCCAACCGGCACCCGATCTTTCCAGCCGTCGACGACTCGATTCGGCAACTGCAACTTCCGACCACACTCTTCACCGATCTCCTCTCCGCTTTCAAACAGGATGTCGTCAAACATCGCTACGTAAATTTTTCCGAAGTTCTCGATTACTGTCGTCGAAGCGCAAACCCGGTTGGACGCCTCGTCCTTTTACTCCACGGACATCGCGATCCCAAGCTACATCACCTTTCCGATCAAATCTGCACCGCCCTTCAACTCGCCAACTTCTGGCAGGATGTCTCCGTCGATCTTCTGAAAGATCGTATCTATCTTCCTACCGACGATCTCAATGGCTTCGGCGTCACCGTCGAAGATCTCTTTGCGCATCGATCAAGCGAAGCGTATCGCCATCTCATCCAATTTCAAGTCACCCGAACCCAAGGCATCTTCGATCAAGGACTCGACCTGACCGAACATTTGGAATTCCCTCTCAATTGGGAAATTCGTTTTACCTGGATGGGCGGAGTGGAAATTCTGAATAAAATTCGCGCCTTGAATTACGATACCCTTCATCAACGCCCCAAACTCTCCAAATTCGACTTTGGGTTTCTATTGCTCAGGAGCTTTTTCCGATGAGTTCGAGCGATCAAATTACCAAAAAGAGCGGATCCAATCTCGCCCTTTCCTTTGTTTCGCTTCCGGCCGAAAAACAGTCGGCCATGTCCTCCTTCTACGCCTATTGCCGATTGATTGATGATATCGCCGACTCGACGGAGCTCCCCCTTGAAGAAAAGGCGCGACAACTCGGATTTTGGAGAAGCGAAATTGATCGCGCTTACACAGGAACTCCTGAAAGCGAACTCGGACGAGAGCTCCAGCAAATTGCCCGTCGATACCTCATTCCTCCCACACCGATGCTGGAAGTTCTCGAAGGCGTCGAGATGGATCTCCATCAAACACGCCATGCCAATTTTGAATCGCTCTACCAATATTGCTACCGGGTCGCCAGTGCCGTCGGTCTCGTCAGTATTGAAATCTTCGAGTACAAACACGCCTCCACCAAAGCGTATGCCGTTGCGCTTGGGATGGCGTTTCAACTCACCAATATTTTGCGGGATGTCGCCAAAGATGCCTCCTTTGGTCGAATCTATTTACCGCTCGATGAAATGGCCGATTTTGGCGTCACTGAAAAGGAGATCCTCGAATATCGTTGGACTCCCGAAATCAAGAAACTCCTTCACTTTCAATATCATCGAGCCACGCACTACTTCGAAAAGGCCGAGCGACTTCTCCATCCGGATGATCGGCCGAATATGATTGCCGCAGAGATCATGGCAACCGTCTACCGGGGAATTCTCGAAAAAGCCGCACGTTTTGATTTCAACGTCGTTCAAAAAAGCGCACGTCTGAATCGCTTCCAAAAAGCCCAGGCCATCTGGAAAACCAAACGACGTCCACTTCCCGCACGCGTCGCGCTCCCCCCTCAAAAGGTTCTCGTCCTCGGTGCTGGCTTCGCCGGAATTTCCGCAGCGATGGACCTTTCTCGACGTGGGCATCAAGTGACGCTCATTGAAAAGCTTGCTTATCCCGGAGGACGCGCCTGCAGTTTTCGCGATCAGACTTCTGGCGACGAAATCGATAACGGACAACATATTCTCATGGGTTGCTACCATGAAACCCTACGACTTCTCGCTGATATCGAAGTCTCGGACGAACTCCTTTTTCCCAAACAACTACGCGTCCCTTATCTTTCTCCCAATGGACTCCACACACTTTCCGCACCAAAACTCCCCGCGCCCCTTCATCTTCTTGCCGCGCTCCTCACCTTTAATGCACTTCGTCCCTCCGGAAAATTCTCCGCACTTCAACTTGGACTCAAATTAAAACTGGGAGCGCAACCCCACACTCAAGAAAAAGCCCTGGTTTGGCTTCAACGCCTGAATCAAACGACCGACGCCATTCAAGCCGTCTGGGAACCACTTTGCCTCGCCGCGCTCAACGAACCGATTGCTACCGCCGATGCGGGACTCCTGGCCACGGTCATTCGTCGCGCGCTCCTTGCCGGACCTCACGACGCCACCATCATCCTCAGCAAAAAAGGGCTCAGTACCTTGATCCAAAAAGGAGTTCACCGGTACCTCACGCTCACAGAAGGAACGCTTCTTTACCAAACCGGCGTCTCCTCACTGGAGTTTTCGGGAGACCGTTGTACGTCGGTCCTCACTACCGACGGAACACGATGGACTCCGGATCAAGTCGTCAGCACCCTTCCGTGGCACGCCCTCCGGGGACTGCTTCCCGAATCCTCTTCATTGGCAAATCAGTGTCAAAATCTCCCTGCCGCACCACTGCTCAATCTTCATCTCTGGCTCGATCGCCCGCTCATTCAGGAGCCGTTCGTCGGATTTCTTGATTCTCCCATCCACTGGCTTTTCAATAGCTCTCAATTCCGGGAGGCCTCGTCCACTGGCGGGTTCCATCACTCCATTGTCATCAGCGGCGGCTACACCATGGAAGCAAAAAGCAGTGCGGAAATCGAAGCCATCGCGCTTACCGAACTCAAGCGACTCCTTCCCGATCATCCGACCCCGGAGGTCAAACACCGCTTTCTCTACCGTGCCAAAACCGGAACCCTCGCTTCACGTCCTGAAGTTGAATCCCTCCGCCCCGGCCCCAAAACCGAATGGAAAAATTTCTGGCTCGCCGGAGATTGGACCGCCACGGGACTTCCCGGAACCATCGAAGGCGCCGTCGTCAGCGGACAGATTGCAGCAAAGGCATTGGATCAATCGTAAAAACCTGAGTACTGTTCCTCACACAAAGACACGAAGCCACCAAGGAAAGCCAGAGATTTCTCGCCAAGTCCGCAAAGGCGCGAAGGGAAGGATTCAACTTCAATCGAAAAAAAGCTTTCTTGGCGCCTTGGCGAGCTTCGCGAGAGAATGAACAGCCTCACAACCAGATCTACACGCTCTCCTCACATAATCATTCTCGGACCGCTCGGAGAGCGGTCCCTACCAGTGAGGCAATCAATGTTTCTGCTGATCAATCGCAAAGAGGGAAGAGACCGATTCACCCAGATGGATGCGGCGAATTCCTTCGCCCAATAATCCCGCCACCGACAACACGGTCAGATTAAAATCCGGAATCGTTCGGGCCGGCGTCGTATCGGTGGTGATCAACTCATCGATCGGAGAACCCTTCAACCGCTGAACCGCCAAATCGTTCAACACGGCGTGAGAAACTCCCGCCATGATCTTTCGAGCGCCTTCGGCTTTCAATAATTTTGCCGCGGAAGTCAGCGTTCCGGCCGTCTCGGTCAAATCATCGACGAGCAAAACATCCTTGTCCCGCACTTCTCCGACGAGATATTGCGACTCCACCGTCGTCGCATTGACCCGACGCTTGGTCACAATTGCGAGTCCCGCATTTAGCATCTGACTGTAAGCCGCCGCCATTTTCATCCCACCGACATCGGGTGAAACCACGACAAGATTTTCCAATTTCTTTTCTGCAAGATATTTGTAAATCACCGGGGCCGCGTAAAGGTGATCCACCGGAATATCAAAAAATCCCTGGATTTGTTGCGCGTGAAGATCAACCGTAAGAATCCGGTTCGCTCCCGCCGCGACGAGGAGATTCGCCACCAGCTTGGCGGTAATCGGAACACGAGGCTGATCTTTGCGATCCTGCCGCGCATACCCATAAAAAGGAATGACTGCCGTGATTCGAGTCGCGCTCGCCCGACGGGCGGCATCGATCATGATCAACAACTCCATCAAATTCTGATTCGTCGGAGGACAAGTCGGCTGAACGATGAAAATATCATGCCCACGAATATTTTCATCGATTTTAACGAACGTCTCGCCATCCGGAAACGAAGTGACCGTCGCCGCACCGAGCGGCATCCCGAGATAGTCAGTGATGGACCGGGCAAGCGTCGGATTCGCGTTGCCGGAAAAAATCTTAAGGCGCAGTCCTTCGCAAGACATGGCGCACTTAGAATTTAGCGCTCGCCGCCAACTCAACGTAAGGGGCGCCTTCAACCTTCACGCGGGTATTCGCCCGGGAATAATCAAAGGTTCGGCTCGGAACATAACCGCCTTCAAGCGTTACGTTCAAGAAAGGCAATGCCTGCCATTCCACTCCAGCCCCTGTGCGAATTTCGGTGTATTCAACGATCGCGTTGTTGAGTCCCGTGCGACCATGATCCCGACCAAAATTCTCTTCAACTCGGTAGGTGCCACTCTTGATATTCGCTCCGACAAACAACGTTACCCGTTCGTTCACCTCATACTGAATGCGCGGCTTCGGAAGCACAAAGAAAAGGGTCCACTCTTCGGCAAACTTCCAACGAACTCCAGCCCCCGGAAGAACCGGATACTCACGCCAAAGATCAACACTCACTCCCATGAACCATTGCAAGTCTTTGTCGATCAGATAGGAACCGCCAATAATGAACGGAACATTCACGTCACGCGCACTGACATCCTGAAAGTCACTGTAAATTCCCGGCTGCGCTTCGATGCGGAAAATCCATTGGTCATTCATCGTCCAATCCGCACCGACCACCATCGCTGTCGACTGAAGCGTATTCGGCAACGGCAACATGAAACCGCCCACTTTCTCGGTCGAAGGCAATCCGTACGAATACCGCTCGTAATCAACCCCAACGCGAAGCAAAAGGTTATCCTTGAGTTGAGGTGAGGCCACGTACGAAAAATGATCTTCCTGCTCGTTGACCGAACCAAACCTCACATCGCCCACCTTGGCCTTACCACCAAAAACAGCACTGTGGCTCGCTTCGACTTCGTGAGAAATCGTCAAACCGCGAGGCTCTACGATCACTTTTTTATTATCGACTGCCTTCTCGCCTGCAAAAAGCGTTGCGGAAAGGAGCATTGGAATCGTCAGAATTAAAGAGAGCCGTTTCATAGACCGACTACCTTGCTAAATTTTGAGGCGAAGCGCAAGGGGAATTTCACTTTGAGAGAAAGATTTTCTACCCCCATAAACAAGATCTCTCACAAAGCACTTGATATCAATTACTTAAAAAACATGTAGCTTGGTAGGGCGACATCGATGAGGGCGCCGTACCGCGCCCCCTCTCAACCCAAAGCCGCGGCGGGTTCATCTAACCCGCCCTACCAATCTTTAGACGAATTCAATAGTATTTTTACGTTTTTTGTGTACAAAATACCCCCTATGTTTGTTGATCGTGTTCGTATTCTCGCCCGCGCCGGTAAAGGTGGCCGCGGCATGTGTAGCTTTCTCCGGGAACTTCATCGTCCCTTCGGCGGACCGAATGGAGGCGACGGAGGTCGTGGCGGCGATGTCATTCTTCATGTCGACTCCCATTTGAATAATCTTGTCTATCTCCAGCTCTCTCCGCACCAATTTGCAAAACCGGGAGCCTTGGGAGGCTCGAAACAATGTACGGGAAAAAATGCTCCCCCCTTAATTATCAAAGTTCCGGCAGGAACGATGGTCCACCGTCTTTCAGAAGAAACGACCAACGACTCCGGTGCCCTCCTCCCGATTCCTCCTACCAGCGACGAACTCGAACTCGTTTGTGACCTCACCAACGTCGGCGACGAATTCGTTCTTTGCAAAGGGGGCGATGGGGGCCGGGGTAATCGCCATTTCAAATCTTCCACGAATCAGATTCCCCGTCAGATTGAACAAGGATTCCCCGGCGAAGCAGGTCAATTTCTGTTGGAACTCAAATCCATTGCCGATGTCGGACTCGTCGGTTATCCCAACGCCGGAAAATCGAGCCTTCTCGCCAAAGTTTCCAACGCTCACCCCAAGATTGCCGCCTACCCCTTTACCACCCTGACCCCGTATATCGCCGTCATCGAATCACCCGATTATCAACCGGTCACGATTGCTGATATTCCCGGACTCATCGAAGGAGCCCATGAGGGACATGGACTCGGACATGAATTTCTCCGCCACATTGAACGGTGCCGACTGCTTCTCTTTGTGATTGATATGGCCGGAAGCGAAGGACGCGACCCCCGGGAAGATTACGCACAGCTCCGCAAAGAACTGAAACTTTATCGCAAAGATCTCTCCGAACGTCCCTATCTCATTGTCGCCAACAAAATGGATCTCCCGGGAGCCGAGGATCACCTCAAAGCCTTCAAGAAAAAAGTCCGCAAGCCCGTTATGGAAGCTTCAACCCAAACTGGTGCAGGAATTGAAGAACTCAAAGAGCGACTTCGCGAAGCCGTTAGGGAATGAATTATTTTAGGACCAGCCTCCTTTTTTTGCTCTTTCCCGCATTCATCCTAGCGGAGGAAATCCCCATTTCGCTCTCCGATTGCGTCCGCATGGCGCTCGAAAAAAACCTCTCCCTCTCGGTTCAACGGCTCAATCCTGAAATCTCCCGCGCCGACCTGCTCTCCACTCACGGTCCTTACGATTTGCAACTCACGATCGACAATCAATACGGTGAAACCGCCACCCCTGCCACCTCTCGTACCTTTAGCCAAACTCGCTCCAATCAACACGATATCACCTTAAACCAGAAGGTTCCTTGGGGAACGGACTTCGGAATCACCACCGGTACCGACAATACGATGTCAGGATCCAATAAGTTCAGTGACGCTTACCTCTCTTTCACGGGAGCTACCTTCACCCAACCGCTCCTGAAAAATTTTGGCCCTGAGATCAACCTCTCCGATATCCGCATCGCCCGAAAATCACTCGCCATTTCGGAAGCCGCCCTTCAAAACCAGATTGATCAAACGGTGACCGATGTCGCCAGCGCCTACTACGAACTCATTTTTACGCGTGCCGACTCCGATTCGAAACTTCAATCCCTCCGTCTCGCCGAACAACTGCTTAAGGACAACCAAGCTCGAGCCGAACTCGGAGTAATGTCGCCGCTCGATGTCTCACAAGCAAACAGCGATGTCGCCAGCCGACGGGAGGCCCTGCTCCGCGCCCAACGATTGATTCGAGATCAACAGAACACACTCCTCCTGCTCATTACGTCGGAAGTCTCCGAATGGCTCGATAAAACAATTGTTCCCACCCGTCCCGAATCGAGCGCCGCTCCGCCACCGCCCCTCGAAAAAGCCATTCGCACGGCACTCCAAAACCGGGCGGATTATCGGCAGTCCGTAGAAGAAGCTGAAAAAAGTGATCTTCAACTCAAATACCAGAACAATCAAAAATGGCCGACCTTGGATTTAAGCGGAAGCTACGGCTATGCGGGAACCGATGCCAGCTTGGGAAAAAGCTACGCCGATTCCGCGGAGTTCGATAAGAGCCAATGGTTTTTAGGACTCAAGTTTGTCTACCTCTTTCAAAATCGAAGTGCCAATGGCACCCTTGCTGCAACGAAGCTCCGAAAACAACAAGCCCTCCTCCTCCTCAAAAAATCCGAACAGGATCTGGTCGTCGGAGTCGATAATACCTTGGGTCAAGTCAGCACCAACCGGGAGCGAATCGAAAGCGCCATTGCTGCTCGAAAATTTGCCGAAGAAGCGCTTCAAGCAGAAGAGGAAAAACTGCGTGCAGGCGCCAGCACCACCTTCACCGTCCTTCAACTTCAGCGCGATCTCTCCAATGCCAAGAGCTTGGAAAACCGGGCCATCGCTGACTACGATAAATCCCTCTCCGAACTCAACCGCGTCCAAGGCCTCTCCCTGATGATTTTTCAAGAGAAGCCTTAGAGCATATTAAGTAATCTCATGGCCTCCAGAAAATCTGGAACTCAGGAACTCAAGAAACAATAGGCTGACGGGAGTGCTCTATTTTTTCATGAGTTCATGAGTTCCCGATCCAACAAAAAAGGCCTCCCGGTAAGGAGGCCTTTTTCCACGCCATCTGGCGTCATTGGGATTAAACGAAATTACTGAAGCCATGTTTCGGGAAGGATTCCGAAAAGATTGGTTAGATCTCCTTGATTCTTATTATACGTACCTGCATCACCCGCTTTCCGAACGACAATAAAACCCGCATCTTTGTGCGGAAGCCCTGAAAGTTCTTTTGAAGGAGTTCCTGGATGATTTTTTGAAATTAAAAAAACCGTATTCGCCTCATTCGTATCCGAAATCTGTCCAATTCGAAAAGCAATCTTATCAGCCGTTGCCTCCTCCACACTTCCAACCGCCTTTCCTGAAATTGCAAATATCTTAAGATCCGGTACCTTCAAATAACCATTATCAACCAACATTTTCACATAGTCATTTACCGAGGCAACACCCGTATCAGCCGGCCATCCTAAATTAGTATCACCACTAGTCGTCCCATCCAAATAGGATTGATTTGCCGCCATCCAAACTTGCTTACCGTTATTCATTGTCGTAGCCATTTTGGCCGTTTCCAATGCTTTTGCAATTGCCGGCATTGCAAATCCCGCGAGAAGCGCGATGATCGAGATAACCACCAAGAGTTCGATCAGGGTGAAGGACTGTGGACGTTTGGAGCGGAGGGATTTCATCGATTTCATATGGGTAACCTAGTTTTGATTCGTTAAATCGTCAAGCCTGTGGAAATTCTGCTTCCTCTTGAGCCTTTTGTTTTTTTCTCCAGAAGAGAAATCCACCACCGCCCACGAGCAGCAACACCAAACCGACGCCGCCGTAGATCATATACTGTTTCATCTGCTCCTCATGCTCGGCTTGGAGACGGAGTCGTTCCGCTTCTTCAAGTTTCTTTTTCTCTTCTTCGAGGACTCGCGCTTTTTCCGCTTTCAGTTTTCCGTTCAGTTCCCCGAGCTTCGGATGCTCTGCAAAGGTCGCCGCGAGTTTCTTTAATGCCGCTTCGGCATCCTTAAACTTTCGCTCAGTGATTGTCTTTTCAATCGACTCCACCAGCGGTGCAATTTCCTTCACCCGCTTCTCCACCTCGATCGCGCTGATAGCCTGCTTGAACTCAAGGTAAGCAGAAGTGACTTTCGGATTTCCCGGCCAAAGCTCCTTGGCTTGAATCAGATGCGAGCTCGCCTTCTCAAATCCGTCGCTTTTCACCGTCGAGTAAAAGAGCTCCACCTCGGAGGTCGACTTATCCATTGCCTCTTTTTTCCGGGCAAGGGCCCCCATCTTCCAAGCACTGGCCGCTTCGTGAAAACGATGAATCACCGGATAATCGAGAGGCTTCGGCAAACCGATCACTTTCTCGTACGCCGCAACCTTTTCGTCAAATTTATCCCACTGCCGTCCGGTAATGATCGTTTCGACGGGAGCCGCCACGTTCGATGCCTTGATCAATTCCGGAACCGTCTTCTTAATTCCATCAACCCCCGGAGGCAATCCTCCCACACCGAGCAACGCCTGAGCGGTTTTGAGATTCGTCTCCACCGCAGGAAGTTGACCTGCCTTAAAAGCCAGCCCGGCCTGGTCGATATAAAAAGAGGCTTCGTCCAACGCCATTCGCCACACGTGACTTCCCGCAGGCCAGAGCTTGGAAGCCTTGGTCAATTCCTGTCGAAGCGCCTCCGCTGAGGCGGGATCGTGGCGAAGTTTCTCTGCTTGAGCCAACACCCGGATCGACTCCAGTTTCGGATCAATCGGGGTCTTTTTCAAACGATCCAGCTCCGTCTCAATCACCTTCTTCAGATCCGTAAAGGTTCGCTGCACCTGGGTCGACTCATCCTGCAACTTCCGTCTCTCCACATCGATCGCCTTCATCTTCGCAATCAATTCCTTGCGAGTCACATCGTCAACATCCCCTTTCACCTGGACATCATAAGTCAGGCGGCGCCCCTCGAGTTCCTTCAGGTCTTCCTGAATTCGAGTCAGATAAACTTGGGGATCCATCGTCCGCAGAGCCGCTTCGAGAATCGGGATCGATTTTTGGACGACCTCGGGGAAAAACTGACTCGGATGATCCTTCGGGATTTTCTTCGCCTCATCTCCCAAGGTCCTGTAGTCATTGGTCTTCGCCGCTTTTTCCAGATGTGAAACAATATCCATCGGCTCAAAAACTTTTTGAAGATCCTTCCACTCCGTAGGCCCGTACCAGACCTCACCGCGTCTCACATACCCGCTCCGGATTTTTTCCAACTCTTCGCGATATTTTTTGGAAAGCTGGGAGACTTCATCGATATATTTACTGGTCGGAAATTTTGACGCAAAGACGTCCAGACTCTCATCAATGATTTTCTGATAAAACTCCGGGGCTTCGGAATTTTCAGGAAAAACAATCGTCCCCTTGATCTCCTGGAAGCGCCGCTCTCCGGGATCCGCGCGGCGAATTTCCGCAATTAACTCTTTCGAAATTTCCACATAATCGGTGATCCCGCGAACCGAAGAGCGATCAATCTTCACCGCCGTTGCCGTCTCATCGACAATCGCACACCGATATTCCCGGGACTTGACGTAAGAGGGGAGCGTTGCATCCGGCTTGAAAACAATCGTATCAGGGAGTGCCAGTTCCGCTTGCGCCCAGGAACCGAGCATCCATCCCACCAGTACCGTCCATTGAATCAACCGCATGATTGCCCCCTGTTTCGATTACCGTCACGAATGCCTCTACACTATACGCTTAAACGACGACGATTCAAATGGAGTTTAATCCTGACTCCAGAGGAGAGTCAAGCCCCTGCTTGCATGCGAAATGGAGCAAGCATTGAGTTTTTCTCGCGAAGGTCGCCAAGCCGCGAAGGATTGTTCGACTTTAAAACCAAAAAGGGTTTCTTGGCGCCTTGGCGTCACTTGGCGAGAAACCATCCGTTCCGCTTGAGATGCGGAGTCTACGGGGCTCGAACCCGCAACCTCTGCCGTGACAGGGCAGCGCTCTAACCAATTGAGCTAAGACTCCTTTTTAGAAGGGGCGATATCCTGTCGAAAGGATTATTGAATTGCAAGTCCGTTTTAACGACGTGCGGAGTAAGGGGATTCCTCACACAAAGGCACGAAGCCACAAAGCTTTTGAGGCCATTTTGATTTATGATGAAATGAAACAAAAACACCTTCCGATTGTGGCTTCGTGCC
Source organism: uncultured Verrucomicrobiota bacterium (assembly GCA_964555235.1). Classification (GTDB taxonomy): domain Bacteria; phylum Verrucomicrobiota; class Verrucomicrobiia; order Methylacidiphilales; family CAMAQI01; genus CAZKRU01. The sequence goes on from CAZKRU010000058.1 coordinate 21,616, forward strand.
TTTGTGTGAGGAGGTTCCCTTCACAGCCGTGCCAGCCTGTTCCACGGGCAGGAGCTTTGTGTGAAACGGTTCCATTCACCTAATGAAAAAACTCACTTCATCGTCATGAGCTGATTCAACACCCCGTACCGCAATCCCCGAATACTCGCACGAAACTCGTTGGCACCCAAAAGTTCCATCGTCGTTAAGATCACGGCCGCACCCGGAAGGATGAGGTCCGTTCGTTTCAACGGAAGTCCTGGAACCCGCTTGAGCTTGGTGAGGTTCTTTTCCTGGAGGGAAGCAATCATCTCCTGAAGCATCGAACGGCGAATTCGGTAATGGTCCACTTTCGTCGGATCAAAATCTTTTAACTCCTGATGAATCGCCACCAAACAAGTCGCCGTCCCTCCGGTTCCGACCAAAATCCGGTCGTTGAGATCATAAGAAGCAAGCACGGGGCGAAGCTGCTCGAAAAGAATCTTTCCCATCCGTTCCATCCCCCCGGCTCCAATGGGAAACCGTTTGACAAAGCGCTCTTTCAATCGCACACAGCCGAGAGGAAGACTGATCCGTTTGGCAATTTTCAATCCCTCCCCTTGAATCCACTCCGCACTTCCTCCACCCACATCCACCACGAAAAGTTCACGCCCTTTCCAGTATGGATCGGAAGCCACTCCTGAGAAAATCGTCTCGGCCTCCTCATTTCCAGAAAGCAATCGAACCGGAAATCCCAAGGCCTCACGGGCTCGTTTGATAAAGGATTTTCGGTTGGAGCTGTCTCGAACGGCACTCGTCGCCACGGCCAATGCTCTTTTCACTCCAAGCGCCTCAACTTGATCGTGGATCGATCGAAAGACTTCCAACGTCCTTAAAATCGGCGCTTCCCCCAACGCTCCGGTACGTATCAAATCTGCAGCCAGTCGGGTCGGATAACTCTCCTCCCGCAAGACATGAACGCGATCCCGGCCATGCTCGGCCACGATCCACTTTACGGAATTACTCCCGATATCGACGACGGATGCACGATCTCCCGGCTTCATTCTAGTGCTCCTCCGATGCAGGCCTCGCATCCAATTTTTCAAAACGAACCCGACGCAATCCTCGCGGCGAGACATCCTCGGCAATCACCCGAAATCCATCCACCTCGATCGTTCTTCCCTTGGGAGCGTGATAACCCCACTTTTGAACACACCAATCTTCCACCGTCATGGTCGTATTCGTCGGAAAGGGCCAGTTCATCTCCGCGCCAAGATCCCGAATGGAAACGTGCGCATCCACCAAAACCATGGTTTCCGATTTTTCAAAATAGGGACCCTTCTCGATATCAAATTCGTCACGAATGTCCCCCACCAGCTCCTCGAGAACATCCTCAAAACAGACGATCCCGACCATGTGCTCATCCTTGTCCAAAACCACCGCCAGATGATTCCTCGACTTCCGAAAGAGCTCCAGCATCACTGGAAGTTTCGTGGTTGGAAAAAAGGTGAGCGGCGGACGCAAGAGCGGATTGAGATCCGTATGTGTCCCCAGCGCCTGATATTGCCACAAGAGCTCTTTTACCAAGACCACTCCAACAATCTCATCCCGGGTTTCGCCGCAAACAGGGAGGCGACTAAATCCACACTTCTGTGCGATATTTAAATTTTCCGCAAGACTCTGCCCGCGCCACAACACGGAAACGCGCTCCACCGGAACCATGACCTGTTCCGCAGTCGTCTCCTTGAGTCGAAGGGCTTTGATCATTAATTTGTTAATGAGTTCATCCGCCGGGTGCGCATGAGTCGAATGTCGCAAGACATCGCCCAATTCCTCGTGACTAAAATCGTGATCCTTTCCCGATGCGGGAGGAATTCCAATGACCCGAAGCATCCAGTTCGCGGACCCGTTCAGAATCCAGATCGCCGGCCAGAAAATATAATAAAAAAGCATGAGAGGAGGCGCCACCCAAAGTGAGACCACACGCGGATGCTGAATCGCCAGCGATTTGGGAGCCAATTCTCCAAGGACAATATGAAGAAAACTAATGATTCCAAATGCGATCACATAGGATAGATGATCGGCCGTCTGGGGATCTCCCAGTCCGACAAATTCCAGCGCCGGTTCAATCCATCGGACGAGATACGGTTTTCCCGCCCAACCGAGTCCAAGACTTGCAAGCGTAATGCCAAATTGGGTCACCGAGAGAAAGGCATCAAGGCGTTTGACCACTTTCAGCGAGAGCTTCGCCTGCCAATCCCCTTTTCGGGCCAACGGCTGAAGCTGCGTCGCTCGGATTTTAACCAGGGCAAACTCTGCTGCGACAAAAAAACCATTGGCTAATACCAAAAGCATAATGACGAGCATTTGCCATGAAAACTCAAATAATAACATACCCTCCACAGCCTAGGGAATCGGGTCTCGCTTGGCGATAGGGAATTCTAAACTGAAAAACTCTGACCGCAGGAGCAATGCGCCGAGGCATTCGGATTCACCACTTGAAATCCCCCTTTTTGAAGATCCTGGCTGAAATCCAACTCCGAACCACTCACATAGAGCGCACTCTTGGGATCGACCACCAGACGGACTCCACGAGACTCCACCAGAATGTCCCGGGGCGTCGGACCGTCTATAAGATCCATCTGATACTGCAGCCCCGAACAACCGCCACCGATCACTGCCAAACGAAGCGCCCCATGTTCTCGTTTCTGTTCCTGAAGCAAACCGGTCAACTGACGCGCGGCCGCATCCGTGGCCCGGATCAGTTTTTCGTTACCAATCTTACAGGAAATGAGCGGCGTTTCCATCCTTGAACCTTAGAGCATTAAATGAAAATCTCAAATTCGAGAAATTTCACACCGCTTAGGGAACCAAAACGCGTTGCGCCAAATAGAGCAACGGCTGACTCCAAAATCCAATGACCAGCATTAATCCGATCATCACCACCAGCAGATACCGGGTCGGACGATCCACTTCTACCGGATCGGACTGTGTCGGAGAGGACCAGTACATTTCGCGAACCAATCCGAGATAGTAATAAAGCCCCGCCACCGCACAGAAAACGCCGATTCCAAACAAAAGATAATACCCCGCCTGCCAGAGTGAGAGAAAGATTGTAAATTTTCCAATGAATCCGATCAACGGAGGAATTCCCGCCATGGAGACCAACGCCATCGCAAGGGAAGCGGCCAGAAGCGGTGAACGCTTTGACAATCCCGCAAAATGGGAAACTTGCTCTGCCGGACCCGATCGCCCCACCACTGCCACCACCACAAACGCGGTCAGTGCCGAAATCAAATAGGTTGTCAGATAGACATAAACCGAAGCATGTCCGATTCTTGAATGAGTCGCCAATCCCGCCATTAAAAATCCTGCATGTCCGATTCCTGAGTACGCCAACATCCGCTGGACATTCCTCTGGGGAATTGCCGCAAGATTTCCAAGAATCATCGAAAGCCCCGCCAGCGTCATCAAGGCCGGAACCCAATAGACCGTGACTTCTTCTTCGCCAAAAGGCCCATTCAAAACGCGCAAGAGCAAAACAAATCCCGCCGCTTTGGAACCGACGGCCAAAAAGGCTGTAACCGGAAGCGGAGCCCCTTGATAAACATCCGGCGCCCAGACATGAAACGGAACAGAAGCCACCTTGAAAAGCAACCCGATCAGCACCAAAGCGAGGCCAAAGACCAACTCCACCCGAACCTCTTGCATCCGGATCGCCATTCCAATCGAATCAAATTGAGTGGAACCGGTCACCCCAAATAAATATGCCGTTCCCATGACCAAAAACGTCGAAGCCAGTGCTCCCATAATCAGATATTTTACTCCGGCTTCCAACGCCACCGGATTCGAGCGCTGATACGCAACCAGAATATAAAAGGTGATCGTGATCAACTCCAAGGCGACAAACAAGAGCATCAGATCCTGAACCGAAGCGAGGAGGGACATTCCCGCCAGGGCAAAGAGGATTAACGGATAAAACTCGCCACGACCACCCTCCAACTTCTGCTCGGAAAGCATCGCAATCCAAAGAACCACCCCACCAACAACCATGAAAAAGACTTTGAAATACTGCGCAGAAGCATCCCACACGTAGAGCTTGTTCCAAAGCTCATGACTTTGTGAGTCCATCAAACTCGTGGTAACAGTCAGTACCACTACGGTCAGCAGTGCCAATGTTCCAATTCTTCGCGATGAAACCTTTGCGACGGCTTCGTAAACCAAGAGGAAACAACCGACCAATGTCAGCCAGACTTCCGGAGTTTTAAGGAAAATGTTCATTTATCGACCTCCCGCCAGCAAAAGCTCCACGCTGGGCCCCACCACTCGGATCAACCACTGAGGCATCAATCCCACGGCCAAAGTCGCCGCCAACAAAAGAAGATACGGTGCGCGTGCCCCCCACGTTTTCAAATCAGTGACCTTGGCCCCCGCTTCGCTCAATTCCCCAAATAATACCGTACGAACGGCCCGTAATTGATAAACCGCAGAGAGGACCACCCCCCAGACCGCCAACATCGTGGCATAGGGATGCTCCCGAAAGACTCCAAAGAAAATAAGTGACTCCCCCGCAAAGTTCGCCATCCCTGGAAGCCCAATCGAAGCCATGGAAGCCGCTAAAAAAACCGTCGCGAGGAATGGCGCTCTCTTGGCAATTCCCCCCAAACGATCCATTCGCGTCTCACCCGAACGTAATTGAATTTCACCCGCCAAACCGAAGAGCAATGCAGCCGATAAACCGTGTCCCACCATCAAAATCACAATTCCCGTATAGCCGATCAGATTCATCGCCGTCAGCCCCAAGAACAAATAACCCATGTGCATCACACTCGAATAACCGAGCATCAGCGGCAATTCCTTTTGCGCCAGAGTCACCATTCCAACGTAAAGGATATTCGCCACCGCCAAAGTAATGACCCACGGTTCCCACTGCGTCCCCCAAGGAGCGGCCTCTAAAAGAAAACCTTTGACCCATTCACAGTGACCACAAAAACTCAAAATCTTCTCCGCTCCTCGTTGATACTGGTCCACGGTAAACGGACCGGAGTGCATCAACGGCATGACAAATCTCAAAAGACCGTAGAGCCCAAATTTCTTCAAAACCCCAGCATGCAACATTGCTGCGGCCGGAGGTGCCGCAGCATATCCAGCCGGTGCCCACGTATGAAAGGGGAAAAGCGAAACTAAAATCCCAAACCCGATAAAAAGGAGCGGGAAAATAAACCGACTCGGATTTTCATTCGGTAAAATTTCCTGAAGCTCCGCCAAGTCAAAGGTTCGGTGATCATGAGGAAGTGTCATGACCAGTCCGACCAACCCCGCCAAAAGGATTAAACTCCCCAGCGCCAGATAAAGCGTCATCTGCATGCTCGCATATTGACGATTCACCCCTCCCCAGATTCCAACCAAAAGAAAAGTCGGGATCAGTGCAAACTCGTGAAAAATGTAGAGGAAGAAAAGATCACGAGAGAGAAACGCCCCCATCGCTCCCAACGAAATCAACAGCAGACAAACAAAAAATTCTCCGGCTCGTTTAATCTCTGCAGGGGAAACCGCAACCGCCGCCAGCGAAACAATCGACGTGAGAAGAATCATCGGAAGACTGATCCCATCCACCCCGAGATGGAAGTTCACTTTCAACATCCCGCTCCACTCGACCCAAGGATAGTTAAGCTCCCACTGGAACCCACCCGGATTCGGGGAGTATTGAGAGAGCAACCAAACACTCAAAATCAAATTCAGGAAAGAAACGATGAGCGCCAACCGCTTAGGACAAGCCAGTTTGAGGCCAATCCCAATCACACCCAAGAGCGGCAAAAGCAGTAACCAGAGTAGTACCATATCAAAAGCCCTTCATCATCCAGTAAACCAACCCCAACGCCCCCAGCGTGAAGAGGAAGACGTAGCCCTGAAGATTTCCCGCCTGAAACAACCGAAGAATTTCCCCACCAATATTCGTCATCGTCGCCGAGCCACGTACAATGAGGAACCCGAGAATCCATTCGTCGAGAAATTGACAGAATCGAGCCACCATCTGTTGCCCCCGAATTAAAACTCCCTCGTAAATTTCATCGATGTAAAATTTGTTAGCAAACGGCTTGGCGCAGATGACTTCCTGCCCGCGCCCCCGATAAAAGAACCAGCCGGCCGACATCCCCACCACCACGGCCACAATCGAACAAGTCATCACCGTTCCACCATCAGAGTGGTGGGAATGCACCCCCAAGAATTTGGAAATCCAAAACCACGAATACCCTCCAATGACCGAAAAAACCGCAAGGATGATGAGCGGAACCGTCATCACCTTGGGAGATTCATGCGCGTGAAACGCATGC
>CAZKRU010000059.1:0-27887 GCA_964555235.1 uncultured Verrucomicrobiota bacterium
AACGCTCGCGTGCAAAGGACATGGTTGGCGCTGCAGGCGACTCGCTCGGCTTGGTCGGGTTTTGGGATCGCGGTGTGGGCGGCCTCGGAGGGGGCTGCTGTGGGTTTGCTTGTGGAATGACGGGAACTCCCTCTTCCGGAAGTTCCTGACGCTCCGTCGGCTTCTCCGGAGGATGTTGCAAGGTCGGTTTTTCCTCAGGCGCTGGTGGACGGGACCTCTCGGGAGTCGAAGGTTGTGGTGCCGTCTTGGAAGGCTGAATCCGGGGACTCTCCTGGTAGGAAATAGCGGCTCGGGGATCTCCGGAGAGTTGAGGAATTGCAGAGTTCCGTTCCGTCCCCCGTTCTGGACTCCGAAGACGGGTGTTATGTTCTGATTCCAAAACAGCATTCGGGTTTTCCTGTGCCACCTCCTGACTCGGATCCGTCGGAATAAACATATTCCGCTTCGGACTGTTTTCCTGAAGCTCCGGAGGGGCCTGACTCATTTCGATCATCGTTAAGGTCGGAGGCTCTTGATCCACCGGAACGCTTGGAATAAAATGCAGCCAGTCCGACGGCAGCGCCCCCCAAAGAGCAAAAAGAAGGAAATGAAATGCGAGCGAAGCCAAAACCCAAAGGGTAATCGCATCGTACCAAGGTGTCGATTCCTCTCGTGTCAAACGGTCATGCATGCAACTCCATGATCACTTTTGGTTCACTCGCCAAATCATGATAAATCCCAGTGTCTGAAAAATAAGATTGGGGGCCCAGATGATGATCTCCGGATAAACATTGGCATTACTCTTCAATGCCTCGGCGAGAACTACGATAAAATAATAAGCAATCACCACCCCAAGACTCATCGCCACCCCCACAGAAGTCTCCCGCCTCCCCGTCTGAATCGCCAGCGGAACCCCCACCAGCACAAAAGTCAGACAGGAGAACGAGAAAGCAATTCGCTTTTGGATCTCCGTCAGCATGGAAGAGATCATCGACTTTTCCTGGATCGCAGTCGTGTAAAAAAGGTCCTTGGTAATCTCATTAATCGTCGAAACTCCGATTCCCCGCTTCTGTTTCACTTTCCCGACGACATCCTTAAAGGGGATCACCAACGGCATCTCCCGCGCACGTCCCCCTGCTTGTACTTTCGAGACATCCCCCGAGGCCGCCCCTGGGCGATCCTCCTGACGGACTTGATAAAGATGCAGTACTAAATTTTGCTGCAACGCGTCGACACGAATTTCCCCCCGATCCGCTCGAATGGATCGAATCACCTGACCCGCATCATTGAGCTGCCAAAGAAAAACATCCTCCACCTGATTCCCGGTTCTGCTTCCAATATAAAAACGAAACCCCGGGAATCGGTCAATCGGCTGCCCCGGGGTAAAAAATGAGATCGGATTACTCGTCACCACCTCAGAACCGATCTCCTTAAATGCGAGCCGGCACTGCGGCGCAATAAATGAATTCACAAAAAAACTGATAAAACTAAAAAGAATCGCCAACCAAATCGCGGGGGCAATCAAGGGAGCTAATCCAATTCCACTCGCCTTCATTGCCAACAGTTCCCGATCCTGTGAAAGCCGTCCGAATACTAACAGCACCGCAATCAGCAGCCCCCACGGAAGCGTATACGTCAGCGTCCACGGAATCAGCAAAAAGACCAACTTGAGAATGAGCATCAGGGAAACTTCGGTATTGAGCAGCAGATCAAAGACGTCCTTAAATACATTGACGAGGACGAGCAAAAAAGTGAGGACCCCAATGGTCGTGAAGGAGACCAAGAGCAGTTCTTTAAAGAGAAATCGGTAAATAAGCTTCACCGAAGAAGACCCTAATCGGCATTTTTCACAAACGCAAGGCCGTTACGATCCCCAATCCAATCGTTCAATTGAGTTCACCGAGCTCTTCAGAAATCGTTCTGCAAGCGGCCTGAATCTCGGAGAAAGATCCGTGGCGAAAATTCGAACCTCCCCCGAATCCTGACCCAAGGGACGCAAGAGCCCATGCGATTCCAATACCAATTGAAGCTTGAGGGCCATATTATCCGCAGAATCAACCAACTCCATCTGTCCGGCCACAATCGTTTGAATCATCCCCTTGAGCAGCGGATAATGAGTGCAACCGAGCACCAACGTATCGACCCGCGCTTCGAGCATCGGCTGCAAATATTCCGCAAGGACCAGATGGGTCGCCGCATGATTCAACCAATCTTCCTCAATGAGAGGGACCAATAAGGGAGTGGCAAAGGGAAAAATTTTAAGATCCGCTCTTCGCTTCAATAAAGCTTTTTGATAAGCACCGCTCCCAATCGTCCCCGTCGTACCAATAATTCCGATCCTTCCGGACTGGGTCGCACTCAAGGCTGCATCAACCCCCGGCTCAATCACTCCCAATACCGGAAGATCAAATCGCGATTGTAATTCCTCAAGACTGTACGCGGTGGCGGTGTTGCAGGCGACTACCACGGCTTTTACCTGTTGATCTGAGAGGTATTGCGTGATTTGGCGAGAATAGGCCGTAATGGTCTCCGGAGATTTATTTCCATAGGGAACTCGCGCAGTATCTCCTACATACAAAATATCCTCCGATGGAAGCAACCGACGGATCGCTTGTACTACGGTTAATCCGCCGACCCCGGAGTCAAAAACTCCAATCGCTCCCGCACCGAGACTCACGGAATTCGCTCCGCTTCGGGATTCGGAACCTCCTGTGGGACGTCCTTTCTCAAATCAGGCTGAGGCATCCTCGGTTGAAGCGGATAGATAATCACTTCTGGCTCCACCGAATTCGTTCCTTGAGGCTCTTGTTTTGCGCTTGGAGTTGTCTCCGGAGCTGAAGGATTTACGATTACATTGGTCGCAATGACTGGAGCTGCATGGGTTGCCGGTTTCTCCGGGATCGGCTTAACCACAGGATTCGTGGTGAGATTGGTGGAAGCAGGGGAAATCTTTGGCAAGGCCGGTTTCTCCAACGGCTTTCCATTTCTAAAAAAGACCTTAATTCCGCGAGCAATTGCCTCCGCCAGTTTCTGACGATATTCAACCTGTTCAATCCGGCTCGCCTCCTGACGATTGGAAAGAAATCCCCCCTCCACGAGAACTGCGGGGAGACGGCACTCTTTCAGAACCACAAATCGGGCGCGCTTCACCCCACGATCCGCATCTGAATCATTCGGATTCAACGCGCTAATGACCTCTCGATGAATTTTATTTGCAAGGAGAATGTTCAAAAGATCGTTGTCATTTCCCGGCATTTTTTGAAAATTGAATTTGTAAACTTTACCCCCGGCATCCGTGGATCCCCCACCCCACGGCGAAAGACAATACGTCTCAATGCCACGCGCACTCCCGGTCGCATCGTTATAATGAATACTCACAAAAACATAGTCCTTGTAGCGATCCCCCATTCTTGCACGATCTGACAGCTCTATAAAAACGTCCGTACGTCGGGTCATTGCCACCGGAATCTTCGCCTCTTTCAATATTTTTTCCAAACGCATTGCCGTATCCAACGTACAATCCTTCTCCCGTTTTCCCCGACGACTTGCCGCTCCGCGATCCTCACCCCCATGTCCAGGATCAATCAGAACGCCCTTCCATTCATGCCCCTGCTCCACAACCTCAGGACGTAATACCGGCTCGAATAGCTTCGCTAGATCTCTTCGAGAAATCAGCCAGTCCTTTGCGCCGGTTTCAATCGAGAACGAAAGCCAGTGACGGACGCCATCAATCAGGACTTCGCGACTTCCCCGGCGAAAAACAATCTCAGTCCCATTCCCTTTGGCCTTGAAATACTCCTGCTCTCCGACACTGCTGTAAGTGAGATGATAAAACTCACAAAAAGACTTGAGGGTCACAAACTCCATTCCTCCTTGAGTCACGACTTCCCAATCGGCGCGCAAAATTCCGCACCCCAGAAAAACTCCTAACCCAATCCATAAAAGGCGAATTCGCATTGAGAAACCCTTATCCCACACGATCCAAGGGGCGATTGTCAAGAAGACGCGTCTTCCCCACCCAAGCTGCAACACACAAGCGGCCATTGACGGCTTCCACATAGTCCAATCGAATTCCCTTCCGCTTCCCCAGCTCTCGCCGCAACCAAAGGACGCCATCCTTGCGACTCACTGCAATTTGAAGCAACAGTGGAATTGCCAGTGCCACCTGCCGCTCTGAAGTCGTGAGGTAGGAGTTTCGGGAGCTCAAGGCGAGCCCATCGCGATCTCGAACCATCTCGACGGGAACGATCTTTACCGGAACATCGAGATCTCTTACCATGCGCTGAATCACTTCCACTTGCTGAGCGTCTTTCCACCCAAAATAGGCTCGATCTGGAGCGACTAAATTCAAGAGTTTGAGCACCACTGTTGCGACACCTCGAAAATGCCCCGACCGGCTCCTTCCACATCTTCCTTGAGAAACTTCCTCCTCGCTCACCCAGGTCGATGCATCCGGGAGATAAAGATTCTGCGGAGCAAAAACCAAATCGACCTTCGCTCTTTGACAAAGATTCAAATCCCGAGACTTGGGCCGGGGATAACGGCTCAGATCTTCATTTGCTCCAAATTGGGTGGGATTCACATAAATACTCACCACGACTCGGTCACACTCGCGAGAGGCGACCTCGACGAGCTTCAAATGTCCCGCATGCAAGGCTCCCATGGTCGGAACAAAACCAATCCGTCGATGCTCTTTTTTCCAAGAACGAACAACGCGACCCAGTGCTTCACGACTAGAAACGGTTCTCATTCGATAGTTGAACCAAAGGATTGCAGGCATCTCTGTTCCAACGTTTCCTGGCGGAGACGCGCTTCTTGATAGGCTCGGTGAATCATGGGACGATGACGAATCTCCGGCCCCTTACCGTCATTCAAAAACTTGATACTGAGTCGTTCCAACACATAAACTGCTGCACCCCGTAAGGAGGCTTCCGGCTCCGGATTTGGCATCACGGGGCGTCCTAATATATCGGCCAAGCGCTGCATGGCGCTCCGCGATTTCTGAATCCCGCCAGAAACGAGAAACCTTAGAGGAGATTTTTCCACCTTTTGGACTTCTCCCGCAATCTGTGCCAATCGGAGAAAACTCGCTTCGGTCGTTGCCTGAAGCAATTGCAAGGCGGTCGTACTTTGACGAAGTCCGACGATCATTCCGGGAAGCTCTTCAGGCCAGGTCGGGGCGCGCTCTGCCGTCCAAAAGGGAAGCACCGTCAATCCATGGTCCGGCAACGGATGTGAACGTAAATACCGTTCGATTGTTTTTTCGTCAGGCTCCCGAAACGCATGAATGCTCCAAGCACGCAGATTTCCTGCATTACTGATCGCGCCTCCGACCAAATAGCGCTCCTCATCGATGCGATAACAAAAGAGTCCAAACGGAGCTTGAGCCACCTTCCCTCGTTTTACAACTCGCAATGCCGCACTCGTTCCAAAATTAATCGCAGCCAATCCGGGACGTGTCGCCCCGGATCCAAGATTACTTGCCGCGCCATCTCCAATGGCTGCAAACCACCGTGCATTCGCCAACTCTGGAAAAACGCGGCGGCGTTCCTGAAGCATTCCCGAAGAATCAAGTGAGACCGGATTCATGCGAGTCGAATCAATCTCACATTGCTTCATGAGATTTTCATCCCATGCAAGTGCCGAAGGATTGTAGAAACCAGTCCCCGTAGCCATCCCAGGCGCACAAAATTGATAGTCGCAAAAATAACTGTAAAGCCATTCCGCAGGAGAAACCCAACGCACCACTTTTGAAAAAAGTTTCGGCTGCGTGCGTAATATCCCTCGCAATTTCGAAGGCCAGAACGAAGTCCGCAACATGCATCCCGTTCGTGAATGCACTTCACGCTCATCCAATTCTTTCCGAAGGGCTGCGGCATCGACAGCAGAACGACTGTCCGCCCAGGTAATCACTGGCATCAAAGGATCCCCTTCACGATCCAGCCCCATCAGACTGTGCCAAAAGCAGGACATTCCGACTCCGAGAATGGGGCGGCTACTTAACTTTTTGTTTTTTCGGTAAGCTTGAATCGTTCCTTTCATGACCTCCGTCAGGGCATGAAGCAGATGATGCGGGAGCAACTCAGCCCGACCGGCCCCATCCACTTGAAGCGGGTAGCTTTTTTGAAAAGTCGTCTCAATTAAACGTTTCCCTTGATGATCAAACAACGCCGAACGTGTTGATGACGTTCCTACATCCAATGCCAAAACAAGTGCCTTCATTGTATTCCGAATTAAACCCGAGCCCACTCGGGGGGATGTGTTAATTGAAAGAGCATCTCACCCGCCTTTGGAACACAAAGAATCCCCTCCGCCTCCCGATTCATAAAATCTTCCTTGCGAATCGTTTTTGGATCGCGATACCCAAAATTGATTTTCCGACAGGTCTCTTCGGAAATTCCCGTGGCGAGAGTTACCCGGGCCCTCGGCTTCTCAATCCCATTCTCGTAAGTTCCCTGTCCATACACGTGGGTACTGTGCGCTAAAACTCCCCACGGATAATCTTTAAATCGATCCCACTGTTTCAGGAAATAATCGCGACAGTGATAGCCAATCTCCTCAATCAATCGTCCATGCGTTACCGAAACCTCATGAATATGCGGAGCATAGATAATTAACTCGCCATCATCTGCCAGGACTGGTTCCAACTTATACATACACTTTCCCCCGACCCAGAGCTCATCGTACATCGGCGGTGCACATGAGAGGATGGTTTGAAATGGTTTCTCTTTATAACAAATGTGGAGTTTCCGGGAGAGTTCGCTCGCCTGATCCCACGCACCGACGGGATCCCCGTAGGAGACGCCGGCAAAGCCACCCCCGTCCACTACCATGCAAAAGCAACGTTTTTCAATAGGGACCAGTGCCGCCGCACGATCGACGACCTTTCGCACGGGGGTCCACTTATTTCCGATAATTCGGGCATTCGTAACAACAGCTCCCAGCCAGTGAAAAAAGTTGAGAATTTCAGGACCGCTCACTCCTGGGAAGAGATATTTATTCCCGCCCGAAAACCCGACGACTTCATGCGGAAAAACCGGACCCAAAATCAGAATCCGATCGTATTCCAATACCCGGCGATTGACCTCAACGCCGACCTCCATTTCAAAAAGCCCCCCGGAAAGCTCTCGAATCTCCGAAGCCGGGATCGATCCGACCCGAACCAATTGTGAAGGGTCGTCCCATGCGTGATTATAAACGGTCACCTTTCCGTAAAGGGTCTTCCGCTCTTCGGGAGTAATCTCCAAACGTTGATTGATCGCCTCCTCTGACATCGGAGGATGGGTCCCTAGTGCGATCAGAAGATCCAACGATTTCACCACCGGTCCGACTTGCTCAAAGAATAATTTAAACATTAACCCAACGGGAGCCGTCCGGGTCCCGTCCGGGATAATCATCACCACCCGTTTTCCCCGATAATCCTCCAAGTCACAGGAACTGGAAATAAAAGTCCGGACTTCGGATTCCGACAAACCTTGGGGAGTGGATGCTTGAAGCGAATGAATCTGACTCATGAGTCAGGAAATCCTAGAGATCCAACCTTCACCAAGCAAGCGACTTCTACTGAATTTTGAAATTCAATGCACGCATCAACGCAGCGTACATATCCGAGGGTCGCACGGATTTACTAACATAGCCACTCGCCCCGGCATTAATGGCAGCACGAAGTTTCTGCTCATCATATCCTTCCCCCGTAAAAATCACGATCGGAAGAGTCGAAAACTCCTTACGCACACTCTCCAAAATGTTAATCCCATCCTGATCGGGAAGCCCCAAGTTTAAATCCAAAATCACCGCATCACAGGGATTTTCACGTAACCAACTCAAGACCTGAAGGCCATCAGTAAGATAGGATCCTTCGTGGCCAAATTTTTTAAGATATTCGACTAAAAACTCGTCAATTTGGATATTGTCATCAACAATCAAAAAACGCTTCGCCTCTTTCTGGAAAACTTTCTTAAGGAAGCCAAACATACAGTCGTGAAGCCTATCAAAAATAGAACCGACGTCAATTGCTAACGGGCAATACTTTGGGAAGATTATCCCCCGTCAACTTCTCGCCGTCTGCCGTAAAACTCACGCGTGACGAAGTTCCTCCAGTCGCCGCCTGCGAGTTCTTCGAAGAATCCGTTTTATCCTCCTGTTTCGAATCGGCCTCGGTAGAATTTGCCGCGCTCACATCCACTGGCTTCGATGTCGAAAGGCTGCTGTTCACCGAACGACCGACTTCAAAATTCGATACCGACATCGATTGGTTGCTTGAAAAGACCCCAAAACTTTGAACTTCCAACGGTTGTGCATTGGGAGACTCGAATTGAATGGAAACAAATCTTCCATCCGTCTCCGGTAAATCAAGTGAGACCCTTCCACTCGATCCATCCATATTCACCGTGCGACTCACCCCCCCATCACCACCTCGAGCACTGATCGAAAGCCCTCCGAGCGCTTGAGCAACCAACGTCTTTCCCCACCCTGAGGAGGTCCAGCTCACTTGACGAATCCCCAGTGGGTTCCAAAACTGTGCCGTGGCTTTCGCGCCAGGAGCTGCATCCTTTTGAAGGGTAAAGACCAGCTTCCCCCGTTGTGGTTTCACCTCCATCGAAAATCTTCCGACTCCGCGGTTTTGATGTAGATCAATTTGCATCGGCTGTTGACCGATTGCCGCCTTACTCAAGGGACTTTCATCCATTAACGCCAAGACATTGGGATCTTCCGGCTTTTGGATCGGCCCAGCGGACTTGTCCGCGCCGAGACTTTGCGCATACAGACTGACAAGGTTAAACTGTGTTTTACTTTTTGCCTGATAGGGCCCCACGATCTCTTCTGGCAGCACTTTCTTCTCCCGACGCTTGATTTCGTACGTCGATGAGTCTGAATCCCCAAAAAGATAGAAGCTGGAGATTTCTGCAGGCGCCTTCAGATTTGTCTCCACCAAGAGATATCGCGCATAACGGAAAAAGGGCTTCGATAATCCCTCCTCTTTTAATGTCTCTGCCGAAACATCTTTCGCGATCGCTTTCCAAAATTTATTTCCCGGCGGTAGCTTTTGATCGCTCGTATAAATCGAAATAGTCCCGTCCACCGCCCCCCCTGAGATCATGAAGTTTTGGAGCAAGTTCGGCTCTTGAAGTACCACTAAGTAATAATGATGCCCTTGAGGCAGCACGGCGGTCGTGGCGGAGTCTTCATCGAACCACTCCGCGCCCATTGGCGAGGGAAGATAGTGACGCGCAAATTCATCGTACTCCGTCAACATGGACCCCATGTTTGTTCGAGCCAAATTCTTCGCAAACTTGGAGGGTGCTCCGACCGATTCCTTCTTCTCAACAGGCGCGATCACTGCAGCAGTCGAAGCGGCAAATCCGATCGATCCGGCAGCTAACAATGCCAATGTCCCAGTTAAAAATAGCGGTCGCAATTTGCTCTCCTTTTAATTCAAAGACCCTTCTCCCAAAACAGACGCGTCCAAGTAATAGTCTGAGCGGAATCGAGCAGAAGTCAATCAGGAGAAAACCCCTATAAACGAAGCTGCGCATTAAGCTAAAAAGCGCTGCTCTCCTGCGCTTTTTACCCTCGCCGTAAGCGAGAGCCAACAAGAGTCGGGGTCATTCCGCAGTTTGGGGGTTCAACTGCGAAATGAAGGGTTAAAAGCGATCAGTTCGTTACCTTCTCGTGGTTGGTCCAATGGCTCCAACCGGCGGTGTATTAAAGGACTTGTATCCTGTTTTATCAAAGGCCTCCGCATTCGGTTTTTCCGCCGTACGAGGAATAGACGCCAAAACCGCCAGCAATGACTCATCCGCCCCTGCCGCTCGAAATTGTTTGAGCTCCTCTTCACTCCAGACGTAGCGTCCCCCTCGTGACTGAAGAACCCGGGCAATCACATCTGTCTCCACCTGCTTCTGAATCATTTCCATCACATCAGAGGCAACTAAGGGCTCTTTTTCCTGAACCTTGACAACGGTCTCCTCTCGCACTTCCTGCACAATCAACGTCGTTAAATCGGACTCGTACGCCGCACGGTGCGTGGCGCAACTGGAAATCAAAAATCCAAGAGAGCCCCAAGAAAACCCCAAAAGGATCTTCCGTAAAAAATTCATTCAGACTCCGGTTACGCGCTCAAGTACAAGAGACGCCCGCAATTATCACAGGAAACCAAATCGCTTCGGGCTTTCACGGAAACCATTGTTTGTGAGGTCACCTTCATATGACAGCCCCCGCAAGAACCGTTATAGAGCGCAACGACGGCATTCTCTTTCTTTGCCGCCATGATTCGTTGATAACGGCGCAAAACCACTTCAGAAATTTTACCAGCAGCTTCCGCTTGAAGTGCTTTTGCCTCCGCAAGCGCCTTCTCCATTCCCGCCTTTTTCTGATCCAACGTGACAAAAGCTTGCTTACTATGCGCCTCTGCCTCTGCGTAAACCGATTGAGCTTTTGCCACCACCTGCTGACCTGCCTCAATCTGCTCCATGAATGTCATCTGCTCATCATCCAGCTTTTGAATATCTTCCTGGGCGTGATTGATTTCGTGAGCGAGCGCCTGATACTCTTCGTTCTTGC
This sequence comes from uncultured Verrucomicrobiota bacterium, assembly GCA_964555235.1. Taxonomy (GTDB): domain Bacteria; phylum Verrucomicrobiota; class Verrucomicrobiia; order Methylacidiphilales; family CAMAQI01; genus CAZKRU01. The sequence continues at coordinate 10,543 of CAZKRU010000059.1, forward strand.
GAGTTTCCATCTGCTGCGTTTTGTAACGGGCGATCTGGTCTTTTTTGGACTGCCCCTCAAGTTCCCGCTTGCGACGATCCGCTTCCAATTGTTTAACTCGACCTTTCTCCTGCTCCAGAAGTGCTGCCTGCCGTTTGAGTTTCTCCTCAAGCGCCGTTCGTTCTTTTGGAAGGGCCTCTAACTCCCGTTGAAGGGTGTGTACCCGTTGATCTCTCTCTTGCAACACCAACAACGAATCCAGCTCATCAATCATGCCTATTTCCTACCTAGCTCCCTCTCGATTGTCCACCGCCAAAATCCGAATCCCGACTGCACAGACGCTTTCAAAACCGTTTCTCTGAGGAAATCAGGAACCCAGGAAAGTTAATCCGCGATTCCTTTGCCAGATAATACTATCCTTTCATCGAAAGTCGTATTTTTAGAGCATTTTAAGTAATATCATAGCCTCAATCAATCTGGAACTCAGGAACTCGAGTGACAAAAAGCAGACGGGACCGCTCAATTTTTCCTGAGTTCGTGAGTTCCTGATTCAACCCAGATTTTGCATTAGGAAATGCAAAATCTGTCCTGGCGGGAAGAAGGACCCCGACGTATGTCGGGGGGTAAAACCCCGCCGAGATTTCATTCACCATTTTGGTGAATGAAATTGAAGGAGAAATCGGCCTCAAAAAACCCCTCTTTCAGAGCGGATTTTTATGAGGCAAATTTTGAAATAGAGGGGCTATTGCAAAATTTGGGTTCAACAACGTGCGGCTACGGTTTTTATCAACTGGCTATAAATCTTAACCGCAACGACGCAAAGGCTCAAACGTAGAGTACTTTGAGGCTTCGAGGTTAATTAGGATCAATTCCTCATTTTCCTCAGAGATACAAACTCCCCTATTCCTGCAGTCAATCTCTCGCTTTAAACTTCGAGTTGCGGGCCAACTGCTCCCAATAGGCGCGTTCCCGTGACGAAATATGCGGAGGGACCTGAAGGTATATTGCCGCAAAAAGATCCCCGCGCCCTCCTTCTCGCATCGGCAAACCTTGTCCTTTCAGGCGAAATCGCTGTCCATTTTGTGTTCCCGAAGGGACTTTAATGAGAGTCTCCCCCTCCAGGGTGCGAACGGTCACCTGGCAACCCAAGACGGCCTCCCATGGCGCGATTTCAACATCGAAATAAATATCCGATTTCTTCGCCTCAAAATCAGGATGTTTGGCATAGTGTACGTGCAAAAGGAGGTCGCCGGGAGCGCCGTTCTTTTTTCCAGGCTCCCCCTGACCCCCGAGTCGAATGATCTGGTTCTGAACGATCCCTGGTGGAATGCGAACCTCATAGACAAACGAATCAATCTGCTTCCCCTTCACATCCGTTCGTTCCACCGTAATTTTCCGTTTGGAACCGTGAATCGCCTCCTCCAACGTCACCAAAACATCCGCCTCAATATCACGACCTCGGTTTCGATCTTTAATCCAGCGTCCCGGAAGGAGCGGGTATTTTCGAAAACGGCGCGCCATCGAACCAAGTAAATTTTGAAAGAAATCACTGAATCCGGTTCCCCGAAAATGAAATTCGTAATCGCCACTTGAGGATGACGAACGACGAGTGGCCGCCGACTGCTTCTTTTTCCAAGCAGGCCCCAACGCATCGTACTCCCGACGCCGCTCAGGATCGCTCAGAACTTCGTACGCCTCGTTAATTTCCTTAAAACGTTGCTCTCCAATCGCCTTCGAGGTCGCAACATCCGGATGATAACGCTGCGCCAGCTTCCGGAATGATTGACGAATCTCCGTTTCCGTCGCAAATCGCGCGACCCCCAAAATCAAATAATAATCCTTATACTCAAATGACATAGGTGCAGCAACCCGCGCAGGAACCATGCAGCGAGCCTCTCCGAGAGAGAATTCGAAGTTGGGAACTCGTTGAGAAGCGGCTCATCCGATCGAGTCCTCCACTCACACCCTCTCCTATCGAGGCGTCTCAGTCGCAGAACCCGGCTTTTGCGCCGGCTCCTGAATGCGAATATTAAATGCTGCCCGAATCTTCGCAGCATTCTGATTCGTTTTTGAATGATCCAAGATCTCCTGCGAAATGGATCTTAGGAGCAAGGTAAGATTTCTCGCCTGTTCCGCCCTCGGCTCCAGGGAACTCTTCGCCTCCGTCAGAATCTGATTCTCATGATAAAGATTCACGGCCCCCAGGATCTGACCGACCATCAACAGGAGAATGACCAAGACGAGGGGCCATGCCGGCAACTCCCCAAACAACGAAACTCTCTCTTCACTCATGGGACCCTCTTTTTCTGTCCGGCGACTTCAACTTCAACGCTTAAATTGTATTTCTTCAAAATTCCGTTCATTTGGGGATCTCCGGATGCCCCGCAATAAGCGATCTGAGTTACCATATTATCAAAAACGGGTTTTGCTTGAAGCCCCTCCTGCACCGTTCGCTGCAAGGCGTTCACCTCAAGATTCTTCTTTCGAACCACGGTCCCTCCCCAAATATTAAGCCCGAAGAAAACCACAAATACCAAACTCGAGCAGACATAAGCCGCCTTCGTAATTCCATTCAACATTCATTCCTCCTTTGATTGACTGCCTCAGAACTCATTCGTGAAACGAAAGTATCAGGAACGGCACGACTTGGAAATGACGAATTTCCATTGGTGTCCAAAACAGAAACACCGGCCTTCGATTTAATCCACTCAAAGGCGCAAAATGAGAAGAGATTTTTTTTAAATCCAAAGGCTTGGCGCCTTGGCGATCTTCGCGAGAAATAAAAACAGGCTGGATCGCCCTATTTTTCCTGAGTTCGTGAGTTCCTGATTCAACTACACGCGGCTACAGTTTTGATCAACTTGCGATCGAATCCCTTACCGCATTCCAAGCTTGATCGACTCGGACTCCACTTGAACCTTTTGCTCGGCAGGGATCGAATCCGCCATCAAATCCAAATCGGACAATTGATGTCGTTTGATAATTCCACGAATACTTTCCAAATAGGTTTTATCCGGACAATAGCCCCCCTGCAAAACGGCCCCAACGAAAAGCTCCCCTTGTTTTTGATCAAAGGCACGACTGTATTTTCCGGACCCCGAGAGAAACTCCGCATAGCCTTGAACAGAATTTGCCGCTGAGTCATAACAACGGAAATAAGCGGAAGTCGCCACTCCAAGATCTCGCGTCGGCATCAACGCTTTGGGGCCGTCCCAACGCGGATCCAAGGCCTTGATCCCAAAAAAATTGTGATGTTGTTGCGCCAACTCACTTCGTCCGTAATTACTTTCATAGGCCGCCATCGCCACGGTCGCCGAGGCGGGAATTCCGTGCGTTGCCTGGATTCGAAGCGCCTCCGGAACAATCGTCAATAAAAAGGCCCGTTCCTCACCGCGCGAAGTTTCAAGAATGCGCTGAATTTTTCGTGAAACCTCCAGCGTGCTGGATACCGTTCGAACATTCAAATCTTTCAACTCCTTGATGCGAGCGTTAAGAGCCACAATCTGAGCCTGCAACTCTGCAGAGTTTTTTGAAATTTCCTGACGCTGAACTTCTTTGCGCTCGACCGACTGAAACGAGAGATGAATGACGTAGAGCAATGCACAAACTCCCAAAAACCAGGCCCAGTTGAGAAACGCCAGAAGGCGACGGAGATCAAAGACACTTAATCGTTTGCGCGGAACCTCTTGAACCTCTTTAAACCCGCCTAATGATAGAGCCCCAGTAAAATTATACGACTTCTTCATTCGAGATCTCCCTCTCTCTTTTAATTTATTACCGATAATAACGTTAAATATCTTATAAATCACTTGTATACCACTGTTTGCGTTAATTTCAAGAGGAATTTATTTTTGAAGACACCCGAACCGTAACATTGACCTACGCAGGATTATCGATATCATCTCAGCACCCGAATGTGAGATTAAACTGCCTCCCATGAAACCAATTTTTCATCGAATCGTTACTTTTATCTTCTTTTGCCTACTCGCCTTGGCTCCAGAAGTTTTTGCTGCACCTCAAAAAACACCGACAAAACCGACTCAACCTTCTAAGGAAGAAAATACCCCTAAATTAGATTTTGTCAAACCGTACACCATTCAAATCAATAAATCTAATCAATCACTCCTTCTGACCGATGATCAAGGAACCTCAACTCAAACGATTCCCATCGGAACCTACCGCAAGAGCATTAAAATTGGCCCGCACTCCGTCCTTCTGAGTTACGGACAGGGAACCGATCTTCGACCGATGATTCTTCTCTCCAGCGAAAATGATCCCGCCCTGATCCACTCATTGACCGCATTCGGACATACCATTCAACTCGGCCCTCGCGGCGCCATCACTATCACCGCCACGCAAGATTTTCGTATGTTGGAATTTACCGCAGGACATATCGGAAAAGTAACTCTGGACGGGCAGACACTCATCGCCGGAAATTCGCTCACCGCTCTTGCCGGAGTCGCGGTAAAACCTTCTGAAAAAAACCCGAAAGCCGCTCCGACGATTTCACCGGATCGGCGAAAAGCGCAAGTCGAAGCCCTTCGGCATTCAACGGCGATCTCCGAGCTCACCACGGTTCCGACAGAGCCTCTCCCTAAAACAAACCCCACTTCGAAAAGCGACTCGTCGCCCGTCGAAAAAACTCCAACGGAACCCTCTCCATCCACTTCTGAACCCACGAGCGTCGCTCTCGATCCCGTAAAAATTCGACAGGAAATTCAGGCGGCCTCTCATCAAAATCAGGCCCTCCTTCAAATCTCTCAGGGATTAAAATTACTCGTCGAGTCCCTGACGAATGACGCTCAAGACTCTGCAATGCGTCTTCAAATTCCACCAAGCCCACCGCCCCGCTCCATTCCTGAAACGACCGGGTCCAAAAACGAGCAGGCAGCCAAACTCCAAATCATCCTCCAGGAATATCTCAAAGACAATGCCCGACTCGCCGAAGTCATTCAGTCCTTAAAAAATCAACTCGCTCCCCTCCAAGAATCTCGCTCCAACCTCGAGTACTCACTCCGTCCTGAAATCCCGGAAGAAGCCCGCAGTGATTCCAAACTCGCCTCCCAAGCGTTTCAGGAGCAACGCTTCGATGATGCCGCTGAAATTTATTTAAAAATTCTCAAGAGATTTCCAAAGGCACTCCATCCTCTCTCCAATCTTGGGGTGACCTACTTCACGGCAGGCAAATACAAAGAAGCGGAAAAGACCTTGAGAGAAGCCCTCTCCATCGCCCCGCACGATGCCTTCTGTTATTCGATCTTGGGAGTCGTTCTCTATCAACTCCAACGCCCCGACGAAGCGTGGGATGCGCTGACGCTCGCCTTGGCCCTTCACCCAAATGACCCACAAACCCACAACTATCTCTCCCTCGTCCTCGTTCGCAAAGGTCTCCTCGAACCCGCCGAACGTGAAGCCAGAGAAGCCATCGCGCTCAATCCGAATTATTCCGATGCTCACTATCATCTCGCCGTTCTCTATTCTTCCCCGGAAAAACCGTCAAAAGAACTCGCCCGGCGCCATTACTTTAAATCGGTGGAACTCGGTGGAGCCCGCGATGAACGACTGGAGTCCTCCATCGGAGTTCCTCCTACCGCAGAATCCCAACCGACGATCGAAACCAATCCGAAGTAAAAACTCCTCTCGAACGTTCAAATGATATAACAAGAATCTGGAACTCAAGAAATCAGGAAATAAGTCACCTCAACCGGTAATTTCACTTCCTGAGTTTTTGAGTTCCAGATTCTCCCTACAACTTCCGCAACTCCTGCCCCTTCGGAGTATCTCGAACCGCCCAACCCAATGCGGCCAACTCATCCCGAATCCGATCACTTCCAGCAAAATCTTTCGCTTTTCTCGCCGCAACACGCTGATCCGCCAACGTCTGAATCTCGGAGGGAACTTCGTTCTTCCTCTCACCCAATCCCAAAACTCCATCGAGCGTCTTCCAAAGAGCCGTCAAATCCCCAACGGGCTGCCCCTCGTCCATGCGCTTGTGCGTTTCCCGAATGAATTCGAAGAAATGACCCATCGCTTCAGGAACATTGAGATCTTCACCCAAGGCTTCCCGAATTTTTTTCAGGAACGGCTCATGATCCCAAGCAACCACCGGCTGCTTTTGAATCCGATCGACCCAGTCGTCAATTCGTCCTAAAGCCGCTTTAGCCGCATCCAATCCATCCCACGTAAAATTCAATGTCTGGCGATACTTCGTCGTCGCAATTAAGGCATACCGAATCTCCCGTCCCGAATATCCTTTTGCCAATAAATCCCGCAACGTAAAAAAATTCCCCACAGATTTCGACATCTTCTGACCGTTCACCAGCAGATGCTCACAATGCGACCAGATCTGGACAAAACGCTTTCCCGAGGCCGCCTCACTCTGGGCCAGTTCATTTTCATGATGCGGAAAAACGAGATCGACCCCACCGCAGTGAATATCAAATTGCTCTCCCAAATAGTGCATGCTCATCGCCGAACACTCGATATGCCATCCCGGACGACCCGCTCCCCAAGGCGCATCCCACCGCACATCGCCATCCTCCGGTGTCCACGCTTTCCACAGGGCGAAATCACCAAACGATTCCTTCTGGTATTCGTCCTGACTCACCCGCGCCCCGTGCTGAAGTCCCTCCTGATCCAAATGTGCCAGACACCCGTAACAGGCGAATGATTTGACCCGGTAGTAGACCGATCCATCTTCTGCCACATAGGCATGATCTTTATCGAGCAGCTTCTGAATCAATTCAATCATCTGCGGAATATGATCCGTCGCCCTGATTTGAATCTCCTGCTTTTCAATATTCAGCGAAACAAAATCCTCCTGAAACGTCTGAATATAACGCCCGGTGTAATCGCGCAGCGGCTCCCCCGCCTTGATCGCTCCCCGAATCGTCTTGTCATCCACATCGGTGAAATTCATCGCGTGTTTCACGGTGTAACCGAAAAACTTCAACGTCCGGCGCAACAAATCGACAAAGGTGAAGGAACGAAAATTTCCGATATGGGCAAAATCGTAAACCGTCGGCCCACAGGCGTAGAGACTCACCTCCGGAGGCCGTAAGGGCTTCAGTTCCTCCAACTGACGAGAAAGGGTATTATAAAGCTTCATTTACCGGTTTTTCATGGTTTTTTTAAACAATCTGTTTTTCCTGAAGTAAAAACTTTGTGAGCTTTGTGCCTTCGTGTGAGTCCATTCGCGCTACGTATTCTTCGCTATTGATTGGGGGTTACCCTGCCACGAGCGAGGGAACTCCCCCCGCCGAAGCTTCCAAGTAGTAATGCTTTTCGTGGAGCGATTGCAAACTGCTCCGATGTCCGACACTGATGATGGTGATTCCCGGAATCTGCTCTCGCAACGCACGATAAACCATCGCTTCCGTCGTCTCATCCAAAGCCGATGTCGCTTCATCCAAGAAGACCCAACTCGGCTTCTGCAAAAAGACACGGGCAAAGGCGACCCGTTGCTGCTCACCTGGAGAGAGCATCAACGACCAATTCGCCTCTTCATCCAAGCGCGATTCAAACGCTGACAAACGACAGAGCTTCAGCACCTCGTGTAACATCGCACCGTCAGCACTCGCTGGATCCTCGGGATAAAGTAACGCCGTCCGAAGCGAGGCGACCGGAAGATACGGTTTCTGAGGAAGCACCATCGAGCGATACGCCTCAGGCACTCCAATCTTTCCTTTCGCAAAGGGCCAAATTCCCGCTACCGCCCGAATCATCGTGCTCTTCCCACTCCCCGAAGGTCCGGAGATCAAAATTGAACTCCCCTTTTCTACCGTCAACGTAATCGGCTCCACCAACGCTTTTCCATCCGGCAACGAAAGCTCCAATCCGACAATCGATAAATCGCGATCCCCACTCGGGAGATTCGAGACTGCGTGATGCAAATGAGGAAGCTGTTGGGCCTCTTCAACGGTCCGAACAAAACCGGTCAAACGTTGAATGACCGCTGACCATTCTGCTAATTCCGTATAAGCACTAATAAAATAGGAGAGGGAATCCTGAACCTGATTAAACGCGCTTGCTAAACGCATCAGAGTTCCCAGCGTGATCTCCTTTGCGAAAAACTTTCCCGCAGAGACCAGATACGGAAAAATGACCGCCGCCTGCCCGTAAAAACTTTGAAAAGCTCCCAGTTTTTTTCGAGCGTCCATGATCTCTTTGAAATTCAGAACAATCTCTGAAAAAAACCGGTGCAAATTTCGTTTTTCAGCCGCTTCGCCCCGCGATAACGCAATGCTCTCAGCGTTTTCACGAAGACGAATGAGATTAAATCGGAAATCGGCCTCGAACCGCTGCTGATTGAAATTTAAACCAACCAATCGACGACCAATCCAATGCGCCAAGATCGTTCCAACGACCGAGTAAAGGAGGCAAATCCAAACCATATACCCAGGGATATGAATTCCTCCAAACCACGGAAGATCCATTGGTCCCGCTAACGTCCAAAGCATTCCAAGAAACGAGAAGAGCGTTACGATTTCCTTCAATAATCCCAGCGATAGACCCAGACTTGCGGCAACAAACCGCCCAATATCATCAGCAATTCGTTGATCCGGATTATCGGTGGATTGAAACTTTAATTGCCAGAGATAATAAGTGCGATCCCCCAACCAATTCTTCATGAAATAGTCGGTCATCCACGTCCGCCACCAGATTTGAAGCAACTGCATTAAATAAATCGCGTAGACCGCAATCGCCACATACGCAAAAGCCCAGCCGGCAAAGACCCAAATCAGACGTCCAAACGCGACTTTATCCAATTTCTGAAGCGAATCATAAAACTCACCGCGCCACTCGTTCAATTGAACAAGAATATAAACATTCCCGAGATTCAAAGCGATGACGACGACTAAAAGCCCAATCGCCTTCCATTTCTCTTCCGAAACCCAATACGGTTTCGCTAACCGCCAGAAATCGCGCATCATAAATTAAATCAATCCCTTCGTACTAGGAATTCCTTTGATCCGAGGATCCCGTTCGAGCGACATTCCCAACGCTCGAGCAAGTCCCTTGAAAACTCCTTCGATCAGGTGGTGCGTCTCTTTCGTTTCCAAAACTTCAATATGAAGCGTTAACCCGGCGTGTTGCACGATTCCGCGTAAAAACTCTTCGGTCAGTTGTGCTGGAAAATCTCCCGCCTTGAGGCGCATCAACGGAACATTTTTTGGCACTTTAAAACTCAGAAACGGGCGTCCACTAAAATCGAGCGCCACACGCACCAGCGTTTCATCCATCGGCAATAACCAAAAACCGTAGCGACGCATTCCCGACTTGTCGCCCAATGCTTTCGCCAACGCCTGCCCAATGACGATTCCTGTATCTTCGACCGTGTGATGAAAATCAACCTCAATATCTCCCTTCACCTTCAGGTCCAGATCCATCAGCGAGTGGCGGGTAAAAAGTGTCAGCATGTGATCAAAAAACGGAATTCCTGTCGCAATTTTCGACTTTCCCGTTCCATCGACGTTCAGAGTCAAATGAATGTCGGTTTCTCCCGTTTTCCGGTGAATCGTTGCGTTCCGTTTTTTCATAAAGATTTCTCCTTTTTTACCCGAATCCTTGCCGATTTCGCGTGCGCATCCAACTGCTCCAACGCCGCCATCGCAGCAATCCGGGGCGCTGCCTTGCGAATTGACTTCGAATCGTAAGCCACCCAACTCACCCGTTTATAAAATTGTTCAATCGTCAACCCCCCGAAGGATTTCCCCGCTCCGCCCGTCGGAAGCGTATGACTCGGCCCCGCCCAATAATCGCCCGCCGCCACCGGGGATTCATTTCCAATGAAAATCGCTCCGGCATTTCGAATCGATTTCGCCACCCGATCCGCGTTTTTCACCATTACCGTCAAATGCTCCGGCGCATAATCTTCCGCCAGTTGAATTCCGACCTTCAACGACGGAACCCGAACTAAGCGACATCCTGCCGCCAAAACCTCGGCAATAAATTCTTTTCGCTCGCACGCTTCCGCTTGGCGCACCAACTCCTTTTGAACCGATTGCAAAAATCGCTCCGAGGTCGAAATCAAAATCGCCTGACTTCCATGACCGTGTTCCCCTTGAGCGAGGAGATCTGCCGCAACATAATCCGCACGGGCACTTTCATCCGCCAGAATCGCAATCTCGCTCGGTCCCGGAAGCAGATCAATCGCCACAGATCCAAAAACCTGTCGCTTCGCTTCGACAACAAAGGCATTCCCTGGTCCAAAAATTTTCTGCACGCGGCGGATCGACTTCGTTCCGTAAGCCAACGCAGCAATTGCTTGTGCTCCGCCCATCTGATAAATCTCCGTCACCCCACAAAGCTGAAGCGCGTAATGCAGATACGGATTCACCTTCGGGGGCGTCGCCACCACAATCTCTTTCACTCCCGCCTGTTGCGCCAGTCCGACGGTCATTAATGCCGTGGAAACCAAAGGAGCCGTTCCTCCGGGAACATAAAGCCCGACGCGTTCAAACGGATGATACTCTTCCCCAACGACTGCACCGTCGCGATTTTTCTTCCGCCAGGAACGAAGCACTCGCTCTTTGGAAAACGACTGAATATTTCCCAACGCTTCACGCAGCAATCGATCGATTTCCTTGGAGGGACGCGGCGGCGAAGCATGAAGTCGAAGGGACTTCGACGTCAGTTGAACTTTGTCAAAACGGGCGGTGAGTTCAAGTACGGCCGCATCGCCGCGCTTCCGAACATCCGCAAGAATCTCCTTCACCCGCGACTCAAGCGCTGCCGAAGGCTCGGCAAAACGCTGAAGCGGATGCGTCCCGGAGCGAATCCGGGCCTCGGACCAAACCTCAATCGAAGGAGTCTTCGGCATTAGATTCGAACGACCTTCACCCATTGAATTCCCTCTTCCTTGAGAATTTCCTGAAGCGTCGCCTCACACGGGGCACTGTCGAGATTCAAGACCACCAACGCCTTGCTCCCCGCCTCCGCACGACTCAGCGACATGCTGGCGATATTCACCTGATGCTTCCCAAAAAGCGTTCCAATCCGTCCGACAATTCCAGGACGATCCAAATTCTCCATGAGGAAAAGAATCCCCTCCGGCGTTGCTTCAAGATTGTGTCCTTCGAGTTGAACAATACGGGGCTTCGAACCGTAGAAGGTCGCAGCCACCTGATGCTTCTCGCCGCCACCTGTGACTTCAATTGAAACGAGTTCCGTGTAATCGCCCGGCTCGCTCACTTTCGTCTCTTTGAAACTGATCCCGAGATTCTTAGCGTAAAGCGGCGCGTTCACTTCATTCACCGCAGCGCCTCCTGCATTTTGCAAGGCTCCCTTGAGAACCGAACGCGTAATCGAGGAGGTGTCGTATCCATTCACCGATCCACTGTAATTGATCGTCAACGTCTCCATCCGCTTCGGCGCAACTTGTGCCAAGAACGATCCGAGCTTGTAACCCAATGCAATATACGGCTTCAACTTCGTCGCCGTATGCGCATCGAGGCTCGGCATATTCACCGCATTTCGGACTGCACCCGAGGCAAGATAATCCCGAACGAGTTCCGCCACTTCAATTCCGACATTTTCCTGCGCTTCCGCCGTCGAGGCCCCCAAGTGCGGCGTCAAAACGACGTTCGGGAGCTTGCGAAGTTCGTATTCGGCTGCCGGAGGCTCTTCCTCGTAAACGTCGAGACCCGCTCCCGCCACCTGACCACTTTTCAAAAGCTCAATCAGATCTTGCTCCACCACCAAACCGCCCCGGGCGCAATTCACGATGCGAACCCCTTTTTTGCAAAGGCTCATCGACTTTAAATTTAAGATCCCCTTCGTCTCCGGAGTCATCGGCGTGTGCAACGTAATGAAGTCGACTTCCTTGAGCAACGGCTCCAACTGTTCACAAAGCTCCACCTGAAGACTCTTCGCGCGAGCCAGCGTCAGATACGGATCAAAGGCCATCACGCGCATTCCGAATCCAATCGCACGACGCGCAAACTCGGCGCCAATCCGGCCCATCCCGATAATTCCGAGCACCTTATTACAAAGCTCAACCCCTTCAAACGACTTGCGATCCCACTTTCCCGCCACCATCGACGCGTGCGCTTGGGGAATCTTGCGAGCCACCGACATCATCAACGAAAACGCATGTTCTGCCGTGGAAATCGTATTTCCTGCGGGCGTGTTCATCACAATAATTCCGCGTTGCGTCGCCGCCTCCACGTCAATATTGTCGACTCCGACTCCCGCGCGACCGACCGCCTTGAGGCGACTCCCTGCCGCAATAATCTTGGCATTAATCTTCGTGGCGCTGCGGACAATCACCGCATCAAAATCACCAATCATTGCCGCCACTTCATCCTCTTTTTGACCGGTCTTCACCACCACATCGAGATGCTCCTGGAGCAGTTCAACGCCTTTGGGAGAAATCGGATCCGCCACTAAAACACGATATCGAGCACTCATGAGGCGGCCACTTTATCGTCTCTTTTCCCCTTGGCAACCCAAACGTGGGGAGATTTCACTACCTCGGCGCAGCCTCCGGGCTCGGGGAATGCAAACGATCTGGCCACAATAAGCACAGAATTCACAAAGGATCTCCCTGAGGAAAGCAGCAAATGAGAAAATCTAGAAATTTTGCACGCGAAAGAGACGAAACGTAAGAATCCTACGTTGGAGGCGGGCTCCCTGGAACCCTTTTCAGGATCGATCCACCGGCCTCCAACTCTCTCCGATCCTTGTGTGGCTTTTATGCTTTTTGTGGCAAAATTTCCCTACAAATCTGAGCACACCCTTCCGCGATCATCTCTCCTTCACGAGGTCGGTTCAACACCCGGAGGAATAATCAACGGAATGATCTCACGGCGATGGCGGCGATAGATCCGAAAATCGCCATCGACGGTGATCACCGGTAATTTCGGATTCAGCTCGCTCATGCGAATCAAGCAGAGATCCGCCAAGTCGGGCTGACGATCCGCATAACGCTCGGCCAAGTCAGCAAGCTCTGGTCGATGGCTCTCGAAATTAAAGTCGAGTCGCACCAGCCCGGTCTCCAGGAGTCGTAATACGAAACTGCTGCTCCTCAGATGAAATGCGGCTTCCGCCAACACCGCTTCACAAGTGATCAGAGGCTCATGGACCTTTTCCGCCAACGCGTGCGCCCATGGAAAGTAAACGTCTCGACGGTTGGCAAAGGCGACCAGAAATCCGGTATCAGCGATCCCTCTCATGCCTGAAACCCACGCTTGCGACTCAAACCAGGAACGCCCTCAACGCTGCCAGCGAGGTCGAGAAAAGGCTGACGCGCTTTCCGCGTTCGTGAGAACTCTAGCTGCTCCCTGACAATCTGTCCTTTAGGCAGCCCCGTCGCCCGGGATTCCTCCTCCAACCACTGATTCAATTCTTCCGGAAGTCGAATGGTAAGCGTGTTACTCATATTCATTAAAGTAAGACAAATTACCCGTTAATGCAAGACAGCAATGAGATCGGTTTGACAATTAAGTAGGAATCACTACCTTTATAGTATGAATGCGATTGTTTCCGAAAAAGGCCAAGTAACAATTCCCAAGGCAGTTCGTGAGGCCATGGGGATCGTACCGGGGGTAAAACTCTCCTTTATCGAGGAAGGCGGCACTCTAACCGTACGAAAGGTTCTTGAACAAGATCCCGTCTCAAAATGGCGAGGCCGCGGAAAACTCCCCGAGGGAGAGTGCGTTGATGACTATTTACGAAAAATCCGGGACGCAGGATGATCACAGCATTAGATTCCAGTGTGATTCTCGATGTCATCACGAATGATCCGCAGTTCGCCGATCGATCGGAAGTGGCAATTCGAGAGGCCATCTCGCAAGGAGGGATTGTCATTGGGGAATGCGTCCTCGCAGAAATTGCTCCCGCGCTTCCGGGGGACTCTCTTTCAATGTTCCTTGCGGATTGGAATATCGGATTCATTCCGTCCAGTAAAGAGGCGGCCATTGAGGCAGGTCGAATGTTCCACTCCTATCTTCTCAAACGAAATGAACCGCGCCGTGTCGTGCCTGATTTTTTAATCGGTTCACACGCAAAACATCATGCCGACCGATTGTTGGCGCGCGACCGAGGCTATTACCGCGATTATTTTCGACAGTTAAACGTGATCAATCCTTCGAGTTAAGTCCCGTTTTTATCGGACCTGCCCCCCCAACGAACCTTGCGTGACTGATATCGGGGTTTGTTTTGGCGGCAGTAGGAACTCGGAAGGCCATGGCTTGCAATGGATGAAAAAAGCGACTAATCTAGAATCATGAGTATGCTGGAAATGGCCGTAGAAGAACTAAAGTCGCTTCCTCCCAATATGTTGGAGCAAGCGGCAGGATTCATTCATTCCCTCAAAACCACCAGCAGCATTGACCGCAAAGCGATTTTGGCAAGAACAGCAGGCACATTGACTCAAGAGGAAGCGGACGAATGGGAAAAGGCAATCCACGAGGATTGCGAGAAAGTCGATGCTCGTGACTGGTAAGGGGATCTTGCTCGATTCAACGGTTGTGATTCATCACTTTCGCCAGAATAATACCATCACCCAAAAACTATTTGCCTGCGAACTTTTGTATTTGCCATCGGTTGTACTGGGTGAGCTTTATCATGGCGCGTACAAATCCACCCAATCTCCAAAGAATCTGAAACTTCTCGCCGATTTCTTGCTTTTTCCAACGGTATTACCCGTGGACACGGCTACTGCCAATTATTATGGCCAAATCAAGGCGACACTGGCCAAAGCAGGAACTCTCATTCCTGAAAATGACATTTGGATTGCAGCACTCGCCAAAGAATATCAGTTGCCGATCGCCACTTGCGATCACCACTTCAATTTAGTTGCCGACGTAACGGTGTTGCAATGGTAACCGCCACCCTCCGATCTTGGTAAGTTCACGCAGCCATTGCCCCAAGGCCCTCACTCCTCATCCATACTCAACGTATGAGAATTCTGAGCCGGACCATTCTTAAGCAATTCGTAAATCCGCGTGAAAGGAACAAAATAATAGCCGAGATTTCCCTTTGAGCGATACGTCCCCTTCGAAGAGTAGATTCCCTCCTCCGTAAAAAGAACCGAACCCTCACGATTTGAGATGAAATCATCACTACTGAAATTTCGATCGTACTTTAAATTGATCAGTGTAGGAGCGAGTTGATTTTTTTGAAAAACCCAGACTCGATCCTGGTGGGGCCCATTTCGAAGATGAATTGAACTGATGTTTTCAAATATGAAAAGCTCTTCCCCGTTAAAATACATCGATGCCACCGATTCTTCAATCATACGTGCTGGTTGGGTCCATAAAAACGGAATTGAACTATCATTGCTTGCTACCTTGAGCAGATTGCGCCATTTACCGCTCAAGGGGTTAAATGCAAAAACTTCGTGATTCGGTCGATAAAAAAGAATGCAGTCCTTCCCCTGGCAATTTCTTTTCGCCGTTCGGATCGGTGATTGTTTAACGATCTCATTGCTTGAAATATTAAAGTCGTAGAAAACATGTTCATCATCCGCATTGGATTGATCGAGCCCCTTAATTGCGTAAAGAATCAGCGCGTTGTCATTCTTTTTAAAAATTCGCCAAATACTCTGAGGTCGGCAGTTATTCAGAGGACTTTCTGGACTTTTGGCATAGTTACTAAAAATCACTTTCTGCTCACCGGTCGAAAGGTTCAATGTCGAAAAAACACTTGCCGTAATATATTTCGGAGAAAGATGATGACTCCAATTCGCCTCGCCGAGATACAAAATATCCTTGTCCAGCAATAGCGAGTCACAGGTGTTAAGATGAAGCTGATATTTTTTCCAGGATTGGCGCATCAAATCACAAATGTAGAGATCTTGGTGATACGCAAACGCGACCCGATCATCTGATAGCTCCAAAAAAGGGCTATCAAACAAAGAATCGGTACGTATCACCCCCTCATTGGGGATGATCAAAGGCTTGGGGGAATTCTGATCATTCAAGATCGAAATCTGAATGAAGTCCGCGTAAATATTGATCCCGTAATATTTCTTTCCGCTCGATACCGTACTGGCATTGATCAGCTTACTGCTCGGATTCGTATTTAAAGGAATAAAATTGTTCAGGAAAATTTCAGAAGTGGGAGTAGACGAATGAGCAGATCGCAGTTTTTCAGAATATTCCTTTAAGAAAGTGGCATCTTCATTCGTTTTTTTAACGTACGCCTCTGACAAAGACTTTACCGCGACAGCGGCCCGTTCAATTTCAGAAGAGGAATATTCTTCAAGATGAGAGGTTATTCGGTTAAACATCGCATAGGATGAAAAAGATACGGTGTTTGAAAAATATTCAACGATTTTTAGATCGATCTTTTTTATGCGAAAATGCTCGCTCAAACAAGAGCCCGACTTTTGAGCCCATTTCCTCGCCATCAGCCCTTGAATGACTTCGCGATTATCCCATATGAAACCGTTCAGCCTCTCCTCCTTTTGTGTTTTAGTTTGGGATTTTGAGAGATTACAGGAGATTCTTAGGCCAACAAATTGGAACTCAATATCTTCCCGATTCATGAGCCAAGCCGAAAGGTCATTCCCGCACTGGATAGCATCCCCTACTTGAAGCTCTCCAGCCGGTGTATTGCTCCCCGCATTCGCCTTAGCTCGACTCGCGTAAGGATCAAAGGTCGGGGGCCTTGAAAAATCGGGGTTGTTCAATACGATCATTTTTTCCAAAACCCATATGAGGTGCGTAGGGGGGGATGTGTACCGGGACAAAACATCTTTGATACTCTTCAGAGCCTCCACAGGTGATTCGCTCAAATATCCGGCATAAACAAGTGAAATGACCTCTAAACGCGGCGATTTCGTATCGCGCCTCAGTTCTTTGTAGATTTTACGAACAAGCGTCAGGAGCTCCTGATACTTTTCCGGATCTTTTGTATTCAGTCGGTGGTAATGCCCATAGAACAACATAAACGCACCGACACCAAATGCTTCAATTTCAGCATTTTCATATCGGTCTGTTGACTGAATGATCTCGTCCAGATATTCCATGAGACGAATGGTGGAAGGAAGAAGAGTCGCATGCTTTTCAGTCCGAGATAACGAGGAAATTTCCCACCAAGAATCCTCATGACAAATCTTCACTGGGAACGTTTCGAGGGAGTAGGCCCAAAGCTCCTCATTTTTAACTTCTTTCGTCCGAAGTCCCAGGGCCCATGCAGCAAGAAAACATTCGCGGCTTTGTTGATATAAGCCGACTTTACGATCCGAAAGCCCTTCCGCAAAGAGACGCTTCGCTTCATCTTCAGCACCGTAGGATTTGTACTGGATTTTGGATTGAGTGAGCTTCGGGAGAAGCTCTTTAACCGCTTGTTCGACTAATTTTACGATCTGAGACCTCTGCAAAAGTGGTGAAGTGGCGTGAAAAATGCTTGAGGAAGAG
>CAZKRU010000060.1:0-26444 GCA_964555235.1 uncultured Verrucomicrobiota bacterium
CATTGGGGTCTTTGCTCCTGAGATTTTATGCCTAATCGTAAATTCAAAGTCGGCCTGATTGGTGCGGGTGGAATTGTTCGCTCCGTGCATCTCCCGGGATGGAAGACCCTTCCAGAAGTTGAAATTGTGGCGGTGGCGGATATTAATAAAAACTCCGCTCAAAAGCTCGCTTCGGAGTTTCATATTCCTGAGGTCTATGAAGACTTTAATGATCTTCTGAAGAATCGGGCGATTGACGCGGTCGATATTTGTACGCCGAATCGGGTACATACCCCGGCGGTCCTTGCATCACTCGCAGCGGGGAAGCATGTTCTTTGTGAAAAACCGCTTGCGGTGACGGTAGCGGAAGTGAAGAAAATGCAGCTTGCGGCCAAGGCGGCGAAGCGGATCCTGATGACCGCGCAGCACCAACGGTTTAGTCCGATTTCGGTAGCGCTGAAGAAGTGGATTGATGCCGGTTCCCTCGGTGGGGTTTATCATGCTCGAGTCCATGCGGTTCGTCGAAACTGGCTTCCGATTTCCCCGGGGTTTATTGATCCAAGTCTGAGTGGCGGCGGTCCTTGCATGGACATTGGAGTTCATGCTTTGGATCTGGCGCTTCATCTCATGGGGTTTCCGAAACCGGTTCGCGCGACCGGAACGACTCGGATCAATTTTGCCAAAGGAGATCTCATTCCCGGTGCTTGGGGAGAGTGGGATCGTAAGATGTTCGGAGTCGAAGACTTTGCGTCCGGATTCATTCACTTTGATAACGGTGCGACGATGGTTCTTGAAGCCTCCTGGCTTCAACATCAATCGGAGAACGAGGATATGAGTTCTCGCCTCTTCGGTTCCAAGGGAGGTGTCGAATGGCCGAGTGGAAAGTTCTCCACGACCATTAACCGCGCACTTGTGGATGGAATCATCCAACCACAGCCCGGAATTAAAGCGCCGCATACGGAAGAGATCATCGCCTTTTATCATGCAGTGACCGAAGGAAAGCCGTCCCCGGTCCCTGTCGATCAAACGCTCTCCGTGATCGCCATTCTTGAAGCGATCGTTCGCTCAAGCAAAAATAAGCACGAAGAGAAGATCAAGCTGTAAGGAAGCGTAAGGATTTTAAGTTATCTCACGGCCTTAAGTAAATTTGGAACTCAGGAACTCAAGAAACGAAAATCAGACGCGATCCCCTTAATTTTTCTGAGTTCGTGAGTTCCTGATTCAACAACACGTGGCTATAGTTTTTATCGAAACGATTTGAGGACCTCCTCGTAGATGCCGATGACTTTGGCGTTTACGGTAGACCAATCATACTGGCGGCTCACTTCCTGCCTGCCTGTTTGAATCAAACGCTCTCGAAGCCCTTGATCTCGGGCGACGACGATCATTTTTTCAAGCAAGTCTCTTTTATCATCTTGCTTGATCCAGAGGGCGTTTTCAGCGTTGCGAGTAAATTCACTAATTCCGCCAATCGAAGTGGTGATTACGGGAACTCCTGCGGCCCATGCCTTTAATATGACATTGGGGAATGGATGGTGAATGGAGGGGAGGACGAAGATGCTTGCGGCGCTATAGGCACTCGGGATCATCGGGTCGTCTGCCCCAAGATCTTTCAAGATGAGTAACCCATCACGAATGCCGAGCCATCTTGCCTCCGCATAAAGCTCCTCAAGATAACTGGGGTCTCGGGTAGGGCCGATCAAGATGAGCTTGTAGTCTGGGCAGAGTTTTCGGAATTCCGCAAAGGCTCTGAGTAGTAAAAGTTGATTGTTTGCTGGTAAAATAGCCCCTACGGAGAGAACGAGTTTATCATCCCGATCGAAGGGATGGGCGCGTCGAAAACGTTCAGGTTGAGCTGTTTTGAACTGAGAAAGAGGAACTCCGGGGGGGATGGAGTAAATGCGTTTTTTTGGAAAGTTCCTTCGAACGACGGCTTCCTCTTCAGGTCCGAGACAGAGGATGGCGGCGGCGTCTTCGACGACACGGTTTACGTGATAATAATGATCCAAAAATTGAGCCCATCGAGATTGTTTCGGCAGGGGCCGGGGTTTTGATCTGGATTCCTCAAGATATTCTCCATGCAAGGAGACGACGTAAGGAAGTTTTCGCGATCGTGATGCAGCTCGAACAATGGCACCCAAGCGTCCGCGCACATGGGTGTGAAAAATGGAGACCCGTTTGTCTCGTTTCAATGCCTTCAGGAGCGGTGCTGAAAAGAGTTCGAGCTCCGGAAGATTTGCGGCCAAAAGCCGTTCTGCCGAAGTCAGTTCCTGGCCATGCACCGAATACGGGTAACGATGAACGGAAACGGGTCCAAATTTTTCAATTCCCGGGGGTGAGCTCGCATTGGTACAGTAGATCAGGCAATCAAGACCGCGCGAGATTGATTCCTGAGCCATGTGGTAGGCCACGCGCTCCTGAGTACCCCAGCCAGCCCCATCGAATTGACGGGTGATGTGGATGATTCGTTCGAGCTTTTTCATGAATTGAGAGCCCTGCGACGGGCGCCGACTTCCTCATTCATTATCGGAAGCCAGCTCCAGTAGCAAGCGCTCTCAGTTCCGACTAAAGCCGACCGCCCCCGAACGCTCACTCACCCCAATCAGCACATTATCGCGAAGCTGAACTTTGCGGTGATTTTGAGCGGAAACAGCGCGACGCTCGCTCTTTGTCTCATGCAAGCGTCGGATCGCCATTCCCGTTCCACACAAGGTCATTAACGCCACTGCACCGGTGGTGAAGTGAAATGAGATGGGGGGATTCGGGACTACAAACATCACGGTTTTCCAGAGGAGATAACTGAGCACTAATGCACCAACACCCGTCAAGAGACAACGAGCAATACCCTTGCTCACTTTCTCTGAAGGGGGATTTCCAAAGCCTTTTACGTTCATATTCTTATTTTCGGTAAATAAAGTGGAAACTTCAGAAGGATTTTCGCTAACAGCCGGTTTGTTCTAGAATATCAGGGAAATCCTCTTGTTTTTACTTTAATTTGCCCAAAAGGAGTAGAGGTCTGATTGATTTGTGATGGGATGGAAATTTAAAAAAACATAAATATTCCGTAAGTGGTTCGAATTAAATAGCTTATATCTGCACTCTATTTTTCAAAAAAAATAAAAAACAGAATTTGCGAAACTTTTTTGAAGTGGCAGGGTTTAATCAAACTATGAACAAATTAATTCCTTTAACTTGGGCGGCGGTCCTCATCGCTGGAATGTCGATCGTTTCGCTGAAAGCGGAAGAACCCCAGCCAGGCGAACGCCCCCCCCATCCTGAGTTTGAAAAACGAAAGATGGAGTTTCTGCAGAAGTATGATGCCAATAAAAATGGGATGCTGGACCCGGAAGAGCGAGAGAAGGTCAAGGGGGATCTCCTTAATAAATACGATTCCAATAAAAATGGAGTCATGGATCCAGAAGAAAAGCACAAAGCGATGGAGGATGGGGCTTTGCCTCCAATGATGATGCACCCGCCGGGACCTGAGCCTCGCCGTGATGAATTTAAGGACCGCTTTGATAAAAACAAGGATGGCTACGTTGATAAGGACGAGAAAAACGATGCTCTCGAGAAAATGGATGAAAATCGTGAGGCAGAGATCCTGAAAAAGTGGGATAGAAACGGCGATGGCAAGCTCAGCGATAGTGAAGAGCAGAAAATGCGTGAAGCCTGGGAAGAGCGAGTTCCCGAGCATATCGTTAAAAAATACGACAAAGACGGCGATGGAAAATTGAGTAATTCCGAAAAATCCCGACTGAAATCAGATTGGGAAAAAGATCCTTGGAAATTTCCAGGCCCTCCTCCTTGGGCTCCTTTTGGTCCTGGTCCTCGTCCGGGCCCTCGTCCTGGTCCACACCGCTAAGAGACTGATTCGTTCAATAGAAAAGCCGGGAGCAGAGATTGCTCCCGGCTTTTTATTTGATTCGACGAATGCGTCGTTTCGTTCTAATTCAAATGCATGCTTGAACGCTGGTTTCAGATTCACGAGCGGCAGTCTTCGATCCGAAGTGAAGTGCTCGGAGGAATCACAACGTTTGTCACAATGGCATACATTGTGATCATTAATCCGGCGATCATGAGCTTCGCCGGAATTCCGCTGGGTGCTGGAACGACGGCTACGATTTTGACTGCCGCCTTTGGAACGCTTTTGATGGGGCTTTATGCAAATCGTCCAATTGCCGTGGCTCCCTATATGGGAGAAAATGCGTTTTTGGCTTTCGGGCTCGCAACGCTAGGAATTTCATGGCAGCTCCGACTCGGCAGTGTTTTTATCAGTGGACTGCTTTTGGTGATTTTAACCCTTCTGGGACTTCGGAGCTGGCTGGCCCAGGCGATTTCTCCGAGTATGAAATATAGCTTTGCGACGGGAATCGGATTCTTTCTTGCCTTTATTGGTCTTTATGAAACGGGAATTGTTACCAGTTTCGTCACGGGAGTTCCTGCGAAATCGTTAATGTCTCCGGGAAGTCCTCTCCTGAATGCTCCGGAAATCCCGGTCAAAATCGGCGATTGGCATCAGCCGACGACGATTCTTTCGCTCCTCGGATTTCTTTTGATGATTCTTCTCATGATCCGAAAAATTCCAGGAGGGATTCTGATTGGGATCGGAATCACTGCCGTGACAGGGATGTTTTTTGGACTTGGGAGTGCGCCCGAGGGGTGGTTCTCAATTCCATTTTCTGGAAATGCTTCGCTCGCGCCAACCTGGATGGCGATGGACTTGAGGGATCTCTTTCAATGGAGTTTTTTCCCTATTTTCATCACGCTTTTTCTGATGTGTTTTCTCGACACGCTGGGGACGTTGGTGGGGCTTGGGGCCTCTTCGGGAATTCTCGATAAGGAGGGAAATTTTCCCGAGGTCGAAAAGCCGATGATGGTGGATGCCGTCACGAATCTATTTGCCGCCTCGGTCGGAACCTCAACCAGCGGCGCTTATATTGAATCCGCCGCCGGAATTCGAGAGGGAGCTCGGACCGGCTTGGCGGCCGTCGTGACAGCGATTGCGTTTTTGCTCACACTTTTTTTTACGCCGTTGATTGAATCACTTCAAAAACTCAGTTTTGCTTATGCCCCGGCGTTGATGGCGATTGGTGCCATGATGATTAGCTCGGTGCGACGCATTGATTTTGATGATCTGACGGAGGCGATTCCGGCCTTTGCCTCGATCGCCATGATGATCTTCACTTACAATATTGCCAATGGGCTTACCTCCGGGTTGGTTCTTTATCCAATTCTCAAAATTGCGGCGGGCCGTTGGAAAGAGCTGCATGCGGGCTCTCTGATTCTTGGCGGACTGTGTCTTACCTATTATCTCTTTGGATTGCCCCACTAAGATGCGATACGGAATTCTAGGTGCCATGCCCGAGGAGATCGATCTGATCCTTGAGCGAATTACAAAAAAATCATCGCGCGAGATTGGTCGGCGAATTTATACCGAGGGAACCTGGTGTGGACATGAGGTGGTCGTCGTTTTTTCACGTTGGGGCAAGGTCGCTGCTTCTTCCACGGTGACGACGCTTTTGGATGAATTTAAAGTGGATCAAATTCTTTTTACGGGTGTGGCCGGAGGGGTGGATCCCTCGCTTGAAATGGGGGACATTGTGATTGCGGATCTTCTGATTCAGCACGATCTCGATGCGAGTCCGGTTCCTGGAATCGAGAAATTCGAAATTCCGTTACTGGGAGTTACCCGAATCCCTGTGAGTGCTTCGCTGGTCAGTCGAGCGCGTGAAGCGGCGGAGCTTTTTATCAAGGAGATTCTCCACGATCCTCAACACCGTACGGATTTGAAGGAGGTGGGGGTGGTCGGTCCCCGCATTTTCACGGGACTTGCTGCGAGTGGGGACCAATTCATTGCGGATCCTCGAAAATTGGAGTCCTTGAGAAAAGAGCTTCCCGGGCTTCTCTGTGTTGAAATGGAAGGGGCCGCCGTGGCGCAGGTTTGTCATGAGAGGGGGATTCCGTTTCTGGTGATTCGCACCATTTCCGACAAAGCGAATCACGAAGCAGTGGTCGACTTTCCAAAATTTTTGAAAAAAGTTTCAAAATGGTTTTCGGCAGGGATTTTGGAGAAGTATCTTCAGGCGAGCGAGTAGAGTTGTCGGTCGGCTCACTGGGAAATGAGTTGAGTTTTACTCTCTGAGCTCCGAGTCTTCCGTGTGAAAAATGGAGAGGTAAAGATGGAGGGGCTTCTGCTATTTTCAGCTTTTCCAATGATGGATGGAGACGTAGGCTTTCAAGATGGTGTTGTCACAATTACTGGAAATCCTCTGTTGCCCCGAAACAAAACAGCCGGTGCGTTTAGCGACGGGTGAAGAATTGGCGGCGCTGAATCGAGCTCAAGCGGAGGGGAATCTGAAAACCGCGAAGCAGGTGGTTTATTCGAAACCACTTCAAGCAGCGTTGATTCGGGAGGATCGTGCCATTGCATATCGGATCGAGGATGAGATTCCGGTAATGTTGATCGACGAAGCATTGCAGGTTCAGGGGCTTCTTTAATGGAGCGGCCTCCGATTGCATGAAGTGTTTCCTTTTAACGACTTCTGCGCCAGCTCCTGAATTTCTCGACGCATTGAGATCCTCCTCCGGTGTGATCTATGCGCTTCATGAGGGAATTTCATTACTTCCCGATCTTCGATTTCCTGAGGTGCGTCGATTTGGGTGTGCTTATGCGGCTCAACGCAGGAATCTTCCGATGGATCGTGAAATCATTTATGGAGGGCTTGGGATTTTGGCAGATCTTCTGCGTCAGGCAGAAATCATTTATCCCTCTCCGGGAGTTTTCCGCCCGGGTCCGCTCGGTTTTCGGATTACTAGCAATCCGCGTGACAGCGATCGTCCCGCGGAAGCATTTCGTGTGGCGGCGGGGCTGCAATCGCTTGGAGTCCCCATTCAAATAAGTCTTTCAGATTTAGCGAAAGATTGCATTCACTCGCCGGCTCATGAATTCGTGGATGGAGCGTTGCTAGCGGCTTCGAAAGATTTGTTGAAGTCGGAAATTGGATTTTGTGAAGATGAAAAATTCAAGAACGGTGCGATTCTGGATTGGTGAAGTTCTGTGAGGGAAGGGTATTTAAGACTTCGTAGCTACCAATTTTTAAACGTTCTTGGATCGCTTTCGTAATAAATGCTTTTCCCTGACGGACGGCGGCTTCCAGTGAGAGTCCTTTTCCCAATCCTGCGGCAATGGCGGCGGAAAGCGTGCAGCCGGTTCCGTGGGGATTGACGCCTTGAACCATCGGTTCAGAAAAAGAGATGACTTGGTCTCCGCTACAAAGAAGATCCAGGGCTTCAGCTTGCTGGAGGTGTCCTCCTTTGAGTAAAAACGGGACCCCAAATTTTTGACTCAGCAGTACGCCAACTTCCCGAAGCTCTTCAAAATTGCGGATTTCGCGGCCGGCGAGTAGTGCGGCTTCGTCTCGATTCGGAGTGACGAGTGAGGCTTTTGAAAAAAGTCGTTGAGACATGGTGTTGCGAGCATTCTCCAATAGAAGCGGAGCTCCCGTGGAGGCGACCATCACGGGATCGATCACGAGAGGAACTGCTTGGAGGTGGCCTTCCAAAAGATTCGCAACCGCATTGATGATTTCGGTGGAGTAAAGCATTCCGGTTTTGATTGCTGCTACGGGAAATGCCTCGGAGACGAGAAGGATTTGCTCGCGTACGGAATCGACAGGAAGGGGATCAATCCGTTTCACGCGTCCCGGATGTTCGGCGACAACGCAAGTCACGGCAGTCGTTCCATAAACGCCAAGCGTTGTGAACGTTTTTAAATCGGCCTGAAGTCCGGCGCCACCACTATTATCGGATCCGGCAATCGTTAAGACGACGGGCCGGGTTTGAAGGGGTGATACGTTATTCATGAGAACGTCAGGATCATGGGGTGGAATTGCGTCACTGAAAACGGAAAAATCGACGCGCATTCGCGGTCGTTGTTGCTGCGATTTCTTCCCATGACGTTCCGCGGAGTTCTGCGATTTTCTCTGCAACGATTCGGGTGTGGGCCGGTTCGCAACGTTTTCCGCGAAACGGTGCTGGAGCGAGGTAGGGGCAATCCGTTTCGACGAAGAAGGAGCTCTCAGGAACTTGAGTGACGGTTTCCTGAACGGTCTTTGCATTTTTAAAAGTGACGATTCCGGTAAATGAAACCGAATGTCCGAGCTCGATGACCTCGCGGGCTTGTTCGGGAGTCCCTCCAAAACAATGAAAGACTCCGCGAATTCGTCCCTGATATTCCCTTAAAATCGACAGCATCGGCTCCCAAGCGTCTCGTTGATGGAGGACCACGGGAAATTCAAATTCCACCGCAAGATCCAATTGGTTTCGGAAAATTCGCTCCTGCGTTTCGCACCAGAACTGATTCGCTTTTTCGGCTTCCGCAGGAGGTAAATCTTTTCCCGGCATTCGATGGCGATCCAGTCCGATTTCACCGATCGCCACGACGCGAGGGGATTTAAGTAAATTCCGGATCGCTTCGAGATCGCTCTCCTGAGTTTCCATCACATCGCAGGGGTGAATTCCGACCGTAGCCCAAACGCCGGGATATTGGGAGGCGAGGCGAACGGCATTTTGACTTGTCTCCAGACGGGTTCCAATAGAGATCAATTCAGTGACTCCGGCCTCCCTGGCGCGCCGTAACACCTCGTCGCGATCAGGATCGTAATCGGGATAATCGAAGTGAGCGTGGGTATCAATCAACATGGAGGAAGGGATGCGAAGAAAAACTTTTTCTCAAACCCGTGCGGCTTGCAAGGTTTTGAGCAGCTTTTCGCGATTTCCCGGTTGAATCGGAGCCAACGGGAGACGGACTTCTTCTGTTATCTCCCCTGCGCGGGCAAGAGCAACTTTGACTGGGACAGGATTGCTTTCAATGAAAAGGTCTTTGAAAACTCCGTACAGCCGGCGATGAAGGATTTCGGCTTCAACGATTTTTCCGGCACGGAAGAGCTTTACCAAGTCACCGACTTCTTTGGGAATCAAATTCGAAGCAACACTCACCACTCCGACCGCTCCAACGCTGAGAAACGGAAGCGTCATGGAATCATCGCCACTCATGATGGCAAATGAATCCGGAAGGGCGGCTCGAAGCAAGCTGACCCGTTCGGGGGTTCCTCCAGCTTCTTTGATGGAAACGACGTTGGGGTATTGCTTGGCCAGTGCGGCGACGGTCTCTACGGCAATTTCAATGCCGCAGCGTCCTGGAACACTGTAGAGCATCAGGGGAAGTTTGGTTGCTTGGGCAATTTCACTAAAATGAGCGAACATTCCCGCCGGACTCGGCTTGTTATAATAGGGAGCAACGAGTAGCGATCCGTCGGCTCCGAGTTTTTCAGCTTCCTGAGTGAGATAGACGGCTTCTTTCGTACTGTTGCTCCCGGTTCCGGCCCAGACGGGAACGCGCTTGCGGGAGATTTGAACGGCGAGCTCAATGACTCGAAGATGTTCTTCAAAGGAGAGGGTTGGAGATTCTCCCGTCGTTCCAACCGGAACAATCCCATCAATTCCGGCAGCGATCTGGGACTCGATCAGTTTTCGAAATGACTCTTCGTCGACTTCTCCGTTACGGAATGGCGTTACTAATGCGGTATAGGCACCTTGGATCTTCATAAATCTCCTTGAGGTGGGGATCATGTCCATTCGGTGGAAAATGGAAAGCATGAAAAGAGCGAGACTTGGCAAGTGGGCTGGATGAGGTAGAGTAATAGGATGTGGCGTAAAATCCAGGCGGACCCGCTCTTTCCTTATTTTGCCCCATTTTTTGTTTATAGTTTGGTGCGCGCGGGCGAGTCATTGCATCCCATGGCTCGATATCTCCTTTATCCCCTCGCGACCATCCTGACGGGGGTCTCGATCGCAATGATTTGGAAACGCCTTCCTGCATTTAATTTTGTACAGCCGATTGCCAGCACGATTCTCGGGATCTCGGTTTTTTTGTTTTGGGTCACGTTGGATCCATTTGTGGTTCATCGTGGAGCTTCTCGGGGATTTGCTCCGTTCCAATTTGAATCCGATGCCGTGGGCTGGGCCTTGGTGAGCTTCCGGTGGGCAGGGGCGGCGCTCGTGGTTCCGATCATGGAGGAGGTTTTTTGGAGGGGTTTTTTAATGCGATTTTTAATCCATCCTCAGTTTGACCGAATTTCATTGGGGCAATATCGTCCGGTCTCCTTTTTTCTCACCACGGCTTGCTTTGCGGTGGTTCATCAGGAGGAGTGGCCTCTCGCGATCCTTGCGGGGTTACTTTATGGTGCTTGGTTTGTGCAGACGAAAAGCCTTGGGAATGTCATTTGGGCGCATGGCGTCACAAATTTTCTTTTGGGAGGGTACGTCCTCCTAAAAGGGCGATGGTATTTTTGGTGACAAGCTTTTGACCTTGACACACCATATAGTGGGTTGGCAATTTAAAAGACTACATGATCTTGATGGGGAAGATTTATCGTTATTTTGATTTAGGCCGAGGCTATCCCCTTGATGCTCAAGCTCTTTCCGCGATTATTCTGAGAACTCCTCAATTGAGGAGAGGGGAGGGTTATGGGCTCGAGTGAGCAACCTCTCTACAAGCTCCCTTTAGTTTTGGTTTTGATCGGTTTAATTGGATATCTTGTCTCCAGTTATTGGTACCAACGCCAGGAGTTTCAAGCCGTTCGTGATGACCTTGAAGGGGTTCGCAAAACGTTGAGCGAGCAGATCCGTATTCTCACGGAGCAGACAAATCAACGTGCGATGGCAATGATTCGGATGAGCGAGGATATGACTTCACTGCAAAGCCAGATGAGCGAACTTGAAAAATCGCTGAAAACGGAACAGACCGAGCGTGCACAGGCTGCGGTTTCGCTCCAAGGCAATATTAACAAACTCCAATCCCAGCAGCAGGATTTTGTCACAAATCTCACTAAAGTGGAGATGCAGGTGAAGGAAGTGAAAGAGAGTCAATTGGCGCTTTCAGGGACAGCGGCTTCGATTCGAAAAGTGCAGGTGGATATCGAGGGATTGAAGCGGCAGATCGAATTACAAGCCGGAAAACTGATCTCCATTCAGGAACAAATTTTAGTGAGAACCGCTCCCCCTACGCCAGCCCCTTCCCCAACGCCTTAGCTCTTGAGCTTCTCGATGAGAGCGACGAGGTCATCCAGTGAAAATGGTTTGGGAAGAATCGAAAAAATTCCGAGTTCCTCGGGTTGACTGTCGGAGGTGAGCGATCCGGATGAGATGACAATTCGAACCGCCGGGTCTACTTCTTTTAAAATGCGAATCGTTTCAGCCCAAGGTTGGTCCTCGAGAGAGAGGTCTAAAATGACGGCATTGATCGATGCATATTGCTCCCGAAAAAGGGTAATTCCTGAGGTTGCCAATCCAGCACTGACCAGTTTGCATTGAAATCGATTTAAGGCTCGATCCAAAAATCGTATCAACATCGGATCATCATCAATGGCGAGAATGGTCATTGGTTGGGACACCTAGCTAAGATTATCCCCCGGAAGTGAAAAATATCAAAGACTTTTTACGAATTTACTTTAAGATTTAAGTTCTTGAGAATCAGGACGATCTTACAGAAAGGGATGGTCAGGGCCTAAGCTCTGGAAGTTCCGCCCTAAGAGAGGCAATTTCGTGGCATACCAAGGTGCAGAAGAAAGTTTGGCGCTGGCATCCGTGCTCATTCAATATGAGCTGGATCGTCGCGGTAAGACTTTGACGATTGAAGAGCATGAGGAGTGGGATCGCAAGGCCTGCAGCTTGATCGAGGGCGTTGGGATTGACTGGAAGCGACTGGAAACCTTGGCGGTTGAGGACTTGGAAGACTTCAAAGTCCAGTACCTTGCTTTTCAGACGCTTGCCTACATTATTCGAGAGCGCATTCCTCAAGTGGAAAGCTCAACGGTTCGCGCATTTTGGCAGGAGCTTGAATTTGAGGTTTCCGAATTTGCGAAGGAAAGGAAACTCTTCGATTTTGAAGCGTGCATTCAGGTGATTAATTCGGCGGTTCAATCGCTTGAGGAACTTCTGGGAACGACAGAATTTCTCATTCAGAGTCCCCGGCGTTGGAACTTTCGGATGGATCCAAAAGAGAATTTCGATATTAAAATCGAGTATCTCTCCAATGAGCTTCGAACCTACAAACAACGTTTTACAGACGGCCTTACTCAAATCAAGCAGCGTCAATCGGCTCTCGGAAATTCAAATTTTCAATGGCCTCAAACGCCCGAGGCAATCGCCTTGTTACTTCGGATTGGGTCCGTCTACAAGCCTTACGGACTCTTTCGGCAGATCGTCGACCCTCAGGTAACCGTTGCGCTCATTTCAAATCCCGATGTTGCCTCCGTGACGCTTCGTCATGCGATGGTAACCGCGGAACGCTCCCTAAATGATTTACGTCAGAAGAACGAAGCGTACAAAGCGACGCTTCATCGTGCAAAGAGTCTTGCGGTCTCTGGAAATTATACTCAGGCATCGGGGCTTCTCAGCTCGGTTCCGGCCACCTTCCGTCCGAATGAGCAGCATGAAGTGACGGATGTGGTTGAGAAGACCAAGCAGCAGATTACGCAGATGGAAGCGGTTCGTTCCAAGGTTGAAAAAGGAGATCTTCAAAAATTGGAGTGGAAGGGGATCCGGGAATATTGTCATGAAATCCGTCAAACGATTCATAACGAGGGGGCGGCGGCTTCTGATTATGAGAGAGAGGCCGGGCGGGTTGTTACCCTGATTGAAGTCCTCATTCAAAAACATGACAAGGTCCTTTTCTTAAAGTGGATTCTTTTTGGATCGGTTTTTATCGGGATGCTATTTTTTGCGGGGTTTTATATTGTTCCGGCGCATCAGGAGTCGATGACTTTGGAGCTTCGAGTTCTTTCGTCGAACGAATCAACGGACTGGAAGATTTATAATTCCAATGGAAGGTTCCAGGCGCAGAAGTCAGATGCGAAGTCCTCCTTTAATTTGCCGCGAGAAAGTTACTATGTTGTTTTTCAGCGAGGGGATGAGGCGGCGATTGAACGGGTTCCCTCCTATAACTTTGGGCGTCAGGTACGTTCGAGTGAATCACATGCGTTTTCATTTCCATCCGTTCGACTTTTACTTTCAAAAAACGAACAGACGGATATGCGAGAGGGAGTGGAACTTTATATCGATGGGGTTCCTGTTTCTCCTTCGACCAAAATCTGTCATCTGGCAAAGGGGATTCGCTCTTTTTCCCTGCGTCGTCAAGATCAGCCCGATTACGATTTGACCTATCTTGTCAGTCGTCGTGAGGAGACGGTTCAATTGGTTTCTCCTTGGCGTCCGATCTCATTGACGGCTTCGGTGGAGGATTTGCAGGTATCGATCAACAACGGAAATAAAAGACGACTGCCTGCAAAAATCTATCTTCCCATGGGATCTCACTACGCCATTGTTACGGATCTCAAGGGAGACATTCGTGATAATCGCAAGATTGAAGTTAAGGATCGCGAAGAAAATCTCGCGGAGTTCGGAGTGCTTTCGGGAGAAGTTAAAATTAATGTGACCCCGTTTTCTCCCGATCTGAGGCTTTGGATTGATCGCGTGTCATTTCCCATATCCGATCGTCTGATCCGTCTTTCCGCCGGGGAGCATCGGATCCAGATTTTAGAGAGGGGAATTCTTCTCTTTGAGACTTCCGTGGAGGTTCCAGTTGATGGACGAATTGAAAAAAGCTTTAATATCAAACGTCCTGAGCCTGAATCCTGACCCGGGGAATGTGGGGGCAGTGCCCGTCAGGTTTCCTGACGACGGCGCCCCAATTGGTAAACCGTTCGTAGCATTTCATCGGTAACACGAATCGTTGCTGCGTTGGCTTCAAACCCTCGTTGTGCGAGAATGGAACTCACCTGCTCTTGAGCGAGATCGACGTTTGAAATTTCCAAGGAACCGCTTTGGATCAATCCGGAAGTTGGCGCTGATAAAGTGGCGAGGCCGGAAGCTGTGGTGGTTGAGAAAAGTCCATTCCCCTCGGTTTGCAGGCCATTGGGGGAGGGAATTGAAGCAAGGGCAACCGTGCCGACATTTGTGCTTGTGCCATTGGACTGTTGCGCGGAAACGACGCCATCCGAACCGACTGAAACTCCGGCAGAACCGGTTGGAATTTGAATTCTTCCCGCGGTTCCCAAGAGATATTCGCCGGATCCGTTTCGAACGAAGCCATTCGAATCCGTAAAAAATGATCCCGAACGGGTGTAGTGCGTTTGGCCGCTTTCGGACTCCACCGCAAAAAAACCGGGTCCTCCGATCGCAAGATCCAGAGGGTTGTCAGTGCGCTCGAGCGCTCCAGATGAAAAATTAGTGGCAACGGAAGCCACCTGAACGCCTGATCCTACCTCACGTGGAGGGCTTCCCATCGGTGCTGAGGAGCTCAACACGGTCGAACGGGCCTTAAAGCCATTGGTATTCAAATTCGCGGTGTTGCTGGCAGAGACGGCAAGGGCCATTTGATTCGCCTGAAGCCCGCTGACTGCGGAATAAATGCCGACCATAAGAAGAATCTAGCGCAACTTTTCGGTAAAAACAAGGGATCGGATGAGCCCGGCAAAATCGTCCTCGGCCCATCCCCGGCTCATTCCATTCTGATAAATTTCCAACAAGCGTTCGAATTGTGCCAAGGAGAGTGCCGGATGGGTCTCTCGAGCGAGGTGCAAATCCTTATGCATGTGTTTCAGGGAAAATTGAGGAGAAAATTCACCGGAACGAAGCTTGGGTTCTTTCAAGTCAGAGACGGGGGCCCGAGAGGCATTTAATTTGAGCGCATCAAAAAAGACTCCATCCGGAATTCCGGAGGCCCTGGAAAAAGTGAGGGACTCACTGAGGGCTTGGACGACCATCGCGATATTCATATTCATCGCCAGTTTCAAAGCGGAGGCCGCGCCAACCGGGCCGATGCGAAGTTGTGCCTTGGCGATTCGTTCCAATACTGGACGGGCCGCTTCGAGATCGGATTCATCTCCCCCAAGGTAAAAAACCGTCTGTCGCTGTTCTGCGGCGGGTTTGCTTCCGGTAAAGGGAGCATCGATAAAGCGTGCTCCTTTGGCGCAGACTTGTTGGGCGATCTTTTGGGTCCATTCCGGGGAGATGGTGCTGGATTGAAGGACGATCTGATTCGGTTGCAATGCGGGCAAGATCAGATCGATGACGGATTGGACGGCTTTGGGATCGGCGACGACCAGGATAATGTGGGTGGCGTATTCAATGGCACGAACGGGATCCGCTTCGAAAAACGCGAGCTCGGGCTTCGGGGTTCGATTCCATCCGCGGACGGGAATTCCATCCGCATAAAAATTACGCGCCCAGATCTCACCAATAATTCCCAACCCGAGGACTGCGATTTGCATGGATTATTCCAGCACTCCCAAGAGCCCCAAAAGTCGGTGAAGTTCATCCGCCGAAAAATACTGAAGCTCAATGCGGCCGGTCTCCCCGTTTCCATGGAGTTGAACGCGAGTTCCGAGTTTTCGTTGGATACGCTGTTCCAGGTCGCGCCAGTCAGCGGACGTCGCTCCCGACTTTCCGGATTTCTTTGACTTGGGTGAGGATTCCTCGAGGGACTGTACCAGTTTTTCAGTTTGGCGGACCGTGAGGTGATCCTTGATCACGCGATGCGCTACTTTGAGCTGATCGCTGCTTCGTGCGAGGGAGAGGATGACTTTACCGTGACCGACCGAAAGCTGGCCCGTCCCGATCCATTTTTTAATCTCATCCGGGAGACTTAATAGACGCACGGCATTCGCGATCGTTGCGCGGGGTTTTCCGACGCGAGCGGCAATTTCTTCCTGACTTGCCTTGAAGCTTTGAATTAAGAGCGCGTAGCCTTCCGCTTCTTCAATGGGGCTTAGGTCGGCACGCTGAAGATTTTCAATGAGTGCCAGTTCGAGAACCTCTCGATCGCTGGCGGAACGAACAATGACAGGTACATGAGAGAGACCGGCTTTTTGAGAGGCGCGCCAACGACGTTCACCCGCGATCAATTCAAATTTTCCATCGACCTTTCGAACGATGAGCGGCTGAATGATTCCCTGCTTTTGGATCGACTGCGCCATCTCCTCGATTTTTTCATCGGAAAAAACTTTACGTGGCTGGTAGGGGCTGGGGACGATTTGATTTGCGGAAATATCCTGAACACGCTCCCCCTTTTCTGGAATCGGTTGAGGGGAAGAGAGCGTATTACTTCCGATGAGGGCTCCTAAGCCGCGTCCAAGTCCTGATTTTGCCATAAAGGGAACCATACGGATTGCTCAAAAACTTCCAAGTCCAATTCCATATCACTCCTGTCCAAAATAAAACCCGATCACCGAGGAGGAACCGGATGGGGGGGATTGAACTGCAACGACTCCAAGGCCTCAAAAGGGAGAGTCTCATGGACAGGGCTTTCTATCTTGAATGCTCTCATGAGCGGACAGCAGGGGTGCTGAATAGAAAAACATTGGATCCGATTCTTGTCGGGCTATGCTATTGAAATGGCCTCGGATTCCTTAATTGATGCACATTTGGATCATCGTCGGACGTTTGATGATTTTCTGTATGTTTACCCGGTGATTTCGCGTCGCTCGAAAGGGGTTTCGATTGGAGTTAATTTGAATCCGGACAAGGTTTGTAATTTTGATTGCGTCTATTGTGAGGTCGATCGAAAAGTGCCGGGACGGGTCCGGGCGGTGGATCTTCCCGTGCTGGAGACGGAATTACGGGCCATGATCGGTGCGTGGAAGGATGGAACCATTTTTCAACGAGAGCCTTTTGCGAGTGCTCCGATGGATTGGCGGCGTTTGAATGACATCGCGTTCAGTGGAGATGGGGAGCCGACTACCTGTCCGGTTTTCGATGGGGCGGTGGAGATTGCGTTTCGGCTGCGGGGCGAATTGACGACGCCAGAGACAAAGCTGGTCTTGATTACGGATTCCGCCTGTTTGGATCGTCCTAAGGTCAAAGCGGGACTGGATCGGATGAGGCAAGGGGCGCATGAGGTTTGGGCGAAGCTGGATGCGGGGACGGAATCTTATTATCGGACGGTGAATCGTAGTAATATCTCATTCGATCGCGTTCTCAAGAATATTACCGAAACCGCGCAGCGAATGCCGATCTGGATTCAGACACTTTTTCTAAAAGTTCATGGAGAGCTCCCCTCCGAAGCGGAAATCACGGCTTATAACGAAAGAATCCGGGAGGTCCTCAAAGCCGGGGGGCAAATCATTGGATTACAACTCTACACGGTGGCACGACCGACCCCGGAGGCTTTTGCCTGTGCGCTCACGACTGCAGAGTTGGATGCGATTGCCGGACGAATTCATGAGGCGACCGGACTCCCGCAAGTGCTTGGGTATGGTAACGCTAATTAGTCTATGTTGCTGAAAACGGTGGGCGCCTATTTTGAATCAGGAACTCACGAACTCAGGAAAGAAAGTATCCGATCTCATTGGGGTCCAAGATGAAATTCTCTGTGTAACGGAGAGTCTTTCTTCGAGCCCTTGGAGGCTTTGAGGTCGATTCGGATCGTTGAAGTTTCAACCCCCGCCTGCAACGGCTATGCCGTAGGCATTGCGGGCAGGGCGACGCCGCAAAAGCTCAACGGAGGAATTTTGTTTTCAAGTCCAAACCAATCAACCGTTGAGGCCGTCGAGCCTTTGCGGTTAAAACCGTTTTTACCTCAAAAATGCTCTATTGATCCAAGGCGTCCCGAACCCAACGGACGAGAAAGGCCGGAGAGAACGGCTTAAATTGGACGGAAATGTTGTCCATTTGGTCATCGCCGTAACCGGTAACGAAAAGCGTTTTCATCCCGGGATAAAGCTTTTGAAGTTTTTCAGAAAGTAATCGTCCGCCTTGAGGGGCAATGGTTAATTCCGAAACGAGAAGTTTGGGGGGAGTGAGGGCTGCTAACTTCAGCGCCTCGTCACTCGTGGCAGCGGATTGAGGTTTGTATCCATAGTCCGTGAGGACGCGGACGATCAGTTCCCGGACTTTGGTATCCGGATCAACGACCAGAATGGGTTCCGCCCCGCAGAGTGTTTCGCGTGATCGGTTTTTTTCCGATTCCTCGGCCGGCTTTTCCAGCGTGGTCGGAAAGTAGATATTGAAGCAGGTTCCGATTCCGGGAGTGGAATCGACTCCGATGTGACCATGCACGTATTGAACAATTCCATAAACGGTAGAAAGGCCGAGGCCGGTCCCTTTTCCGACGCCTTTGGTCGTGAAGAACGGTTCAAAAATTTTCGCTTTAACTTCGGCACTCATTCCGCAGCCGGTGTCTTCCACGGCGAGAAGAGCGTAATCGCCCGGGGTCGGAGGATTTTCGTTTTTTCCCGCTTCGCTTTCTGAAATCGAAACATTCGAGGAGCGGACCACAATTTTTCCAACTTCGCTCATGGCATCCTTGGCATTAACGACGAGGTTGAGGAGAACTTGCTCGAGCTGGCCGGGATCAATTTTTATTTTTTGGAGATTTGGCTCGGTGAGGATGACGAGCTGAATCCCCTGCGGGAGAAGTCGTCGGAGCATTTTGTCGATTTCTGCGACAATGGAATTCAGATCGAGAACTTTCGGGTTGGTGGTTTGTCTTCGACTGAAGGTGAGGAGCTGTCGGGTTAATGCGGAAGCACGCTCTCCGGATTTCCGAATTTCTTCAAGGTCATTCCAAAGATCGCTTCCTTCGTCTGCATTCATCAAGGCGAACTCACAAAAGCCGGCGATGGCGGTAAGGATGTTGTTAAAATCGTGGGCAACCCCGCCGGCGAGTCGGCCGACCGCTTCCATTTTTTGAGCCTGACGGAGCTCTTCCTGACTTTTGAGAAGCGCGTTCGCGGCGGCTTTTTTCTCGCGAATGTCGCGGAAGATCGTGACGTTTCCGATGATCTGTCCGGCATGATTTCGGATCGCGGAAAGGTTCAGCTCGATGGGAATCGTTTCGGTGGAATGACGGGGGAGGAGACATTGTTCCAAGCGAAGCGTGCTCGTTGCATCGGTTTTGGCCTGAACCAGACGCAGCACTTCCGAGAGCGGTTTTCCAACGGCTTCGTCGCGGGGCCAAGCCGTGAGATGCTCGGCGGAGGTATTTAAAAAAGTGATGATATTCTCGTTGTCGGTCGTAATAACGGCGTCATCAATGGAGCGAACGACGGATGTGAACCAAGCTTCATCACCTTCATGGGTGCTGGTGCGGTAAAGGCTAATCGGGAGCGTGGCGGGATGCGCGCAGACGCCGGCTTGAACTTTCATTACCGCTTCCGGGCCGAGGAGCTGTTCGATGATCGTATAAGCAAATTCAGCAGCACTTCCTGCCGCAAGGCTGGTGATCAATTTTCCATCGACGACGATTCGGGCGTGAGGTTGAAGTTGTTCGGAAGGAAGGGAGGCGTGGGTGCTCGGGTGACCGATTAGTTTTTCTCCAGAAAGAAGCCCATGCTCCACCAAGATGGTGGGGGCGGCACAAATCGCACCGATCCATCCTGAAATGCTGCGTTGTTTTTGCAGCAGGGCGAGGACGCGCGGATCTTTCTTGAGGTTGAGTGTGCCGTCAATTCCTCCAGGAAGGATAATGATGGAAAAAGTCTCATTGAGGGCGGACTCCAGAGCGAGATCGGCCAAGTGACGGGTATTTCGAGAGGCTGTGATCGGATTTTCAGTGGTTCCCGCGGTTACGACTTCGATGGAGGCGCGGCGAAGAAAATCGATCACCGTGATCGCTTCGACTTCTTCGAAACCAGGAGCCAAGAGTACCAATGCGCGTGGGTTCGCCATAGATGACATGAAAATGATCCTCTGGGATGAAGGTTGGGTCAATCTAATTTGATGGGGATTGATTCGGAAAACGTGGGAAGGCGGAGTCATCGTCCGGACCGCCCTGCCGATTATTCATTTCGCAAGGCGGAGGCCGGAGCGAGTCGGGCGGCCTGCCAGGCGGGAAGGAGCGCGGCGAGGATGCAGATGGCGATGGCGGTGAGTGCGACGCTCAGGGTGATGAAGAGATTTTGATCGGCCGGGATTTTGGTGAGTTGATAGACGGCGGCGGAGAAGGCGTCGATTTGGAAGACTTTCAAAAGAAGATCCCGGATGAGATTGAGGTTCGAAAGGGTGAGTTGGGAGATGAGGAGGCCGATTCCTGATCCGAGAAGACCGACCCATGCGCCGTGAAAAAGGAAGATCCGAAGGACCATTGCGTCGCGTGCGCCGAGGGCCTTGAGAATTCCGATTTCGCGACGTTTTTGAACGGTGATGGTGATCAGGGTGCTGCAAAGCCCGAAGGCGGCGACGAGCATGATGACGAGAAGGATCAGCGCCATCATCACCTGCTCGGTAGCAATGGCGCGGAAGAGGGGACGATTTTGATCCATCCAAGTCGTCGCATTGGCGGCGAGGCCGTGATGAGTGTTCCACTCCAGCTTGAACGGTTGAGCCAAAAACGGGTCTTGGAGTCGGACTTGGATTCCATGGACGCGATTTTCAATGCGATAAAATCGTTGCGCGTTGAAAATGGAAGTGATCATGAAATTGAGATCGTAGTCGTGCATGCCGGTGTAAAAAATTCCGGTAATCGTCATCTCGCTCGGGAGGAATGCCGCTTTGTCGGTTTTCTTTTTCCAATCCCCGAGATTCCCAGGAGAATAAACAAGAATTTTATCGCCAACGACGGCGCCGTGACGTCGTGCCCATTCCTGTCCAACGAGGACGGAATCGCCCCGCAACTCGAACTCCCCCGAGGAGAGATGTTGATTGATCGGAATGACTTGATTGGAGGTTTCAGGATCGACGCCACGAATAATGGGAGTACTGACCCGGCTGGCGCATTCGACGAGGACCGGGCCGTTGACATAAGGGGTTGCGGCGACAACGGCAGGATCCTTTCGGAGAATCTCCAGAATGGCATCAGGGATGAGGGGGTCTCCATTTTGTGAAATAATGACGTGCGGATTAAACTCCAGAACTTTCACGCGCATCTCTTTTTCGAATCCGCGCATGACGGAGAGAACGACGATCAGTGCCCAGACGCCAAGACTGACGCCAAGAATGGAGAGAACGGTAATGGTCGAGACAAACGTTTTCTGCGGGCGAAGATAGCGAAGCGCGAGAAACGATTCAGCCGAGCGAAACATGGTTAATGCCTCACTGCGGATTTTTTCCGGGCTTCGTCGATCACGTGGTTGAGTGAATCCAACGTTGCCCGTGTGTTGCTCGGTTGATAAGGGCATTCGAGCGCCGCTTCATAGGCGGTTTGAGCCTTGGTGAGTTGTCCGCGTCTCCAGAAATGGGAGCCGAGTTCGGTCCAGAAATAGCCGCTGAAGGGCTGGTGTTTGATTGCTAGCTGATAATAGAGGAACGCTTCGACGTAGCGTTCCATGAGATCGTGGGCCATTCCAAGACGAAGCGTGATCGTATCATCGAGCGGATTAATTTTTGCCGCTTTTTGATACCAGCGAATCGATTCCAAGGCGGCAGGAATTCGGATGGCGCGATCTTGATTTTTGGCAGCTTTGGAGCGGTAGAGGTCGCCGAGATAGCATGCCACGGCTCCTGAATCCGGATCAGCAAGAGCGGCTTCGAGCGTCGTGGCAATTGCTTCGTCGAGATTAACGGAGTCCCCTTGCCGGTACATTTGCCAATACGGGAAATAGCCGCGCGACGTTTTTTGCAGGTGATAGCTCCAGGTGATCCAGAGAAAGAGAGCCGGAAGAAGCAAGAGTTTTGCCCAAGGAATTCGAGGGATATTGGCGTTTGATGGAGTCTCCCGAAGTCCGAGTCCAATGATGGTGAAAAAGAGAAGGGCATTGGCCGGAATGTGAAGATTGAAATCAACGAAGGAATGCAAGATGAGGGCCAGCATTGCGGCGGCGGCGCTCGCTTGCATGATTCGGTCATGCCAGGGGGCTTCGGGGTTGGGAGGGCGGGCCAGTTTTGCCGCGGCGGTGATGACAAAGCTGAGTGCTAAAAGGAGTCCAATCATCCCGTAGTCGGTCAGGACATTCAGGTAATCATTGTGATTGAAAACCGCCAAGGTGTCGTAGTGCGGATCTTGATAGCGAGGATGAATGTAGAGAAAGGTGGCGGGACCGGTTCCGGTCCATGGGTAGTCGTGGTGGATTTTGAGGGAATCGTAGAAGAGTTGAACTCGGACATAGCCAGGAGCCAATGATTTCATGTCCGGATTGAAGCCTTCACTGAGTCGTTGTTGCAACGCTGGGATCATTGCAACGGCAAGTCCAAACCCGCCAACGAGGATAATGAAACCGGCAATTGGAATCCATTTTGAAATTTTCTTAAGGCGTACCGCGAAGTGGGTCAAAGCAAGTACGGCGCAGGCAAAAGCGAGCCAGCTTCCTCGGGAAAGGGTGAGGGTCAGGGTGATGAGAAGAATCCCGGCGGAATAAAGAAAAAGAATTCGAGTAATCCACGGAAGTCGTGAGAACCAGCCAAACGCGAACGCGATGGAAACCGCCATGACCATGAAGTATCCGAGATGATTCGGACAACCGTAGGTCCCTGTCAGTCGGGGGGCGTAGTGAATATGCAGTTTTTCACCGTAGGGAAGGAAGAGAGGATTTGCTTTTAAAAAAAAGGCGAAAGCCGAGACACTGAGAGCGACGACGACGATTGAACCGAGAATGAGAAGGGCTTGATTGCGACGTTCAATTCCGTAGCGAGCGACCCAGAATACGCCCGCGTATGCGAAGATTTTCATCCATTCGAGTCGCGCCTCATAGGGGGCAATCGACTGACAAGCGAGGTAGGAAGCATAAATCAGGAAAAGGAAGACGAATCCGTCGATGTGATCGGGACGCCAGGAGTTTCTCAGGAGTGAGGATTTCCATTCGATTAATTTGAAAAGAAAGACGATGCCGAGAAGAATAAAAATGGGAAGAAAGGTCCAAAGACGCGTGGCGCCGAGAACCGCGGGTCCCGCAGCCAGAGCGATGATGAGAAGAATGAGAGAAATCTGGGAGGAATTTTGTTTGTTTTCCATCGGGAGACTCAGGCTTTTTTCCGACGGAGGGGACGCTTTTTTTGGCAGGCGGGGCAGGTTCCTGAGAATTCGAGCTTGTGGGAGAGATCGCGAAATCCACACGTTTTTCGAAGATGATCTTCCAGTCGCGAGACCGTACATTCGTCGATCGCTTTTACGGTTTGGCAGTCCCGGCAGATCAAATAGTGATGATGATGCTCGTCGTGAATTTCGTAGCGTACCAGACCGTCATCCCAATGGTGAATTTCGACAAGCTTCTGCTTTTCAAGGAGTGTCACGAATCGAAAGACTGTAGCGAAATCACACGAGG
Source organism: uncultured Verrucomicrobiota bacterium (assembly GCA_964555235.1). GTDB lineage: Bacteria > Verrucomicrobiota > Verrucomicrobiia > Methylacidiphilales > CAMAQI01 > CAZKRU01. The sequence goes on from CAZKRU010000060.1 coordinate 23,235, forward strand.
AATTTTTAATCTGGCGATGAAGTTCCTGAAGAGTGAGCGGATGGGTGGCGCGACTGAGGGCAGAAATCAAGGCTTTGCGGCCATTGGTCACGCGGAGCTGATGTTGGCGAAGCCACTGCTCCGGATGAGTTGCCACTGCCGAGGTCGGGACCGAATGATTCACAGGAAAGATCCTAACGGATTCTTTTCGAGTGGCAATCCAGTAAGAGAGGTCACGTAAGAGTGGTCTCACACAAAGTCACGAAGGCACCAAGGAGATCATTTTTTATGTATTTGAAGATCCCAACGATCACTTTGAAATCAAATCTTGGTGAGCTTTGTGTCTTGGTGTAAAAACTCGAGTCTTCAAAATCATTCACTGGGGGCGAAGGGTGCCGTTTTCAAGGCGAAAGCGATGGTCCCCGCGGCGGGCGAGGGATTCATCGTGGGTGACGAGGATGAGGGTTGTTTTTTCTTCCCGGTGGAGTTGAAGGAGAAGTTCCGTGATTTGAGTGGCGGTGGCGGCGTCGAGATTTCCAGTCGGTTCATCTGCGAGTAAGATGGAGGGGCGACGTCGAAGTGCGCGTGCGATGGCGACGCGTTGCTGCTCGCCTCCGGAGAGTTCTCCGGGGAGATGGGTTTGTCGTTCACTCAGTCCTACTTCTCGGAGGAGTTGTTCGGAGTGTTTCAAGTCGGGTTCTCCAGCGATGAGTGCGGGGAGTTCGACGTTTTCCAAGGCGCTAAGTTCGGGAAGGAGGTGGTAGGATTGAAAGACGAATCCAATCGCCCGGCTGCGCCAATCGGCGAGCGCGTTGGAGGAGAGTTCTCCGATCGAGACGGAATTTTGGATCACTTTTCCAGAGTCAGGAGGTTCAAGACCTCCAAGGAGTTGAAGGAGGGTGCTCTTTCCGCTGCCGGAAGCGCCGACAATGGTACAGAAGGTGCCGGAAGGAAACTCGGCATTCAATTCGCGAAGTACCGAAACCTGACTCGGACCTGAGCGAAACGATTTGGTGAGGTTTTCGACTTTCAGCATCGGTTCTGATGAGACGACATTCCAAGAAGGGTGTCGACTCTATTTTTGCAATACGGGGCTTATTGCAAAATCCGGGTTCAATGTGAGTCAATGCGCTGTGTCTATCGGAGCAAAACGAAGCGCGCAAGCGTGGAGCGCGAGTATTTGAGACCGATGCTCGGGGAGAGTGCTGGGAGTGACTTGAAATGCCATGATTAGCGATTAGGTTAGTATTGATAAGGCGTTGAAAATCTTGATGATGAGAACGATAAGAGCCATTAAGCAAATTTATTTCTACGTTTTATCTCTCATCTCCTTGAGTGTGACGATAAACGCAGCCTCAATTACTTGGAATGCGGCCGGAGCGACGACCTCGTCTTGGACATTGGCGACGAATTGGGTCGGTGGGGTGGCTCCGGGGAATGGTGGAAGTATCGATGATGTTTTTTTGGACTCGAGTGGAGCCAATGATGCGACGGGTCTTGATATTGCAGGCCTCACACTCAACAGTCTCACGTTTTCCGCTGGAGGTGCACTTGCTACGGGGAGTACGGCTTTTACGCTATCAAGTGGAGGGAGTCTCGTTAATGCAACCAGTGGGACTGCTCAGATTCTGAGTGCCATTGCACTTTTAGGGGATGCAACGGTCAATAGTTCTGGGACGAGCAATATGCTCCTGAGTGGAATTATCTCAGGTACGGGAAATCTTACCATTCAGGCCGCAGCAGTGGCGAGAACAATTACCACGGGGGCTTCTCATACTTTTACCGGAAATTGGTTAGTCAATAGTGGGACGTTGATTGCAAATAGCGATGCTCGTTTGGGAAATGCCGCGAATGACATCCTATTTGGTGGAGGGAGATTTCGGGGTGCTAGTTTTACATTGGGTGCAGGGCGTATTTTGGATTTTTCAGGTGGGAATGGTGAAATCCAAATTGCTTCTGCCGCTGGAGCCACTCTTCAATTAGATACCGCAGGTCAATTGGTGGGAAGCGGAACTTTAACATATATCGGGTCGACGAATGGTGCAAATGCCACAACCCTATCCATCGGAGCCGCCAATACCGGCTTTACCGGGTCAGTAACGATAAATGCCGTCAATACCACTGATATGCTCGATCTTAAAAATGCCGACTCGCTTGGTCAAACTGGGAGCAAAGGAACTTTAACGCTTACGAAAGGAACGCTGAATTTGACGAACGATTCCGCGACGACCTTTGGAAATAATACAACGGCGAGTGCGCTGGCCTCCGGTGATATGACAATTGCCGTAGAACGAGCAACGGCAGGCGCTGGAGTTTCTCACACCTTGGGGACACTTTCGATCGGAACAAAACCGCTGACGGTAACCAAGGGAGCCAATGTGACTTCAGGAACCGCCGGGCTTATTTTTGGAGCGACGACGTTTACCGGTAATCCGACGTTTACGTTGACGGGAGCAAATATGACCCTGGGCAATCTTTCGACCGGCAACACAAGTCGCACGGTCACGGTAGCGAATGGGAGCACCGGGCAGTTGCATTTTTCAGGAACCGTCACCCCGGGAAATGGAAATCAATCGCTCGTTTTCGATAATGCTGCAGCGGCACTGGCAGGCTCAACGACCTTCGATTCAGGCTCCGCCTTTGTTTTCACGTTGGGAACGACGAGCGATAAAGTTCGCTTCTTTAATTACAGTAATGGCGAAGTCGTATTGAACAGTAATGCGATCACGATCAATCAAGGAGCTGGTTTTGCTGCCGGGAGTTTTACCCTTTACGATTTTTTCAGTGATTCTGGAACCACGGCAACTGCACATGGATTTACCAATGAACTGGGGGCGGTCACAATCGCGGGAGGAGGATTTTCGGGTGCACTGGTGTACAATGCAAATACGATCAGTCTAACCGTAAGTTTGTCGGCGAATAACTTGGAGCTCGCGCCTGACGCGACCGCTTATGGGGGTACCACTGGAATTACGCAAACCGGAACGGGATCTCAAACGCTCATTGGAGCAAACACCTCAACGGGGATGGCGACGGTCAACTCAGGAACGCTCACGATCGGAACGTCAGCGGGTGGGAATTGGGCAGGGAACGTCGTGGCGAACGGAGGAACCCTGAAGGGACGTGGAACGATCTCCGGAGATCTCGTGATTAATAGCGGAGCACTGTACAGTCCGGGAAATTCCCCCGGGATCCAACAAGTCGGTTCTCTCACCATCAATCCGGGAGGAA
>CAZKRU010000061.1:0-26263 GCA_964555235.1 uncultured Verrucomicrobiota bacterium
GATGATGAGCGGAACCGTCATCACCTTGGGAGATTCATGCGCGTGAAACGCATGCTCACTCCGCGAATCGCCAAGGAAAGCAACGACCAAAAGTCGGGTCATATAAAATGCGGTCAGCGAGGCCGTCAGCACCGCAATCCAGAAAATCCCCAGATCTGCTCCGTAGGCAGCGGAAAGAATCTCCTCTTTACTGTAAAATCCAGCAAATAACGGAACTCCACTTAATGCAAAAACTCCAATGAGGAACGTCCAGAAAGTAACCGGCATCTTCTTACGAAGTCCTCCCATCTGCCAAATATTCTGCTCATGGTGAAGCGAATGAATCACGGAGCCCGCTCCCAAAAAGAGCATCGCCTTGAAGAAAGCATGGGTCGTAAGATGAAACATGGAGGAAATGGGAAATAAAGCTCCCGGCATCGTGCAACCGACTGCCATCACCATGTACCCCAACTGGGAAAGCGTTGAATAAGCCAAAATCCGTTTAATGTCATTTTGTTGAGTGGCAATCAACGCCGCAAAAACTGCCGTAATCGCCCCCACCCAAGCAATGACTCCTAATGCAAACGCCGAAAGCGCAATCACCGGGAAAATCCGGCAAAGCATATAAACACCCGCCGCCACCATCGTCGCCGCGTGAATCAATGCCGAGACCGGAGTCGGACCTTCCATCGCATCCGGAAGCCAAACGTGCAGCGGAAGCATCGCGGACTTCCCCATGCAACCACAGAACAAGAGAAGGGCCATTAAAGTAATGTGCTCTTTCCCTGCAATATGACTCAGCGCCTCCGCTCCAAACATCAACGTCCCCGAAAGCGTCCAATAGAAAATAATTCCGAGCAGAAAACCAAAATCTCCGACACGATTCACCAAAAAGGCTTTTTTGGCCGCATCGGCTGCCGAGGGACGCTCAAACCAGAATCCGATCAATAAGTAGGAGCTGAGACCGACTAACTCCCAAAAGACGAACATCTGCATCAGATTCGTCGCCACAACAATTCCAATCATTGAAAACATGAACATCGACAACTTTCCGAAGAACCGACCGACTCCGGGATCCTTTGCCATATATCCGAGTGAAAAGAGATGGATCAAAAGCCCGACTCCCGTGACGACTAAAAGCATTAACTGGGAAAGCGGATCAATCAGGATTCCAATCTCCACTTGAAACGCATGTGATCCTCCCATGGCAGGCAGCTCCATCCAGCGAATCGGAGTCGGGGCCGGAAACCAGTCATTTACAAAACCGAGGGCCGTCAAAAAACTAAGCGCGCATGCTCCCACCGAAACAGCCTGAGCCGCACGAGGAATCCGATGGAGCCCCGCCAAAACCAAAGCCGCTGCCAGGAGCGGCGCAAGTAGAATGAGCCAGCCCATAACTTAAAACTTTAACTCCGTAAGATTTTCCACCTTAGTCGTCTGCTTGACACGATAAAGCGCCACCATCAATGCCAATCCAACCGCGACTTCAGCCGCAGCAACCGTGATCGTGAAAAAAACCATGATCTGACCATCCAAATGGTGTGTAAAACGACTAAAGGCGACCAAGGTCAGATTGGCGGCGTTCAACATCATCTCGAGACACATATAGATAATGAGTAGATCCCGGCGAAAGATCACCCCCAAGAGTCCCAACGAAAAAAGAGCCCCGCTCACAAGAAGATAATGCTGAAGCGTGATGGTCATGACTTCATCTCCTTTTTACTCAGCAAGACGACGCCGACCGTTGCAACCAGAAGCAAGACGCTCGTCACTTCGAACGGAAGAAGATATCGGGTAAAAAGCTCCCGTCCAATCAAGGCCACATCATTGATGATTGCGGGCCCGACTCCCGTAAAGCCCTCTTTGATTACGGAGGCGCGACCAACACGAACGACCGCCAAAAGAAACAATCCTGAAAGCAACATCCCCGAAAGAAGTGAAACCAATCGAACCGTACGTTTCTCCTCCGCTTTCAAATCCAAGAGCATGATAATGAAGAGAAAAAGCACCATCACCGCCCCGGCATAAACAATAATCTGAATCGCCGCCAGAAAGAAGGCGTTTAATAAAAGATAGAGCCCCGCCATGCATCCGATCGAAATCACAAGACTCAACGCCGAAGCGATTGGGCTGCGATTCACAATCACGGAAAGCCCTCCGAGCAACATCCCGATTGAAAAAATCCAGAAAAAAAGCGCTTCCATTGAATTTCCCTGCTATCCGCGAATCCTCAAAACTCAAGCTCTTATTTCTTTTCCCACTTTTTGATCGGTCGATGCATCACACCGCCCAGCTCATAAAGTTTCTTTTTGTCGTGAACCATTTCCGCACGGTTCAACCCGGTAATTGCATAATCCTGACGAAGAAAAATCGCCTCCTCAGGACAAACCTCCTCGCACATCCCGCAGTAAATGCAGCGGGCCATGTCGATTTTAAATTCTTTCGGAGCCTTTTCCACCTTGGCATTGGGAGCCAGCGCCGGAATCTCGCCGGGGGTAATCCGAATGGCGCGGGGAGGACAGATAAACTCGCAAAGCTGACAACTCACACACTTTTCGCGCTCGTCCTCATCCTTGACCAACGTCGGAGCCCCGCGATACCCCTCCGGAAGCGTCCACTTCTCTTCCGGATATTGCATCGTCATCTTCGTTTTCCCGGTGACTCGATTGATGAGATGCTTCAAAGTAATCGCCATCCCCGCAAAAATTGCCGGAAGATAGAGCCGCTCCACAAAATTGAGATTAGGACGAGGAACTGCGTACGCCATATTGCCGCGCATCCTAACGGTTTTCTTAAAGTGCGCAATGGCATTTTAGGAAAAAAAGAAAAATGTGGCTAGAGCCGGGATCGAACCGGCGACACGAGGATTTTCAGTCCTCTGCTCTACCAACTGAGCTATCTAGCCATTACCGCAGAAGGGGCATCATGACGAATCAAAATGCCGGAGGCAAATGTTTTTTTAATTTAAGCGCAGTTTTTCCAAAAGCCGTCCAACCACCTTCGGCGCCGCAAAATATTCTTCCGCCAAGGCCCGCGCGGCACGACGATGTCTCACATAATCCGACTCCACCCGCTGAAGTGCTTTCGCCGCTTCCGCTTCATCACGAAAAACGAGGAGCCCTTCTCCCGAGGGTAAACATTCGCTCCATCCGGTCTCTTGCAACACCACTGGACGCCCTAACGCCAAATAACAGACACTCCGATCACTAAACCATCCGCATCTGGAACGAACGTACCCGTTTTTCGCCACTGAAAATTCTCCACGACTTTGGGCCAGATAATCCCGATAGCGTTGCCACGGCTCGTTGAGCGAACGCCCCTCACGAATCTTCCATCCCGCCTGCGTAAACCTCACATACTCGTCACTCGTCTCCACTAAATCGGTTGCCACTTCCAACGAGACCCCCGCCTTGGACGGAAGTCCGATGATTTTTTCAAACTCGTCCGATTTATTTCCGTACCACTCCCCTTGATACTCAACCGGAGGATACCCATACCAGTGCGTCATCGTCGTCCACGGATACACCGGTTCCTCCTCCTGCCAGGACCAGTAAGTCAGATCCACCGGAGGAACGGTCCCGATCCAATTTTTTCCCGCTTTCGGAGAGCGACACCTCTCCCGATTCAAGAACGGACCGACGGTGACAAAATCATCATGACCTTCAAAATTCATATTCTCCGCGTACACCTCCGCCCAAATCTGCGTAAAAGCCGGATCCAAATCCAAATAGACACGACGCCCGGTAGCACCCAAAATTTCCGGATCTTTAAAATGGCCCGAAACATTCAACAGGAGATCGGACTCCTTGGAAAATGAAACGAGCGCTTCACGCTGCGCTGATTTTCCATCCACGAGTAACGTGGCGGCATTTGAAAACCCGAACTCTTCCACGGTTCGATTCCAGTGACGAAGATTTTCACTCTCTGCAAACGGAACCGGCTTCCAGTTCGAATCGATACACTTGGAAGAATTCACCTCCTCGGCCAGATAGACCTCCCAGCCCAAAGCTCGGAACCCGAGCGCCCATTGTAAAAAGGCCCACGTATTTCCTGCCGCCGAGACCGGATGTCCTGCAATCCCAACGCCAATCACGACACGACGCGACATCTGCTTCCTCCTTTTTTATCCAATGGTCCGAACATATCCACGCCACTCCGGATGACAAAACAAATACCCGCACTCCAACGCTTTCTCCGGTCGAACCCGAAGGGATCCCAAAACCAATTTTGAGAAATCCTCTCCCGACCATTTCACCATGCTTTCAGGAAGATGGGCTCGGAACCAAAAAGGCATGGATTCGTTTAACCCCTCGATCCATTCGTTCTGAGTCACGGAATGCGGCGCCGTCAGGTTCATCGCGCCAGAGACTCGTTTTTCTTGAATGGCAAACTGGATCAACCCCGCCACGTCTCGTAACGAAATCCAAGGGAGATCATTTTTCCCTGAACCCAAAATCCCAGCAATCCCCAATCGTAATGCCGGCCACTGCGTTCCGAGCATTCCTCCTGAACGATCCATGACCAATCCCAGCCTCGCGCGAACCGTTCGAATCCCGTGTGCTTCCGCTCGAATCGCTTCAGCTTCCCAACGTTGACAGACCTCGGTCAAAAATCCCTCTTTACCCAAGGAGGAAGTTTCATTCAAAATCTCCCCGGGCCGGTCTCCATAAATTCCAACCGCCGATGCACAAACGAAAACTTGAGGCGCTATTTTCATTCGGCTCATTGCAGCAACAACCTTCCGGGTCATTTCAACGCGACTCTTCAAAATCGACCGCCGTTTCGCTGTGGTCCAAATTCCAAAAATTGACTCTCCCGCAAGATGAACCACCGCCTGACATTCGGGAAACGATTCGTCCCAACCAATCGATTGTTGAACCCCATGAACCGTCGATGAATTCCGGGGAGAACGACTTACTGCAACAACCTCAACCCCATCCATCGCCAAGCGCGCCGCCAACGTACGTCCCACTAATCCCGTGACGCCCGTGATCAAAACCCGTTGGCGCGTCATCAAGCCACCATCATATAAGCCTCAATCGCCCCCGATTCTTTTCCAATGGATTCCAAACCGGAAGAAATGGAATCTTCGTCGATTCCCAATCCCGCAGGAACATCCATTTTCACGCAATCCTGAAATTCTTTCCAAGACCATCCTGTGGAAACGGCAACCGCGCAATGACTCGCGACAAACATCATCCCCGCAAATCCGGTTTTGTCCAATTCAGGCGTATTATGATAAAGAACCGCATCGACGATATTTTTCGGAAGTCCCCATTTCTGGAGAAGCCGTCCCCCGACCTCGGCATGATCCGTCCCCAAAACTTTTTGCTCCGCCTCGGAATAACTCAACCCCTCACGAAGCATCAACGGCTTGATCTTTGGAAGCTCGGGATGGTCCGACATATTCAAAACCGCCTTCCCAATGTCGTGTAGAAGCGCCGTGGTAAAAGCAAGATCCCCATCCACTCCACCGAGGTGACAAAAACGGGCCAGATATTTTGCCGAAATCGCCGAGGCAATCGAATGCCGCCAGAGTCGATAAGGATCCAATCCGTAGCCGGACCGTTTCCGTTGGTAAATTCCTCCAAAACTAATCGAGAGGACTTTTTCGAGAATATTGGAATAACCCAAACGCAAAACCGCCTGATCCAGATTCACAATGGGAGCCACCCCTTTGGTCGTTCCAGTGTTGCAAAGCTTGAGCAGTTGAGCGGTTAAATCCGGATCGTAGCGGATGACATCGACGACTTCATGATTCTGCTGGGAGCCGGAGTTCCTCAGCATACTCAGAAGCTTGAATGCAACAGGGGGAGCCGGCGGAAGCATCTCCTTCGCCACTTCAATGATCGTATCGGCCTTGGCCTGTCCTCCCTGAACACTCACAATGCCCCCCAGACTAGCAGCCATCCTGGCCAGTTAAATCAAAATCAAAGCGTTTGCAGGAAACGAACCAACTGCTCACGATTTGGACTCACCGCATGCCGGACATAGAACCCAGAGGCCGCCACTGCCAACTGCATCGAGTGAGCCAAACTCAATCCGAGAAGCCGACCAATGACGAAACCGCTGTTGAAATGATCCCCCGCGCCTGTACTGATTCTCGGCTTCGCCGTAAAAGGTCCTTCAACAAAGGCCTCCCCCGTGCTATCCGCACCAGCCGCATACTTCACCGGATGGACCACCACGGTGTGAACGTTTAGTTTCTCACGAATCGCCGCCGCCAGAGAAGCAGTCCCCTTCGGAGTCGCCGGCGTCTTCTTCAAGCGCAATACCTTCGCGACGTGAATACTCTCGCTCTCATTCAAACCGAGAATCACATCGTTCTTCTCCTGAAATTCTCCAACAATCTTCAACGCAGCCAACAGGTCGGCATCAAGACGTTTGGCCGGATCCGCCAGATCGATGAACATCAACTTACGTTTGTCCGTCTTCAGTGGAACGTAATCGCTCAAGATCCGTTTCCAGATCGCCGAGAGATGCGGTAACATCGTCCAATTCACCATTCCGACAAAATGCGCCCCATCCCAGAGCTTGCGGAAGTTGGCGTCACCAATGCGCTTCTTGATGTTATCCCAGGTCACATCATGCACGCTGTCGTGCTGACCAAACATCAGCTTTCCATCCGTAAATTCAAACGCCTGGGTCAAGCCGGGCTCTGCAATCGAATAAACTTTCGCGCGCTTTCCAAATTCCGCAAAGACGGGATGCAAGTTCGGATAACCGAGCATTCCAACGTAATGAACCGGAGCTCCGAGCGTGCTCAACGCAAAGGCCATGATTGGACCGTTTCCACCCAATTTGGTCGCTTGAGAAACGATTTCAAAATTGGCGCTTTTCCCAGCGGCAGCGGAAACTCGTGTCCCAAATTGCTTGATCTGCGTAAAGGGAGCAAACTTCGTGGCGGATTGCCGTTGATCCACGACTTGAAAAATCTGATCGACAAATCCATCAAATCCCATCAAACATTGATACTTCAGTAATTGGGCGCGGGATCCAATCAAACGTTCTGCGGTCTGTCGAGCAAGGCGAGAGTCACTCATAATCGGCGGAAGCTAGCAGCAAGAAAGCGATTTGACAAGCTCCATTCCACTCCCTTAACTCTTTTCCCCCGCTATGTCCCCCCGCTTAGCACTCCGAATCGCCGCCACTCTCGGCTTCCTCGCTGTCGCCCTTGGCGCCTTCGGCGCGCATCTTCTTCAACCCATTTTTGAAAAACACCAAACGGCGGCGATTTGGCAAACCGCCTCGTTTTATCACCTCACCCACTCCCTCGTGATTCTCGTGTTAGCTCACCGCCCCTCATTATCAAAAACTTCGACCATCGCATTTACGCTGGGAATCCTCATTTTCAGCGGCAGCCTCTACGCTCTTGCCGTCACCGGATATCGCCCCCTCGGAATGATCACTCCCATCGGCGGACTCCTTCTTTTAACCGGCTGGGCGGTGCTCTTTTTTCAAAAAGAACCGAAGGCATGAGCGCACACTACGAGTCTTTCACCGCTTCCACTCGAGGGAAGGGAACCTACGAAATTACCTGCGACGTCGCCGCCATCGTGAAACGGAGCCGCATTCAAGTCGGTCAGGCCACGATTTTCATCGCCCACACCAGCGCCAGTCTGGTCATCTACGAAAACGCCGACCCCTCGGCACGAACCGATCTGCATCGCTACTTCGAAAAAATCGCACCGGAAAACGATCCGGATTATGTTCACACCGATGAAGGAGCCGACGACATGCCGAGTCATTTACGAATGGTTCTCACCCGAACTTCCGAGGTCATTCCGATTCACCAAAACCGGCTCTGTCTTGGGACGTGGCAGGGGATTTTTGTTTTTGAACACCGACGCGCCCCGCACCAGCGGATCCTACATGTCAGCATTGTAGGAGATTAAGAACTCCAAATCTGTTTTTTTTCGCGCTGAGATCGCCGAGTCCGCAGTGAGGACTGAGCGTTTAGAGCATTTTAAATAATCTCTAGGCCATCGAGTAAATCTGGAACTCAGGAACTCAAAAAACAAAAAGCAGCCGGGATCGCCCTATTTTTCCTGAGTTCGTGAGTTCCTGATTCAATAACACGCAACGACAGTTTCTATCAACTTGCTATAGCGAGAAATCATCCCAGCGACTTCTCCCACCACGATCGATACCGTTCTTCTACCGCCTCAGGACGTACGAAGACGATTTCAGGACATTCGTAGGAGTGATTTGATTTCACGCATTCCACCAAAGACTCCCAATTTTCCTCGGAGGATTTAATCACCAACAGCACTTCATGATCCTGCTGGATTTTTCCTTCCCACCAGTAGTGAGACTCGATCCCGGGAACGAGATTCACGCAAGCCACCAACTTCTGTTCCAACAAAGCTTTGGCAATGCAACGACCCTCCTCTTCATTCCCAACGGTGACTAAAACAATCGCGGGTTTCATCCGGCAATCGCAGCAACATTTTCGGAAAGAGAAACGGGGGCCGCCAAACGCTCAATCCAACCGCCTCCCAAAACAAGATCCCCGTCGTAGCAGACCGCCGCTTGCCCCGGGGTCACTCCTGCTTGCGGATCCTGAAACTCCAAACGAGCCTTTCCTCCCTCCATCGGGTGAATGGTCGCAGGAACCGCCTGCCAGTTGTAACGGATTTTCACCATCACCGAACGAGGCGAGTTTCCCCATGATTGCTGCCAATTCGTATTCGCCAAAAAACAATCCGGGCGCATCAAATCTTCGTAATCACCCGCAATCACGCGTTGATTCACTGGATCAATATCAATCACATAAAGAGGACGCCCGTGACCGCCGCCCAATCCTTTGCGCTGACCGACGGTGTACATTTCGATCCCTTCGTGATCCCCAAGAAACGTTCCGTCTTGAAGGTAAATCCCTCCTTTTTTGAACTTCTCCGCACCAACATGGGATTTTAAAAAATCCGCGTAGTTATTTCCAGGAACAAAACAAATTTCCTGACTGTCTTCTTTGTCATACACCTTGAGTCCCAGCTTCTGTGCGATGGCGCGTACTGCCGGCTTTTCCAGGGTTCCAATCGGGGCGATGGCTCTGCTCAACTGCTCCGGCTTGAGACTGAAAAGAAAATAAGACTGATCTTTCTTGGCATCCCCCGCTCGCTTGAGCCGAGATCCCGCAGCATCATGTTCAATCACGGCATAATGCCCCGTCGCAATAAATTCCGCTCCCACTGATTGCGCCGTATGCTGAAGCTTTCCGAACTTGAGCTTCTCATTGCACATCACGCACGGATTCGGCGTTCTTCCATTTCGATATTCATCCGTAAAATAATCGATCACCAACCGCTCAAACTCCTTGGACTCATCCACCACGTAATGAGGAATATCCAATTGATGCGCCACCATCCGGGCATCCGCGACTGCCTGAGGCCCACAACATTTATCCTCAGCCCGGGACATACAGTCTTGCGGCCAGACTTTCATCGTGACCCCAATCACCGTGAAGCCCTGCTCCTTGAGTAAATAGGCCGCCACACTCGAGTCAACGCCGCCACTCATTCCGAGAAGGACCCGGCGCTCTGGTTTTGCGATTACATCCATGAACAAACCCTAACAGCCTCCCAATTCGCGTCAATCCCTCGCGTATGCGGAGATTTCTCACACGAAGGCAGTTTTTCGCGCAGAGATCGCCGAGTCCGCCGAGAAAACGTTTTTGCCCTCTGCGAGCACGGCGATCTCTGCGCGGAAAAATCCCTTCCTACGTTCTCTTTCTTGATCGCCCATGACCAGAATGGCTCTGGCTTTGTGTGAAATAAATAGACCCGACCTCGTTCCCATAAACGAAAGCAGCCTTGACGGAAGTCCCCAATTGCATTGAACTTCACCCGTGTTGAATCTCAAAAATCGCTGACCCTCATGCCGAATCCCCCAACCACTTGGACCTCCGAAGACTTACGCCCGCATTGGGATGCGCGACTCGATGCCACGCTCGCGCTCCTACTCGGAGAATCCCGCAATCGCATTCAACATTGGATCGAGTCCGGAGCGGTCACCATCACCCCGGCACCGACCAAAATTATTTCACGTCACAAGATTCATCCGAAAGAATCGATCACCATCACCCCGCCACCCGAGACAGAGGCCGCTCCCGAACCGCTTGCTGAAAAAATCCCCCTCCCGATTCTTTTTGAAGATGATCACCTCCTCATTCTGAACAAACCGGCCGGATTGGTGGTTCATCCGGGTGCCGGGAATCAGACCGGAACGCTCGTCAACGCACTCGTTCATTACTGCGGCGAAACTCTCGCGCGGCGCGGCGGATCGAATCGTTTGGGAATCGTTCACCGACTCGACAAGGAGACGAGCGGCATCATGATCATCGCCAAAACCGATCGCGCTCACGAAAAAATCTCCACTCAATTTCAAGACCGAGTCGTTGAGAAACATTACCATGCGCTTGCTTGGGGCTCCTTTCGAAAAACGCGCGGCGAGTGCAAGGAATCGATCGGACGCCATCCGAAGCTGCGACAAAAAATGGCAATTCGAACCCGCGGCCGCGAATCTCACACTTCCTATTCGATTTTAGAACAATGGCCTCGCGCCGCACTCGTCGATTGTGAACTTCACACGGGGCGCACCCACCAAATCCGGGTTCATCTCAGCCACATGGGCCACCCCATTGTCGGCGACACCCTTTACGGTCGCGCCCGAAAAATCCCGGGCCTTCCTCCCATCGAACGGCAAATGCTTCACGCCTACTCCATCGCCTTTCAACATCCTTCCACCCGAAAAGCGCTCTCTTTTACCGCAGAGCCCCCCGAAGATTTTCAACGGCTCCTTCGCTATTGGAGGGAAACGGCATGAGCGATCTCGTCCCCGCCCTTCAAAACTATGTCCGCTTGCTTCAACGCGAGGGAATTCCTCACGTCGCCTTGAGTCGTGCCGCGCGGCAGGGGCTGAAGTCCATCCAATCGCCCGCTCCCTCTCCTCGAGTAACTACACCCGCTTCAACTGCACCGGCGCGCGCATCGACTCCGGTTTCGCGAACGACTCCGTTACCGAGTCCAACTCCCTCCACCACGCCTACTTCCCTTCCATTGGATCTTTCAGGCTTGGATCTCAAATCCGGAACCAAGGCCGAGCGTTTAGATCGACTTCGCCCGCTCGTCCTGAATTGTCAGCGCTGTCCGCATCTCGCCAGTACCCGAACTCAGGCGGTCTTCGGCGTTGGAAATCCTGAAGCGGAATTGATGTTTATTGGTGAAGCTCCCGGTGCTGACGAAGACGAGCAAGGTGAACCATTTGTCGGAAAGGCCGGACAACTTCTCACCAAGATGATCCAAGCGATGGGACTTCAACGGGAGCAAGTTTACATCGCCAACATTCTTAAATGTCGCCCGGACATGCCGACTGGCTCGACTGGAAATCGGAAACCGACGCTCGAGGAGATGAAAACGTGTCATCCTTATCTCGAAGCGCAGCTCGCCATTATTCAACCGAAAGCCCTCGTTGCTCTGGGTGCCACAGCCATCGAGGGACTTCTCAACGAAAAAACGCCGATCAGTAAACTTCGCGGAAAACTGATGATGTGGAATGGAATCCCCCTGATGCCGACCTATCATCCCGCGTACCTTCTCCGAAATCAGAGTGTCGCCGAAAAACGGAAGGTCTGGGAGGATTTACTTCTCGTCATGGAGAGCCTCAAACTTCCGATTTCAGAAAAGCAGCGCGGCTTTTTTCTCAATAAATAAAGCTAAAGAGGATTTTTCCCACGCAGAGCTCCAGCCCCTGTGCTCATGGGGCAATTGGTGGAGAGAACAGGATTTTGTCTCTCGCTAAGCCCGCCAAGGCGCAAAGGAATGTTCAACTTTAAATCCAAAAAGGCTTTCTTGGCGACTTGGCGTACCCTGCCCGCATCGCTACGCGAAGCGTTGCGGGCGGGACTTGGCGAGAAACAACCACTTAGTGCTTTTGTTCCTTAGGAGGTACGGAGACCGCAGAGGATTGAATTTGGAATTAAAAAACAAAACAGATTTCCTCGGCGAACTCCCTCCCTCAGCGCGAGAACACTTCTTACTCGCATGAAAATTCTCCCTTGCCGACCCTTTGCAGGTCGTTAGCGTTTTGCGCATGGAACTTCTCTATGTTGGTACTCGTCGTTCTTGGGTTGCCCCGGAACTGATTCAAGTCAATCGCCTTCCCGCTCGGGCTACGCTTTATCCCTTTCCGACCCTCCCGCTCGCTCGTTCCGGAAATCGAAACGACTCTCCTTGGTTTCAGTCCCTCAACGGATCATGGAAATTCCACCTCGCGGACCGCCCGGAGTCCGTTCCCGCCAATTTTATTCAACCCTCATTCGATGTCAGCTCTTGGAAGGACCTCCCCGTTCCGAGCAACTGGACGATGCACGGGTACGATCGCCCCCATTATACGAACGTGAAAATGCCTTTTTCTCAAGAACCCCCTCAAGTTCCCGAGGAGAATCCGACCGGCTGCTATCGAACCCATTTTGAAGTTCCTGCCAACTGGGACGGACGTCGAATCATCCTTCACATTGGCGGCGCGGAGAGCGTTCTCTATGTTTACATCAATGGCAAAGCCGTTGGAATGTCAAAGGATACGCGCCTCCCCTCGGAATTCGACCTCACCGATTTTGTCACTCCCGGAAAAACGAACACTCTCGCCGCCGTCGTGGTGAAATGGTCAGACGCCAGCTTTGTGGAAGATCAAGACCAGTGGTGGATGGGAGGAATTTTTCGCGAAATTTATCTCTACAGTACCGGGAAAACCCATCTCTCCGACCTTTTCGCCCGGGGAGGACTCACGTCAAACTACAAAGACGGCACCCTTCATGTCTCCGCGAAGCTCGGATTCCAAGGAGAGCCCGAAGCCGGTTGGGAAATGGAACTGCAAGTCTTGGATCCGTCCGGAAAACCGTGCTTTCGACGCCCGCTCCGCCAGGAAATTCCCGTTAAACGGGGAGGCTATCCCGAACGTTTGAAAGCGGAGTGGAAGGAAGTTCTCCCAAAGGTAAAATCGTGGTCCTCCGAGACTCCCCATCTTTACACGGCAATCCTCAGCCTCCATTCAGGAAAAGGAGCCGCGGTCGAATGGACATCCTGTCGCTTCGGATTTCGTTCCGTCGAACTCGGCGATCGAAAACTTCTGATCAACGGGAAACTCGTCCGAATCAATGGCGTCAATCGTCACGAGCATGATGATGTCACCGGAAAAGTCATCTCGCGGGAATCGATGCTTCGCGATATTCAGCGCATGAAGGAGTTTAACGTCAACGCCGTTCGACTTTCCCATTATCCGAATGATCCCCTCTGGTACGACCTTTGTGACGAGCATGGACTTCTTCTGATTGACGAAGCCAACATTGAATCCCACGCCTTCCTCGCCTCGCTCTCCCGAGATCCCCAATACGCCTCCGCATTTCTGGAGCGCGGCATTCGCATGGTCGAACGAGATAAAAACCACCCGAGTATTTTCGCCTGGTCCCTTGGAAACGAATCCGGGCATGGCCCACATCATGACGCAATGGCAGGATGGATTCGCTACACCGACCCAAGCCGGATCATTCATTATGAAGGCGCCATCTGGAACTGGAACAATCAACCGAATGTCGGAAGAGCTGCGAGTGATTTAATCTGCCCCATGTACGCAACGATTGAGGATATCGTCAAATGGGCGAAAAATACCAAAAGCCCGGACCGACGACCGCTCATCCTCTGTGAATACTCACATGCGATGGGAAACTCGAACGGATCGCTCTCCGATTACTATGCGGCCTTTGAAAAATATCCAGGCCTCCAGGGAGGATTTATTTGGGAGTGGGTCGATCACGGAATTAAAAAGAAAAATGATCAGGGCGAAGAGTTCTGGGCTTATGGAGGAGATTTCGGAGATACCCCGAATGATCTCAACTTCGTCTGTGATGGACTCGTCTGGCCCGATCGCAAAGCGCATCCGGGGCTTTACGAATTCAAAAAACTCGCCCAACCCGTCGTCGTCCGCGCCAAAAATCTGCGTCAGGGAAAAATTGAAGTCATCAATCGATACGACCATCTCTCCCTCGAACATCTGATCGGCACCTGGGAAGTTACGGTAAATGGAAAAACCGTTCAGCAGGGAAAACTTCCCGCGCTCACCGTTGCTGCTGGAAAATCGAAAACCGTCTCCCTCCCCCTTCGCGCATTGACCCTCGAGCCGGGGCAGGAGGCATTTTTAATGATCCGTTTTCTCCTGAAAAAACCACTCTCCCTCTTGAAGCCGGGGCATGAAGTCGGATGGGAACAGCTTCCTCTCGGCGTCGGTCGATCAAGGCCGAAAGCCCCCGCCCAATCCGGAACGCTCGCTTTTCAGGAAAAGGGAGAGCAACTCGTCCTCGGAACCAATGCCTTTCAATTCACCTTTGATCGCGCTCACGGAACCTTGTTGAAGTGGGAAACCGCAGGACATTCTCTCATCGAATCGGGACCGGAGCTTCAAGTCTGGCGAGGCGTTACGGACAACGACGGAATCAAGGGATGGTCCGGACAGGATCGCAAAGCGCTGGGACGATGGATGGCGGCTGGAATTTTTGAAATGCAGCGAAGCCCCGGTGCCGCACGAATTCTCAAAAACAAAAATGGCTCGGTGACGGTCCAATCCAAAGTCGTCTGTTCCTTCAAGGCTTCCGCCAAAGGAGTCCAACTTCAACTCGATCAAACCGTTCATCCGGATGGCGCGCTTCAAATCGAAGCGCGATTCGATGTTCACGCCGCGGTGGCCGACCTGCCACGGCTCGGACTACGAATGACGCTTCCTGCCGAATTTGAATCCCTCGAATGGTTCGGACGCGGCCCCCATGAAAATTATTCGGACCGAAAAAAAGGAACTTGGATCGGACGCTTTAAAAGCACGGTGACTGACGAATATGTTCCGTATATTCTTCCTCAGGAGCATGGCCATAAAACCGACCTTCGCTGGATAACGCTTTCTTCACCGAATCTCGGAATTAAAATCTCCGGCGCACCGACCTTTGAGGGATCTGCCAGCCATTTTACCGCGGAAGACCTTTTTGCGGCAAGACACACCTACGATCTCAAACCCCGTCGCGAAACGATCCTCAATCTTGACGTTGCTCAAAGGGGACTCGGAACAGCAAGCTGCGGACCCGATACGCTTCCCGAATACCGTATCAAAGCGGGAACCCACCGCCTCCGGTTAGTTTTTCAACCGATTCAAAGCTAAGAATCGCTCCTGTCGATAGCGCGTCGCCCTAATGATGATCAACGAAAAATTCATCATTGAGAGAAGCCGACTTCTTTGGGCTGTACGCTCGATTGCCTGATTTGATTCCAGACAACGGTAATGGAGATCCCGGGCGACGGTTCTGTGCGGCCACTGCCGGAGTTGTTGCGACCCGATCGACAACCACCGAATGATCCACCAGATCTGACGCACCTTCAACCATTTTTGCAAAATCGCGAACCACGTGCGTCAGCGAATCGACCTGACCACTCAACTGCCGCGCAGCAGACGCAGTCTCTTCCGAAGTGGCCGCTGAAGATTGAGTCACTTTATCCATTTGCGTTACCGCCGTCGTAATTTGACTCACCCCTTTACTCTGCTCATCAGAGGCCAAAGCGATCTCCGCCACCAGTGAGTCCACTTTTCGAACATGTTCCCCCATCTCCTCCAAATCCGTCGCAACTTTCTCCCCCAACTGCGCTCCGTGCTGCGTATTGTGAACTGCGCCTTCAATTAAAGTCGCCGTTTCTTTCGCCGCCGAAGCCGAACGTTGCGCGAGGTTGCGAACTTCATCGGCCACCACAGCGAACCCAAGACCGTGCTCTCCCGCACGCGCCGCTTCAACCGCTGCATTCAATGCCAAAATATTGGTCTGAAAGGCAATTTCATCGATGGTCTTGATAATTTTTGAAATGTTATGACCCGAAGCTTGAATCTCTTTCAAAGCTCCTTGCAGGGATCTCATCTCATCAATTCCCTTATCCACACTGATGCGTGCTTGGCTGGCCAGCTCTTTGGCCCCTTGTGCATTCTCAGCATTCTGACGAGTCATACTCGAGAGCTCCTCCAGAGAGGCACTCGTTTCCTCAAGCGAAGCCGCCTGTTCGCTGGCGCCATCGGCAAGGGTTGTACTTGAATTCGTTAGCTGCGTCACTGCTTCGGAAACTTCCTTCGCAATATGAACCATTTCATGATTCGCCTCATCAATGGGCCGAACAATTGAGCCGGCAATCCAATAAGCGGCGATCAAAACGACCACGATACAAATCGCCAAAGTCACATAGGTTGGCCAAAGGGTTTTACTCAAGACTGCTCCGACGTCCTTGGGTGACAGTCGAATCAGCATCGACCATTTTAAACCGGCGTAACCGAGGGCTCCATCCGATTTCGCATATCCTCCGACTTGCATTTCCTGCTTTCGAGTGTGAAACGATTTGAGGCTCCCCGACTTACCTGGTCCTGCCATCACGGCCTGTTTTGCAATCTCAACCTCTTTCTCGACCAGATTTAACTTCAACAAGAGATCCATGTTATGATGAACTTCCGTCGACCCTGAAACCATCGGATCGTAGTCGATCAATACCTGTCCCTGACCATCCAGCAACGTCATCTCTGTTCCCAGGAACCCCCGCTCCTTAAAAGCAAACGTGTACGTTTCCTGAAAGATTTGTTCGACCAATCCCATGCCAGTCTTGTTTGTCCAAACTCCAATAACATTTCCGGAAGCATCATGAAACGGAGCAGAAAATCCGATCGCCAATCCATCGTTCCCATAAACTTTTTTAACACCTGTATCGACATAAACATCATCCACCCAGGTCCCCTTCAAAATCTCGGAATCCAATCCCTTTCCTGCCACCGCATTTCGAAACCACTCGGTATTTTTAAAATTCTGTCGATAAATGTACTCTGTCGCCAACGTTTTTCCGGCGGCATCCTTATCATTCACTGCAATCACTTTCCCCTCTCGATCCACCGCGATCATCAAATTATAAACCCCGTACAAATACATGTACTGATTCATCACCTCCACAATCTTGTTACTCCGGGATCCCACTTGATACCAATTCGTTTTCTCTTGAATCACCGCATTGACCCCGAATGCCTGAACATCCCCGTAGCGCTCAAATAAATTGCGATCAATTTTATCCAGGGCTGCAACCGCCTGCCCATCCAATCCACTTGCAAACTGAGCCTCAAACTGATCATGGACCCGCAAGACGGTGAGAACGAATGAACCGACGGGAATTAAACTCAACCCCAAAAATATCAGGATTAAACGCCTAACCATGCTCAAACGGTGAAATCGATTCATTTTCTCTTTCTGGTAGAGTTATCTGCCACAGTTGTCTTGAAACTGTAACACGTTCCACTTCATTAATGAATAGGCCTCCCTCCTAATTGTGATCCATCGGAATCCCTTACAGCGACTAAGAATTTTTCTTACAAGTAAACCTTGCCGGATCTTGGATCAATCACTGAAACCTTCGACGCTCGCTCAAAAATTTGCATCATCTCGAAAAACTGACGACTTGTCTAACCGAGACATCCTGTTAGGGTCGGCCGCACTCATGAAACACGCCCCTGTCTCCCTCGCCGAAAGCCGGTTCACGGAGTTTGATATTCATCTGTTCAAAGAGGGGAATCATTTTTCGATTAACGAAAAACTCGGATCCCATCCCACCACCATTCAAGGACAGCACGGCACCTATTTTGCCGTCTGGGCTCCGAATGCCGCCGAAGTTTCCGTCATTGGAAATTTCAATGACTGGAATCCCCACACCCACCACCTCGGACAACGACCCGATGGAAGCGGGATTTGGGAGGGATTCATCTCCAAAGTCGGCAAAGGCTCGCTCTACAAATATCGGATCCGCTCGCTCCTCTACGATCAAGTCTTGGAAAAAACAGATCCTTATGCCTTGATGACCGAGGTTCCTCCGAAAAGTGCCTCCGTGGTTTGGGACTTGGAGTATCAATGGGATGATTCGGAGTGGATGAAGACCCGTTCCCTGGCGAATGGATCCAATCGCCCCATCTCGATCTACGAAGTCCATCTTCCCTCGTGGCGTCGCATTCCAGAAGAAGGAAACCGCTCGCTTTCCTATCGCGAATTAGCTCCATCTCTGGCCGACTACATTGAAAAAACCGGATTCACTCATGTGGAGTTTCTCCCGGTCATGGAACATCCGTTTTTCGGCTCCTGGGGCTATCAACTGACCGGCTACTTCGCTCCGACCTCGCGTTACGGAACTCCTCAAGACTTGATGTACCTCGTCGATTACCTTCACCAACGGGGAATCGGCGTGATCATGGACTGGGTTCCCTCACACTTTGCCAGTGACGCCTTTGGCCTCGCGCACTTTGATGGCTCTCATTTGTTTGAACATGCCGACATGCGAAAAGGATTTCATCCCGATTGGGGGAGCTATATTTTCAATTATGGACGCAACGAAGTCCGCAACTTCCTGATCAGTAACGCCCTCTACTGGCTCAAGCATTATCATATCGACGGACTCCGGGTGGACGCCGTGGCTTCGATGCTCTACCTCGATTACTCTCGCAAAGAGGGCGAATGGATTCCGAATCACCATGGAGGACGCGAAAACCTGGAAGCGATCTATTTTCTCAAACGCTGCAACGAAGAAGTCTATCAGGCCTTCCCCGACGTTCAGATGATTGCCGAAGAGTCCACAGCTTGGCCGAATGTTTCCAAGCCGACTTATATTGGCGGTCTCGGTTTCGGATTCAAATGGAATATGGGCTGGATGAATGACACGATCCAGTACATGACCAAGGATCCGATTTACCGGAAATATCATCACCACAATCTGACCTTCGCCATGTGGTACGCCTTCTCGGAACACTTCGTGCTTTCACTCTCGCATGATGAAGTGGTGCACGGAAAAGGATCTTTACTCTCGAAGATGCCCGGAATGGATTGGGATAAATTCTCCAATCTCCGACTCCTCATGGGTTATCTCTTCATGCAGCCCGGAAAGAAGCTACTCTTCATGGGAGGCGAATTCGGTCAGGGGCGTGAGTGGAATCACGATACCAGCCTGGATTGGCATCTGCTCGATATTCCGCAGCACCAGGGACAACTCAAATGGGTTTCGGATTTGAATCGGTTTTATCGAAGCGAGCGAGCGCTCTATGAAGGCGAATCCAATCCGGCCTGCTTCCATTGGGTCGACTTTGGAGATTGGGAAAGCAGCATTATCAGCTTTGTTCGAAAATCAGAAGACGCCAAAGAACAAGTCCTGGTCGTTTTCAATTTTACGCCGGTCGCCCGCGACTTTTATCGAGTCGGCGTTCCGTGCGCTGGATTCTGGGGAGAACGTCTCAACAGTGATGCCACCATTTACGGGGGCTCCGGCTGCGGAAATTGGGGAGGACGCTATTCCGAGGATTATGGATGGCAGGGACAACCGTATTCACTCATGTTGAGCCTCCCCCCACTCTCGGTTAGTATTTTTAAGTGGGGCGAATCGTAAATAAAGGAATTCCGAAGCTCCCAAGAACTGGAAATCACAAATGTCGATCTCTGAACTACCGATTCAAATCAATCAAGCAAAAATAAATCAATTCTGTCTATCCCACGGCATTACCCGATTAAGCCTCTTTGGATCCGTCTTAAGAAATGATTTTAAAAAAGAAATCAGCGACGTGGATGTCTGGGCGGAATTTGCCCCTGGAGCCTTAACCGGACTGGGTCTTCGCTATGTTCGACTGGCTCAAGAACTTTCTGAAGTCATCGGATACCCCATTGATTTGTGTTCTCACCTGCATCCCGCCTTGCTGGAACAAATCAAGCAGGAACGCTTGGTGATTTATGGGTAAACGCGACCCAGCTTTGACGCTTTTGCAAATTCAAGAGTTTGCAGAAACAGTGGTGCATCTATGTGAGAAACATCAATCCTCGGATCTTGTCCCTCTTTCTGAATTTCGACTCGCTTTAGAACATGCCATTTTACTTTTAGGCGAAGCCTGCGGACGACTTGATCGGGAGTTCCAGCAACAACACACTCAAATTCCTTGGAGTGAAATCATTGGGATGCGGAATTTTTTAGTACACGGCTATGACATGATTGATCCCATAGTCCTTTGGGATACAGCCACGATGGATATACCAAAATTAGTTTTGGAAATTAAAAATATTCGCAAGAATCGGGGAGAACTTTAACATGAGTCGCTATCTTTGTATTCACGGGCACTTCTACCAGCCTCCCCGGGAAAATCCGTGGTTGGAGAAGATCGAGCAACAGGACTCAGCTTATCCGTTCCACGATTGGAATGATCGCATCACGGCCGAATGTTACGCGCCGAATGCTTCTGCCCGAATTCTCGATGGGGATGCCTACATCCGGACCATTGTCAGTAATTACGACAAAATTAGCTTTAATTTTGGTCCAACCCTTCTCTCCTGGATGCAGGAACATCGACCCGACTGTTACGAGGCGATCCTGAAATCTGACGAGGAAAGTCGCAAACGATATAACGGACATGGCTCGGCACTCGCTCAGGTTTACAACCATATGATCATGCCGCTGGCGAATTCGCGCGATAAACGAACGCAAGTGATCTGGGGAATTCGCGACTTCGAACACCGCTTTAAACGCAAACCCGAGGGAATGTGGCTGGCAGAAACGGCGGTTGATTTGGAGACGCTCGAGATTTTAGTGGATCATGGCATTCGCTTCACGCTGCTCGCCCCACGACAAGCTTCAAAAGTCCGCCGCATGGGAGAAGAACAGTGGCATGATGTCAGCGAGAGCCGCATCGATCCCCGTCGCCCCTACCGCTGTCCGCTCCCCTCCGGACGAAGCATCGATCTCTTCTTCTACGATGGAAATGTTTCCCAGGATGTGGCGTTCGCGGGACTGCTAAAAAGTGGGGAGCGTTTTGCCGGACGACTGGTCGATGCGTTTACCAACGACTGGGATTCCGGACAGCTCGTTCATATCGCCACCGATGGGGAAACGTATGGACATCACAGCGCCTATGGCGATATGGCACTCGCCTATTGCCTTTATTATATTGAACAGAATGACCTCGCTAAATTGACGATTTATGGTGAATTCCTCGATCTCTTTCCCCCGGGATTCGAAGTGGAAATATTCGAGAACTCCTCTTGGAGTTGCGTTCACGGAGTCGATCGCTGGAAAGAGAACTGCGGTTGTAATTCAGGCGGTAACGGTGGATGGCATCAAAAATGGCGCAAGCCGCTTCGGGAAGCACTCGATGAATTACGTGACCGGCTGATCACCCTTTTCGAACAGGAAGGGGCCGGAATTTTCAAGGATCCGTGGGCGGCCCGGAATGCTTTTATCGACGTTATCCTCGATCGCACCAGTCTCGAAGCCTTTGAAGAAAGTCTTTTTCATCCCCATCTTTCCGACAAACTGAAAGTGAAGGGCCGAAAATTATTGGAGAGTCAACGCAATGCGATGTTGATGTATACAAGTTGCGGCTGGTTTTTTGATGAAATTTCGGGCATCGAGCCGGTCCAGATCATGCAATACGCCGCCCGGGCCATTCAGCTTGCAGAGGAAATTACCGACGAGCCGTGGGAGACAGATTTTATTAAAAAACTGGCGGAAGCTCCGAGCAACAACCCCGAATTTAAAAATGGCGCGGATGTGTACGAAAAGTGGGTGCGACCCTCCCGAAGCGACCTCCTACGAATCGCCGCCCACTATGCGGTCGGCGCCCTTTTTGAAAAATATCCCACTAAAAATCGTCTCTTCTGTTATTCCTTTCAATCCGAACGACAGGAGCGATTGGAGCTTGGAAAGAACCGAATTTCCTTCGGCAAGGCGTTGATGCAATCGGAGATCACCGGAGAGGAATGCGAAATCAGTTTTGCCGCCCTTCACCTCGGAGATCACAACATCACGGCAGGCGTCCATCAATCGATGGGGCTTGATCAATATCAAGCGATGGTGCGTGAAATCAAAGAGTCGTTCCGACGCGCCGACATTCCCCAAATTGTGCGACTCATCGACAAGCATTTTGGCACCTGCACTTATACGCTTTGGCAGTTATTTAAAGATACACAGGTCTCCATTCTACGTCGGGAACTGGACTTCACCTCCTTGGAAATGGAAAGTGTTTTCCAGCGCACTTATCACGACCACCGAATCCTCATGAACGTTCTCAAGGGCGCGTCCCTCCGGATGCCCGCGGTCTTTGCCACCACGGTTGAATTTCTAGCCAATGCGAAGATTCGTCGCGCGCTGGAATCGGAACATCCCGATCTTTTGGAACTGGCCACCACTTGGGATGAATTTGCCCCTTGGGGCCCCCAACTCGACACCCAAGTCCTTCTCTTTCTGGCTCGCAATCGCGTCCACGCGCTGATGAAACAAGTTTGCGAGAATATCGGACATTTGGATCATCTGACTTATTTGGTTCAGTTCCTGAGGCTTCTTAAACGGATCGGATTTAAACCCGACTACTGGCAGGCTCAGAATCTCTATTTCCATTTTTCCCGCGAGCGTACTCAAGCCTATCGAGAAACCGCTGCCGCCGGCGACCCGCAAACTCAAGCGTGGATGGAGCAGTTTTTAGCACTGGGGGAGCTCCTCTCCGTTCACGGATAGCCTTATGAAGATCGCGATTCTCACCAACGAGTATCCGCCCTATGTCTATGGCGGCGCCGGAGTGCATGTTGAATATTTGACACGAGAACTGAGCAAGCTGGATGGAGGAAGACATCAAGTCGAAGTCCTTTCCTTCGGCGATCAAAAATGGGAGCAAGGAAATTTGAAAGTTCACGGAATCGCCCCTGACTTCAAAACTCCTTCCACCCAGCCACAACATCAAAAGTTTTTGGATGCAGTTCTTCGCAACGTCGTGATGTCCGGCTCCCTCGCCTCTGCCGATATCGTTCACTGTCACACCTGGTACTCGCATCTCGCCGGATGTCTTTTAAAACCACTCCTCGGCGCAAAACTCGTCCTCACCACTCATTCTCTGGAACCCCATCGCCCTTGGAAAGTGGAACAACTCGGAACCGCCTACCACGCCAGTTCCTGGGTAGAGGAGACCGCCTACCGCAATGCCGATGGCGTTGTCGCGGTTTCTCAATCAATGCGACGGGACGTCAGCGATCTTTATGGAGTCTCCAAAGATCGCATCCGTGTCATCTTTAACGGCATCGACTTAAACCAATACAAACCGACCCCGAATCCTGAAACCCTGATCAAGCTCGGAATCGACCCGAAGATTCCGTACATTCTTTTCGTCGGCCGCATCACCCGTCAAAAAGGAATCATTCATCTCGTCAATGCCGCGCAACATCTTCGTCCCGGGATTCAAGTCGTTCTCTGCGCCGGCGCCCCTGACACTCCGGAAATCGGCAAGGAGATGGAAGAACGCGTGGAAGCGGCAAGAAAATTAAGTAAGAATCCGATTATCTGGATCGCGAAGATTGTCTCCAAAGAAGAGATTATCACCCTCAACACGCACGCCTCCCTTTTTGTCTGCCCCTCCGTTTACGAGCCGTTCGGTATCATTAATCTGGAAGCCATGGCCTGTGAAACTCCGGTCGTCGCCAGTGCGGTCGGCGGAATTCCTGAAGTCGTTGTCCCTGAAAAAACCGGAGTCCTCGTCGGATTCGAAGCAAAGAGCGAAACCGATTTTGAACCGAAACATCCGGACGATTTCAGTTATCGCCTCGCGGAAGCGATTGATCGTCTCCTCGCCTCACCTGACGTTTTAAAGGAAATGGCCCTCGCTTCTCGAAAACGCGTCGAAGAATATTTCAGTTGGACGGTCATTGCGCAGCAGACCCTTGATTTCTATCAAAGCCTTCTCAAGAAAAATTAAGCCCCCCCATTCTGACTCAGATCCTCCTTGATCCATAAACCCGAGAGAGCTCCTTGGCGCTTTATCCTGAATTAACAATGGGAACCCTTCGATGTTAATGATCTTCCCCGCAATCGCCGCATTTCTCTACGCGGCTGGACAGCTCGATCTCAAAAAGGCCCTCAACGCGGGAGCCGCTCAGAATCGTGTCACTGCCAATTCCAATACTGCTTTAATTCTCTGGTCACTCCCCTTGGCATTCATACTTCCAGGACAATGGAACAGCTCTGGAATACTGGCGGCCATTCTCGCGGGAGCCTTTCTTTTCACCGGCCGGATCTTCATGATCAAAGCGTTGTATTATGGAGACCTCTCCCTGGTCGCTCCACTCCTGGCCACCAAAACAATTCTCGTGGGCCTGATCAGTCTACTCACAGGAAGCGGGGCGGTTACCCGCTCCATTCTCGTTGCTGCGCTATTGACTTCTGTCGGCGTTGCCCTGTTAGGTCACGGCCCCCGGCATCAGGCCCGACTCCGATGGAAAAGCCTCGGTTTGGCCGCACTCGCCAGCATTTTTTTCGCCCTCACGGATGTCACGGTACAAAGCTATGCAAAGCGACTCGGACCCGGATGGTTTTTGCCAACGATGTTTGGTACCGTATTTCTTCTCTCCCCACTTCTCGGCCATCGCGCAGCAACACCTCCCCCCGCAAAGACCCCTCTGCTTCGGGGCTCCGCCATCATGGGATTTCAAACGTCTTTGGTCATTTTCATTATCAGCATCACGGGACAAGCCACGCTGGTCAACATCATCTACTCGACCCGCTCGCTCTGGTCGGTTCTGGTGGATGCCTTCACGGGTCGCAGTGAAGTCAAGGCCGAGCTCGGATGGAGACTTTCCGGAGCCATCATCCTCACGTTAGCGGTCATGATCGTCTTGTGGAAATAAGTCTCACGCAGAAAACCTTCTGAAAGAAAAATCTCATTCGCCGGAGGCGTCATTGGTTTGGTGCGGGGGCGAAGGGGAGCACAATCGCTGAGGCGCTGAGATTTCTGGTTTTCAAAACAAAATCCTCTCTCCGCGACTTGGCGTCTCCGCGCGAAGTCCTTCCCCTCTTTTCACCCAGGAATAGTCAAACTTCGGGAGTCCTCCAGGCCCGCCATTGCTGGAGAGGTTTACCCGTCTTAATTAAGCCAGACTGCCGCAACATCCACCATCGCGATGACCGGGCTGAAGGTAAGAGGCGTATTGTTCGCCTCCTTGAGCGGCACAAGCCACCGCCAACGCATCCCGCTCTTCAACCGTCATCGGAGTTTTTCCAGCGACCGCCAAGGCCTCATCAACAAACCGAAATTCATCCATCCCGATCATGTGGGTACAGACATCCGGATAACTGAGCGCGTATCGAACCACTTTTTCCGCATTGACCAAACCGTGCAAATGAGCCCGCTTGCTTCCACCAAAACCTTTCATTCCAATCACGGCGACCCGACGTTGTATCAACTCAGGCATGACAATTTTCTCAAAACTGCGAGAACTCAAAGCACCCAGTGCAGAGACCGGCATGAGCGTGGCATCAAAGGAATAGCCTCCCTGAAGCATTTTAAGATGCGCCTCAGGACTGTCATGGCCCGTGAATCCGGTATAGCGAATTTTTCCCTGCTGCTTGGCCAATTCCAACGCCTCGATCACCCCCCCGGGCCCGTAGGCCTTCTCCACTTCCTGAACATTCTTTAATTCGTGAATCATCCAAAGATCCAAACGATCCGTCTTCAGCCGGCGGAGCGAGTCTTCCAACATTTTCATCGCCCCTTCCTTTCCCCCCTCGGGCAGGGGCTTTCCGTGCGTACAGACTTTGCTCATGAGAAAAACTTTATCGCGCCAGCCCCCTTCCAAACACTGCCCCATCCATTCTTCCGCCCGTCCCCCATGATAATCCCAAGCATTATCGAAAAGAGTGATCCCCCCCTCAATGGCGTGATGCGCAATCCTCCGAGCTTCCTCGACACTTTTGGCCAACGCAAGGGTGTGCCCTCCGAGACCAATGACACTGACAAGCTCATCGTGCCGTCCGAACTTCCTTTTGGGGACGATCTCCTTCTGCGGCACATTGTCCTGTGCATTAACCAGTGTGGCCGTCCCCGTCGCGGTGAGTAGCCCTAAAAAAGCACGGCGAGAAACATTCATGGCCTTTAAGCTGACACAAACTCTTTAAGAATCAAGGAGTGAGTCGAAATACCGTTATTTTCAGAGGAACAATTACTGTCTCGCTTCTTATTTGTTCCTCGAACCTTTGCAATAAAAGTAATGGGGACGCATCCCGTTTAACAACTTTTGAGTTTTTCATAAACCTCTCTTAATTTCGCTTCTTTCTTGATTTCTTCTTTTTCAAAAGTCGGAAATCGGGATACGTCCCTTGTCCAATATCCAAAGGCCCACCCCCGGCGTTGCTCGTCGCTCACAGATCGCTGCGGATAGGCTCACTCCTCTCGC
>CAZKRU010000062.1:0-26154 GCA_964555235.1 uncultured Verrucomicrobiota bacterium
CTTCAGACAAATCCTTTACGAGAGAATGCTCTTTTTCTGTTTTGGACACCAATGATTTCTACTCATAAATCCGATTGAATTTTCAGGGAGTCCCTTCATGATCCTCGAATCATGTCGCGCGATATTAATTGGGAAACTGAGGACGAAGACGGAAATCACTACGAGGTCCGAGCCGTATTCTTTGCGGGAAAATTCCAGCTCCAATTCCTCGATGAAGGTTCGGAGACTTGGGACTACAAACGACGCCCCTCCATGCACGATTTGGAAATCCTTCTCGAAAGTGTCAAGCGGCGCTACCAACGTCGCACGGCGACTCATAAACAAGTCCTCCTCGCGGAACTTCTCATTAAAGATCATCGCCACAAATATCCGAAGCCCCCTCAAAAAACTTGAGCTTCATCTCACACGGAGAGCGCGGAGGCCACGGAGTTCTCGTAAAGAACAAGAAAGCCGTTTTGGTTTTAATTTTGAACAATCCTTCGCGCCTTGGCGACCTTGGCGAGAGACAAATATCCCGTTCCCACTACTGATTGCCCCATGGAACAGGGGTTTGGGCTCTCCTACTTTTTCGAATCCGCCGAAGCCGGTCGCGAATCCTTATTCACCAACGCCTTGACCTCTTCGATCGTCAACGGACGCTCCGGTAAATCTTTGATTCCCCCGAGCGTCTCTCGAATGGTTTTGAGATCCGATTGAATTCTCGAATTCTCTTTTCCAAGATACGGCTTCACTTCATACCCACGATCCATCCCATCCACTTTACGATCGGACATTGAAAAGCTTTTATCTCCGTAGTCCGAGCTCAGTTTCGAGAAGGGTTGCTTATCCCCAAGCGAGAAAGTCCCCACCGGATACGGGTTCAAACCAGCGGTCTGATTTGGAAGCAAAAATGATTTTTCGCCAAAATGGGAGGATTTTGTCAAATGGGAGCCTCCCGTTGAAAAAGACTTATTGAACCCGGGGGCACTCCCTCCCTCGCCAAATGAAAAAGACTTTGTTTCAAAACCCTTACCGGTAATTCCCGAGGCCTTTTGATTTTGTTCCCGTGGCGATTCATCTGCCACAGCAAAGGCGACAAGGAGAAGGATTAGAACCGCGGGCTTCATTTTTTTACTTTGGGGAGTCGCTCTTTCAGATACGCCACCACGGACTCGGACCAAGGATTAATCCCATCCAGTCGCTTCGGAATCGCAGGAAGCGCGCCGCGCTCTTTTGCCGTCGCCAGAATTTTCTCATCAATCGAAATTGGAATGACTCGGTTCCAAAGCCCCTCGGGGATACAGGCAATGAATTCAGCTTCCGTCCCGTTGACGTTGGCCGTTCCATCCCAGATGATAAAGGAAGGAGGAAATTTTTGGCAGATGGTTTTTGCTTTTGCCGCTGAACCACAGATTTCAACCCGCAGGGTCGGAAAGGCTTCTACGATATGAGTTCGAACGACTCGCGAGATGCGACTGTCGTCTTCCACGATCACGACGGAATATTTGCTATGAGCCACGATTTCCCTACCGTAGCATATCGCCTTGGAGAGGCAAACCAGAAAATGACAATTCTAAAAATTATTCCCGAGCGCCGGCCGCTCTTGATTTTGGCCCCGATGCAGGATGTGACGGACCTCCCCTTTTGGCGAGTCATCCACCATTACGGAAGCCCGGATCTCCTCTATACCGAATACTTCCGAGTCCATCGGGATTCCCGTCCCGAACGCCACATTCTGAAATCCCTCCGCGAAAATCCGACCGGGAGTCCGGTTCAAGCCCAAATGATTGGCGAAGATATTCCCTCCCTGATTCGCACCGCCGAATGGCTCCAAAAGGAGCGCGTGCTTGGAATCGATCTCAACTTGGGCTGTCCCGCTCCCATTGTCTGCAGCAAAAAAGCCGGAGGCGGCCTGCTTCGAGACAGGGAACATATTGATGCCATCCTCAAAGCGCTGCGCCCCGCCATTCATCGTCAATTCACCGTCAAAACAAGGATCGGATTTGAGAGTCCGGAAGAATTTGGCCCCTTGCTTGAACTTTTTTCGCGCCACGCCATCGATGCCTTAACCGTTCATGGGCGAACCGTTCGTGAAATGTATCAACCCCGGGTCCATCACAATCGAATCTCCGACGCATCGAACGCTCTCCCCTTCCCGGTTTTTGCCAATGGGAATGTCCTCTCACCGCTTTCGGCTCAAAAAATGATCGATCGCACCGGAGTCAAGGGCCTCATGATTGGACGGGGAGCGATTCGAAACCCCTGGATCTTTCAACAAATTCGAGACCATTACGAAGGGCGTTCCTATTTTCAACCGACTCTACTCGATTTACGAGAATACATCGACCGTCTTTATCGCGAAACCCGGATCCCTGAAATGACTTCCGCGACCCACGTCTCCAAAATGAAAAAATACCTCAACTTCATTGCTCCCGGAATTGGAGCCGATGACGCCTTTCTTCACGCCATCCGGAGAGTCCTCACCGAAGAGGATTTTTTCAAAACCTGCGACGCATTTCTGAATACCTCAGAGCACTTCGACCCCGAAAAATTGATTCCGAATCCAGACGAGAGCAAATCCTAGACCGCCCGATGCCTGGTAGGGCGACCTCTCCGAGGGCGCCGACACTGGGACGTTTTAAGTAATCTTATCACCTCAAAAAAAGGCCGGTATAACCCGGTTTTTCCTCAGTTCGCGAGTTCCTGATTCACTCCGACCTCCGTCGGCCATTGCCCCCCGTGAAAGTAAAATGCTCAGGAGCCACTGCGCTTTTGTGACTGAACCCATAAAGTGTCTGTAAGACAAAAAAGAATGGCTATATTGTCAGTTGTGAGCCGCGCGATAGCGCGTTGGCTCCACAACCTTCTACCCTTTGTAGAGTTCGAGGTTACTTCGGATATACTTCTCAATCAAATCAGGTAGGTTCGGATCGGCTTTGAAATAGAGTCTGTCAAGGTCATCATATGGAGAACGCCAATTCTCGGAATCGGATGGAGCATCTGAATCCAAACCAGCATGCTCCGCAAAGAGATCAGGTTTGTATCGATAGAGCGCCCGCTGAAAAATGTGCACGTGGTAATCGGAGGCATACAGCTTCAGGCCGTCCCCAACCAAGTCCAAATATGCCCCTTCAGAATTGGTGAAATACTGTTCATGCCCTCCGTTGTTCACCATCGCATCGTAATACATAAGGGTCTCAAGCGTGCCCCAATGCCTCGGCAACTTGCGAAGCTTCTGGGCGAAAGAGAAGTCGCTATCGTCGTCCGCTTTGTATAAGGTTGCGACCAAATCTCCAGCCTCGTAAGCCAGCCCATCGGACTTGAGCATACCCTTTGAGAGCGTAAGACGCTTTGGAAGGTTGCTGTGATACACTCCGTTGAGCAGGTCCATCGGATCATGCTTGCCGGTGAAGAAGTATTTCAGGCGCGCGATGAGCTGCTTCATTGTTTGGTAGAACAGTTATTCAACCGACCGGTCAGCTGTTCCTCGGGTTTTTGACAATTCATTCCGATACCATTTCGGGACCGATCGGGTCCGAAATTCTTCGGACCAGGTTGTTCTAATTAAATTCGAAACTTTTTCTCTCATGCGAGGTTTAAATTGTCATGGAAAACCGACCGCATCAAGATTTATCCAAGGATCGCGCCTCGGGAAAGCTCTTTTTCCGGCTCGCCCGGAGGTCGAGCCCTACCATTCGGATTTGATGATAACAAAAAAACTTCGGAACTCTGCGAGCACGGCGATCTCTGCGCGAAAAATTCCGAGGTCCCTTATTTCAAATCTGATCCAAGAATTCCTTTAGTGACGTCACTGACTTCAATGCCCTCTCCGCCGCGGCTACCTTACCGGCCGGAGCGATCCCCGTTGTACGAGCCAGAAAGAGCAAATAGGTCGCCACATTTTTTGAGTAGAGAAGCTGCCCTTCCTCACTGATGGAATAAAAGCGACGGCGCTGCTGATAACCCGCCGGGGTGTGATCCCCCAACTTCTCCTTAAGTGCTTTTCCTTCAGCCGCGAGGACGAAGAGGAAGTTATACTCAAACCAGAACATATGCTCTGGATTTGCGGAGAGTGCTGAGAGTGCGGCGCGACAACTCTCCGGTGTTGCAAAAACATCGACCGGCTTTCCTTCCAATTCCAACGACTTGACGATAAAACTTCTCGCCATCTGTTGCTCCACCGAGTCGGAACTGAATGCTCCTTGCAGCGCGATTTGGCGCGTAAAGTCATACCACTCGCTCCAGAGTTTCTGGTCTCCCGGATTTTTTGAAACCGCCAGGGCACGCCCCATCTCGTAGGTGTAACGCCCACTGGTTTTAATCTCCAACCGTCCTCCGGTCACCTCTCCCATCACCTGGTAGTTTTCCGCCGATTTCCCGGAACCGGAATGAAATCCAATGCTCACATCAAATGCTTTGCAGACCTTCCAGGTCGCTTCGATCATGGTTCGAAGTTGTGCATTATCGGGATACGGCATGTTTTTTTGAAACCCAAAGGCCGGAGCCAAAAAGTGAATCTTCATCCCCAACTCACGGCAGAGCAACAACATCACTGCCGAGGTCGCCGGAGCGGTCAGTCCCGGGAGTTCATCGATCGACAACTCGCGCAGATACTCGCGTCCCACCTTCGTGGTGAAATGTGACTCACGGATTTGCCGGTACAAATCATCCCGACGTTTCATTTTTTGAAGCGACGGCCAGACAAAGGCGAGAAGACGATTCCGCTCATCCTCGGTCATGGAAAGCCCCAGAGAACGAAGTGACTCATCCATGGTTTTCAGCAATGCGGGCGGCACTTCCTTCGTCACATAGTCACGTCGGGCGGTTTCGGTTTCCGGAACCCGGGTCTGGGAGAGTTCGGGAGAGAGATCAAAGGTGATGTAACTGGCAAACAACGATCCCTCGACCAATTTCGCCTCGCGCCCATCAAATTTCCCGCCAATCGGTTGGTGATCTGCATTAAAACTCCACGGAACTTTCCGGAGATGAAATCCCGTCTTCAGTTTACTGACAATCGATCCGTGACTCATTCCTTGAACGCTCTGTCCTTGATGTCCCTCGGGAACTTCGCAACCGATAAAGGGGAACGGCACTCGATCCAAACGCCCCTCCAGCATTTCATTCACATCAAAAACTAATTCGCGCGGAATACTGTTCTGATTCGCCGTCAGCCCAATCCCGAGTTGCGACATCGTCCATTCCACCGCAGGCCAATGGAGCGTCGTAAATCGCGCCCCCACGCCCAAGGTCGTTCGCCCCAAAGAGTGGTGAGCTGTCGGAAAAATGGTCGATTCCGGATCATGAGTTTGAACGAGATTTTTGAGCCGGATCAGATTGGTAAAAGTTGCCGGATAGGCTCGCACTCCCGGACGAAGCACCACTCCCTCTTCCAAACCCTCCGACCCATTTCCCTCGACGATCCAGGCATGATCCCCGTCCGAATTCGCCACGAGAGAAACGGTTCCTGCAGCAATCGAAAAAGAACTGCGGGGAAATTTCTGGAGGTTCGTTCCGGATAAAAGTTCCTTTTTGAGTCCTTCCGCATCGAGACAAAAATCCGAACTGACACAGGGGTTATCTGAAATTCGGAGCTGATGCTTGGTTAAAAACTGATTAATGGTGAGACTCATTTTTTTCTTTCGTTATTCTTCGTCCGCTTCCTTCTCCGCAGATCGCGATACATCCACCGGCTCCGGAATTTCCCCTCGGGCAATTGCTTCCATCGCACCCTTCAACTCGCGACGCGCTTCGACATCGAGATGATCGATGAACAGCTTCCCTTGAAGATGATCGAATTCATGTTGAATGGCCCGTCCTAAAAGTCCGCCCGCATCAAATTCCAATTTCCCACCATTCAAGGTTTGGGTCACCACCTTCACTCGCATCGATCGCGCAACATCCGCACTCAATCCTGGAAAACTGAGGCACCCCTCCACTCCCAAAACCTTGCGCTTGGTCAGGGTCAGCACCGGATTAATCAAGACCAACGGCATGTAGGGAAGATGATCCACCGGTTGATCTTTGATCCACATGCGACTCGGACGTTTGGTAATCATGGAGACATCCACCACCGCGAGCTGGAGCGCTTTTCCGATCTGCTGCGCAGCCAACCCACAGCCGTCGGCCGCCTCCATCGTCTCAAGCATCGACTTGACGAGTGAGCGAATCTCTTCCGTAATTTTCGAAACCGGCGCCCCTTTTTTTCGCAAAACCGGATCGCCGTACTTCACAATCGGCAAAATCACGTTCCTCCCTTTGCTTCCAACGCAAACGCAGGAAGCTGCTTGATGCCGGCCGCCTTCACGGCGTCCATGACTCGAATAATCAACCCAAAGGGAGCACGCTTGCTCGATTTTAATGCAAAACTGGAAGACGGTAACTCCTTTCGAAGCTTCGTCAGGGCATCCCCGAGTTGATCAATCGCGATCGGAACATTGCTGAGAAAGATTTTTTCGTCATCGGTCACATAAATCACAATCGGACCATTGTCCGTTTGAGCTTTGGCCTGACTCGACTCCGGGAGATCGATTTTAATCACAGGCTCGTCAGACTTAAAAACGGTGGTTACGACGAAAAAAATCAGGAGAATACAAAGAATATCGACCAACGAAACAATACTGATGGTCGGCTTGGTTCGCGATTTGGTGTAAAAACGCATGGATCAATCAAGGATGCGGTTCTGCATAAAGCTTTGCTAAAAGCTCCACACAGATATTCTCGAGTTCCACAGCAAACGCTTCCACCCGCTTGCTCAGAATTCCATGGGCGATCAATGACGGAATCGCCACTACCAAACCCGCTACGGTTGCATTCAGCGCTTCCGCAATCCCCGCAGCGATCGCAATTCCTTGCATCGCCAATGCTCCCTTGGCGCTGACCGTTCCAAAAATCGTGATCAATCCTGCCACCGTTCCAAGCAGCCCGAGAAGCGGCCCAATTCCAACAATAATCTCCAAAACCACCAAGCCGCGCTCCATTTTAGAAATCTCCGCCCGCGCCTTTGTCTGAAGCGCCTCGGTGTTTTCATACTTGGAATAAGACAACTGCCGAAAACACCCTTGAACGAGACGACTGAGTACCGTCTCCTCTTCCTGAGCCACTGCCTGAATTGGCGCGCTTGCCCCCCCCGAATGCATCTCGTCAATCATCCGGACCAGTCGGGAATTAATAATATTCCCTCGTCTCAAGGCATAACTTCGTTCCAAGATAATCGTCACCGAAACCACGGAACAGATCCCCAGAGGGATCATAAACAAACCGCCCGACCTGAAAAAATGAATCACCGTTTCAAACATGGCCCGAACCCTAGCAACCTCTTCAAGATATGCAATTTCATTCCCTAAGGACTAAAATCCATCAGGAAAACGTGGGATTTCCCATTCAATTGAAGGTTTACCTCCTCCGTCCGGATGCTATTCACTCCCCATGAGTCGTCTTACCCCCTGCATCCGAATTCAGGGAGCTCGTCAGCACAACCTCAAAGGGATTACGTGTGAAATTCCACTCCACCGCCTCACCGTGATCACCGGTTTAAGCGGTTCGGGAAAGTCCTCGCTCGCCTTTGATACGCTTTACGCCGAAGGACAACGGCGTTATGTCGAAACGTTCTCCCCGTATACTCGACAGTTCCTCGAGCGAATGGATAAACCTCTCGTCGAGCGTATTGACGGATTACCTCCCGCCATCGCCATCGAGCAGACCAACGCCATCAAGACCTCGCGTAGCAGCGTCGGAACGATGACCGAGATTGCCGATCATCTCAAGCTCCTGATGCCCCGAATCTCGCACCTCTTCTGCCCCCAATGCCAACGCGAAATCCGACCCTTGGCCCCCGCAGAGATCGTGAAGAAAATTCGCGAACTCGGTAATACGCCAATCTTCATCGGTTTCACGGTTGCATTTCCGGCAAAAACTCCATTGAAGGAAGCGGCGGCCTTCGTCCAGAAAGAGGGATTTCAACGGATCCTCCATGAAGGAACAATTTCCCGGGTTGAAGACTTTTTAGAATCTCAAACAAACGCTCCTCGCACTTGGTGGATCATTCAGGACCGTCTCAACGCCCAAGACGCCACCCGAGTTGCGGAGTCCGTGGAGCGTGCGCTCTTTTTTGGAAAAGGATTGGTCCGTATTCGAACTGTCTCCGCCCCGGAAGAGGACTTGCTTCGCTTCTCAAATCGCTGGCATTGCCCCTACGACGAACTTGATTTTCCGGAACCGACTCCCGCTCTCTTTTCCTTCAATAATCCGATTGGTGCCTGCCCGGAATGTCGCGGTTTTGGTCGCACGATTGAAATTGATTATCATCTGGCACTCCCTGACCGACGTCTCTCCATTGCCCAAGGGGTCGTGAAGCCGTGGCAGACGGAGAGTAATGCCGAGTGCCAGCAAGATTTAATCCGCCACTGCAAGAAACGAAAAATTCCGACCGATCGTCCTTTTCAAGAACTCACTGCAGCCCAACAACGTTTTATCATTGATGGCGAAGGGGGCAAAAATGAGTCCGGCGAGGAACTCTGGAAACGGGGCGGCTGGTACGGGGTTAAAGGATTTTTTAAATGGCTGGAATCAAAGAGCTACAAGATGCACGTTCGGGTTCTCCTCTCCCGTTACCGCGCCTACCTTCCGTGTCACGTTTGTCAGGGTTCGCGATTTCAACCGACCACGCTTCACTACCACCTTATCCATCCCAAATCCGGCAAAAGGAATCTCGCGCAAATCAATCAAATGCCGCTCCGTGAAGCGCACACCTTTTTTGAAACCTTGCCGTTGCCCGATCAGGATGGAGCGACCGAGCAGCTTCATCGCGAAATTGTCACTCGCCTTCAATACTTGATCGAAGTCGGCTTGAATTATCTGACGCTGGATCGCGCCTCACGAACGCTCTCCGGAGGTGAAATCGAACGGGTGAATCTGACTTCCTGCCTGGGCAACTCGCTCGTTCACACGCTTTTTGTTCTCGATGAGCCAAGCATTGGACTCCATCCCCGGGACAATCACCAACTCGTTCGTGTCCTGCACCGCCTTCGGGATCGTGGAAATACCGTCGTCGTTGTCGAACATGATGAGGCGATCATGGAGGCGGCCGATCATCTCCTGGATCTTGGACCCGGTCGTGGAGAGTTGGGAGGAGAGATCACCTTTAGCGGATCCCCCGAGGCACTCTACCAATCAAAAACTTCCCTCACGGGAGCCTATCTCCGTGGAGACAAATTTATTCCGCTTCCGAAAACGCGGCGCGCTCCCGACTCTGAATTTCAACTCCGCATCCAAAATGCGACGACTCATAATCTCAAAGGGATCGATATTCAAATCCCTTTGGGACGATTTGTCGTTCTCACCGGAGTCAGCGGCTCCGGAAAATCAACCCTCCTACACGAAGTCCTCTTTCCCCGACTCCAACAAGCGATCAAAAGCAACGCCATCGAAGGAATCGAGGGGGCGACGTTTCTCACGGAAGTCATCCGCGTTGACCAATCCCCCCTCACCAAGACTCCACGCTCGAATGCCGCGCTTTACCTCGGAATCTACGACGATATCCGGCAACTCTTCGCACAAACCGAAATGGCCAAGCTGGAAGGACTGACTTCCTCCTCGTTTTCTTTTAATGCCGGAACGGGGCGATGTGAACGCTGTAGCGGCACCGGAGCAGAACGAGTCGAGATGCAATTCCTTGCCGATGTCTTTGTGACCTGCCCGGTCTGTGAGGGAAAACGTTTTCATCCTCATACGCTCGCCATTCAATATCGCGGAAAATCGATTCACGATCTTCTCGAAACGACCGTTCACGAAGCGTGCGAATTCTTCTCTCCCGAACTCTCGGATCTTACCGCTGATCAACCACTGCGTCACCGTCGCATTGTCGCCGCGCTCTCCTTGCTGGACGAAGTCGGACTCGGTTATTGGCGCCTCGGGCAACCCCTCAATCAACTCTCGGGAGGCGAAGCACAACGGATCAAACTCCTGAGCTATCTCCACGGGTTTGGCACTCCAGAAGCAGAATCATCGATCACAGGACGGGGAGGAAAAACCCGACTCTTCTTACTCGATGAACCGACGACCGGACTTCATTTCGAAGATGTCCGACTCCTCCTTCAACTTTTCCAGCGGATGGTCGATCAAGGACATTCCCTGATCGTCATTGAGCATCATCTCGATGTCATCAAAAGCGCCGACTGGATTTTGGATCTCGGACCTGAAGGGGGAAATGAGGGGGGATATTTGGTGGGAGAAGGAACTCCCGAAGCGATCGCAAAAATCCCGGAAAGTCATACCGGACAATTTCTTCAATCCAAACTCGAAGGGTTCCGAAAAAAATCGAAACGGGTCGCCGAGACCGCCGCAGTGCCTCCTCCGCCCGAAATGATCGAAATTCGCGGGGCCCGTCATCACAATCTTAAAAATCTCTCACTCGATCTTGAACTCGGAGCCATGACCGTTCTCACCGGACTCAGTGGCTCTGGAAAATCAACCCTCGCCTTCGATCTCCTCTTTGCCGAAGGACAACGCCGTTATCTCGACAGCCTCAACGCCTACGCACGTCAATTTGTGGATCAGATGGAAAAGCCTGCGGTGGATCGAATCACTGGAATCCCCCCGGCGGTCGCCATTGAACAGCGGATCACGCGGGGTGGTGGAAAAAGCACGGTCGCCACAGTCACAGAGATTCATCAATTTCTGCGGCTTCTTTATGCGAAATTAGGAACCGCTCACGATCCCGTCACCGGCGAAGCAGCCATTCGTCAATCGCTCACCGAAATTTTTGATCGAATCGAATTCAAGAGAAAAAAGGGAGAACTTTCCCTTCTCGCACCCATCATTAAAGCTCGTAAAGGGATTCACACCGAAGTTGCGCAATGGGCTACTAAGAAACATTATCCCTTTCTCCGCGTCGATGGGAAGTGGATCGAACCGTCAAAATTCAAAGCACTGAGTCGTTTTGCGGAGCACACGATCGATGTCATTTTAGGAAACCTCACTTCTCGCCAATCCCCCAGTGAACGACGCCACCTGATCGAAGAAGCTCTCAAAATCGGCCGAGGAACTCTTTACACAGTCGACACTCGAAGCCGAGAAACCGTTTACAGTACTCAGCTTTATTGCCCAGAATCCGGACGCTCGTTTGACGAACTGGATCCTCGTCTCTTCTCTTTCAACTCCCCGCATGGCTGGTGTGCAGACTGTCAGGGGTTTGGCATCGTTGTGGAACTCAAATCCGACGCAGAAACGGCCGTTGAGCGTGAAGTCGAAATTGAGCAACGTCAGGAATCCGAAGAACGTCAAATGGGAGCCCTTTGTCCCACCTGCCTCGG
Source organism: uncultured Verrucomicrobiota bacterium (assembly GCA_964555235.1). Classification (GTDB taxonomy): domain Bacteria; phylum Verrucomicrobiota; class Verrucomicrobiia; order Methylacidiphilales; family CAMAQI01; genus CAZKRU01. The sequence continues at coordinate 11,289 of CAZKRU010000062.1, forward strand.
ATCACGCCTCAATCCCCTCGCCCAATCCGTCCGACTCTCCCTGGGACGCTGGCCGCAAAAAGAGGGACCGACCCTCCCCGACATCGGCCGCCTCAGTGTTCTTCAAGCTGCCGATTATTTTGACTCCATTCGACTCAAGGGACGCGACTCGGTCATTGGTCGAGATCTTCTTCCGGAAATTCGTCAACGTCTCTCCTTTCTCAAGGAAGTTGGCCTGAGTTATCTGACTCTCAACCGATCGGCAACCACTCTTTCCGGTGGAGAATCCCAACGAATTCGACTCGCCTCACAGCTCGGCTCCGAACTTCATGGCGTTCTCTATGTCCTCGATGAACCGACGATTGGACTGCATCCGCGCGACAATGCACGACTTCTGGATTCACTCGATGCGTTAAAAGCTCGAGGCAACACTCTCGTCGTTGTTGAGCATGACGAAGAGACCATGAAGCGCGCGGATCGCATTATCGATCTCGGTCCTGGTGCCGGCGTTCGTGGCGGCGAAATCATCGCGGATGGAACCTGGAAAGAAATCGCCAAACATGAAAAATCGATTACAGGAAAACTTCTCGGCACTCCGATGCCTCACCCGTTTCGCGGGGAACGTCGCAAACCGGTCGACTGGCTGACGATTGAAGGCGCGACGCTTCATAACCTTAAAAATCTGACCGTCAAAATCCCCCGGGGAGGACTCACTGTTTTTTGCGGAGTCAGTGGCGCAGGAAAAAGCACACTTGTTCATGAAATTCTGAAGCCATCAGTCGAACAACTTCTTGCCAAAAAATCAAAAAAAAATCTCCCCTGTCGCCGGCTTTTGGGAGCGGATAAAATCGCACGCGTCGTCGAAGTCGATCAAACTCCAATTGGAAAAACTTCACGATCAACCCCGGCAACTTACTTGAAGTTAATGGATCAACTCCGCTCCCTCTTCGCCCAGCTCCCTCTCGCCCGTCAACGCGGCTACAGTGCCGGGCGTTTCTCCTTCAACACCAAAGGCGGTCGTTGCGAGGCGTGCCAAGGCCAGGGAGATCTCAAAGTCGAAATGGCTTTTCTCCCGACCTTCTACGTTCCGTGCGACCTCTGTCGCGGGACTCGCTACAACTCGGAAACGCTTCAGATTACCTATCAAGACAAGTCGATTGCCGAGATTCTAGCGCTCTCCGTCGACGAAGCGATTCCCCTCTTCGAAGTCATTCCTGACATTCGCCGGCCACTGGAACTCCTCCGAGAAGTCGGACTCGGTTATCTCACCTTGGGACAACGCAGCCCCACCCTCTCCGGCGGAGAAGCGCAACGCCTCAAAATGGTCTCCGCCTTGGAAGAATCGATTGGACTTCAGGATCGTGCGCGACTGCGAACGCTTGCCACCGAACTCCCCCAACATCTCTATCTTCTCGAAGAACCGACGATTGGGCTCCATCTCGCCGACGTTCAAAAGCTCCTCGGAATGCTCCACCGCCTGGTCGACGCCGGTCACACCGTCGTCGTCATTGAACATCATCTCGACGTCATCGCTGAAGCCGATTGGGTTATTGAACTCGGCCCCGAAGGAGGTGACAAAGGAGGAAAACTCATTGCCGAAGGAACCCCCGAAACCGTCGCTCAATCCAAAAAATCCCCGACTGCTCCGTTCTTAAAGCCACTGCTCAAAACCAAATAACACCAACGAGAATTGTTCCTCTGAGGAAAGCAGGAATACAGGATTAATTGGAAATTGAGATCGTTGATGGTAAAGCAGGGCATCCAAAATTCCTGGATTCCTGCTCTCCTCAGAGAAATCGCTTTAGGATTCCCCATCAGGGATGAGGCGTAATCGCGATAATGGTAATGACGGAGATTCGATTCTTCGCCGTTCCTTCATCCGGTCCATAATGCCAAAAAATTCGGTAGGCCCCTGATGTGTTATTTTGAGCGTAAGCCTCAAAAATCTTTTCACCACCGAGACCAGAAAGCGAGCTGAATTCATGAGTCCGGAGCCCTGGATGTCGTGGATTCGTTTCAAGAAAGCCAAGCGCCTTCTGAACTTGTTTTAAAATGGCACTCTTGGCTGGGTCATTTTCGAGCGCGGTGAGCTGCTGATCTGCTGTCGGCGTGAAAAGAAGTTTTCGTTGCAACCCTTACCCCTTGGCATACTTCGCAAATGAACCCCGACTGCGACGTTTCCCCTCGGCAGACTCCTTCAATCCCTGTTTCACGCTGGCAAGGGCTTGAGGATTCTCGAAGATCCAAGCCTCTGACAGAGGGATCGTTTTAACAGGATCGAGGACAATCTGACCCAGTGCATTCCGATAAATATTGAATGCACCCCGACCACTGAGGGCATCCCCTAACGAAAGTCGTTTTTTGGCGTCGGATTGAACAAACTCCGTCACCAGTTGAAAATCCTGATTTTTAATCACCGTGAGTGCAGGCATACGAATAAGATCTCCCAAGTAGGCAATGAAGTCAAGTGGGATCATCCCACTTTTGACATCCCTATCCAAAATAAAGTTTGATTAGAGAGATAAATAGGAATGCGGGGGATTGAATTGGAGGACTTCGAGGTTTTGACCTGCCCGCATTGCTACGCAAAGCGTTGCGGGCGGGGGTAAAATCGGCTTTAACCGCAAAGCCTCAACGACCTCAACGGTTTGAATTTGAAAACAAATCCCCTTCGTTGCGCCTTGGAGTCGTTGCCCTGCCCGCAATGCCTACGGCATAGCCGTTGCAGGCGGGGGTGAAAACTACAACGATCCGATTTGACCGCAACGACTCCAAGGCCTCGACTTAATGAGGCTCTCTGTTCCCAAGGCGGCTATTTGCACAAGCCCTCCAGCGATGGGCTCCTTTTTGTTTTTTAAACGGCAATACTTTTGTCACCATTGCTCGAAATCTATCAGGAACTTAGAGTGCTATGATTATTTCCCATAATTTATCCGAAGTTAACTCCAAGAAATTTTAAACTGCACTTTAGATCCATTATCTAAAATCAATACCTCTCCGTATGCACAATCAGGAATTGTCTTTAAAATGTATTTAACACCACTCTCTAACTCCTGACTCCTTCCTTCTTGGATTCCAGTAGACCCCTTTACCCATGCATCGATAACTTTAGGATCCCCCTCAAATGATCCAATAAAAGTTCTGGTGAAAGCACTTCCCTCAGTCGTAATAATAAAGTTTTTCTTGGTTTCGGGAAAATCTGAAAGCCTACCCCATTCGATGACACTTCGAATCATTACCTCCGGCTTATTCGACTCTCGTGATTCTGATTTCAGAGCGCCGAAAACAGGAGTTATATTTAAATAAAAATACCCACCTAGAATAACGATGGCTCCAAAAGCAACTATCATTAGATTTTTTGATTTCATCAAATGGACCTTATTCCTGCCCTCTCAGAGAAACAACTTTTTATATCACTTCGCTAAAAACTTCCCGGCAATGACAAAGAGCATGACGGCGAGGATAAACTTCAAGGTCCGTTCATGCAGCCTCCCACTCCAACGGCTTCCAAGATAAATCCCCGGAACGGATCCGATCAAGAGGGAGAGCAATAACGGATAATCGACATTTCCCATCTGGGCATGTCCAAGTCCCGCAACGGCGGTCAATGGAATCGCGTGAGCCAGATCGGATCCGACCACATTCTTGATTTTCAGATGTGGGTAGAGCACCAGCAAGGCGACCGTCCCTAACGCACCGGCCCCGATCGAAGTCAAGGTGACCAACACGCCGAGAATGACCCCGGACAAAACCGTCCATCCGACCGCAGGCTCATGCCCCACGGCTTCCGACCAGCGAAGCATTTTCTTCTTCAGCGGCTCTCCAAATAACAAGGCAAGCGCCGTCAGCAACAGTGCAAACGCGAGAAAGGTCTGCATCCACGACGGACTCGCAAAATTGGGACTAATTTTCAAGACGATCAGCGTCAGGATCGCTCCGGGAATGCTTCCATAGGCGAGACGCTTGACGATTCCCCAATCGACTGATTGATGCTTTTCGTGATGCACCCAAACCCCCACCCCTTTGGTCAGCGATGCAAAAAGGAGATCCGTTCCAACCGCCATCTTCGGTGAAATCCCAAACAAAAGCACCAGAATCGGAGTCATGAGCGAACCTCCTCCCACTCCAACCAATCCAACAACCAACCCGACCGCAAAGCCGGCCGGAATCATTCCCCAGAAATGCGATACGAGCTCCATTTTATCGCTCCCACCGTGCGACAATTCCACAAGGCAAAACGCCTCCTTCTTCCACCGGCAAAACCAATTCCCCTCCCGTACACGTCCCCCCTTTTCCTTGCATCATCGCCTCAAGCAGTCGCGTCAAAACAGTCGGAGAGAGCCCCGTCGTGTAGGCATTGATCAAAACGTAAAGCGGTTTCTCGACAAGTGCCTGTCGACAAAGATCCAGCAACGGCCACAGATGGGTCTCCAATTTCCAGAGCTCCCCTTTCGATCCCCTCCCATAGGAAGGGGGATCCATCATGATCGCGTCATAGCGACTTCCCCGGCGAATCTCCCGCTGCATAAATTTCACACAGTCATCAATAATATAGCGAATCGAACGATCCCCCACTCCGGAGAGTCTCGCATTCTCGCCACACCACTCGACCATCCCCTTCGCTGAATCAACATGACAAACCGTTGCTCCAGCGGCGGCCGCGGCCACCGTCGCTGCACCGGTGTAACCAAAAAGATTCAAGACTTTCGGATTGGATGCCGCCCGAATCTTCTCCGAAATCCACGCCCAATTCGCGGCCTGCTCGGGAAACAACCCCGTATGCTTGAAATTCGTCGGCCGGATTTTAAACTTTAACTCACGCCAGCGAATCTCCCAACTCTCCGGAAGCTCTTTTCGAAATTCCCAATTTCCCCCTCCGGCATCCGAACGGTGATAAAATCCATCGTACTTCTGCCACTCGGCATCCGGACGTTTGGGCCACAAAATCTGAGGATCGGGCCGGATCAACGTGACCCCGCCCCATCGCTCCTGCTTCAGTCCATCGCCGCAGCGAAGAATTGAGTAATCCTTCCATCCTTCCGCCAAAAATCTCATTTCAATCTTCCCAAAAATTGTCGGCGACTTAACCAGATCATTCCAAGTAGATCATAGGTCGCTCGAATCGCACGCTTCGTCCCGATCACTTTGCTCTCCCCCTTGAATCGAGCGCGATGACTGACCGGACATTCTCCCGTCCGATAACCCATCGACAAAACAAAGGCCGGAATAAAACGATGCATTCCATTCCAACCGGGGAGACGCGCGGCCACTTCTCGTTTCATCACTTTCAAGGAACAGCCCGTGTCGGTCGTATGATCCCCGAGCACCGCGCTTCGTACCGCATTGGCAATTCGGCTGCTCATCCGACGTCCCCACGTATCTTGACGCGTGACTCGAATTCCGGTGACGAGATCCAAATGCTCCTTTTGCAACAAGGCGATCAACTTTCCGAAATCAGCCGGATCATTTTGTAAATCGGCATCCAACATCGCCACCAACTCACCGGAAGCCGCTTGAAACCCGTAGTACAACGCTGCACTCTGTCCGGAGCGCTCCGTCAAATCAAGCCAGCGAATCGGAAACTGGGGACTCCGTTCCGGACGCAAAAAAGAATCGGTGCTCCCATCATTCACCAAAACCAACTCCGCCGCTCCCCCCAATCCCGCCAATGCCCGATCCAGCTCCTCAATCAATCGGGGCAGATTTTCCGCCTCATTGTAAAAAGGAACCACCACAGAAACTTTCGTCATGCCACCGTCTCTATCAGAACCGGCCGGGGTCACAATCAAAAAGCATTCTTTGTCTCTGATAACTGTAAGAAGATGCGCCCTTTAAATCTGCCATCCGGTCTCGCGCAGAGTTCGCCGTGCCCGCAGAGGGTAAAAGATGCTTTTCTCAGCGGACTCAGCGATCTCCGCGCGAAAAACCATCCGAATCGTCAGTTCCAGTACATTCTCTTTCCTTGCAATTCCCCCACAAAACGCGAAGCTCAAGCCTCACCTCTACAAGGAATACTCCATGGCCAAAGGCAACAACCGTCAGCAAAAAGAAGTTAAAAAACCGAAGAAGGAAAAACCGAAGCCCGCTCCCGTTCGCCGCGGCGCTTAATCCGTTGATTCCTTCAAAAAAGAAATTGTCACCGGACCGGGATTTGATTGAATCCCCGGGTGGCTTCGTCGATCTGAATTGGACGCAGAAGCACGACTTCATGGTTTTGAGGTAATGTCGTGGTGGACATTTCGCTGAAAATCCGAAATAATGGGAACTGTTATGGCAAATGAGGAGTTAGATTTTACGTTGGAGGAGGCGGATTGGGAGATGTCAAATGCCGAGGTCTTGCGTCGCGAGATTCGGAGTTCGAACCGGCCCCGGATGCGTGATTTACCCCTGAACAAAATCCCCAAAGAAAGCGCGATTCGCGTTGATCAGATTGTTCGGGAACATCCCTACCCATTTTTGATCGGAGCCGCCGTCGTTGGTCTGGCCCTCGGTGCGTTAGTCGGCGGGTTATTTAGTGACGATGAAGATTAACAGAAAAACGCATCATGATTAAAGATTTCATTCCCGTCGCCATTCAAATTGGAGCAGTTCTTTTCTTTGCCATTGCCACTCTGGCAACTTCCGTAATCCTCGGGAAACGCGCTCAGACGAGCAAAGCCAAGGATAGCGCCTACGAATGTGGCAAAGATCCGATTGGCACAACGAACCCCCGATTCTCGGTGAAGTTCTATCTCGTGGCAATGCTCTTCATCCTTTTTGATATTGAAACCGTTTTCATGTACGCATGGAGCGTTGTCTACCGGGAACAATTGCAACATGGATGGGAAATTTTCTTCGCGATGCTCTCATTTGTCTTAATTCTCTTTGTCGGTTATCTCTATGCCCTCAAGAAAGGGGCCTTTGAGTGGGCTAAATAAGCCGACTAACCGCCTCATCTTCCATGGCTCTTCTCGAAGAAATTTCCCTCCAGCGCAAGCCCTCATGGATTCGGGCGCGGATCCCTGGAGGTGAAGGTTTTCAAGAGACCCTGAAGCTCGTTAAAGAGAATCGACTCCACACCGTCTGCGAGAGCGCCCAGTGCCCGAATCTCGGGGAATGCTGGTCCCGTAAAACCGCAACGATCATGATTCTCGGTAATATCTGCACGCGGAGTTGCGGATTCTGTGCGGTCAATACCGGAAAGCCGACCGAACTCGATTTGGACGAACCACGACGTGTCGCGGAAGCGATCAAGATTATGAATCTGCGTCATGCGGTGATTACCTCCGTCGCTCGTGACGATCTCAAGGACGGCGGCGCGGCGGTCTGGGCTTCGACCATTCGCGAATCACGCCTCGCCAATCCCGCCACAAAGTTCGAAGTCTTGATCCCGGATTTCAAAGGAAAATGGGAACATCTCGATACTGTTCTTGAAGCCAAGCCTGATATTCTCAATCATAATGTCGAGACCGTTCCCCGTCTTCATAAAGTCGTCCGGCCCCAAGCCAAATATACGCGTTCACTCGAACTTTTGGAGCGCGCCAAGAAAAAAGGCTTTATCACGAAGTCAGGACTCATGCTTGGCATTGGCGAGACGGAATCGGAAATCGAATCGACCTTGCGGGATATGGCTGCCATCAAAATCGATATTTTAACTCTGGGCCAATATCTCCGTCCCTCGGCGAATCACCTTCCGATCGACCGCTGGGTGACCCCGGAAGAGTTTGCCCGTTGGAAAGTCTTCGGACTTGAGATCGGCTTCGGAGTCGTCGAGTCCGCTCCGCTGGTCCGAAGCTCATACCATGCGGATGAGCAATCTTCGAAGTACGCATAAATTCCTTTCGTCAGGAGCCGGTTTTCCTGTAGTTTGCTCCGCCAGATGAGGGACTCTTTTACAAAAATCCTAGGCTGCGCACTCATTCTCATTGGATGTGCCTCGGTCTTCGCTGCGGAGTCCTCTCTTCACTCTCACGCACTGGTGATTATTCCCGATTTCGAAGGATCTGCCCTGATCGATCCGTCCCTCTCCCGAGAGATGCCGTATTCCGTCTGGGGCGACCCGGATTCGCTCTTGAAGCGCGAGAAGTTCCTCGGCCTTCGACTCCCCAATTTTCTTCAATCGCAAACTTTAAATTCCGATTCCCCTTTCGCCGGATGGAAAGGATTCGTCGAAGGACTCTCCCGACGTCAATCCCGCGTTCCCCGATTTTTTCCTTATCAACAAAACCGGGATCTTTACGTGCTCCACTACGACTGGCGCCGCGAAATCGCCTCGGATCTCGTTCCCGCCTTGGAAAAATCGCTCCAGGAGGTCGCCGCCCAACACGCGATCATGACCGGACAAACGAAGACTCCGACCCAGTTTGTCATCGTTGCGCACGGATTTGGAGGGCTCGTGATTCGCACGCTTCTCAGTCGCAATCCCCGTTTCGCCAGTCAGATCTCACAGCTTTATCTCGTCGGAGTTCCAAATCTTGGCACTCATGTCGCCTTGCAACGTCTTCTCTCCGGGGAAGGATTTTCCGCAAAAGAGAGTCCGGGGGGAATGTTTGAAGAGAAAACGATTTCACGCCAAACCGTTCGCATGGCTTCCATTACGTGGCCCTCCCTTTATGAAATGCTACCATTTGAAGATCTGCATTGGGAACAGACCGACGCGCAAGGACGTTCCACTCGTATCTCCCCGGATGATCTTCTGAAAACAGGCGTCTGGCAGAATCAATGGCCGAGTGCCCCGGCAGAACGCTCGGAATACTTGGACCCATGGCTCTCACGCTTTATGGACGGTCAACGCGAGCCGAAGGAACGCACCGCATGGGAATATTGCCAGGAGTCAGGAGGAGTTGCCCTTCAAAATATCCTTGCCCAAGTGCGTGACTGGCGACTTCAAATCGGAACCCTGAGCTACACCGGCCAACTCCTCGCTTCGACCGGTGGAGGCGATCGCCTAAAAGTCATCGTCGGACGGGGCATCCAAACACCCGTCGGCTTATCCGTTCAAGGAGAAGGAACCCGCGCCCGTCTTCTCTACGCCCCCAACGTCGACGGCGACGGCATCGTCACGGTCGAATCCGCGCTGGAAGACGTTAGAAATCCAAATCAAATTTTTACCATCATCTCCACCCGTCACGAACGAATGCTCAGTGAACGCCGTTTCATCGATTGGATGGTAGAAGAACTCGCCCGTCTCAATGGGAGAGACGCCGCTCCGTAAACTCCGGGTAAAGCTTACCTCAACAGAAGCCTTACTTTTCGTCTCCTTTGCATGCGTCGCGGGCAAAACGTCCTCTTCCGATTGGGAATCCGAGATAAACCTTGAAGCAATTGGGTTCCCATGACAATTTAAACCCCACGTGAGAGAGAAAATTCTCAAAAAATTAGACCAATCTAGCCCGAAGAATTTCGGCCCCGGCCTGCTTCGAAAGCATTCGGAGTCGGTTGAATAACTGTTAGGCGACTTCGCGCGCATGAAGATTGATCCGCAGTGTGTTTACATCGGCATGGGAGCAGTCGGCATTATCGCTGGCGGCCTTGGCATTTGGTGTCGTCGCCTGCTGCGGGTCTTTGCAGTCTGTTTAGCCGCTTTCCTTGTCTTCGAGTTGTTGTGTGTTCTCAGCGGCTTGGAGTTTCTCGTCCCGATATGGTGGGCAGTTCACATCCCGTCAGCCATCGCGCTTGGCGCGGACGAGATTTTGGAACGTCACGGCGCAGTTGTGAGCACGACATTTCATCTCGGAGATTTTTTTGTTTGGTCGGCACTCATCACCGGGACGAATACATGGGGACGTGTCTTAAAATTTAAATATTGATCGATCGAGGGTTATGATTAGAAGGGGACAAAGGGGGAATCCTTTTTTGTTTCAATTCTTTGAGTGACCGGTTCTTGGCTCCCAAAATAAAGGTTTTCGTTGTGGCTTTGTGCCTCCTAAAGAACAAACTTGCTAAGTCGTTGTCTCTCGCGAAGTTCGCCAAGCCGCCAAGAAACCCTTTTTTGTTTTTAAATCGGAATTCAACCCTTCGCGCCCCCGCCTGCAACGCTATGCGTAGCATTGCGGGCAGGTTGGCGAACTTGGCGAGAGATTTGATCCTGTTCTCTCCACTCATTGCCCCACGAGCACGGGGGCTTAAGCTTCGTGTGAAACATCATTCTGATCTTACGCCAACCCCGTTCAAACTTTATGGTTGAACCGGAACGAAGTCTGCTTATTCTTTCGAGCAACCTTAACCGAGTAAAACCGATGGCACTACACAATACCTTCAATTCCCTCCGCTCCTTCACCGCGAAAGACGGCAAATCCTATTCCTACTATTCCCTCCCCTCCCTCGAGGAAGCAGGCCTCGGTCCGGTTAAAAAACTCCCCGTCAGTATCCGAATCGTTCTGGAATCGCTTCTCCGTAATCTTGACGGAAAACGCGTCTCTGAAAACGATGTCAAAACGCTGGTGAATTGGAACGCCAAGACCCCTTGCTCTGACGAAGTCCCCTTCGTGGTCGCCCGAATTGTTCTCCAGGATTTCACCGGAGTCCCCCTTCTCGTCGATCTCGCCGCGATGCGTACTGCCGTTGCAGGAATGAAAAAGAGCCCCAAGTTGATTGAACCGCTCGTTCCGGTCGATCTCGTCGTCGATCACTCGGTTCAAGTTGATTTTGCCGGCTCCGCCGATTCACTTTCCAAAAATCTTGAACTCGAATTCCAACGAAATCGCGAACGCTATGAATTCCTCAAATGGGGACAGCAAGCTTTCGAAACCTTTAAGGTCGTCCCTCCCGGCATCGGAATTGTTCATCAGGTGAATCTCGAATACCTCGCCAAAGGCGTGCTCTCCGCCAACGCCGACGGAAAAGAACTTCTCTATCCCGACACGCTTGTTGGAACGGACTCTCACACCACGATGATCAATGGTCTCGGAATTGTTGGATGGGGCGTCGGTGGAATTGAAGCGGAAGCCGGAATGCTCGGTCAGCCTGTTTATTTCCTGACTCCTGAAGTCGTCGGCGTTCATTTAACGGGTGCCCTTCGCGAAGGCGTCACTGCAACCGATCTCGCGTTACACGTCACGGAAATGCTCCGGAAATTTAAAGTCGTTGGAAAGTTTGTCGAGTTCTACGGCCCCGGCGCCACCTCGCTTCCGCTCCCTGACCGCGCGACGATCGCCAACATGGCTCCTGAATACGGCGCGACGATGGGTTACTTCCCGATTGATGAAGAATCGGTCAATTATCTTCGCCTCACGGGCCGTTCGGAGACCCTCCTCAATGCCTTTGAAGGTTACTACCGCGCTCAGGGACTGTTCGGAATTCCGACCCAAGCGGATGGAATCGCCTACAGCTCGAACTTGGAACTCAATCTTGCAGACATTCAACCGAGCGTTGCCGGGCCCAAACGTCCTCAGGATCGAATCATCCTTCCTGACTTAAAGAAAAACTTCCTCGCCGCCCTTGAAAAGCCGGTGAAGGAAAATGGATTTGGAAAGACTTCTGAGAATCTCAAGACCGAAATTCCGTTGAATGGTTCCAACGTCACAAACGGAAGCGTTCTCATTGCAGCGATCACGAGCTGCACCAATACGAGCAATCCTTCCGTCATGCTTGCGGCAGGTCTCGTCGCCAAACGCGCCGTCGAACTCGGACTCACCGTCAATAAAAACGTCAAAACCTCCTTGGCCCCTGGATCACGCGTGGTCACTGATTATCTCGCCAAAACCGGACTTCAACCGTTCCTCGATAAACTCGGATTCCAAATCGTCGGTTATGGATGTACGACCTGTATCGGTAACTCCGGCCCCCTCGCCGCTCCGATTGAAGAAGCGGTCGTCAAGAATGACCTCGTTGCCGCGAGTGTTCTCTCCGGAAATCGAAACTTCGAAGCGCGGGTTCACCAGAACATCAAAGCAAACTTCCTGATGTCACCTCCGCTCGTCGTTGCCTTCGCCTTGGCAGGTCGAGTCGATATCAATCTCACGGAAGAAGCGATTGGAAATGGTAAGGATGGCAAACCGGTTTTCCTCAAGGATCTCTGGCCTTCCCTCAAAGAAGTTCGCGACCTGCTCCAGAAATCGCTCAGCCCCGAGGTTTTCCGCAGTCTCTATCGCGACTTCTCCGAGCAAAACCCGGCATGGAATCAAATTCCCTCCTCCGTCGGCGATGTTTATACGTGGAATACGAAGAGCACTTATATTCAAGAGCCTCCTTTCTTTGTAAACTTCAGTCTGCAACCCGGAACGATCACCGAGATCAAGAATGCAAAACCGCTCGGAATTTTCGGAGATTCCGTCACGACCGATCACATCTCTCCTGCAGGCTCAATCAAAGCAAGCTCACCGGCAGGCGTTTATCTCCAGGATAATAAAGTCACCAAGGAAGACTTCAACAGCTACGGATCCCGTCGCGGAAATGACCGCGTGATGACGCGCGGAACCTTCGCCAATGTTCGAATCAAAAACTTGATGGTTCCCGGCGTCGAAGGGGGCGTAACTAAGTACAATGGCGAAACGCTTGCGATTTATGATGCTTCCATGAAGCATCAAGCTGAAGGGACTCCGCTCGTGATTCTCGCCGGACAAGAGTATGGAACCGGCAGTTCTCGAGATTGGGCGGCCAAGGGAACCCGACTTCTCGGAGTTCGCGCCGTCGTCGCTCAAAGTTTCGAACGAATTCACCGAAGCAACCTCGTCGGCATGGGAGTCCTTCCCTGCTGTTTCGAAGAAGGAACGAATGCACAAAGTCTCGGACTCGACGGAACCGAAACCTACAGCATTCTCGGACTCAATCCGCAGGTGAAACCCCGTCAAAAACTGACTCTCGAAATCAAGCGTGCGAACGGTAAAATCGAACAGGTTCCAATCATCTGCCGCATTGATACCCCCATTGAGGTTGATTACTATCAGCACGGTGGAATTCTGCCGTATGTATTGCGACAGATCGTGGCAAGGAGTTAAGTAATGACCCCACGAGAATTTGCGATTGTCGTCATACGACTTGTCGCGATTGGTTTGGTCATCCATACCTCCTATGAGTCAATTCATGCGCTCCTTTATTTTCCAAAATCGATGGAAATGATGCCGGATATGAATGAAGCGAAATACCAATCGCTCATTTGGGATGGCATTCTGATGAACGCAAAAATCAAAGGAGGATGGTCAATCGTGTTATTCCTTGGAGCACCACTACTGGCGTCGATTGCCACCTTCGGCATGAAGAAGCGTGATTAGAGAATCAGCGTAGAGTCCGGTCAGTTAGGAGCGGTGACTCTACTAAGCCATATTTATTGCCCCAAGCTACAGCCTCTTCCATCAGCCGTGCCGAGGCCTCACTCAGTGGAGGGAGTTGATCAAACGCATTGGCCAGAGCTCCCATGGTGCCACGAGGAGGAATTTTACGAAGAACTACTGACGTAAAGGTATCCTCCTCGGATTCCTTCCATGAGCGAAGTCTCTGATAAGCGGTCTCCGAGAGAGTGATTCTCTTCATGTAGAAATCATAGCACAGAAACAATTACTATGGAATCAAGATCCGAAAAAGAAGCGCTTGCTTTGATGGAACAAAAAACATCATAATCTCGCGCGATGCGTCAATCTCATTTGCGATTTTACGGAATGAAGTAACCTTCCATGACCACTTACATCCTCCGCCGTATTCTCACCTTATTCCCGCTTCTGATCGGAGTGACGGTGCTGGTCTTTGGATTGATGCAATTGGCGCCGGGCGATTTCCTGACGCCGGTTCGGGCGCAACAGGATATTCGCGAGGAGACGATTGCGCAACTGGAGCAGGAGTTCGGACTTTTGAAGCCGTGGTATATTCAATACGCCCTTTGGTTGAAAAATCTCGTCCATCTGAATTTCGGCTACTCGTGGACTTACAAAATGCCGGTCTTGGATCTGATCGCTCAACGAATTCCCGCCACCTTGATCCTCTCATTAACCTCACTCGTCTTTGCCTGGGCCCTGGCCTTCCCTCTCGCCGTTCTCGCAGCGGTTTATAAAGATTCCTGGTTTGACCGGATCAGTGCGGGACTTGCCTACGCAGCGCTTTCCATTCCCGGATTCTTTCTCGCTTTAATTGCCATTTATTTTGCGGCTCAAACCGGATGGTTTCCGGTCGGAGGAAGAACTTCCATTGATCACGACTTTCTTCCCCTTTTTGCTCAATGGGGCGACTTTCTTCATCATCTCGTCCTGCCAACCATTGTTCTCGGAATCGGGGGCGTCGCCGGAACGATGCGAATTTTACGGGCGAATGTCCTCGATTACCTCCGTGCGGAATTCGTCACCACTGCCCGCGCCAAAGGGGTTCCCGAGGGCACCATCCTCTTTCGTCATGTCCTCCGCAATGCAATCAATCCGTTTCTCAGTACGATCGGCTACGTCTTTTCTGGACTTCTGAGCGGTGCACTTCTCGTCGAAAACGTCATGAATTATCCCGGCTTGGGACAACTCACCTACGAAGCCTTTCTGCGCGAAGATCAATTCCTCGTCATGGCTTCCGTCTTTATCGGCTGCGTCCTTCTCGTCATTGGAAATCTCATTTCCGATATCGCTCTTGCTCTCGCCGATCCACGAATTCGTCTTAACTAAAACATAATAAGGATGTGGATTGTCTCACACGAAGCTCCTGTCCGAGGAACGTGCTGACACGGTTGTGAAGTGGATTCATCTCTCGCTAAGTCCGCCAACCTGCCCGCAATGCTACGCATAGCGTTGCAGGCGGGGGCGCAAAGCGTTTGGATTTCAATGGTCTCCAAAACAGAAAAAGACCATCCACTCGTAAAGGATATTCCTGAAGAAACCAGGAAGTGAGGAATTCAGGAATTTTGCCCGCGAAACACGCGAAAGAGACGAAACATAAGAATCCGACGTTGGAGGCGGGCTCCCTGGAGCCCTTTTCAGGATCGATCCATCGGACTCAA
>CAZKRU010000063.1:0-25685 GCA_964555235.1 uncultured Verrucomicrobiota bacterium
TAAAACCTAAGCCAAACCGGAAAATGCCAAAACCTTAAGTTGACGCCCATGGTCAGCTGACGGACCGCCCTACCAAGAGTGATGGAACCGGAAATCCATGCTCCGAAAGGGTTCTCGCAAAATGAAGCCCGGGACGAATTCCGGCAATCTCTAACGCGCGATTTTCAAAACGCTTAATGACTTTTTCATCGGCAGGATGCGTATTCAGATATCCGAGCGCCTTTTCGAGAAGTTCGAAGTATTCGGGAATCGGCGTGTTCGGCTCCGTCAGCGATTGAATGATTTCGCAAAAGTAGTGAGCTACTTTGACGGTTTCATAATTCTGACGCAATCCGAGAAAGGGTTCCACGAGGGAGACTTCACTCAACCCATGCAGGTCTCCGGTTCGAGCGGGGCGGATCTGAAGCTCACAGAGATAAAAGAGATCGAGCAGGGAGGAAAATTTCCCGTTGGGTCTCAATGCTCCACGAACCATGGTTTTGATGCGCCCCGGATCGGGCGTGACCCATGAGACAATCAAACTCGTATTTTGGAATGGCAGACGCCCCACCAAAATTCCGCGAGCCATCATGCCGGAAACCAGGCGTCAATCGCATCGAACGTGACTTCCGACCATCCCGCCACGACACGATCCGCGGCATGGAGTTCACTCGCCGGATGCGTTGTGCTGAGCGCGAGAACTTTCATCCCCCCACGCTTCCCCGCCTCCACGCCAACATGGGCATCTTCAAAAACAATGCAGCGCTGCGGCTCACGCTCAATCTTGGCCGCGGCCTTGAGAAAAACTTCGGGGTCCGGCTTCCCATGAGAAACGTCCTCGGAAGTCACCCAGAGCGTTAAAAGATCGCTCAGGCCAATGATCTCTAACCCCGTGCGAATATTCTCCCGCTCCGTGGAGGAACCAATCACCCGCGGAATCCCTTGCGCCTCCAACGTCTCCAACCAATGACGAATCCCCGGAAGCGGCTCAATCCCCTTCTCCCGAACGACCACGCGATACAGCTCTTCCTTGCGTTTGGAAATCCGGATAATTTCCGTCGGATCCTGACTCCATTCGAGCATCCGTGGAATGATCGTTCCGTTTTTCATTCCGAAAGATTTTTTGAAAAATCGATCCGGGAGGGTGCGTCCCATCTCCTTCGCCAGCATCTCCCAACTCTCTTCATGATGCATCGACGAATCCAAAATCACCCCGTCCCAATCAAAAATTGCGCCCCAAGTTTTCATAAGAATGGGGATAGCGGAAGAATTCGGAATGACACGATTAAAATCGGAATCCTGCCTCACACAAAGGCACGAAGCCACAAAGGAAGCCATTTTCATGTGAACCCAAAAACCACTCGCTTTAACTTTGTGAGCTTCGTGCCTTTGTGTGAAACTTCCGAGCGATACTCCGCTTGACGGATGCAGGGGCAAACGGTTAGATGCGGGATGGCTTCTGTTTCTCAGTCTACCGTCAAACAAAGTGCTTCGATCCGGGGCACCGCTCTTCACACCGGCAATGCCGTGACGCTCACCGTCAAACCGGCTGAACCAAACACCGGTTATCTTTTCAAACGAATCGATCTCGCCGACGAACCGACCATTCAAGCCCATATCGATCACGTCAAGCAGGTCGAACGCGCCACGACGATTGGTGAAGGCAGTGTCAAGGTTCACACCGTCGAACATCTCCTTTCCGCCCTGCGTGGCTTTGGGATTGATAATGTCCTCATCGAATTAGACTCGAACGAACCTCCGATTGGTGATGGGAGTGGGAGAATTTACGCGGATTTGCTCAAGCAAGCCGGAAAAGTTGAACAAGCCGCCCCGGTCTCCTTCTTTGAACTTCGCGAGCCAGTCGCTGTTCATGGAAAGGATGGTTCGTATCTCATCGCCTGGCCTTCCGATACCTTTGAAATCTCCTGCACGAATGCGAATCATCTCGGCAAACACACTCAATTCTTGAATTGGAAATTGGACCACGAGAAGTATGCGAAGGAAATCGCTCCTGCCCGAACTTTCGTTTTCTACGAGGAAGTTCAGCCTCTCATGGAAAAAGGTCTCATCAAGGGAGGAAGCCTTGAAAATGCGATCGTGATCCAAGGAGACTCTGTTCTCAGTCGCGAACCGCTTCGCTTCGAAGATGAGTTCGTGCGTCACAAAATTCTCGATATCATCGGCGATCTCGCCCTGGTCCCGATTCGACTCAAAGCCCATATTTACGCCGCAAAGCCGAGTCACGCCCTCAACGCCGAACTGGCCAAGGCGATTTATAAGAAGTTCAAGAGTCATCAATCTCAACTGATGCCGGTGGAAAATATTCCGGTTGGTGAAGATGGTCTCGACATTAATGAGGTGATGAAGATTCTCCCCCACCGCTATCCGTTCCTCATGGTGGATCGAATCCTCCGCTTCGATGGAGCGACCAAAGCGGTTGGTCAAAAATCGGTCACCATCAATGAACCGTTCTTTCAAGGTCATTTTCCAGGCCATCCGGTGATGCCTGGCGTTCTCCAAGTCGAAGCGATGGCACAGGTCGCCAGTATTCTAATGCTTCGCCAATCCGCACAAGCAGGACGACTCGGTTATTTCATGAGCGCCGATAAAGTAAAATTCCGGAAGCCGGTGCTTCCCGGGGATACGCTCATCATTCAAGTCGAACTCACCAAGGCCCGCGGCAAAATTGGACGCGCCTACGGACAATGCCTCGTGAATGGCGAAGTCGTTTCCGAAGGTGATTTGATGTTCGCCCTAATCGAAACGTAATTTTATTTTAGAAAATGATTCATTCGACCGCTATCATTGAATCCGGAGCCGAGCTCGGAAGTGACGTTGAAGTCGGTGCCTACGCTTTCATCGGAGCAGAGGTTCGCTTGGGAAACGCCTGCCGTGTGATGCATCATGCGTCGATTGATGGAAAGACCTCCTGTGGGACGGGAAACGAATTTCACCCCTTCTCCGCGATCGGAGGAAAAAGTCAGGATCTGAAATATCAGACGGAACCGACTTTTCTCCGAATCGGAGATCGCAATGTTTTCCGGGAATTTGTCACCGTGAACCGCGCAACGGCCACAAACGCTGCGACACAGATCGGCAACGAAAACCTCTTTCTCGCCTACTCTCACATTGCACACGATTGCGTGATCGAAGATCATGTCATCTTCTCCAACAACGGAACCCTTGCCGGGCATGTCCACGTCGAGAGTCACGTCATCTTGAGTGGATTTGCCGCCGTGCATCAGTTTTGTCGAATCGGTGCACACTCGATGATCGGAGGGTGCACCAAAGTCGTTCAAGATGTTCCTCCTTATTTTCTCGTCGACGGAAATCCTGCCGAACCGCGTGGGCTCAATACCGTGGGGCTGCAACGCCGCGGCTTTAGCAAGGAAACCATTCAAGCCCTTCGCGAAGCGTATCGCTCCCTCTACGAAGCCGGCCTCAATACCAGCCAAGCCCTCGACGAAATCGAAAAAGCTCCGGCGCTCCTTCCCGAAGTAAAAGCCCTCGTTGATTTCATTCGGAAATCAACCCGAGGGATTGTGCGATAAAAAAATCGTAAGATGGTAGGGACGGTTCTCCGAACCGTCCACTCCACAAGCCCGGTCACCTACGGAGAGGTGACCCTACCAATGTGCAGTCTGAATTACATTCCCGCGAGTTCTTCTGCTGGGTAGGTCATGATCTCGGCCAAGGTCGGATGATAATGTGGCATGGCGGCCAATTCCTTAGCGGTTCCCCGGTAATAGAGCACGGCGATGAGTTCATGAATCAAGTCGGACGCGCTCGGCCCAATGATACTCCCTCCAAGAAGTCGTCCTGATTTGGGATCCGCCAACAGCTTTACAAATCCGTCGGTCGCTCCATGAATCATCGATTTTCCGTGATCTGCAAAGGGATATTGCGCGGTTCGATACGGAATCTTCAACGCTTTGGCCTCTTCCTCATTCAACCCCACTTGGGCAACTTCGGGATCGGAGAAAATGACCGAGGTCCTGAGACGATCATCAAATTTTTGTGTTGGCTTTTTTCCCTGAACGATCGCCACCGCATTGTTCGCAGCAATTTCTCCCTGCTGAATCGCCAGATGAACGACTTCATAGAGCCCCGTCACATCCCCTGCCGCAAAAATCGTCGGAACCGAGGACTGCATTCGCGCATTCACCCTCACCGCATTTTGTCTCAACTGAATCCCGGCTTTCTCCAATCCGAGGGAGCTCAACGCCGGTTGACGTCCCAGGGCATGAAGAATTTCTAAGGCACGGACCGTTTTTGTTTTTCCAGAATGCAAAAAAGTCACTGACTTTTCCTTGGTCGACCGCGAGATCTTCTGAAGCGTTGTCCCGGTAAAAACCGCAATCCCGGATTTCTCCAACGCCTTTCGGAGCGCTTCCGAAACATCCGGATCAAAGTCACGGATCAATCGGGGATTCCGCTGAATGATCGTTACCTTCGTCCCGAGATGCGCAAAGAACTGCGCAAATTCGACGGCAATCGCGCCGCCCCCGAGAACGATCAGGCTTTTGGGAAGCTTTTTCAGGCGCAAAGCCGTATCGCTTGTCAAAGGCCGACTCTCCAGAAGACCGGGAACCGGGGGATTTTGAATTTCGGAACCCGTCGCCAAGATAAAAGTTTTGCTACGAATCCGTTCCGTACCGTGAGCCGTCGTTACTTGAATCGTGGAAGCATCCACAAACGAAGCCATCCCTCGAATCAATTTAAACCGGCCCTTTTTCAATTGTTGCTGGCGATAAGAGGCAAAGTCCTCGATCAGGAAATCCTTACGAGCCATGATTTTTTTAAAATTTGGACGCATTGGACGGACTTCGAGACCAAACTCGGTAGCGCGTTGAATCTCATGCCACCGACGGCTCGACTCCAGCAACGCCTTGGTGGGCATACACCCCCGGAGAATGCAGAGCCCTCCCATGACGCGCGCCCCTTCGATAATGGCCGTACGAACCCCTTCAGAAGCCGCCGTACGAGCCGCCGCATACCCCGCACTTCCTCCCCCGATGATGACCAGATCAAACGATTTCATAAGCTCATGAATTCCTCACACAAAACCCTTCCGAAAGGAAAAAGCATCTCCAGCCGGAGGCGTGACTGGTTTGGTTCGGGCCCGCCCGCAACGCTTCGCGTAGCGATGCGGGCGGGGGCAAAGGGGGGCACAACACACAAAGCTCACGAAGGTTTTGTTCGAACGCAAAAAACAGATCAACCATCTTGCAAAACAAAAAATTGGACTTCACTGGTGGCTTTGTGTGAGAACAGTCCGCGTTTCAAACGACTTACACCTGAGTCGCGGCTTCAACGTACGAAGCGCGATCATTTCGCTTCGAGTTGAACTTCGGATAAAGATATTTCGAACTCGGAAGATTGGACCGGGTCGTGATTTTCGCCGTGGTCGCTCCTTTTTCCTTCAAATAAGCCAGGGCGGCATAAAGTAGTGCGGTTCCAAATCCACGACAACGGTACTCCACCAAGACACAGACTCCGGCAACCAGCGGCTCAAACGTTTCTGTCCGCTCTGAAACAAGAACCGCTCCGATAATCCGGGCTCCGTCCTTGATCGCCAGCATCGTGACTTCCCCTTTGGGAACAAAAACTTGAATCGCTTCCGTCACCAAACTTTGACGAGCGTTGAGATTCACACTCCATTCGGTTTCGCCCGCTAGGGAGCGATGCATCACATTCTCAACCGTTTTGGCGTCCTGCAAACCAACCACCTCCAAATGAAGGCGCGCCGGTAGCTTTGCCTCATACGGAGGAAGCGCTGCAAGATCCCACTGAAATTCAGCCCATCGAATCAAATTCACGTAATCAATCTGAAGGGTTTGCGTCGGGAAACAAGGATTACTTTTTTGCTTTAGCCGGCTTGGCTTCCGGCTGAGGCACCGGCTTCGTTTCTGGAGCAGGAACCGTCGCAGGGACTAGAGCCGGGGTAGAAACCGCCCCCACCGGTGCCGTTGCCGTCGGAGAGGTCGGAGCAGGTGTCAGCGGCATCTCGACAGGAGCCGTCGCCGTCGGGAGAAGAAGTTCTTGAACTTTCGACTTCTCACGATTTTGCTCACCAAAGAGATACGCCAGCGACACCGCACTGGCAAAGAAAAGGACCGTGAGCCAAGTCGTTGCTTTCACCAAAACATTCGAGGTTTGAGCGCCAAAGACAGACTCCGTGATTCCACTCCCGAACGTGGCTCCAATTCCATCATTCTTGCTCCGCTGCATCAAGGTCACCAAAAGCAGCAACAAACAGGAGAGACAGTTCACCGTAACCAAAACACCAATCAGAATTTTAACGAGCATATTTCCTTTTCTTCACTTTAAACGACAGAAGCTTGCATACAGGCATTTTTGATAATTGCAACGAAAGAACGATCTTCCAAGCTTGCCCCACCGACCAGCGCGCCGTCGATATCCGGCTGCTGCAGGAGCTCCCGGGCATTCTCAGGCTTCACACTTCCTCCGTATTGAATCCGAAGACGATCGGCAATTACCGGAGAAAATAACTTGGCGAGGGTCTTGCGCGAAAAGGCATGGGCTTCCTGAGCCTGAGCGGGGGTCGCCGTTTTTCCCGTTCCAATCGCCCAAACCGGTTCGTAAGCCAGGGTCACATCCGTCAGCTCTTCCTCAGAAAAACCGTTGAGCCCCTCGGTCAACTGAGTCTCCAAAACTCCCTGCCAACGTCCCGATTCCCGTTCCTGAAGCGTTTCCCCATAACAAAAAATTGGTTTCAGACTCGCCGTTAAAGCCGTTTTGACCTTCTGCCGGATCAAATCGTTACTTTCGTGAAAGTACTGACGTCGCTCCGAATGCCCCACAATGACGTAGCGCACAAAAAGATCCCGTAACATCGCCCCAGAAATTTCTCCCGTAAAAGCTCCCTGCGCGGCTTGATGAAGATTCTGCGCCCCTAACTTGACGTTCGGTTTGCTCTCCAAAAGTTTTCCCACGGTGTGCAATGCGGTGAAAGGAGGACAGAGGACCACATCGGCATCATCAAAATCGCCGAGCTCCATTAAAATCCCGTCGACGAGATTCTTGGCGTCGGTCGCCGTCTTGTGCATTTTCCAGTTACCCGCAATGATCTTTTTCCGGTGTGCCATAGAAACCTCTTATTTATTATTGATGGCATCCACTCCGGGAAGCGTTCCATTTTCCAAAAATTCCAGCGAAGCCCCACCGCCGGTGGAAATAAACGAGACGCTCTCTGAATGACCGCTGCGTTTGATCGCCTTCACTGAATCTCCACCACCGATAATGCTCATGCAATCGCGATTTGCTGCAATCGTCTCCGCTACGGCAAAAGTCCCTTTGGCACACTCTTTAATTTCAAAGACTCCCATCGGTCCATTCCAAAGAAGTGTTTTCGACGAGGCAATTTCAGCCTGATAAAGTTTGGTCGTCTCGGGTCCAATATCGACCCCTTCCCAACCGTCCGGAATTTCCTCTCCCGCCTTGGTATAACGCCCCGGAGAAACGGTCTTCGCCTTGAAATCAAGCGTCTCGACAATGTAGTTATCGACGGGCAGAAGGAACTTCACTCCCTTGGCTTTCGCTTTTTCAAGCGCCAGTTTCGCTGTCTCCACTTTATCCGGTTCGCAGAGCGATTTCCCGATCTTGCGACCCTGCGCGAGCGCGAAGGTGTAGGCCATTCCGCCACCGATCAAAATCGTATCAGCTTTCTCGAGGAGTCGATCAATCACCTTGATCTTGTCGGAGACCTTCGCTCCACCGAGAATCACCACAAACGGACGCTTCGGCGCATTAAGCTCCTCGCCCAGGAACTTCAACTCCCGCTCCATGAGGAAGCCGATCGCATTGATTTTCACCAAATGCGCTACTCCCTCCGTCGAAGCATGCGCCCGATGCGCAGCTCCGAAAGCATCATTCACATAAATATCAGCCAACTTCGCCAGTTGCTTTGAAAGCTCCGGATCGTTCTTTTCATCTCCCGCGTGAAAGCGGGTGTTTTCCAAAACGAGCGTATCGCCCGGCTGCATTGCCTCAACGGTCTTTTCGACCTTCTCCCCGATACAATCATCCACAAAGGCCACCGCCCGACCCAAAAGCTCAGCCAATCGTACCGCCACCGGACGAAGGCTTTGCTTCGGATCGCGCTGACCCTTGGGACGTCCCAGATGGCTCATCAAAATCACCTTCGCTCCCTGCTCATGGAGAAAATCAAGAGTCTTGAGGGTCTCCTTGATCCGGGTTTCGTCGGTGATCACCATCTGCCCCTCTTTCTCATCGAGAGGAACATTGTAATCCACCCGCATCAAAACGCGTTGATTCCGGAGAGTGAGGTCGCGAAGCGTAACTTTGGCCACTGGGTTCCTTGGGCTTAGAGAGTCTTGATGATGTGCTTCACAAGGTCGACACAACGGTTGGAATAACCCCACTCGTTATCGTACCAGCTCACGAGCTTAAAGAAACGGCTGTTGAGCTCGATTCCCGATCCCGCGTCAAAGATGCTCGAGTGCGTGTCATGAATGAAATCACTCGAAACGACTTCGTCCGAGGTGTAAGCGAGAAATCCCTTGAGGTACGTTTCACTTGCCTTTTTCATCGCCGCACTGATTTCTTGATAGCTCGTTTCCTTCACGGTCTTGACCGTGAGATCCACCACCGAGACCGTCGGGGTCGGAACGCGGAAGGACATTCCAGTGAGCTTTCCTTTGACTTCGGGACAAACCAACGCCACGGCTTTCGCCGCACCGGTGGTCGAAGGAATGATATTGATCGCTGCAGAGCGTCCCCCTTTCCAATCTTTCTTCGAAGGACCATCGACCGTCTTCTGAGTCGCCGTGTAGCTGTGAACCGTGGTCATGAGCCCTTCGTCAATACCGAATCCTTCTTTCAAGAGAACGTGAACGAGCGGCGCGAGACAGTTGGTTGTGCAACTGGCGTTCGAGATGATGTGATGCTTGGAGCCATCATATTTTTCATGATTCACTCCCATGACGACTGTGATGTCCTCGCCTTTGGCAGGAGCACTGATGATCACTTTCTTGGCACCTGCCGTCAAATGACCCTTGGCTTTTTCGGCTTCCGTAAAGAGTCCGGTTGATTCGATGACGAGATCGACACCGAGCTTGCCCCAAGGAAGTTCCGCCGGAGTCTTCGCGCTGACCACGAGAATTTTACTGCCGTTCACCACCAAAACGTCGTCCTCGGCCTTGTCCGGGGAGGATTTTTCAGAAGTCACGGTGCCGTTAAATTTTCCCTGAGTGGAATCGTATTTCACCAAGTAAGCCAGATTGTCTGCAGGAACAATATCACCCACCGCAACCACTTCGATTGATTTCCCAAGTAATCCCTGCTCCGCAATCGCGCGAAAAACAAGCCGTCCGATGCGTCCAAACCCATTAATGGCTACTTTTGTCATAATTCGATTCCTTCCTTTGATGGTTAAAAAATACGGCGTGAGAGTAAAGGATCCGAGATTTGCGTCAACGGGAAAATTACAGCCCTCCCGATTCTTGCGTTTGTCAAAAATGCCGTTTAGCCTTCGGCCATCATGAGCCGCACACTCCTTCGTCTCCTCGGATGGGGAACCATTACGATTCTCGGATTCTTTGCGATCATGGTTCTTGCCCTGAATCGCGGCGAAGAGATTCATGCGATCTGGATGGTGGTCGCTGGAGTCTGTACGCTGTCGATCAGCTATCGGTTTTATTCCAAATGGCTTTGCGCCAAAGTTCTCGCCATTGATGATCTTCGCGCCCCTCCGTCGGTGACCCATCATGACGGAAAAGACTTCATCCCGACCCATCGATGGCTCGTTTTTGGACATCACTTTGCCGCAATTGCCGGACCGGGGCCCCTCGTTGGTCCCGTTCTTGCCGCACAATTCGGATATCTCCCTGGCACAATCTGGCTCTTAATTGGAGCAACACTCGGGGGCGGCGTTCATGATGCCATCGTCCTCTTTGCTTCAATTCGCCGAGGGGGACGCTCGCTGGGGCAGATGATTAAAGACGAGATCGGCCCGCGAACCGGACTTCTTTGTATCTTCGCCACACTCACCATTCTGATCATTCTCCTTGCCGTCCTCGCACTCGTGGTCGTTAAAGCGCTGGCTGAAAGTCCTTGGGGGCTCTTTACCATTTCCCTGACAATTCCGATTGCGCTCGTGATGGGAGTTGCGATGAAAAATAAACCGAACAACATCGGCTCCATCTCCTGTGCGGGGGCCATTGGACTTCTTTTTGCAGTCGTTGCCGGTCACTTCCTCCCTCAATTTCCCCTCCTCCAAAGCCTTTTTACCCGAAACCAGATCTGGCTTGCTTGGGCTTTGATGGTTTATGGGTTTGCTGCCTCTAGCCTTCCGATGTGGTTACTCCTCACTCCTCGCGATTACCTCAGCACTTTTTTAAAACTCGGCACCTCCGCCCTTCTTCTCGTCGCCGTGGCTCTGCTCAATCCGGTCATGAAAATGCCGGCGATTACCTCCTTCGTTGATGGCACCGGGCCGGTGGTTGCCGGAAAGGTCTTTCCATTCGTCTGCATCACCATTGCCTGCGGTGCGATCTCTGGATTCCATGCGCTCATTGCTTCGGGGACGACTCCGAAAATTCTCCCACGCGAGGGACTTGTACGAAGCGTCGGTTATGGCGCCATGGTCGTTGAAATGGTCGTCGCATTAATGGCAATGGTCGCCGCTTGCTCCATGGAACCAGGCGAATATTTTGCGATCAATATCAAGGGAGAACCGGCTGCCGTGATTCAAAAAATCAATGCCGCCGGATTTCCAGTCACCCTTGAAGCCATGCAATCGCTCGCGCACCAAGTCGGCGAAAGCAATCTGATGGGACGCACCGGAGGCGCTCCAACGTTTGCCGTCGGAATGGCACAAATTTTCTCACGCGCTTTCACAAGCGATACCGCCATGGCGCTCTGGTATCACTTTGCCGTGATGTTCGAAGCGCTCTTCATTCTCACCACCATCGACGCCGGAACCCGGGTCGGGCGATTCCTGCTGCAGGATTTGCTGGGACACCTCTGGCATCCGCTCGGTGATACTCGCTCAACCAGTGCAAACACCTTCGCCAGTGTACTGCTGGTCGCCGCATGGGGCTTCTTTTTATATCAAGGCGTCATCGATCCTCTCGGAGGAATCAATAGCCTCTGGCCCATTTTTGGAATCGCCAACCAGCTCCTCGCCGTCATTGGCCTCTCCCTTGGAACGACTCTCCTGATTAAATCCGGAAAAGTCCGCTACCTTGCTGTCACCCTCGTCCCACTCCTTTTTCTCACCACCGTCACCTTTTGCGCCGGCCTCATTAAAATTTTCGACGCCGACCCTCGCCTCGGTTTCCTCAGCAAAGCGACCGAACTTCAGGCCAAACTGGAAACCGCCTCTGCACTCGAACAAACTTCGCTCCACCAACAAATCTTCAATTTTCAAATGAATGCGGTCGTCACCGGAGGATTCCTCCTCCTCGTCGTCCTCATCGTCGGAAGCTGCGCCCAAACCTGGATTCAAATCCTTCGCGGAAAGAAAGAATCCGTCCTTGTCGAAACGCCCTTCGTTGCGATGGGGGAGAATATATAATTTAGGCCAGCTAACAGCTCAAGGCGTTCACGCCCGAAAAAGCAACTCCAAGTTATAACATAAGTAGGAAAAAACTACAGGTGCTGGGAGCAGTAAAAGATATCGAGCCCAACGCATTCCTTGTCGCAACACAAGCGCAGCCGCAATTACATAAATCACAATAAAAACCAAGGCGCCCCATACAACAATCCCACGTTGATACTGAGTCTCCGAAAGCAGGGCCGCCATCACTGCAGATAAAATCGAAACAGAAGAAAGAAAAAACATCATACCCTGACCTTAACAAACCCATATTACCGCTGTAAACTCATCTCTTTTTCCTCACGCACAAATTCCTTCACCACCTGTCGTTCTTTCTTCCAGAAAATGCGTCTCAGAAACGGCCTCAGGTGCTTCGCCCATTCGCCAGAGACCGTCAATTGACCTTTGCGCTTGTGTGACATCACTTTTATGCCGCTTCAAGCACTAATTCGAGCTTTTCAGGCAATACGACATCCAAAAACAGCTTGGAATCATATAAATAATCTTCCCCGCTTTCGTCTACCACACGGATCATCCCTTCCTTAGAAGCAGCTGAATCCACTAAAACCTCATAGAATTTGCGTTTTTCCAAAGCCTCGGGATAACCGCCTTCATCGATACAGAGTACAAAATGTCGCTTCATAAATTTAATCCAAAAATCTTTTGATTTTTAATTTTCTTTGACCAACTCCATGAGCTTCATACCAATGTAACTCGACCCAGCGCGTATTGCCAGAAGGAAGTTTCACCTTAGCCTCTCCCTTGAGTTTTCTCCAGTAGGCATCGCCAAACGACTTTTTGAGATTTTGCAGTTCCCTAATCCCATGACCGAGCGCAATCGTTTCAATATTTTGGATCTCTCCAAGTACTTCAAACTCCATTCGAAAATCATGCAGATCTAAATCATTCTTTCAATAGCCTAACCGTTAATTCAGCCTCCTCACCTCTCGCTCTCCTGAACCACCTGCCAAAAAACCAAAAGCAAAAACATCAAAAGCAGAATAGTTCCCAACAGAGAGTAGGAATCATAAAACTTCCTCCGATCGATTCCGAGATAGCCATAACGACAGCGGACGAGGACAGCGCCACAGGCGAGCTTCCAAGCCCAAAGCCAGTAAGGGACATGAGAGAAAAATTGCGCTTCGTAATAGTCGGAAATCCCGAAAAGGATAAAGGTTAAAATTACGACACAAATCCATCCACGACCCGCCGGTTTGAATGAATGAAGACGAAACAAAAAATAACTGCCGATGGAGATCCAGGTCAGACACTCGAGATAGTTAAACGTTGAATAGCACCATTCAGCATTTTGGGAATTCATCACTTTCTATAAGTTGGAGCTACGGCTTCTCCACTTCATCTCGAAGCTCCACCTTGGGAGGATTGCTGGTTGTAGGCATCGGGATTTTATATTCCATCAACTTTCTCCCCTCGTCCAAGGTCTTGCCCCGCTTCGCCTCACCCTCTTGGTAGGCTTTTAACATCTCTTCGGAATCAATCACGGTCGGTTGCAAAAGAATGACTAATTCAGAACGAGTCGTTGTATCGGTCTTTCCTTTGAACAAATAGCCAAGAACCGGAATATCCATGAGAATCGGTATTCCTGTTTCGTTTTTCTGATGACTCTCTGTAATTAATCCCCCCAAAAGCACCGCCGAACGGTCCGGAACGGTAACCGTGGTAGTTAGCTCTTGAGTGCTCACATTCGGAATGGCATTTCCTGAAATCGTGGTCGTCCCTTGGAGACTCTGATTCTTTTGAATAATTTGCAGCGTCACCTCACGTTCCGGACTAATCACCGGAATGACCTCCAACGAAAGCTCGACCTTCTTATATTCCACACTGGAGGAGACCGCCACATTGCTATTCGTCGTCGCCGTCGGCGAGACGGAACTCAAGGTAGAAGCCGGAACGGGAACTTCCTGTCCCGAAGAAATTTTTGCCTTCTTATTATTCGCAGTAAAAATCATCGGTCGCGACAGAATTTTAAATCGACTGGTCGACTCCAACGCCTTCACAAAAACATCGAGCGCCGTCCCCGCCGCTCCGTAAGCGGTGTAACCCGTAATCACCGGAAACGCTGCAGTCGTGGTTAGCGTGGTTGCTGAAAGCATGACATCCGTCGCTGCACTTCGCGTTCGGAGCGAGCTCCCGTAGGAGGCATCTCCTGACTTCGTCAGTTTATGCAGAATATCAATCGAAAGCTCCGAAGCATCCGTCACATTCAACTGACCAATGACCGTGGCCAAGTAGACTTGCATCGTACGACGATCCAACCGCTCCAGGATTTTTTTAATCCGGGCTAAAGGCTCGGGTTGACCGTAGACAAAAATTGTCTGAGTCCTCTTATCCGCCACAATTCGGGTCTTATTCACGATCGCAACCAGTGGCTTGTTATCCTCCGAAGGAGCGCTTAAACTTGCCCCTCCTGTTGCTGAAGTCGAGGTCGTTGCTGTCTGTGAAGCCGCACTGCTCGCCGCGGAGGCTGCCGCCGCAGCGGGATCCCCCTCTTTCGGTTCCTTGAGCAGACTGACGAGGGAATCGAAAACATTCGCGACCGTCGCGTATTTCAAACGAAACTCCATCTCCTCACCCCACTTCTCCGGAGGCAGATCAATCGCCTGACGCAGCTTCAACAATTCCCGGATCACCGGAACGTTCTCCGTAATAATCAGCGCACTGGCATTCGGAGCCGCGACGATCGCCCCATACGGATGTACTTGGACGTGTTGTTGGAAAATCGGAAGCGCTTCGGGGATGGGAAGAAACCGAAAGGGCATGAAAAAACTGACAACTTGCTCTCCCTCGGGAAGGTCTTTTGCATTGGCATAAAAAGGAACCCCTTCTGCCCGGAGCGGCTTGGTCGCAATGCTGACGACCTTCGATTTGTTCTCATCCAATGCAATGATCCCGATGTTGTTCAGGAGGAAGACCGACTCAATCATCTTGATGGCGTCCGCTTTCGGAATCGGTTTGGAGACCATCACGGTCAATGGCTGATTGGGGAGTGTCGCATCACGGATCAGCTGTTTCCCGGTCAAACGCTCGTATTCATTGAGCAACTCATCCGGGAGGATTTTGGGAAATTTCAGAGAAACCATCTCGGTGTTTTGAGCCATCACCCCGCCCCCCATTCCAAAGAGCATCAAAACCAAAATGAACCATCGCCAGTAAACCATCGAAAGAGTCTCCCAAAACTCCTCTCAAAGGAAAAGCAAAATCCACAAAAGATCTCCTTGCCAAGCTCCGAGGATCTGGCATCTTCACCGCTCCCTTTGATTGGAGAAACTTATGAGACAAACCTTTGTTCAAGATGCATTAAAACAGGTCGGAAGCCCCGAAATTCTGGTGAATATCGTTTCGAAACGGGTTCGCCAGCTCGGTCAAGGCTATCGCCCTTTGGTGGAAGTGAATACCAAGTGGAATTTCATGGATGTGGCATTGCGTGAGATCTCCGAAGGGAAATTGACCTACGAATTTCTTCCTGCGGATACTGAAGAGGCTCCCGCTCGCAAGCCCCGCCGTCGTCGCAGCTAACGCTCGACGCCTTTCCTCGCCACCTTGGAAGACCCCTGATGGGCGACGAAATTGCCATTAATCGCAAGGCTCCCCGGGATTACGAAATCCTCGAGACTTACGAAGCCGGAATTGTTCTCAAGGGGAGCGAAGTCAAATCGATCCGCGCCGGTCGGGCCCAGATGAATGACGCCTTTGCCCGAATTGAAAACGAAGAGATGTGGCTTTATCAGCTCGATATCCCTCCCTACGAGCACGCCAATCGCTTTAATCACGAATCAAAAGCCGTTCGCCGCCTCCTACTTCACAAAAACGAGATTCGAAAAATTTTCGCCCTCGCCTCGTTAAAAGGACGCACCATCGTCGCCCTCAAGATGTATTGGAAAACCCACCACGTCAAAGTCCTCATCGGGATCGGCGTCGGGAAAAATCAGCGGGACAAACGCGAAGACCTCAAAAAAGCCGACGTCAAACGCGAAATCGATAAGATCCTCAAAAGCCGCAACAAACGGTGATTTCCGAACAGGGGAACGCAAATCCACCACCCGTCCTCGCGCAGAAAACCTTCTGAAAGAAAAATCTCACCCGCCGGAGGCGTCATTGGTTTGGTGCGGGGGCGAAGGGGGGCACAATCGCCGTGACGCCGAGGTTTAGATTTGGGATTTAGAAAATGAAAAATCTTCTCTTCTCTGCGTTCTCTGCGAACTCAGCGCGAAAAACTACTCTTCCTCGGGATCTTCCGGCTCCGGATTTTTTTGCTGAGCCTCTTTCATCTTCTCCAAAAGATCGCTCATATCCTCGACCTCATCCCAGACTTCGTTACTCACAAAAATCGGACGTTTTGCCTGAAGCGCTAAAGTCAGACAGTCGCTTGGACGGGCATCGATCTCAATGATTTTTTTATGAACCTCATTTTCCGCACGAAGAATGAGTCTTGCGTAGTAGGTGTTGCTCCGAAGATCGTTAATAATCACGCGATCCACCTCGATGGAAAACGCCGTGAAGATATGCCCGATCAACTCATGCGTCAAAGGACGCTCGCTCTTCTCCCCTCGAAGACACATCGCAATCGCACGCCCGACGTGAAGATCGACATTAATGATAAAAACCTTCTCCTTGTTCCCAATAAAAATTGCAACGCTCTCTTTTTGGGCTGGAAGCACCCCATAGATTTGAACAGGAACCACATCAGTCTTCACGTTGTCTGTCCTACCAGTGATTCCAAGCAATGACAAGCGAACTTCCCTTGAATTTCTGATTTGAATCGCATCCCACGAAGCAGTTGCCCGTAGAACAGGCTGGCACGGTTGTGACGGGAAACCTCCTCACGATCTGAAAGAAATTCGTCCTTTCTCCCAGCGATTTCTTTTGCTATCACCCCATCCCTCATGAAGACCCCCCGCGAGTTGTTGGATTCCGAAGTCAAAGCTGCCGTGATCGCGCTCGCTCCGGGTCTTGAGATTCCCGCTTCACTCGTCAAACCGTGTCAGGATCCAAAACATGGCGATTTTCAATCCAATGCAGCCATGCTTTTCGCCAAGGGCCTCGGACAAAATCCCCGCGCGTTTGCCGAACAACTCGTCGCTCGTCTGGGAGTCAATGACCTGCACGAAACCCCAGAAATTGCCGGGCCCGGATTTTTGAATTTCCGACTTCGCCCCACCGTCTTTTCCGTTCAAGTCCGAGAACGCGCGCTCGATCCGCGACTCGGCATTGAATCCACCCCCAAACCCCAAACCGTCGTTCTCGATTTCAGTGGCCCCAATATTGCCAAAGAGATGCACGTCGGTCACCTTCGCAGTACGATCTTGGGAGATACCCTCACCCGGATCTATCGTTTCGTCGGACATCGTGTCATCGCCGACAACCATCTCGGCGATTGGGGCACGCAATTCGGCATGGTTCTCCTTGGCTACAAGCGTTCGGGAAATGAAGCGGAACTGGCCTCCGATCCATTCGGCCATCTCGAATCAATCTACAAAGCGATTCAAGAAGAGTGCAAAGCCAACGAAGCAACGCTTCAGCAAGCGCGTCAGGAGTTGGTAAAACTTCAACAAGGCGACGCCGAAAACCGGGCACTTTGGCAGAAGTTTATCGATCTCTCCCTCGCGGCGATTGATCGCATTTATACCCGACTTGGCGTCAAGTTTGACCACACCTTGGGCGAAAGTTTTTACAACGACCGCCTCGCCGGCGTGGTGAAATCCTTGATTGAAAAAGGAATTGCTCGGGAAAGCGAAGGAGCGATTGCGATCTTCTCTGATGGAACCCTCCCTCCCAAACAAGATCCGTTTCTCGTCACCGAAAAGGGAGGCGAATTCAAGGACAATCCGTTTCTGATTCAAAAAACCGACGGCGCCTTTCTCTACGCCACCACCGATCTGGCGACCGTTCAGTATCGGGTCGAGACTTGGAAAGCCGATCGTGCGGTTTACGTCACGGACAGCCGTCAGCAGATGCACTTTCAACAACTCTTCGCCACCGTCAAACGCTGGGGACCTCCCATCGCGCTCGACCACGTCTGGTTCGGTACCATTTTGGGCGACGACAAAACTCCAATCAAAACGCGCGAAGGAAAACCGATCAAACTCCGGGCCCTTCTCGACGAAGCGGTCACTCGCGCCCTTGCCATCATTACGGAGAAACATCCCGAATGGCCGGAAGAAAAACGAAATGAGATCGCCCGGGTCGTCGGACTTGGTGCCCTTAAATATGCGGATCTTTGTCAGAATCGAAATCTCGATTACGTCTTCAACTGGGAAAAACTCCTCGCCTTCGATGGCAACACCGCTCCGTATCTGCAAAATGCTTACGTCCGAATCCGTTCGATCTTCCGCAAAGCTGGACGCCCCACATCAGAAAACGCTCCCGTACATCTCAATGAACCGGCGGAAATCGCTCTCGCTCGTCAACTCTTGAACTTCCAAGACTCGATTGAATCCACCTTAGGAGAGCATCGCCCGCATCTGCTCTGCGTTTATCTCTACGAACTTGCCAACGCCTTCCACAAATTTTACGAAGCCTGCCCGGTCTTAAAATCGGAAGCCGCGATTCTCGAATCCCGCCTCGTCCTCTGCGAAGCCACCGCACGCACCCTTCAACTCGGATTATCGTTGCTCGGAATTGAAGTGGTTGAGGAGATGTAAAACGGGGATTTTTTCTCGCGCAGAAAACCCTTCTGAAAGAAATGACCTTCCCGCTGGAAGCGTGGTGGGTTTGGTGCGGGGGCGAAGGGGGGCACAATCGCCGAGCTCGCAGAGATTTTTGGTGACGGGAGGATTAAAATCCAAAAATGCGGGGGTTGGAGGCGTCGTCCGAAGGGCGACTTTTCACGGACTCGATCCACGGGCTCAAACGAGTTTGAGTCCGATGGACAAAAGCTCAAGTCTTCACTGCGAACTCGACGTCCTCTGCGCGAAAAAAAGGCTTTGAATTTCTTCCCTTGAGATTGGTCTCGTACAGCGTAGGCTCGCTGAAACGCCATGAAACTTTTTGCGACACTTTGGGCGATTCTCTGGCGAGCGACCCTCTTCTTCCCACTTGCGGTGATTTTGTTCACCCTCGCCTGCACAGCTCTCATCCTCCCACCGAGCTATTGCCTCGTGATGATTTTTTTCGTCCCCTCAAACCTCTGGGCATGGGGCGGACTCGCGCTCTGGACAATCCTGGTCTTTGGCTTCAAACGAAAGATCTCTACTTACTTCAAAACGGAAACGGATACTTTGCTCTGAAACTAAAAAGTCTTGGATCTAAATTTCGAACACCTCAGAGAGGCATCTCTACCGTTTAACCCGTGTGGCATCTTTCCAAAGCGTCTCCAGCCCATAAAAAGGGCGGCGCTCGGCGTGAAAGATGTGAATCATGACGTCACCGTAATCGACGACCGTCCATTTGGTCGAAGGAGATCCGTCAACCGCCAGCGGGCGGCGATCGAGCTTTTCTTTATTATCCATGACGATCATCGTCGTGATCGCTTTGAGCTGCGGCTCGGATTCCGCTGAAACAATGACGAAGAACTCGCAAGGTCCATCGACTTTTCGAAGATCGAGGATCACCGGATCCAACGCCTTCTTTTCCAGAGCGAGTTCTGTGCAATGTTTGGCAAATTGAATCGAAGTCATGACCGTTGAGGTAACCACCCCCGCCGACTTCTGGCAAGCAGATACCGCATCCAAGCACTCGATCTTGGCCCGCGAAACACGCGGAATGACGCGAAAAGCAACTCCCTTTCCATCAACGACTTCACCTCTCCTTTCGTCGCTTTAGCGTGTTTCGCGGGAGGGGTTTTCAAATTGGAACACCTCCTGCTTCCCTTGAATGATGATGATGACCTTTACCTCAAAAGTACGCCGCGCCCTCTTTCAAGCCATGGCGAGTTCCGGTCCCCGCCCCCGGAACCCGGATACCCGTCGCGCTCCAGAATTGTTACAAGATCTTCGGGAACTTCATCTCCTCCTCAACGAATCTTACACGGAACAGGAACGTCCCGTTTACGACACCTTGAACAACTACCTCCATCATGTCATTCGAGCAAAATCGGAGGAGGGAAATCCCGAAACAATTGCCCAAATTCGCACGGAACTCATCGGGTTGACTGCTTTGAATTAATTCTGAAAATCCGTTCACGGACGGAGATCCTCAGAAAATAACTTCAATTCCGTTGAACTCAGAAAGTTCCTTCAATTTCTTGTCCACGGTCATGAGCTTGGAACTCGTCCGCCGAGCCAGTGTAAAGTAAAGGAGATCATAGGTTGAATGCCCGAGGCGAAAGGCCTCGTTCATCGCTTCCTCATTATTCTCCCCGATATCCACATACTCATCCACTAAGCTCTGAGCGAGTTGAAGCGTCTTGTTCGCTTTTCCTTTCTCCAGAAGATTGGCTCGCACATATTTCCAAATCACATTGGCCACTTCAATTTTGTAGAGATCGGAACTGATGACTTCATCGGAAGCCAAAATGGATTCGTTAAAATAAATTCCTTTCGCCCGGCCAAGGACAATTTCAATTCCAGCACTCGCATCCAGAACGATCGTCATCGCTCACGATCCTCTCGAATCAAATCCGCAGGATCAGGAAATCGATCCGTCTTCTTCAAGCCCAAATCCTTGATCTCCTCGAGGACTCGGCGGCGTCTGGCACCTCTTTCTTCCTGATAATTCAAAGCCTTCTTCAGCAAGACAATCGTCTCTTGCGCAATGCTCCGATTCTCAGATTTAGCAACCCGAGTCAAAGTTTCATACAAATCCGCAGGAACGTCTCTTACCTGTAAAAGTGGCATTTTAAATCCTCCATATATGCAAACATAATGCAAAATGCATACATTGTCAATCTCAGACGACAATCAGGGAGCGCTCGTGTCCAAAACAGGAAAGGAGGAACGCAAGAATTTTGCCCGCGAAACACGCGAAATGAAGAACCGTTCTATTCCAAATTTGGTAGGGCGGTCCGTCAGCTGACGGACGATGACCCCGCCGCGGCTTTGGGATCAGATCAACTCGGAACGGTGAGGGATTGCCACAGAACGCACAAAAACCACAAAATAGATGGGTTGCTTGTTTATTTTGAACTCAATGTTTTTTTCGATTGAGTTAAGATTTAAGGGGGTGAGGTGCACTGCTTCGCTCCGCACTCAAAGCGATCCTTTTATCGTTCGAAAAGTCAACGTGTAAGATGCTTTTCACGTTTTGCAGTAATCTTGCTGGGATCGTAAAAGAAAATTCCTTCGGCTGAGGATCCATCCTTGCGAGTTAAAAGGTAAATAATAATATCAGGAATCAGACCAAGATCTAAACCGAGCCATAAAACAATAATTCCAATCGCAATAATCATTCCGAGTGTATTACCACTAACAAATGGGAGAGCGAAATACAACACACTCACGAAAATTGGAATGCAAAGAAAATAAATTAACGACTTAAATAATAAAGTAGGTTTTTATTTTGCCGATTTCATATTTTTCCCGAACAGTTATTCAACCGACCGGTCGGTTGTTCCTGATCGCCTTCAGAGTAACTCGCACGATTTAACCGAAAGAATCGTGCAGCCCCGACACGATCGGGGTCAATTGTTCCAAAGGAAATCGAAACTTTTACTCTCATGTGGGGTTTGAATTATCATGGAAAACCGACCGACTCAAGGTCTATCCATGAATCGCCTTTCGTTAGTACACGTTTTGAGCCAACCGTCAGAGGAATGAGCACTCCAAAACGAAGCTCCGATAGCATGGCTGTAAAAATTTGTCATTTGTCATTTGAGCTGCATCCCGCTTCCATGAAGCCGTGATCGCGCATCGAGATGTATTCCCTTCGGATTTCCCGCAGGAAGTGGAGGATTTTTTCTCTGCTTCCGGACGTCTCTCGCATGCTCATAAATTTGAATACCGCCGTCCCCAACAGGAGATGGCCGTTGCCGTCGCCGGAGCGTTGGAAACTCAATCACATCTTCTGGTTGAAGCAGGAACCGGCGTTGGGAAAAGCCTCGCCTATCTGATTCCCTCCCTGCTCTACGCAAAAGCGCATCAACGCAAAGCAGTCTTCTCCACCCACACGATCAATCTTCAAGAACAGCTCTTTCTCAAAGATTTTCCGCTGGTCCGAAAACTCCTCGATGAAGAGGTTCCTGTCGTTCTCATGAAAGGACGCCAGAACTATCTCTGCTCGCGACGACTCGAACGCGCGATGCGACATCCCGGAGATCTCTTTGTCTCCAGCGAAGTCGCCGAGCTCAAACGAATCTGGGACTGGCATCTCACCACCAAGGACGGCACCCTTTCCGATTTCAAACTCCCCCCGAATCCGAAAGTCTGGGCGCAGGTCTGCAGCGAATCCCATCTCTGCACCCCACGCACCTGCGGAAACAATCCGCGTTGTTTTTATCAAGCTGCCCGCCAACAAGCCGTTCTCGCCCCTGCGGTCATCGTCAATCATTCCCTCTTTTTCAGCCTCATCAGCCGGGAGCCCGAAGAACACCTCGAGGAAG
Source organism: uncultured Verrucomicrobiota bacterium (assembly GCA_964555235.1). Taxonomy (GTDB): domain Bacteria; phylum Verrucomicrobiota; class Verrucomicrobiia; order Methylacidiphilales; family CAMAQI01; genus CAZKRU01. Next base: position 22,056 of record CAZKRU010000063.1, read on the forward strand.
TCGGTTATCTTTTCGCCAATGACTTCGTCGTCTTTGACGAAGCCCACACCATCGAAAACGTCGCCTCCCGTCACCTCGGCCTCTCGGTTTCACATGGAGGCATTCGCTACCTTCTCCATCGACTCTACAATCCGAAAACCCAGAAAGGGCTCTTTCAACTCATGCGACGAGGGGATTCCGTTCGCTCCGTCGTTGAAGCGCTCGACACCACTGACACTTTTTTTCAACGGCTCGGCGAAGCGGCTCCGTTTAAGCAGGGAAACGAAATTCGCATCACCCGACCCGACGTGGTGGAAGATCTGCTCAGCCTTCCCCTCGCCAAACTTCACCGAAATCTCCTCGACTGTGCCGATCAATGCGAGGACGAAGATCAGACTTCCGAACTTCAGGAAAGCGCGCGACGGGTCGCCTCGTTGCGCTGTGAAATCGGTACCTTTCTCTCTCAGTCTGAAGACGATCATGTCTATTGGGTGGAGCGCACCGGTAAAACCGGAAACGATCTCCAACTCCAAGCCTCTCCGATCGACGTTGCGCCGCACTTACAGAAAATGCTCTTTCGTCCCGACCATACCGCCATCTTCACCAGTGCCACGCTCTCCGTCGGAAAAGGTCTCAGTTATTTTCAAAAGCGAATCGGCGGACTCGAAGCTCGCTCCCTCCAACTCGCTTCTCCGTTCAATTATCCAGAACAGATGAAAGTCTACGTTCCGAAGCAAATGCCCGAACCGTCGGATACCGAGGCCTACGAAGCCGCTCTGGCCCGCTGGATCAAATACTTTGTCAAAATGACGGACGGAAAAGCCCTCGTCCTCTTCACCAGTCATCGCACCCTGCAACATCTCACCGCCGAGCTTCGTCCTTTTTTCAATCAACGACGCACGACGCTCCTTTCCCAAGCTGACCCAACGCCGCGCCATCTCCTTCTGAAAGAATTCAAAGAAGACACCCAATCCGTTCTGTTCGGCACCGACAGCTTCTGGCAAGGCGTGGATGTCCCGGGCGAATCTCTCAGCAACGTCATCATCACGCGACTCCCGTTCGCCGTTCCCGACCATCCACTCATCCAATCCAAACTGGAACACATTCAGACTCAAGGCGGCGATCCCTTTCGCGAATACTCCCTCCCGGAAGCCATCTTAAAATTCCGACAAGGAATCGGCCGCCTCATTCGTACCGCCGAAGATAAAGGCATCGTCGCCATCCTCGACAATCGAATCCTTACCAAAGCCTACGGCAAAGCCTTTTTTGCCGTACTCCCCGAGTGCCCGGTTGAAATCGTCAAAGACCCTGAGCGGCCGACATCGTTTCGAGGCTAATATCAATTTAACCACGGAATTCACGGAAGACACGGAAATGTCTATGCTTAAATTCGAGACAGAAAGCTATCAGATCCGGGGAGCAATTTTCGAGGTTTACCGTGAGATCGGCTGTGGGTTTTTAGAGGCAGTTTATCAGGAGTGTCTTGAAAAAGAGTTTCGCTTGAAAGGGATCTCGTTTATTACTCAACCGAGCCTGAGCCTCCAATATAAAGGAGAAGCACTGACTCAAATTTACAAACCTGATTTTATCTGTTTTGAATCAATCATCCTCGAAATTAAAGCGGCTAAAGAATTGGCAAACGAACATCGTGCTCAAGTCCATAATTATCTTAAAGCGACCGGCCTCGAACTTGGAATACTGGTCAACTTTGGTCACTACCCAAAAGTCGAAATCGAACGAATCGTCCGATGAAAAGGTCTAAAAACAAAAACTTCCGTGTCTTCCGTGAATTCCGTGGTTAAATTCTGCTTCATAAACCCACGATGACTTCGTCCCTTCCCAACTTCAAAATCTGGCTCGCTTACGTCTCCTACCCCGTAACGACCGCCGTCTATCTCGAACGGGCCTTTCGAAAAATCGCCACGGTTCGCACCCTCGGGCCGAAAGTGGATCAAGCGATGCTCCAAAAGTGGGGAATTGCCGATTCTTTAAAACTGCCGATCACCGATCAAAATATCCCAACAGATTTCGAAGTCGACCTGAAGGAGATTCTCGCCAAAACTCCCAAGGAAGAACATCCCGATCTCTTTCTATGGGTTGAATCCGTCCCGGGCTTCCATCCCAAAAATCTCGAGGCCCTCCGTTGTCCCACCGCCTGCTACATGATCGATACCCACATCAATACCGAGTGGCATCCGGCGTGGGCACGATTATTCGACTACACTTTTGTCGCCCATCGCGACTTTGTTCCTCTCTTTCAGAAAGCTGGATGCCCGCGCGTCAACTGGCTTCCGGTCGCTTGCGATCCGGAGATTCATCGAAAGTTTCCTACCGAAAAATGCTACGAAATCGGTTTTGTTGGCGCTCCGCACCCCGGCTTCCCTCGTCATCAACTCCTCGATGAAATCCGTAAGCGCTATCCGCTCCATCAGGAACGATGTTTCTGGACGGAGATGGCAGAAGTCTTTTCCAAATCAAAACTCGTTTTCAATCGCACCGTCAAAAGCGATCTGAACATGCGCGTTTTCGAGACGCTCTCCACTGGCTCCGCCCTTCTCACCGATGATCCCGGCGATGTCTGTGGTCTTCGCGATCTTTTCACCGATGGCCAGGATTTGATTCTTTACAACGACTCGAATCTCTTTGAGAAAATTGATGATTACTTAAAAAATGATGCCGAGCGAGAGAAGATCGCCCGAGCAGGAATGGAAAAAGCACATCGCGCTCACACCTACGATCACCGGGCTCAAGCTCTACTCAATGTCGTTCTCGGCCAAGCCTTCGCCACTCCGAGCGCCCAGGAATGGCGTACTCAATCCGAAAACAAACCAACGGAAGCACCGAAACTTTCGTTTCCGTTTTTTCTCCCCAAAAACCAATCACTTCCTCCGACTCCACTCCTTCCTCCCCCGGGACTTTCGCCGGATTTCAAAATCTGGCTTGCTTATGTTTCCTACCCGGTCACAACCGCCGTTTATTTTGAACGTGCCCTGCGAAAAATCGCCACGGTTTACACGTGTGGCCCTACCATCGATCAAACAACCCTCGAGGATTGGGGAATCGAAAAGGATCTCAAACTTCCCATTCACGACCTCGACATCACGCTCTCTTTCGAACCGAATATGCCGAAAGTCTTGGAGCAAGCCCCTCCGGGAGTCGATCCGGATCTTTACCTTTGGATTGAATCCGTCAGCGGCTATTTTCCGAGAAACCTCAGCGCGCTCACTTGCCCCAAAGCCTGTTACCTCATCGACACCCATATTCATCTCGAATGGCATCTCCTTTGGGCGACGCAATTCGATTACATCTTTCTGGCACAGCGCGAGTATGTGGAAATTTTTCGTGCGAAAGGCTTAACCCGCACTTATTGGCTTCCCCTTGCCTGCGATCCGGAAATCCATCGAAAATCGCCTGGCGAAAAAATTCATGAAGTCGGTTTTGTCGGCTCCCCCAATCCCGGACTTCCGCGCCAACAACTCTTGGATAAAATTGCCGCGCGCTATCCGACCCACCGCGAACGCTGTTTCTGGACCGACATGGCCGAGGTCTTTTCTCGCTCGAAGCTCGTCTTTAATCGGGCCGTGAAAAACGATTTAAACATGCGCGTCTTCGAAGCGCTCTCCACGGGCTCTGCCCTTCTCACCGATGATC
>CAZKRU010000064.1:0-25674 GCA_964555235.1 uncultured Verrucomicrobiota bacterium
GCCGGAACTCATCAGTGTCGATTTAAGAAGTGCACTGGATGCGATTGGAGAAGTCGTTGGAAAGGCGACAAACGAGGATATTCTCGACGTTCTCTTTCAGAAATTTTGCATTGGGAAATAAACGCTGCGATCAGTTGAAATCGGATTGTTTTTCGCGCAGAGACGCCGGGTCGCAGAGAGGGAATGTTGTTTTTAATTCAAAAAAAACTCAGCGTCACCGCGTCTCTGCGCGAAATCTCAATATTCAATATGGCAACGGAAATTTCGAAGTCAGGATGTGAACTTTTTCCTGAATCTTTGCCAAGTAGGCGGCTTCGGTGCGATGTTCGATGGCGTCGTGAATGAGATCGGTGATCTCGAGCATCTGCTCTTCCTTCATGCCTCGGCTGGTGACAGCAGGGCTGCCGAGGCGAATGCCGCCGCCTTTGAACGGAGATTGGGTGTCAAAGGGGATCGAGTTTTTGTTCACCGTGATTCCGGCTTTGTCGAGGGTCTCTTGAACTTCTTTGCCAGTGACTTGTTTCGGTTGAAGGTCAACCAACATCAAATGATTTTCCGTGGTGCCGGAGACGATGCGATAGCCGTTCTTTTTCATTCCCTCGCAAAGCGCTTTTGCGTTGCGAACGACTTGCTCTTGATACGTCTTGAAGCTCGGTTGAAGCGCTTCGCCGAGACAAACCGCTTTGGCGGCAATCACGTGCATCAACGGCCCGCCCTGAATTCCGGGGAACGTTTGAGAATCCAATTCCTTCCCGTATTTTTCACGAGCCATGATCAGACCACCGCGCGGCCCACGTAGCGTTTTGTGGGTGGTCGTGGTGACGAAATCGGCGTAAGGAACCGGAGAAGGATGGATTCCTGCAGCAACGAGGCCGGCGATATGAGCCATATCGATCATGAGGAGTGCTCCGACGGTATCGGCGATCTCCCGCATCCGTTTAAAATTGATGATTCGGGGATAAGCCGAAGCGCCAGCTGTGATTAACTTTGGTTTATGCTCGCTCGCCATGGCGGCGAGTTGATCGTAGTCAATCGTCTCGGTCTTTTTGGAGACGCCATAATGCACCACGTGGTAGAAACGGCCCGAGAAATTCATTTTATTCCCGTGCGTTAAATGTCCTCCATGAGAGAGATCCATCGTGAGAATGGTGTCACCCGGTTTAAGAAAGGCAAAATAGACGGCCATGTTGGCCTGAGATCCTGAGTGGGGCTGAACATTGACGAATTCGGCGCCGAAGAGTTGCTTGGCACGATCGATCGCAAGTTGCTCGACTTCATCAACAAATTCGCACCCCCCGTACCACCGCTTTCCCGGATAACCTTCCGCATACTTATTCGTGAGGCAGGAACCTTGAGCCTCCATGACTGCGCGACTGGTGAAATTTTCCGAGGCAATCAGCTCAATGTTTTCGAATTGGCGTTTTCCTTCACTCTGGATCAGTTCGTGAATCGTTGGATCGACTTCCGAAAGGCCCGGGACTAACGAGTTTGAACATCCGCCTCCGCAAAGTGCTTCCATCTTGTCGACTCGTTTGGCGTGACGTCCCCCCGCGAATGAGGCAGAGGCAAAGGCCTCAATAATCTCCACGGCTTGGAGAGGATTCAGATCATTGGCCCCCAAACAAAGGACATTGGCATTGTTATGCTGGCGGGTGAGGGTGGCATTTTCCGGGGTATTGACGAGGGCTGCGCGAACGCCAGGAACTTTATTTGCGGCCATATTCATGCCGATGCCGGAACGGCAGATCAGCACGCCGAAATGAGCTTTACCCGAAGCAACAGCGCGGGCAACCGGTCCGGCATAGTCCGGATAATCGACCGGTTCAGTAGAAAAAGCGCCGCAATCCTCGACTCGATAGTGGTTGGCCTTGAGCCATTCGATAACAGCAGCTTTGAGTTCAATGCCGCCATGATCGGCGCCGAGATAAACCGTTTTCGTAGACATGGGTTGTTTTCCTTCCTGACCGAGGTTCTGAATGTGATGGAGTATTTGCGGGAGTGTATTCTTGATTTGTTCCCGTGTGGCGCGATAAACCTCACGCGTCTGTCCAATCGGATCGTAGACTTCCCGTTGGGAGGCAGGGACGTTTTCCTCGAAATGGCGCATGAGAAATATTTTTTCGGAGGATTCCGGAAAAATCATGAGCATGGTGTCAAGATGACTGTAGGTCATCACGAAAATGGCATCGGAATCACGCACTAATTCTGGAGTCAGTGGTTGGCTTCTTTGCGCTTGAATATCAACCCCGATCTCTTTCATGACATCCACGGCATAGGGGCTGGGAGGCTGGCCATGAATGGCTCCGATTCCTGCAGACTGGATCTCGTAATCCGAATGTTTTTTCACGAGATCACGAAAGAGTCCCTCTGCCATCGGACTGCGACAGATATTCCCGGTGCAAACAAAAAGAACTCGCTTCATATGAGAAACCTTGAAACTGGAGAAGAAATCTCGGAAAGGCTAGTCAGAATTTACCAAGTCTTGACCAACGCTTCGAGCTCCTCACGGGCTGAGGTCATTGCATTCTTGCGGGCCTCGTCTCCCATATTCACCCCTTGTGCATGGATAAAGGTAATATCAGTCACCCCCATAAATCCAAAGATGGCCCGAAGATAGGGCTCCTGAAAATCGAAAGCCCCCATTTCCGTATCGGGAAGGTAGACTCCCCCTCGCGAAGTGAGCACGAGCATTTTCTTTCCATGAACGAGTCCCTTCATATCGGGGGTAAAGGTTTTTCCGACACGAACAATTTGATCGATATAGGCTTTAAAACGGGAAGGAATACTGAGGTTATACATTGGAACACTGAAAACGTAGCGATCTGCCTCCAGAAATTCAGCGATCAATTCGTCTGAAATTTTGAGGTCTTTTTGCATGAGCGGTGTATGATTCGCCTCCGGAGTAAACGCTGCGGCGATCCAGGATTCGTCAATATGAGGAACAGCTTGCCGGCCGAGATCCCGATAGATCACCGTATCTTCGGGTTGGGCTTGTTTCCAGAGATGAATAAATTCACTGGCGAGAAGGCGAGAATGGGAGCGTTCGCCACGGGGGCTGGTATCGAGATGCAGGATTTTGCTCATAAAGATCTCCGGGTATCAGGTTTGAATGCGCGGAATCGTGCCTGAGTCGTGAGAGGATGGCAAGTCGTCTCTCTGCAGATTTTCACCGATTCACACAGATTTTTCTGAAAGATCCGCTCCATAACGACCTTTCCTGAAAGAAGTCTGAGTTAATCTGTGATCGACTCAAGGGCTTTGAAGTTTGTTCGACAAAATGATCGAGCTCGATCAATATTCAACTCATGCAAGATTCTTTTCAAGGGAGTTATAGCGAGCAAGGGGGCTATCTGGTTTTGCGAAATGGAGTCTCGTTTGCGGGGGATTCGGGATTTCGTCCGGAACAGGATTTTTCGTTTGGGTATACCGGTGGCGGCTGTCAGAAGCTTGCCTTTGAGATGATTTTTTCTTCGACGCAGGATGCGATTCTGGCCAAAAAAGCGTTACACGATTTTACGGAAGATATTATTCAGGAACTTCCTTCAACGCCGATCGGATGGACGCTTCGTTTTGAGGAGATTCGCTATTATCTCGCAGAATGGGGGACGGGGCGTCGGATGAGTCACGACCAGCTCCGCTATTATTTCGATCAGGGGGCAGGAAGTCGCAAGACCGGTTTGTCCGGGTGAGGACGAAAGATCACGGCGATATGTCCGAGGATATCGACTAAGCTCGAACCGGTGGCTTCGGCAATCTTGGGGGCAAGTTCATGCTTTTCGGTCTTGTGAGCGGCAAATTTTACTTTGATCAGTTCATGATGCTTGAGCGAGTTTTTGGCCGATTCAATGACGGCCTCCGTGACTCCTTCTTTTCCAACAAAGAGCGTCGGCTCCAGATGATGGGCCTGGCTTTTGAGGTAACGGCGTTGCTTCGAGGTCAGAGTCATGGCGCGGAAGGCTATCGGGGTTGACGAAAAGTCACAAGAAAGTTCGGTTTGGAATTTTTTTCCGCGCAGAGATCGCCGTGCTCGCAGAGGGTGAAAAAACGTTTTCTCAGCGGACTCGGCGATCTCTGCGCGAAAAACTGCCACTTGTCTTTGTGTGAGATGCGATCGTTTTACAGCGTATCTCGCAAGTAAGGCTTGAGGTAGAGGAGGGTGATGACGGTGCTGCCGTTAAAGATCGCATGGAGTCCCATGCAGAGGGGGAGGCTTCCGGTGTATTCGTAGGCAATGGCGAAAGCAGCTCCCAAGGCAAAGAGGGGAATGGCCGTGGGGAGATGTTGATGCATTGCGGAGAAGAGAAGGGCGGAAAAGAGAATGGCAAAAGAAGTTGAGAAATGGCGTTTGAGGAGCGGATAGAGAAAGCCCCGAAAAAGAAGCTCCTCGGTGAGTGGCGCGGCAATCACCACCAAGACGATCAAATTTGCGAGATAGTAAGGACTGTTCGAGCGAAAAAAGAGCTCAACCCCCGGCTGCATGGTAATCGGGTAGCCAACGAGCTGACAGAGGAATAGACTCACAAAGTTTAAAGCGCCGATGGGAATGAGAATTCCAAGTCCCAGCGCGAGAATCAGACCGAGCAGAGCGCCTGTTGAAAGCTGGTGCAGGCCGAGTTGGGTTTTCCAAGGGATTTTGGCCGAATAAAAAATCAGGAAAACCCCGACGATTGCCAAGATCAGCCCCAGCCCACTCTTTAAGAGAAAAAGATTTCCCAATAAGAATAGAAAACCGGCAAGCCCAATCGGGAGTGGAATCTCAAGAGGGATGACTTTCCCAAAGTGAAGTGAATCTCTGCGCTGCCAAAGGGTCAGGCCAACGAAGATTGAGAAAAGAAATAAAGTGAGATAGCAAAATCCTAATTTTGCGAGAATTTCGGGATGAAGCTGCTTCAGCCGATGGAGGGATTCTTCATTCACGGCCGAAGAGATGGGGCGAGAGGTAGTAGAAATGGCCGGATTGGAGCTGGAGCGAGTTCGGTGCCAGTTGAACTTGCACTCGTCCAATATCGGATTTTCCGAGAATTCTCAAGAACCGATCCCAGTGAAACGGAACCACGTACCGGACGATTTGAGCCTCTTCTAGATGCGCTAACTCGGAAGCCTTTTTCGTAGCATCTTCGAAATACCCGAGCCCATCCACGAGATTGGCATCGCGAGCCTGACGACCCGAAAGAATGCGTCCGTCGGCAAGGCCCGTCTTGAGGGCAGCAAGATCGAGTTTGCGTTCTTTGGCGACAATCCCGACAAATTTTTCGTAAGTCTCGTTGATCAAATCTTGAACCATCTTGCTCTCTTCCGGCGTCACCTCTCGAGCAGGATTGAGAAGATCCTTCATTTTTCCGGACTTAAAGGTCAGTGCTTTGACGCCAATTTTATCCAGAAGATCCTTGTAATTGATGGTCTGCATGATGACCCCAATGCTGGCGGTAATCGTTAACTCGTTTGCCATCACAAAGGTTGATCCCATGGCGGCATAATATCCGCCGGAAGCGGCGACGGATTCCATATAAACGACGACCGGCTTTTCTTTCCGGGTCAGAGCCACCTCGCGATAGAGAAGGTCACTGGCAAGAACTTCGCCTCCGGGAGAATCAATTCGCAGAACAACCCCTTTGACTTCTTCTTCCTTGCGGGCACGTTTCAGTTTTAAAATTACATCGTCGACCATCGAATCGCCCATTTCACCGGGGACTTGGTTGCTGATCAGTCCGACGAGATCAATTACCGCAATTTTGTCGTGATGCTGTGCGCCACTCAGGATGATCTCTTGAAACTCTGGTTCCCAATCACTTTCGGTGATCGATGCGTGTCGTGAGTGAAGACTGCCTGCAAAAATCAGATTTAAAATGACACTGACCGCCAGCGCTAGAAATAGGACAACGGCCAGACAACCGGTAACACGTGAATTCATGTGAAGCCGCACGCTAGTGGGAAGACCGACGTTCGTCCAGCAAGGACTTCGGACTTGTCTAAGTCGGATAGACTGCTAGCACGTTTTTTTACCCAAGGAGAAACTATGAGCGCAACGACACCCGCACTTTATTCGAGAGCCAACCCGTATCAGGCGAAAATCAAGGAGAACCGTCTCTTGAACAAGGCCGGATCCGAAAAAGATACGCGTCATATTGTGGTCGATCTGGGGGAGAGCGGTCTGAGCTATCATGTGGGGGATTCACTTGCCGTTTTGCCGAAGAATGTTCCCTCTTTGGTGAATGATTTGCTATCGCTTCAGCAGTGGAATGAGTCGGAGGCGGTTCCTGCGGCAAACAATACGACGATCTCACTCAAGGAGGCGTTGACCTCGGGATATATTCTCAACCGGGCCAGTAAGAAGTTTGTGAAAGGGATTGTGGAAAAAATTCCGGCAGGTGAAAAGAAAGAGGCCCTGTTACAGATCATTGCGAATGAAGAATCCCTTGATCAGTATGTTTTTGATCGGGACTATGTTGATATTCTCAAAGAATACCGTGAAGTGAAATTGACTCCGACGGAGTTCTTGGGGCTTGTCAATAAAGTCGCTCCCCGGTTGTACTCGATCGCCTCATCGCCCAAGGCATTTCCGAAGGAAGTGCATTTGACCGTGGCAGTTGTAAAATATTCCTCTCACGGACGCGAAAAGATGGGGATCGCCTCCGGCTACCTCGGATATCATGCCTCGTTGACGGAGAATAACAGCCCGGTTTATGTCCAGCCGACTCGGCATTTTCATCTTCCCTCGGGAGAGACGGATATCATCATGGTTGGACCGGGAACAGGAATTGCTCCCTTTCGCGCATTTCTTCAAGAGCGTGTGGCAACCGGTGCGACGGGGCGGAACTGGCTTTTCTTTGGTGATCAAAAGGCGAAGTGCGACTATCTCTACGAGGAAGAGTTTGCGGAATTCCAGCAAAAAGGGGAGCTCCACAAATTGAGCACCGCGTTTTCACGAGATCAGGCTCAGAAGATTTATGTGCAGACCCGGATGATGGAAGAGAGCGCGGAGCTCTGGAAATGGCTTCAATCGGGTGCTTATTTCTATGTCTGCGGCGATGCCAAACGGATGGCGCGAGACGTTCACCAAGCCTTGATTGATATTGCTCAAAAAGAGGGCGGACTCTCCAAGGAAGAGGCAGAGAAGTATATCAACGAAACTTTTGCAAAAGTTGAAAAACGGTATTTGAAAGACGTTTATTGAGTTTTTTGCCAGTGGCTTAACACCGCATCGACGTTGGGCCACGGATTTCCACGAATGATGATTGCTCCGGGAGGGGCCCAGACCCGAGGATCGGAGTGAGGTCCCCAGATTGCCAGAGTTGGAGTCTCCACGGATCGAGCAAGGTGAGCGATTCCTGAGTCGTGTCCGAAGTAGCCGCTGGAGCGTTGAAGGATTGCCGCGAGCGTTGGAAGTGGGAGCGACTTTGCCCAGAGAATCGGAAGCTCCTGAAAGACTCTTTGGAGAGAGTCAGAGGACTCGGCCTCTCCGATGATTCCGACAAATGATTCGATTCCTTCCCGGTAGAGCTCCTTCAGAAGTTTTTTCCAATTTTCCAACGGCCAGTTTTTGAGAGGACTCCCACTTCCCGGGTGAAAGGCGAGAAATCGGCGCGGAATCGTTTTGAGAAAAAGGTCTGCTTCACGTTCGTCCTCAGGGAGAAGATGAATCTTTGGAGGAAGCGGTGGAAGTGAAATTCCCAAGGGATGAAGAATTTTTGAAAAGTGGAGGAAGGCGGGCTCATTCGCGGGATGCGGGGGGTGTCGAAGAATTTTTTTGACCGGACATTCGTGCAGGCGTTGGTGAAAGATTCCCTCCGGATCGGAGAGGAACGAGAGGATCAAGTCGAACGATTGGAAAAATTGACGATCGATTTCAGGAAGCGGTATCGTGGGATGAAAGAAGGGAATCCATCGAGCGGAATCGAGGGGATGAACGGCATTCAAATAAGAGCGATGAAGAGCGACTGATGCCGGAATCGGCTGGCCGAGGAGTTCGATCTGCGCATTGGGGAAGGTTTGGCGGAGGAGAGCAAGGGGTGGAAGGGTGACGATGAAATCACCGAGGGCTCCTCCACGAATCATCAAGATGCGAGTCACCCCGAGAGAGTAGACGAAATGAGGGACGGGGGGCAAAAAGAAACAGGCGGGGGGGAGCTTTTGAGGGCTCCTCCCCGCCTGGGCGAGAGAGGCGCAGTCCGTTAGGACGCGTTTTGAAGAGCAGAGCTAATTTGCGAGAATTTGCTCTTTACTTGGGTACCGAGGGCCTGGAGGACCACAATGGCAACCACAGCGATAAAGGCCAGAATCAGTGCATATTCCACAAGGGTTTGGCCTGATTTCTTGGTCTTCAATTGGCGGAGTGCCTCTTTCACTTGAACTTTTAGATTTTTGATCATTTTGAACTCACCCCCTTTCATTTTTTGTCAGAAACTGTCGTAAATTGGTTAATTGAACTATAATCCATCATTAAAAAATAACAACCGAACATAATCCTCACTAATAAAGATAAGATTCCCTAGGGAGGCTTTTCGTTCACTGAAGTGAAGGAAATCTTATTGAAAATCGCGATGAGGAGTGATTCGAACTTGGAAATGCTTCGGATTCGGTTGAATTCTGCCACAAAAAGCACAAAAGCCACACAACCTTTGTGCATTCTGTGCTTTTTGTGGCAGGAAAATTTTCATCTCCTACTGCCACCAGCAATGATCACCAACAAAATCGACTTCCCCCTCGACGCCGGGCGGAGCTGCGTTATATTGATGGAATCATGAGTTTTGGTGCCGTCAGTCGGTTGGTGAGTGGAGTCTTTGATGAATCGCGAATTCAGCAAACGGCTGTGATGATGCGTGAAGAGTTAGGGCAGCCCCCGACCCTCGGATTTATCTTTGCCTCTCCGGATTACATGAGTCACATGGAGGATCTTCTCGAGGTGGTTCGGCTTCATGCGAGGGTCCCGACGTTGGTCGGTTGTAGTGCGATCGGATTGATTGGTCGAAATTGTGAAAGCGAAGCGGAGTCCGGTTTTTCGCTTTTGCTCTTGTCGCTTCCCGGGGTTCAAGTGAAGGCGGTACCCATTCCGGAGGGGAATTTGCAAGAGGTGGCGTCCCCCGAGGAAATTTGGGAGGAAACCGGGCTTCGGGCAGAGAAGGCGCGGGGATGGATTGTTTTGGCGGATCCTTTTCAGATTGCCATCGAGTCATGGCTCCAACAGTGGAATTTGGCTTATCCCGGAATCCCGATTATTGGGGCGCTCTCGAGTGGGATTCCTCACCAGACGAAAACCTGGGTTTATCTAAATGATCATCTGGTCGAGGGCGGTGTTGCACTTGGGTTCTCCGGTCCGATCGAAATCACGACGCTGGTATCGCAAGGATGTCGTCCGATTGGGGATCCGATGACGGTGACTCGCGTGGAGGAAAACGTCCTTTATGGTTTGGGAACGCGTCCCGCTCTGGAGGTGTTGAACGGCGCGTTTAATTCGCTTTCAAAAGGGGAGAAGGAAAAGGCGCAGGGACAGATTTTTGCCGGGCTTGCGGTGAATGAATATGTCGACGATTTTCAGCAGGGAAATTTTCTCGTTCGAAATATCTTTGGTGCGGATCCTCAGACGGGAGCCGTCGCCATTGGTGGATTTCCGCGTTTGGGGCAGACCTTGCAGTACCAATTACGGGATGCTTCGGCGGCATCGGAGGATCTGACAGGAATCCTTCAACGCGCTCAAAAGAAGATGGTACGCCGTCCTGCCATTGCGGCGCTTCTCTTTAGTTGTACGGGGCGGGGGCGGGGCTTATTTGGAGCACAACATCATGATGCTCAAGCGTTGGACGAATTTTTCCCTGAGGTTCCCGTTGCCGGATTTTTTGCCAATGGCGAGATCGGGCCGATTGGGGATTTGAGTTATGTTCACGGATACTCGGCGGCCATCGCCTTTTTCCGTGAGCGAAAAACTACGTCTTCTGCTCCTTCTTAAGCAGTTCCAGTCGCGCTTTTTCCAGTGCATCTCGCTCCGAACTGCTCAGGCTTTTAATTCCGGATTTCGAGATTTTCTCTAAAATGGAGTCGATACTTTCATCCACCGCGGTTTCTTCAGGAGCGTTCAATGCGGGAGGAGTGGTTTTATTTCGAAGCTTTTCCACCAATTCCTGTACCGGGTGTGTTCCTTCGACAAACCAGCGGGCGCCTTGGTAGGCGAGTGAACAGCTAACGATTAGACTGACCATTCCAGGCCAGTCATTCGCGGCGATCGCGCTCAAGGCAAAGAGAGCAAAGACGATCAGAGTCAGCCATTTGAGTTGGAGCCCCGCTCTGAAAAAGAATATTTCGTCATTCGGCTCAATCGTGGCGCAGGCGACCATTAGGGCAAAGTGTAAGTAAAGTGCTCCATTTAAGGATACGGAGATCCAAGGAGTTGCGATGGTTAAAATCAGAGCGGGAAGAATCGCGAGAGAGATGTAAAAAAAAAGGAACGAGTTTCTTCCTAAATACTGTTCGAGGGTTTTTCCGAATTGAAAAAGAATGATCATCCCCCAAAGAAAATTCAAATCAGGAAAGTGGACCAGGGGATAAGTGAAGAGTTTCCAGAGGTGATATCGGTGAAAGACATCTGAATTGAAAAAAGATAATGCCTTAATCCACTCCGGGTGATGGAATCCCTGAAGAAGACTGAGGGCGATGGTGGAAGCTGAATGCAATACGATCAGGAAGACCGTGGCAAAGACGGGATGCCCACGAAAGTGAAAGACCGGACGGTGTTCTTCGGAATAGGGCATCCACGCCATAATTAGTACCTTAACGAATTTATCCCAGGATCCAATTTATTTTTAAAGTTAAATTTGGAGAGAAAATTTGGATTCCATTTGTATTGCTTAGAAAACTTCGATAGATTTCGGGCGAAGTAGATATCTATCCCCCCCCCTCATGTCGCCCATTCTTCTTTCTACCCTCACGGCAGCGCTGGAAGCGGTTCAGCTTGAAAACACGAAGGCGAGTTCTACTTGGACGCCGCAGGATCACTCACAGTGGGATCGCTCTTTACAGTCGCTGATTCATCGGATGAAGGAGTTTTGGTTGATTCTTTGCGAGAAGAAGGAGTTTGCCACCAATGATGCTCAGATTGAGTTTTTAGTCTTTTTTGGCATTTCTCATTTTTTGCGGGAGCGAGTTGGGAAGGTGCGGCTGGAGACGGTTCGTCCCTTATGGGAGGTGTTGGATCAACAGGTGCTTCAGTTTTCCCATCAGAATCATTTAATCAGTGTCAGCGAGGCGTCCATGAAACTCCAGGGATTTTTGGATGCATTGGAGCCTTATATCGCCGTGACGGAGCCACTTCTGAAGAGTCCACAGCAATGGAATTTTCAGTGGAATCCTCGTGAGAACTGGGATCAAAAGATCGGAGTGATGGACCAGGTTTTGCAGCGCTACAAAAAGGAATGCAGCGAAGGGGTTAATTTTCTCATGCATTATAAGGAGACCCATGTGGTGCAAAAGCCAAGCTGGCCTTGGACAACTGAGGCGCTGGGGGTTCTGCTGCGTTTAGGGGTTCTGTTGAGAGGGACGGGAACGTTTCGAATTTCCGATCTGGCTGCCACGGCGGCACTTCTTCACCTTCCAGATAAGCAAATTCTTCCTCTACAAAGCAAGCTGGCGCAAGCGCAGAAATCCCTCTCCGACCTTCAGCTTCGGAATATTTCCTATCAACAAGTCATCACCCGCGCCGCAGCTCTGGCTGTGGAAGGGAACTTTATTCAAGCGGAGACTGCTCTGCGTGAAATTCCTCCCACATTTCGAGAAGAGGATCAGACACCCGTTTTGGATCAAATCGAGCGTTTTCGGCAGTCGATCGCGATTCAAGAGGGACTTCGTCAACGTGTCCAATCGCGAGACTTGCAGAAGTTGAAGTGGTCGGAAATTCAGACGACTTGTCACAATTTCAGAGGGGAGATTAAGGAGAAAGGGTGGATATCGTCGGAGTATGATAATTTGGCAAGCCGCCAACTCGAATATATTGAGCAGGGGATTCGCGCTCATAAGACCCGGGTCGCTTCTAAAATCATTGGAGTGCTGGCGGTGATGGTCGCGGTAGGGTTGGGGATTCGTTTTTTGGTGCTTTCGAATTCAGGACCGGAAATTCACTGGTATCCCATGCAGGTGCAAGTTCAACAAGATGGGGTCAACTACTCGATTTATAATTCAAATGGGAAAAAAGTCTTGGAGGAGACGACGGCCAGTGGTCCGTTCCGGACTCAGGAAAGTGGGGTTTACTTTGTCTATTTCCAAAGGGGAACCCGATCGGCCTTAAAACGCGTTCTCCTGCGGGATGAGGATAAATCCATTCGGGTGAGCTCGGATCAGGCTTTTTCAGAGCCATACTTGAAGATCATCTTGCTGGATGCGACGCAACGCTATCGGTTGGGGCCTGAAGAAGGAACGTTGGTGATTGATGGAGTGCCGATGAATCTACCGATGGAGGGGTGTCATCTGGAAATTGGTTCCCACGATTTTTCCCTCCGTCAAAGTGGCCAGCCGGATCACCGGATCCCTCGAATGGTGAAGCAGAAGGAGGAGACCTTCACTCTTGTCTCCCCGTGGAGGGCTGTGACCTTTGAGACGAATGTGCGGGACTTGCGGGTTTCGATCAATAATGGAAACCTCCGTCGTCTCCCCGCGCGGCTTTTTCTTCCGGTCGGGAAGCATGCCATGATTATTTCAGATGGACGAAGTGACATTCGCGATAGTCGTTATGTGGATGTTCCACTGGAACCCGAGGTGCATCTCTCGTTGAAAGTCCCCTCGGGACAGCTTCAATTGAATATTGCCCCGCGGAATCCGGGCATTCAGGTCGTCGTGAATCAGGAGGAATTTTCGCTTCAGGAGTTGCCTTGGCGCCTTTCCGGAGGAGAACATCAGATTCGGGTGAATTATCGTGGAAAAACCCTTTACTCGGGGAAGGTCGAAATTCCCGTCGATGAATCCGTTGAGAAAACGATTGAAATTTCCCGTTCCGAGGGGGGAGCGTATCGAGCGAAGATGTTGGAGTAATCAAATCCGGTGGTTCTGACTGAGATTGGTAGGGCGACTTCTCCGAAGGTGCCGCCTCCGCCCGGGTCGCTCGCGTGACGACAGGTCCAAACGATTAAAGGAGACGTTCCCGACGAGCGTTTTTTCACGGACTCGATCCAGTGCTCTGGCAAATCGCTGAGCGACGTTGTTGGGC
This sequence comes from uncultured Verrucomicrobiota bacterium, assembly GCA_964555235.1. Lineage (GTDB taxonomy): Bacteria > Verrucomicrobiota > Verrucomicrobiia > Methylacidiphilales > CAMAQI01 > CAZKRU01. Next base: position 13,187 of record CAZKRU010000064.1, read on the forward strand.
AACCCATTGCACGGCGCCCTCGGAGGGGTCTCCCTACCAAAAATGGAAGAAATGGTTTGCTTAAAACCGATATTTGCATTCTTTCAAAGAGTCGCTATAAATCACGGGCAATGGGTATCTGGACGCGTAAAGATTTGGTTTCTCTCCGGGAGTTGAGTCCGGAGGAGATCGAATTGATTTTAGATACGGCACGCGCGTTTAAAGAGGTTTTGAATCGCCCGATCAAAAAAGTTCCCTCGCTTCGCGGCAAGACCGTAGCGAATCTTTTTATTGAGCCAAGTACCCGGACGCGGATTTCCTTTGATCTTGCCGCCAAACGGTTGAGTGCCGATGTCGTGGCGATGGAGAGTGAGTCGAGTTCCTTTAAAAAAGGGGAAACGTTGAAGGATACCGCTCTGAATCTTCAGGCGATGAGTATCGACTATATTATCTTGAGACATTCCGCGGCGGGAGCGGCGCAGTTTCTGGCCGAAAGACTTCATGCGCATGTCATCAACGCGGGAGACGGTTCTCACGAGCATCCGACGCAGGGACTTTTGGATGCTTTCACGATCCGCGAGCGCAGAGGAACGTTGAAGGGGTTGAAAGTGGTCATCTGCGGCGATATTCTTTTCAGTCGGGTGGCGCGATCTAATATCTGGGCATTGACCAAATGCGGAGCCGAGGTGACGTTGGTTGGGCCAAGAACCTTGGTGCCTCATCAATTTCTCGATCTTGGCGTCAAAGTTTGTCACCGGTTTGATGACGTGCTTCAGGAGGCGGATGTCATTATGCTTCTCCGAATTCAACACGAACGGCAACGTCAGGTGATGTTTCCTTCCATTGGTGAATACATTTCCCTTTTTGGATTAACTCAGAAGCGTTTTAAAATGTGTCGTCCGGATGTATTGATTATGCATCCAGGTCCGATTAACCGGGGAGTCGAAGTGGCAAGTGAATTGGCGGACGGTCTCAATTCGGTGATTTTGGAGCAGGTGACCAATGGAATTGCGATCCGCATGGCCGTTCTTTATTTGCTCGGCGGGGGACATGGACCGGAAGGAGTAACGAAATGATTCAAGCGGCTCGCCCCCGGGATCCCCATCCGCCCCGTTGCTTAAAAGGAGGACGCATCATTGATCCTGCCTCCGGTCGCGATGAAACCGGGGATCTCTATTTGGCCAATGGGAAGATTGTTTCCAAGGATCAACTTCCTCCCGATACCAAATGGGAAGTGATTGATCTCTCGGGGAAATTTGTAACACCGGGATTGATTGATCTTCATGTCCATTTGCGTGAGCCGGGACAGTCCGCGAAGGAGACGATTTCGAGTGGGACCCGTGCAGCGGCGGCGGGAGGATTTACCACCATCGTTGCGATGCCAAACACGAATCCACCGGTGGATGGGCCGAATACGATTGCGTGGATGTTGAATCGAATTGAAGAAAATGCGGTGGTCAATGTTTACCCGACCGGTTGTATTTCGCAGCAGATGAAAGGGGAGCAATTGGCCCCGATCGGTTCGATGCAGAAAGCCGGGATTGTGGCGATTACCGATGACGGACATTGTATTCAGAATAATGAACTCATGCGCCGGGCTTTGGAGTATGCGGCGATGTTGGACATTCCAGTCTTGGATCACTGTCAGGATTACGCGCTCTCTGCCGGGGGCGTGATGAATGAAGGCTATTGGAGTACGGTGCTTGGGTTAAAAGGATGGCCGGCAATTGCGGAAGAGGCGATTGTGGGGCGTAACATCCTTCTCTCCGAAATGACCCGGGCGACGGTCCACTGCCAACATCTTTCGAGCGTCGGATCTGTGAGGCTATTGCGCGAGGCGAAGGAGCGGGGGATTCCGATTTTTGGAGAAGTAACTCCTCATCATCTCTTTCTCACCGATGAATGTGTGAAGGGTTACGATACCAATTTTAAAATGAATCCTCCGGTCCGGACGAAACGCGATCAGGATGCGCTCAAGGAAGGGGTTGCGGATGGAACGATTGAAATTCTTGCGAGCGATCACGCACCCCATTCTCCCTATGAAAAGGAAGTGGAATTCGATCATGCGCCGTTCGGTGTGCTCGGATTGGAGACCGAGCTCGGAATTTTCATCAAGACCTTGATCGAACCGAAAGTGATCGATTGGAAGCGAATGATTTCGATGTTAACGATTCAACCGGCACGCTTGCTCAAACTTCCCAAGGGAACCCTGGCAGTCGGGGCCGATGCGGACGTGACGGTGATTGATCCAGATTGCGAATGGATTGTTCGGGTGGCTGAGACGGAATCGCTCTCTCGCAATACCTGCTTTGAAGGCGTTCCGATTCGCGGTCGTGCGGTCATGACCTGGGTCGGTGGAAATTTGATTTGGAAATTGGGCGCTTGATTTCGTAAGGAGCTTTCATGGATCCGTATCAAGAAGTGAAAGAGGCATTGTCTGATTATTTTGCGGCAATTACCGAGAAAAAGGGGGCTGAAGAGTTGTTGAAAGCGATTCAAAATCTGGATGCGTGCGGGAAACGTCATTCGGATGAAGTCGATCCGATGCTGAGACATTTTTTGAAGGGTCAGAGTTATCAAAAGGCTTGGGATCATCTTCAGGCCCGCGCCGCTGGAAATTAGCATGAGTGCCTTGCTGCAAATTGAAAATCTGACGATCGATTTCGAGGGCGAGCAGGGCAAGATGACTCGTGCCGTTGATCAAGTCAGTCTTTCGTTGGAAGACGGGAAGACCTTGGCGCTGGTAGGGGAGAGTGGAAGTGGAAAAAGTGTGACGGCGCTTGCCATTGCGCGTCTTCTCCCTTCGCCTCCGGCACATTATGTTAGTGGAAGAATCTCGTTCGAAGGGATTCAACTGTTGCAGGCTTCTCCTACGGAGATTCGGCAAGTGCGCGGTAAAAAGATCGCTTATGTTTTTCAAGAGCCCTCCACTTCGTTGAATCCGGTCCACCCGATTGGCCGCCAGATTGCCGAGGGAATTCAACTCCATCGCCCCGAGGTCAAGAACGTCGAAGCCGAGGTCATTCGTTGTCTGGAAGGGGTCGGAATTCGTGATGCCACTGCGCGTATTAATTCCTATCCGCACGAGTTCAGTGGTGGAATGCAACAGCGCGTGATGATTGCGATGGCGCTCGCCTGTCAACCCAAGCTCTTGATTGCGGATGAGCCGACGACGGCCTTGGATGTGACGATTCAGGCTCAAATCCTCGAATTGCTCCGCGAATTACGATTGAAACACAAGATGTCGATTTTGCTCATTACCCATAATTTCGGAATCATTTCCGGATTTGCCGATGAGGTCGCAGTTATGTTCCGCGGGAAAATCGTCGAACGAGGACTCACCCAGGAAGTGCTCCAAAATCCCCAGCATCCTTACACCAAAGCGTTGATTGCCTGCGTTCCAAAACTCGGACAACATCAGAGACGCCTCACCACGATTGATTATGCCCAACTCGACGCCTGAAACCCTTTTGGAAGTTCGCCAGCTCCGGGTCCATTATCCAGTTTACGGAGGGCTCTTGCGTCGAGTCGTCAATCAGGTGAAGGCCGTGGAAAATGTCTCATTCTCCATTCGGAAGGGAACGACGATGGGATTGGTAGGGGAGAGCGGGAGTGGGAAATCGACGTTAGGACGAGCGTTGATTCGTCTGACCCCGACCACCGGCGGTGAGGTTCTTTATCGGGGTGAGAATCTTCTGACTCTCTCCAATTCGCAGTTCCGTCCCTATCGGAAGCGGATGCAGATGATTTTTCAGGATCCGTTTAATTCACTCAATCCCCGGTTGAAAGTTCTTTCAATTGTGGGAGAGGCACTGGAGATTCATTTTCCCGAAATGAGTGTCGAGGCACGTCGAGAACGAGTGGCCCGGTTATTGACAAAAGTCGGCCTCAAGGAAGAGCATTTGAATCGTTACCCGCATGAATTTAGCGGCGGTCAACGTCAGCGAATTGGGATTGCCCGGGCCTTGGCAGTAGAACCGGAGTTTATCATCTGTGATGAACCGGTGAGTGCCTTGGACGTTTCAGTCCAGGCGCAAATTGTGAATCTCCTTCAGGATTTGCAGGAGGAGCTCGGATTGACCTATCTTTTTATCGCCCACGATCTCGCCGTGGTAGAGCATCTCAGTGATGACGTTCTGGTGATGAATCAGGGAGAAATTGTCGAGGCAGCTTCGGCGGAAGCGATTTACCAAAATCCCCAACACGAATACACCCAGCGCCTTCTTGCGGCGGTTCCGAAAGTTTAATCCAAGGCAATGCCCGACCTCACGGCAGCATTCTTTCAAGCAATGGAGCAACGGGGTCGTTCCGCGCTCTCCATTCGGAATTATTCCCAGGCCCTTCGTGAGTTTCGGAAGTGGGGCGGAGATCGGCCTTGGGAGGACTTTCGTCCCACCGATTTGAAGCGATATCTTTACGATCTCTCGATTCGAAGCAAGCTGGGGCCTTCGAGCATTCGTTTGCGATTTGCGGCGCTTCGATCTTTTTACACGTACGGCGTTCGACAGGGATGGTGGAAGGAAAATCCAGTTCGTGAGGTAACCCTTCCCAAGTTGCCGAAGCGACTTCCGGTTTTTTTGACCGAGAATCAGATCGATCTCTTGCTTGCGGCTCCGAATCAAAAATGGATCAAAGTTGCTACACGATCGAAACCGTCACGTGGCCGGCCCTGGGCGGAATGGCAGTATTGGCGGGATCGCGCCTGGCTGGAGACTCTCTACAGCACAGGGATGCGATTGCATGAGCTGGCGAAGCTTCAATGGAGCGACTTCGATTTGAACGAGGGAATTGCTCGGGTGGTTGGAAAAGGACGCAAAGAGCGGTTAGTCGTGGTGGGGACAGAAGCGGTGGTGACATTGAAGACTTATCGCGAATACTGTCCGTGGAGGGGCGAGACGCTTTTTGTTTCGGGAACCGGTCGACCTCTGACGGCTCGATCGATCCAGCTTTTATTGAAGGAATATCTCCGACTCGCCGGATTGGATGCCGGAATCAGCCCTCACAAACTCCGGCATTCGTTTGCCACGCATCTTTTGAATCGCGGCGCGGACTTGAGAAGCGTTCAGGAGCTTTTGGGGCACGCCCACTTAACGACGACTCAGATTTATACCGCGGTTTCGTCGGAACGGTTGCAAAAGGTTTACCGTCAGGCTCATCCGAGGGCTTAACGATGAACTCACAGAAGGGGATGTTTTTCCGCGCAGAGATCGCTGAGCAGAGCTTCAACCCCTGTTCCATGTGGCAATCTGTGGGGGGGGATGGGATTTATCTCTCGCCAAGTTCGCCTAGGCGCGAAGGATTGAATTCAAGAAGGAGAGAGAGTTGGAGGTGTCGTCCGACGGACGTCTTTTCACGGACTCGATCCACCGGCTCAAACGAGTTTGAGTCCGATGGATCGATCCTGAAAAGGACTCCAAAGGAGTCCGCCTCCAACTTGGGAGTCTTACTTTTCGTCACTTTCGAGTGTATCTCAGGTAAAATTTCTGTCTTTCTCATTTCCTGTTTTGGGCACCAATGGTTAAAAACAAAAGAAGGTTTCTTGGCGGCTTAGCGAACTTGGCGAGAAACAGATCTTAGCACTTTTGTTCTTTAGGGGATCGCCACGCACGCAGGGGTAAACAAAAGACTCTCGTTTTTACACTTGATTGCATAAAAAATTGGATTTGAAATCTTTCCACCGTCAAGACTTACATTTAAAATATATTTACGGGAGGGCGACTTGTTTTTCGCGTAGGATGAGGTACATTCACTAGATTCCAAATCATAGTGGCGTTAGCGAGAACGTCGGGCGAGAGATGACAAGGAAGTCGGGAATTAAAGTTGACGAATTGTAGTGTTAGAACGTAGGATCTAATTGATAGCTAAAAGTTTATGATCATCTTGCTATATATTGCGGTCATTGCCTTTTTTCTGTTGCTCGCGTTCTCGTTTCAATCTCAAGAACCGATGCGAGTGGTCGAGCGTCTGCAGAAAGTTCAAAATGCTGCGGCTCAGAATAAATTAGGGGGACTTCGGGATCAAGAAGTCATGCAGAAGAGCTTGGCGGTTCGTGTTTTACTTCCTTTGGCGGATAAATTTTCAAAACTTTTTGCAACGGTAACGCCGGTCGGAATGTTGGATCAATGCCGCAAGGATATTGCGAAGGCAGGGATGACGGGAAAAGTGACTCCGACGCAAATCACCACGCTTTCATGGATTTTTTTGATCGGCCTTCCGATCTTCTTTTTCTTTCTCACCCTTTCGAAGCCAAAGGATCAGATGACTTGGGGATTAATCGCGATTTCAGGGATTCTCGGTTATCGAATGCCGCTCGGAATTATTCAGAGCAAAGGATCCAAGCGGCAAAGTGAGATCCAGAAGGCGTTGCCGTTCACCTTTGACCTGGTTAGCATTGGTGTAGAATCAGGGGTTTCCTTTGACGGAGCGATTGCGCTGGTGGCAGAGAAGACGACCGGGCCGTTAACGGACGAATTGAATCTGACGCTGAATGAAATTCGCCTCGGGAAAAGCCGCAATGACGCGCTTAAGGATTTATCAGAGCGAATTGGATTGGATGATTTACGGAACTTTTTGACGGCAGTTTCTTATATTTCAAAAATGGGCGGAAGCTTGGTCGAAGTCATTCGGGTTCAGACAGACACCCTTCGGACGAAACGTCGTCAACGGGCGGAGGAAAAAGCGATGAAGACTCCCGTTAAAATCATGATTCCCCTGGTGCTCTTTATTTTTCCAGCGATGTTTATTGTAATCCTGGGACCTGCGGCGGTCCAGATGTCGAAAGGGAATTTCTAATGTTCCTTCGCTCCCGCCAACGGCTTCAGGGAAAACGAAGTGTTTCGCTCGTTGAAACGGCGATTGTTCTTCCGATGGTTTTTCTCGGGCTGATGGGGATGATTGATTTTGCTTACATTTTTTATGTCAAACAGACAGTGACGCATGCGGTTCGTGAAGGGGGACGTGTGGCAATTACAGGGCGAATTTTGACGACCAATGAAGTGCCGAATAGCTGGGTGAAACTCAATATTCCGGTTGCAGGAGGAGCTCGAACCAACATCTTGGTGGCAGATCCGTATGATACTTCAAGGCCGATGTCCCGGGAGATTGCGATTTTTGAAATGATGAAGCGAAATATGATGACGATCACGAATGTGGCCAATTCAAATTCCCCGATGGGGTGGCCTCATATTACCATTCGGAATTATTCCTCTACGAATTCCGCGCGGAACCTCGGTCCTGGAACACGTTCGGACGATAATGTGACGCAATATGTGGAGATCGGAGTGGGATATCCCGTGAAGATCATGACACCCATCAACGGTCTCGTAAATTTCTTTGGGGGAGGATCGGGGGGTGTTTTTGGAAGTAACTACTACAAAGTCAGCTATACTTGCATCTTTATCAATGAGCCTTGGGGTTTGACTAATGTGAGTCGGTACACCAATTAGGAGTCTGATGAAAAACTTGCCGCACACATTTTTTTGCTCAAAATCACGCAGTCAGGCGCTCGTCGAATTTGCGCTCTTTGGATCACTCTTTTTGGCGACTCTCGGAGGACTTCTTGACTTTGGATTGATGATGTCCCGCCAGCAGGCTTTTACGAATGCGGCGCGTGAGGGGGCTAATTTTGCGGCGAAGTCACAAACAGATAATGTTGCATTGGGCGTTGAGGCGGCGCTTCTCTCCTGCACGAGTTCGGTTAGTTCGAACACCTTTTATCAGAATGGGGGGATTTTGGTAACAAAGTTGGAACGCGTCAGTGCTGGCTCAACGGTGTTAACGAATGATGGGTGGGCCGCTTTTGGATTTAATGGCGGCACCAGTAATGCGATCATGCAGTCGAAGGTGGTTCTTTCCGGGGTGACGAACAATCCTTTCACCCTTCGGCCGGCGTTGGTGACGAATGTCACAGTTGGGAAGTATCTTTATGTATGTGAAATTTTTTATTCCAATAAGTCTCGGATGATTTCCTACGGCTTACCGGAACAACTTTACGACAAGGCTTTTTTTGTATCCCCCTGAACCGGAGATTTGTCATGAAACTAATCACACGCTCTGAAATTCGCAGCCAAACAATGATTCTCTACGCAGGTGCGATCAGTCTCATGGTCATGATGATGGCGTTGGGAATCGATTGGGGGCATATTTATATGCATGACGCCCGATTGAGTCGTGCGATCGATTCAGCGGTTTTGATGGGGGTTCAGAATGGCGCGGCGGGTCACGCGGCAGTTTCTGAGGCGATGCGCCAAATTGCGGTTGCGAACTACAGTAAGTTGGGAGATTTAACGAATTCGGCAGCGGTTTACAGTGCCTCGTCAGCCAAGGTGGATCCGTTGACGGGAGGAACGTACTTCGAGCATATCTACAAATATGGAACGGATGACGGAGTGAATAGCTTTATGTCGAACGTCATTCAGGTCGGTTCCAAGGGAGAGGTGAATGCTGCTTTCACCTACGCAAATACCGATGTTCACACGTTCTTTTTGCCTGTTTCCGGTGGGATGTCAAAAATGGTCATTCGCGGAAAGGGGACGGCCCAGCGACGCCCTCGACTGATTGCGATTGTCTTGGATCGATCGGGATCCATGGAGAATAACGGAGGATATACAAATTTACCAGGAGCGGTGACGAACTTCCTTTCTCAATTTGATACGAATAGCGATCTGATTTCGATCAGTTCCTTTGCATCGGAAGCGCGACTCGACATGGCAATGACGAGTAATTTTTGGGCGAGGGGGACGAACGCTATGGATACGAATACGAGTTCCACCTATAAGGGAGGAATCCGATTTGAAAATTATACGGTTGCGCCGGAAGGGCTTCGGATGGGGATTGAAACGCTTTATTATGGGGATACCAATGCTTGGAATGATCCGAATACGCTCAAGTTTCTCGTCTTCTTTACCGATGGACAGTTTAACGGATTTCGCTCTCTGGGGTTTGCTCCTGGGTTTACCAATGTCTTGGTCGGGCCTCCCGCTTCTGCATGGACAAATGATGTTCGTGGGACGACGAATGCCTTCCCCCGTCAGACGACCAATAGCGACTTCGTTTCGGATTCTTCGACGCTTCGTTTTCATGCAACCAATGTGATCACAACCAATGAGGCCGCTTCTTCGAAGTATTTTACGAATGTCTGGGTGACGAACTGGCCGGGTTCGGTGACCTATCTCATGGAAACGAAACTTTATTCTGCTGGGTCGTTGTCTACGAACAGCACGCTCTCCACCAATTTTTATCGAACCAACTCAATTCAGCTCAATGCGGATAATGCGGTCAATTTTTATTATACGAACAAAGGATCGCCCGTTTCCATGACCAACCCGACCGTGGTGGTTTCCAATTTTATTTCCTACACGACCAATCGCATGGCGACATTGGTTCGATTGAAGGCCAATCAGCATTTGGTTCAGTTTCATCCGGGATACACCAATCTTGACATGATCGTAAATGGATCCGTCACCTTTAATGGACTTCCTCATTTTTACTGGACGAATCACCAGACCAATGATTATCCGCAGGTGAATATTTGGCGGAACAATTCAGGAACGAGTACCTCGGACCGTTTTACGAACATGCTTCAGTGGGATCCCTTGGCGAGTGCTAATAACTTTACGAACGGATTTCTGTATTACACGAATGGAGGATGGTCCCCGCTCTTTACGAATATGCGTTCGACGAATCTTCTCGGAGTGCCGTTTACGAATGGAATGACGACCTTTTCGATGAATGGAGATGTTTATCAGAATCGGACGATGTATTTTGATGCGGCTTCTGGAGCGTATACGTTGACCTCAGGGATCTACACGAACACTTCGGGGAATTTCCAGAGTAATGTTTTCACCAATATGATTGTGGTTCGAAAAATTACGAATTCGGGTGCTGGCACCGGAATTGATCAATTGGCTTCCTTTGTTCGAGAGCCTTCGAGCAATCAACTCTATATCCTGCCGATGGGTTTTTCTTCGAGACCTCTGACGGTCTATTGCATGAGTTCGAACGGGTATGTGCAACCGAACGCGACGAATTACTATTCAACAACGAACCTCTATACCAATCAAAGTTGGTGGGAGGAAGAGGCAGACCGGGTGGCGAGCAATATTTGTTGGCAGGCACGCTTGAGTAATGTCACGGTCTTTACGGTCGGATTTGCGGGATCCTCCTCGAATATTTTGATCAATCTTGCGAATGATACGCGGTATTCCGGCTATCAATCGACTCAACCGGAAGGGGCCTACTATTATGCGACCAATGGAGCGGATATTACGAATAAGTTTAAGGCGATCTCGGAACGAATTCGAGCGGTGTTGACGGAATAAGCGGGGAATTTGAGGGGAGAAAGGGAATGCGTCGCGTTTGTCTGATGTTGATGGCTTCCGCTCTTTGGGTGTTTGCCGAGGAGGTGAAGGTGATTCAGATTCCTTCTGCTGCCTCCTTAGCGGATTGGATCTCAGGACTGGATGGCACGCTTCGGGCGGGAGAGAGTCTTTTGCCGACCCTTCGGATCATGGATTTTGGGAAACCGATTCAGACTTGGGACGATTACGATTTCCAACTGGTGAGTCGAACGGCTCAACGTTTTGCACAAGAGAGTCGTGCGGGCCGCGGCCCTGAATTTGAGGATCGTCTTCTTCCCCGAATTCCTTTGATTGTTGCTAAGATCAAACTAGAGCTCCAACAAGAGGCGGAGGCGACGGTCCTGGATGGAAAAATCCAGGAGCGCCGTGTTCAATACAATCGATGGTTGACCTTGGCGCATCGTGCACAGATGACAAAAGAAGAATGGGTGAAATTTGAGGAGTTGAAGCTTGTCCTTGAGGCGGATCTCGCCAAGAGCCAGGGAGAGCAACGCAAGGAGTTGGAGCGATTTATCACAGACATGAATGACCTTCGCAAGAAGAGTGATCAGCTTGCTGCAGCCGTTCATGAACGTCTAAGGATCCAGCGCGAAGCGGAGGAAGTGGAGAAATCGAAAGCGGAAGAAGCCCGTCGAAATTCAGTGGTACGATGGACCATTATTTTTGCATTTTTATCCGTTGGAGGTGCCATCTGGTGGAATCATCACCAGAGCGTCCATGAAACGAATTTTAAATAAAAGAGCAAGCCGCCAAGAAACCCTTTTTTGTTTTTAAATCGGAATTCAACCCTTCGCACCCCCGCCTGCAACGCTATGCGTAGCATTGCGGGCAGGTTGGCGAACTTGGCGAGAGAGATGATCCTGTTCTCTCCACTCATTGCCCCACGAGCACGGGGGCTGAAGCTTTGTGTGAAAAAATCAGTGATTTGGGTTTTACGCTAATGATTGGGGATTTTGTTTCAAAGGGGTTGCCAAGTTGGGGAATTTTGGCAAATTTCATTTCATGAATTCCGTTACGTTGCAACAGATTCGCGAGGTTTATGAGCTTCCTCTTTTCGAACTCCTGAAGCGGGGTCGTTCTGTTTACGAGCAGAATTGGAAAGAGCAGGAGGGAATTCAGCTCTGCACCTTGCTCAGTATTAAGACCGGGGGCTGTAGTGAAGATTGCTCTTATTGCGCGCAGAGTGCCCATTACAAAACGGAAGTCGAAGCAGGACAATTGATGAGTAAGGAAGAGGTTCTTCCGGTGGCGGAACGAGCCAAGGAGGCCGGTTCGACGCGTTTTTGTATGGGGGCGGCATGGAAGGGAGTTCGCGAAGGAGATCCGCGTTTTGAAACGGTTTTGGAGACAGTTCGAGAGGTGAGTAAGTTGGGGATGGAAGTTTGTGTGACCTTGGGAAATCTGACTCCTGGAGCGGCTCAAGCCTTAAAAGAAGCGGGGGTAACCGCCTACAACCACAATTTGGATACGAGCCGTGAACATTACGGAAAGATTGTTTCTACCCACACCTATGACGATCGGTTGAATACGATTCGACATGTTCAAAACGCTGGAATGTCGGTCTGTTGTGGAGGAATTCTCGGACTGGGGGAGAGTGTCGAAGACCGTCTTCGGCTTCTTCTGGAGCTGAGCGCGTTGGATCCTGTGCCGGAAAGTATCCCAATCAATTGTCTGACGGCGATTCCGGGGACTCCTTTGGAAAATCAGCCGGCGATTGATATTTTTGAGTTGGTACGGATGGTGGCAACGACCCGGGTCTTTTTTCCAAAGTCGAAAGTCCGTCTCTCGGCGGGGCGCACTCGTTTGAGTAAAGAGGGACAGGCACTCTGTTTCTTTGCGGGAGCCAATTCCATTTTCTACGGAGATAAACTTCTCACGGCCGATAATCCGGGCGTTGATGAAGATCAGGCCCTCCTGACCGAGTTGGGATTAATGCCTGCCATCCCGTGTGTTGCCTAAGTACGGTTTGATCCAGAAGAAGGTTCACACAAAGCTCCTGCCCGTGGAACGTGCTGACACGGCTGTGAAGTGGATTCATCTCTCGCTAAGCCCGCCAACCTGCCCGCAATGCTACGCATAGCGTTGCAGGCGGGGGTGCAAAGCGTTTGGATTTCATTGGTCTCCAAAACAGAAAAAAACCATCCACTCGTA
>CAZKRU010000065.1:0-25426 GCA_964555235.1 uncultured Verrucomicrobiota bacterium
GGCACGAGGATCAACTCTATCCAATCGTGCGCCGCTGGCTGGAGGAAAAGCGGACTGGGACGGATTTTGGAATGACGGCTCCGATCTCGATGCCGCATCGGCTCTTGGCCGCATCGCTCGTGATGCCACCGGTGAATGGAGCGGCGCAGGCGATCTGGTATTTTAGCAAGGCGTTGGAAGTGATGTCGGCGATGCTCTTTACCCCCCACGAGCAGGAACTTTTTTGCGCTCGCCAAAAGCGAGTGACTCGAGAACGGGTGGAGCGGGTCAAGACGCTTATTCAGGGAAAATTAGAAGAGCCTCCTTCGTTGGAGGAGATCGGTCGGGAAATTGGGTGCAGTATTTTTTATCTGAGCCGAACGTTTTCCCAAGAGACCGGAATGACGATTCCCCAGTATCTACGGTCACTGCGAATGGAAAAAGCGGCAGAACTTCTTCGCTCTGGAAAATATAATGTGACGGAGGCAGCGATGGCAGTCGGTTACAGCAGTCTGAGCCATTTCAGCAAGGTCTTTTGCGAAGTGTATGGCAAATGTCCGTGCGCGTTTCCATTGATTGGGAAATCAGACGAAAAGTAAAAAGACGCTCCGAAGAAACAAAATCGCTAATTTGTTGTTTCTCGCCAAGGTCGCCAAGCCGCCAAGAAATCCTTTTTGGTTTTAAAGTTGAACATTCCTTGCGCCTTGGCGATCTTGGCGAGAGATAAATTCCTGCGCTCACCACAAATTTCAGAAGTAGCTTTTTCAAATCTTAACCGCAACGACGCAAAGGCTCCAACGTCGAGTATTTTGAGGCTTAGAGGTTAAACGGATCCGATCTGCAGTGGTCTACTTTTGGTGAAAGAACGGTATTACTTGAGTTTTACGGTTGATCGGTCCAGACGCAGTCGAGATTCCAGAGGACGGAGCCGACGCGGGGGATCTCCAGATTTTTCCAGCGATTTTTAATTCCGACGTAAGCATTGGGAGTGATGAGATAGATGAGCGGAAGTTGTTCGCTCATGATTCGTTGGACTTCGAAATAAGCCGCCTGACGTTTTTGGAGATCCAAGGTGCGGAGTTGCTGACTCATGAGCGTATCAATTCTTGCTTCCCACGGGGTCGCGGGAGTTTTCTGTTTCGGATTCCATTGGTGCATCCTGCCGGAGCTCGGATAAATCGACATTCCTCCGACCGGATCTCCTCCGCCGGTGAAGCCGAGAATGCCCGCCTCGTAATCATAGGAATCCTGGATTTTTCCAACGAACGTTCCGAAATCGAGGAACTGCAAGGTGACTTCAATCCCGAGTCCTTGCATATTTTCCTTAAAGACCGTCGCCATATCTTGACGGATTTGATTTTCCTTGTTGGTGACCAACGAAAAGGCGACCGCATTTCCAGCGGAATCTCGGAGCGTTCCAGAGGCGTCCTTTTTCATTCCAAGGGAGGCGAAGAGTTCCATCGATTTTTCAGGCTGAAAGGGATAGGTCATGAGATCCGGATTGAACCATTTCCGATTCGCCGGACTTTCGGGGCCCCAAAGCGGAGCGCCGCGTCCAAAGAGAACCCCCTCAACGATTCCAGCCCGATCGATTCCATAGGAGATGGCTTGCCTGAACTTCTGCTCTTGGAACCAAGCGAGTTTGTGAGAAGGGACAAACGGTTTTCCGTCTTTGTCTTTTCCGGGATTCTGATTGAACCAGAGAAAACTGCTCGAAGTGGAGGGGCCGCGATCGTGGACTTTGTAATCTTGCGGTTTTTCTCCGGCGCGAATCCACGCGACGTTGCCGGGGGTAATGTCGACACTGTCACATTGTCCGGTGGCGAACTGAACCATGCAGGAATTAATGTCGGGAACAAATTTGATAATGTAATGATCGAAGTAGGGGAGCCGCTGTCCTGCGGAATCGACTCGAGGGTAGTGGGGGTTGGCTGTCAGAACGATGCGCTCTCCCGGATGATAGGAAACCAGTTTGCAAATTCCGGTTCCAACGATTTCTTCCGGATGGGTCTGGGCGGTTCCAACCGTCCAGGTTTTCATGAAACTTCCATCATCAAATGCAGACTGAAGTTTGTGACGAGGAAGAATTTCAACACCACCAATCATTTGTAGGAATGGGGCAAAGATATCCGGAGTCGTGATTCGAACCGTGGTGGCATTGATCTTTTCAACGAGGAACGGTTTTCCATCTACCGAGTAGAGATCTTTTAGACGTGTTGGAAATCGAGGGTCATACATGCATTGAAAGCTAAAGAGGACATCGTCGGCGGTGAGCGGATGTCCATCGGAGAATCGGAGGCCTTCGTGAAGGTAAAAAGTGAAGGTTTTGGAGTCGGAGCCAATCTCCCAACGTTTCGCAAGGCCGGGTTGAACTTCTTCGCGAACGGGGTCGTAGGTGGTGAGTCCTGAGGTCAGGAGTCCAATGACCCCGTTGGAAGAGGCATCGCTTGCGACGAGAGGGTTGAGGGTTTTCGGTTCGCCGGGGACGGCTTCAATCAGGCGTCCTCCGTATTTTCCAGCAGGAGCGTGTGAGGGGTCGGCTTCTTCGGTGACGGGACTCGGGGTTGGACGCTGAAGTGCAGGAGGACGCGAGCAGGAGGTGACGAGGAGGAGAAGCAGGAGTGAAGATTTCAGATTCACAGGCGGAAGAATGGAGATTTGAAAAAAAGAAGACAATGCTCGAATTTGGTATGGACCGCTCTCCGAGTGGTCCGTTCAGCAAGCCCGGAGGCCTACGGAGAGGCGTCCCTACCAACGCTCCAACCATTGGGCCAGGGCGGTGTCATCGTTGAGGTGGATCGGATCTTGATGGGGAGAACAGATTCCAAAGCCGGGACCATAGGCAGTGCCATTCACCACACAGAGATCTGTTTGATTTTCCTGAATTTGAAGGAGGCCTCGTTCGATGGCCTGTTCACGCGTTCCATCAAGTTCGTATTTCCATCCGACGATGCGTGCTTTGGGAAAGCATTCCCGAAGATGGGGGAGGAGTTTGATGGAGCGTTTGAGTTTGATTTGAAACGAATCGAGGGAGCTTTTGATTTTTTGAGATTTGGCGAGAGGGTTTCCGTTGGAGTCGATACAAGATTCAACTTCGTAGTCGGTGAGGGCGGCCGCATGAAGGAGAAGATCAACCGGATGATCGTTACTGTGAGCGAGGAGTTTTTGTTGAAGATCGAGATTGGTTGAAAAGGGGAGGCAAGGAGTTTGTGGGGCGGGTGCCGTGGCTTGAGTTCCCCGGAAAGCGGTGACGGAATGTCCCTTTTCGTTGAAATAGGTCGTCAGCAACGTGCCGAGCGCACCGGTGGAATGGTTGGTGATCCGGCGAACTTCATCAATGGGAGCGCTCGCGGGGCCGAAGGTGATCAGGACATTCACAAGAAGAAAGAGTGGAGATTTTGAAAGGGGAAGACAATGCTGGAATTGGCATCGCCTTTTCTTTCTGTTTTGATAGGGTGCGGTTGAATGACGCTGGATTTTTTACTTCAAGGAAGGCGAGGTTATCGAGTTTTGGAGAATCGTGCGCTCTGGAAGCTGAAGGGATCGGATCGGATTCGGTACTTGAACGGACAAGTCACGAACGATGTAGCGAAGCTTTCTGCGGGGGAATCTTGTTATGCGGGAGTCTGTACGGCAAAGGGAAAGCTGGTGAGTGATTTGTTTGTGGGCGCGGATCAGGATCAATTGTGGTTGGACGCTCCCTTGGAACGTCGGGAGATTTTGCGGGAGCGACTTGAAAAGTTTTTGATCGCGGATGATGCGGAGTTTGAAGATCTGACGGAGACTCATTGTCTGACTCACTATTTTGGAGCGGATCTACCGCAAGTCGATGGGGTGGTATTAAAAAATGCGCGATTTGGAATTCCCGGATGCGATGTTTGGAATGTTAAAGGGAAATCGTTTCAAGCGGGAGAAGAAGTGAGTGATTCGGTTTTGGAGGAATTACAGATTGAGAAGCTGATTCCGAAGTGGGGATCGGAGCTCAGTGAGGAGATTTTGCCTCCGGAAGCCGGGATGGATCGCCAGGGGATTCGCTATGACAAGGGCTGTTATGTCGGACAGGAAGTGATGGCTCGAATTAAAAGCATCGGGCATGTGAACAAGGTATTGTGCAAGTTGGAGTCTTCTGATCCTCTGATTTCAGGGGGAGAACTGATGGAGGGAGTGCAGCGGGTAGGGCGTGTGACGCGGTCGGTCCGTTCCTCGAGAAATGGGCGTGGAATCGGTTTGGGGTATGTTTCTTGGAAAATGGCGACCCCCGGGAGGGGATTGGAGGCGAGCGGTATCGCCTTGACAATTTCCGAGACGGCTTTGACATAGGACTTTCATGAAATTCATTTGGATCATTGGGTGTGGATTGCTTTTGGTCGGGTGTGCGGGCGACCTGCCGATGGCTTCGCGTAGTGAATTGGACGGAGATCCGATCGTTACCACGAGAGCGACGCAACCCCCTCCTTCGGGAGCGGTTGAATCAATGGGAGTTCCCGCGAATCCATTGCCGACTCCTCCGCCTCCGGTTCCTGCCGAAGTTTTTTCAAAACCGGAGCCAGTGCAGGCTCCTGCACCGGCTCCCGCCGCTACGCCAGAACCGACGATTACCACTGCTGAGGTGACACCTCCTCCCGCGGCCTCTCTAAAACCGGTAAAAGAGCAGGTGGCCGTGATCGAAACGACCTACGGTAAAATCGTGATCCGGGTTTATGATAAGATGACTCCTAAGACAGCGGAAAATTTCAAGAAGCTCGTTCAGGATGGGTATTATAATGAAACGACGTTTCACCGGGTTGTTCCGGGGTTTGTGATTCAGGGGGGAGATCCGAATACACGCAGTTCCGGTTCGCCTCGTTCCTCGCATGGGGCGGGAGGTCCTGGTTATACGCTTCCTCCCGAGCAGTCGCTCCCCCATATTCGTGGTGCGGTGGCGATGGCTCGACTCGGAAACGATGTGAACCCCCAACGACGCTCCCATGGAAGTCAATTTTATATCTGTCTCGGGCAACTTGCTTCACTGGATGGAGAATATACCGTTTTTGGTCAGGTGATCGAAGGAATGGAAGTCGTCGAACGGATCACGGCGGTGATCTGTGATGAGAATGACAATCCGAAAGAGCGGATTGAGATGACGGCACGCTTAGAGAATCGTAAAGCGAGCGATCCCGACGCCGGGCATTAAGATTTGATCATTTCTCGCCAAGGTCGCCAAGGCGCGAAGGGTTTCCTAGCGCATTTTAAGTAATCTCATGGTCTCAAGTAAATCTGGAACTCAGGAACTCAAGAGACAAACAGCAGACGGGATCGCCTAATTTTTCCTGAGTTCGTGAGTTCCAGATTCAACAACACGCGGCTACAATTTTTATCAACTTGCTATAAAATCTTTCGACTTCGCGCCTTTGCGAGAGAAACATTCCTAGTTTGGAATTATTTCTTCAGCGCGTATTTGCCGGGGCCGACTTTTTTGATTCCACGAATGGTGGTGCCGGTGGTGTAGAACCAGCTATAGATGTTATTGGTTGAAAGCTTGAGTTTGGTCGCAATCACCGAGACTTTGATCCCGGAAACACCTGCGGATTTGAGCAGTGCGAGGATTTCTTCTTTTAAGTTGGAGCGACGTTTGCGGGTTCCTTGAGAGGAAGGACGGCCGCCCTTTCCTTTGACGAGTTTATTTAAAGTCAGGTTCTTTTTTTCGAGAGTGGCAATGCGTGAGTTCAGTTCCAAGAGGCGGGCTTCAAGTTTTTCCTTCTGCTGAAGGACTTTGACGATGGACTTGAATTGCGAACTGACGAGGGCGGATATTTTCATATAGATCGCTCTCTATAATTAAATTCTAAGGCGATGGAAAGAAAAATATTTTTAAGACTCTTCAAATTGAGTAATCATTCATTTCGCCTTTATCAAAAATGCGCGCTCGGCGAAGGGTCGCGTAGGTGAATTCTCCAGGGTTGAGGCGCATCTCGGCAAAGCGGGTGTGGGGGAGTTCGACCTCGATATGTTCTCCGGTCGTTACGCGGCGGAGACGGAGGCGTGCGACCGGGCCGGTCGAATTTACCTCCATGACTTCGAGTTCCAAGGGCCTTTCCTGAGTGCGGTGAGGGTGAAGGTCGATGTCATGTGGGCGGACGTAGATGGAAGGAGTGGCGATCGGTTCGAGTGCGACGGTTGCAGTGGAATCCGTCGGATGGTGGGCAGCGATGCAGTTGACCTCTCCGAGAAATTGATAGACGAAGGGATTGGCCGGATGATCGTAAACTTCCTGGGGGGTTCCAACTTGTTCGATCTTTCCGTGATTCATCACGACGACGGTATCTGCAATTTCCAAGGCTTCTTCCTGGTCATGAGTGACAAAGATGGTGGTGATGTGAATTTTATCGTGCAGCTGTCGGAGCCAACGTCTGAGGTCTTTTCGAACCTTTGCATCGAGGGCTCCAAAGGGTTCATCGAGCAGGAGAATCTTCGGTTCTACTGCCAAAGCGCGTGCCAGAGCCACTCGCTGGCGTTGCCCCCCTGAAAGTTGGCGGGGATAGCGACTCTCTACTCCTGTCAACTGGATGAGTTCGAGGAGTTCAAGGACACGCGACCGAATTTCAGATTCTTTAGGACGAGTGGCGCTGGGTCGGATTCGAAGGCCAAAGGCGATATTCTCAAAAACAGAGAGGTGGTTGAAAAGCGCATAGCTTTGAAAGACAAAACCGATTTTCCGTTGCGCGGCAGGGAGATGGGTGACATCAGAGTTGTCGAAGAGAATTTGTCCCTGGCCGGGATCGGGAATCTCAATGCCTGCGATCATACGCAAGAGGGTTGTTTTACCAGATCCAGACGGGCCGAGGAGTGCAAGGAGTTTTCCGGACGGAATCTCGAGATCGATCTGATCGACGGCATGAAAGGTGGCGAAGTGCTTTGAGATCTGATGGATGGCGATATTCATGAGGTGTGGCTGGATTGAGTTTCGATCAAATTTTTAGCGATGAGTGTCAGGAGTGCTAGAAACGCCAGGAGCGTGGCGACACTGAAAGCAGCTGCCCCCTGATATTCATTATATAGAATCTCGATGTGAAGGGGCATGGTGTTCGTGAGTTCCCGGATGTGGCCTGAAACGACGGAGACCGCTCCGAATTCGCCCATCGCGCGGGCGTTGCAAAGAATGACTCCATAAAGCAGTCCCCATTTTATTTTTGGGAGAGTGATTCGGAAAAAGATCTGTAATCCACTGGCGCCGAGAGTGAGGGCCGCGAGTTCTTCATCGCTCCCCTGAGCCTGCATCAGCGGAATCAATTCTCTCGCGACGAAGGGAAAAGTCACAAAAATCGTTGCCAGAATGATCCCCGGAACGGCGAAGATGACTTTGAGATCATGTTCTTGCAGCCAAGGGCCGAACCATCCCTGCATTCCGAAAATCAGAACGTAGATCAAGCCTGTGATGACTGGTGAAACGGAAAATGGAACGTCAATGAGCGTAATCAAGAGGTGCTTCCCTCGGAATTCAAATCGTGTGATGGCCCAAGCGGCACAGATTCCAAAAATGAGATTTAGCGGAACGGCGATAGCCGCCGTGAGGAGGGTCAGGCGAATGGCCGAGAGTGCATCGGGATCACTCAAGGCCTTGAAGTAAACGCTCCAACCGTCACGCAAGGCATTGACAAATACCGAGAGAAGCGGAAGGAGCAGTAGAGCGCCAAGAAAAAGAGAGGTAAAGGAGATGAGTAGAATTTGGACGAAGCGGGATTCAGTCCGAATGGCGTTACTCGATGAGGAGGGGGAATGGATCATGATCGCTCAGCGTTGAAATTTGGAGGACCAGGATTGAAGCCAGTTGATCAGGAGCAGAAGGGAGAAGGAAATGCTCAACATTACGACGGCAATGGCGGTGGCTTCAGCATAATGGTATTGCTCCAACTGAATGATAATCAGCAACGGGGTGATTTCGGATTTAAAAGGCATGTTTCCGGCGATAAAAATCACGGAGCCATATTCACCCACGGCCCGCGCAAAGGCGAGTGAGACTCCCGTGAGAATCGACGGAAAAAGGGAGGGAATGATGATGCGGAAAATGGTCTGCCAGCGGGAGGCTCCGAGAGTGGCGGCAGCGATCTCAATTTCGGGATCCAGATCTTCAAGCACGGGTTGAATGGTTCGAACCACAAAAGGGAGTCCAATAAAGAGCAAGGCAATGAAGATGCCGACGGGAGTGTACGCCACCTTAATTCCGAGTGGAGCCAACCATTCTCCGATCCATCCCTTCGGGCTATAAAGACTCGCGAGAGCAATGCCAGCAACTGCGGTGGGGAGGGCGAACGGAAGATCGACAAAGGCGTCTAGAATGCGACGGCCCGGAAACTCATATCGCACCAAGGTCCATGCGACGATTGTTCCAAAGATGCCGTTGAAAAGTGCTGCGAGGAGGGAGAGACCAAAGGTCAGTTGATAAGAAGCGACGACCCGGGGATTACTGACGGCACTCCAGAATTCGCCCCAAGAAAGGGAGGCGGACTTGATGAATGCCGCTGACAAAGGAATCAGGACGATGAGCGATAGATAAAAAATAGTAAATCCCATCGTGAGTCCAAATCCGGGGAGAATGCGATGACGACTCATAGATCTTGGGCGTAAGAGATGAAGGAACGATATTCTGTTAAAATAGAGTGAAGCGCTAAAGTCATGATGATTTCTGGTTGAGGGTTATCGGTTGGCTGTGGTGATTTGGTCGAAAATGCCGCCATCCCTAAAATGGGCCTTTTGCGCCTTCTGCCATCCCCCCAATTTCTCGTCGATGGTGAAGAGGGAGACTTTGGCAAACTGCGCGGAATATTGAGAGGCGACGGAAGCCAAACGAGGTCGGTAGTAATGCTTCGCGGCAATGGTCTGTCCTTCGGGAGAATAGAGATATTCCAAATAGGCTTTGGCCACTTCGAGATTTCCCTTCCGGTTGGCGACTTTATCCACCACGGTGACGGACGGCTCTGCAAGGACACTCAGAGAAGGGGTAACGATCTCAAAGTTTCCTTTTCCGATTTCGTTGACGGCCAGATACGCCTCATTTTCCCAAGCGAGAAGCACATCACCGATTCCACGTTCAACGAACGTGGTCGTGGAGGCTCTCGCCCCGGTGTCGAGAATGGGGACGTTTTTGAAGAGTTTGGTGATGAATTCCTTTGCTTTTGTCTCATCGTTTCCATGTTTTGAAAGAGCATATCCCCACGCTGCGAGATAGTTCCACCGCGCTCCTCCCGAGGTTTTTGGATTCGGGGTGATGATGGCGATTCCAGGCTTGATCAGATCATCCCAATCCCGAATTCCTTTCGGATTTCCTTTTCGGACCAGAAAGACGATGGTAGAGGTGTAGGGGGCACTGTTATTGGGGAGTCGCTTTTGCCAGTCCGTTGGAATTAAATGTCCTTTTTCCTCAAGGGAATCAACATCGTAAGCAAGGGCCAACGTGGCGACATCCGCATCGAGTCCATCAATGATGGATCGGGATTGTTTTCCGGATCCGCCATGCGACTGATTGATTTTGACTGTATCCCCGGTTTTTGCTTTCCAATACTTCGCAAAAGCAGCGTTATATTCGACGTACAACTCACGTGTTGGGTCGTAAGAGACATTGAGCAGAGTGACTTCCTTGGCAGAGACTGATGCCATGGTGAGTGCGACAATCGCTATCCCGACGATTTGTTTTAGAATGGTTTTCATTTGAGTTTTCTTTATTTAAAATTTACTTAAGCTTAATTTTAGCACCGCTTGCGTTCGTACCATTCGTGGCCACATAGCGCTCAAAGGCTCCCCACGTCCCGTCACTCCAACTGAAGTTCTTATTTGGCGTAGCGACGGTTCGCTGCGGTCGATCGAACTTCCTGCGAGGAGATGGCATATTCTCCCAGAATTCAGAACGGTCCATAGTAGTAGTAACCCTGAGGGGAGAGATGGTAGTGATCGTCATCCGTGACGAATGAGGAAACGATCGTTGGCGGATTCGAGGTTTGGGACAATTTTCATATACGATAAATTCAGTCGTTATTTAGGATAAATTTTTTTAGATGCCGTCGCCTGCGATTCCTTGAAGAGCGAAGACCTCTTGATTGCGAACGGGGGTGCCTCGGAAGACAGACTCCAAAGTGGCGGATTCCATCAGCCGGGCCACATAGTCCCGGGCACTCAAAAGCACCCGACGAAAGCGACAAACTGGCTCTTGCGTGCAGCGCTGGTATTGGGTGAGGGAGACGCAATGGATCGGAGCAAGAATTCCGTCGAAGTGACGAACAATCTCTCCCATCGTGATCGCGCCAGGAGCCTTAGCGAGGAGATATCCTCCTTCTTTTCCGGCCTTGCTGGAGACCCAGCCCTTTTCTTTCATGTCTAAAAGGATTTGTTCCAGAAAGCGTTTGGGGATATCATTCCGACGAGCGAGTTCCCGGACTGGAATCGGATCCTGTCCGTGGAACTCCACCAGGGTGAAAATGGCCCGGAGCGCGTAATCAGTTTTCTTTGAGAGTTTCATTTATATACGATCAATATAGTCGTCATTAAGCCTTATCTGAAAATAATGTCAAATCTTTTTTATCAGAACCTCTTTTTGGTAGGGACACCTCTCCGAGGGGGCCGGGCTTTGGAAAGCGGACCGCTCGGAGATCGGTCCCTACCAAGGGTTATTTCTTAAACAATAAGAAGTTGCGGAGGAGTTAGCTTTCGGTAGGGTTTTCCCTCATGTTGGCGCGACGGATTATTCCTTGTCTTGATGTTCATGCCGGTCAGGTGACCCGGGGGGAGCAGTTTGGTCGTGCCGAGGCGTCGGGACTTCGCAATGTCGGAGATCCGGTGGAGTTGGCGTTACGTTACGATGAGCAAGGGGCTGACGAGTTGGTTTTTTATGATATCACCGCCAGTGCGGAAGGGCGCGGAACGATGATTTCTGTCATCGAACGTGCGGCGGATCAATGTTTCATGCCGTTGACGGTTGGCGGAGGAATTCGCAAGGTGGAGGATATTCGCCAAATGTTGCGTGCGGGAGCCGATAAGGTCAGTCTTAATACCGCGGCGTTAACAGACCCTGATCTGGTCCGTGCGGGATCAGAAATTTTTGGCGCTCAGTGCATCGTCGTTTCCATTGATTGTAAGCGTACGGCTCCCGGTCAGTGGAAAGTTTTTACGCACGGAGGTCGTCGAGAAACCGAGTGGACGGTTTTAGCCTGGGCGGAACGCGCGGTCGAATTGGGGGCAGGCGAGTTGGTGCTGAACAGTATCAATGGCGACGGAATGAAAACCGGCTACGACTTGGAATTAAATCGGACCGTGAGCGAACGAGTTCCCGTGCCAATCGTGGCGAGTGGTGGGGCGGGAAAGATCGAACATTTTGCGGAAGTCCTGATCGAAGGAAAAGCCGATGCGGCTTTGGCGGCGGGAGTTTTCCATTACGGAGAATTAACCGTCCCTCAGGTTAAACAATACCTGAGAGAACGTGGCGTAGCGGTTCGATGAAATAAACCAAGAGACTGACGGTTCTCGCGCAGAGCTCGCTGAGCCCGCTGAGGAAAATCGATCTTTATTTTTTCATCCAAAATTAAAACCTCAGCGAGCTCTGCGCGAAAAACTTCTTACTTTCCCGCTTCGCCTTCTTCGTGGTATTCGGCGTCGGTGTTGACTTTCCACGGATCATATTTCCCACCGTCGATATTTCGTGCGGCAAGGATTGCGGCCATCATGGAATGATCCTGATTGTTGTAACGGTGCATTCCGTTACGACCTACGGTTTGTAGATTCTTTAAATTCGCGAGCCATTCGCGGATGACGTCGACGTGCTCTTTGTATTCGTGGTCGTAGACGGGGTAGGCCTTCAGCATGCGGACGACGAAGGCGTTGCTGACTTCTTCCTCGCGGATGAGACCGATTTGAGCGGCTTCGCGGGTCGCTAGTGCTCGAAGTTCATCGTCTGAGGTGTTCCAAGTCGCGTCATTTTCAAAGCAGAAGTATTCCATGCCGAGAGAAGTCTGGTTCGGATTGGGAACCATCGCGGCACTCCAGTTTTTGTAATTTTGGACGCGTCCGACTTTGACCTTGGGATCGTGAATGTAGATCCAGGTATCTGGAAAAACATCCGCGCGTTCGACCACCAAACAGACCGTGAGAAAGTCGCGATAGCGAAGCTTTGAGGCAGCCGTTCGAACTGCTTCCGGAGCGGGCGGATCCATGGCGTAAATCAACTCACGAAGCGGAATCGAGTTGAGGAAGACCTCGGCGGACTCGGAATAGGAGGAACCCCCTTGATCGACTCCACTGACACGAGTGACTTGATCGCCGCTCCAATGAATCGTTTGGATGGTTCTGTCCATGAGGACGGTGTTTCCTTTGGATTGAAGATGAGCGACTGCTTTTTCCCACATCTGACCGGGACCGAGACGCGGATAGAAAAACTGGCGAATTAAGGTTTTTGCCGTCGGAGCGGCTTGCTTTCCTCGAAGGGCGCTGAGAACCGCTTGAGTGAGATTGAGGCCTTTGATGCGTTGGGCCGCCCAATCGGCGCTGATTTCGTCGCAGGTGATTCCCCAGACTTTTTCGGTGTAGGACTTGAAGAAAATCTCAAAGAGGCGACGTCCAAAACGGTTCGTGACCCAATCGGCAAATGATTTTTCCGGTTTAATCGGAGAGAGTTTCGCTTTGAGATAGCTGATCAAGACGTTGGCGGTCTCGAAGGGGCCGAGCTTGAGGAAGGCGTCGATGGCTTCGAGGGGATAGTTGAAAAACTTGTTGTTGTAAAAGATTCGGGAGAGGCGGGGGCATTCATGGAAATCATCTGGCATGATCTCCATCCAGACCCGATTCACTTCTTCGGATTTACTGAAAAAACGATGGCCTCCGATGTCAAAGCGGAACCCTTTTTCCTCGACCGTTCTCGCGATCCCCCCGACATACTTTGGATCTCCCTCCCAGACCGTGATCGGATAGTTCTGTTTTGAGAGCTCCCAAGCGGCGGTTAGTCCTGCGGGACCGGCTCCCATAATCATCACACGAGGCTTTTCCATTACGGTCAGGCTGGCAATGACTGTCGGGAAAGACAAGAAAAAGCGGTCTCAATACCGGCCACATAACGCACAGAAAGCACAAAAAAGATCAAGCTTCGTGTGCCTTTTGTGCATTCTGTGGCTGAATTAATGAGACTACTTCACTACGAAATTCATCAGCTTATTCGGAACGAAAATCGTTTTCACCATGGTTTTGCCTTCGATCCACGGTTTGACGCTTTCGCAAGCGAGTGCGGCGGCACGAACGGTCTCTTCATTCGAATCAATCGGAAGAAGGACCTTTCCTCGGAATTTTCCAAGTACCTGAATGACGATTTCAACTTCCGACTTCAGAAGGTACTTCGCTTCGGCTTTGGGCCATTCGGTTTGTGAAACCAATCCGTTGTATCCCAGTCGTTCGTAAAGTTCTTCCGTCACATGCGGAGCAAAGGGAGAGAGGAGGCGGAGCAGGGTTTGGAGTGCCGTTCGAGGACGTTTTTCTTCCTTGGTCAGATCGTTGACGAGAATCATGAGCTGCGCGATGGCGGTGTTAAACGAAAGCTTTTCCAGATCGTCGGTGACTTTCTGAATCGTTTCGTGGATTCGACGCAGCAATGCTTCGGATGGGGCATCGTCAGAGAGACGTGCGCTGAGTTCCCATTCCCCGGCTTGATTTTCTTCCATGATGAGTCGCCAGACGCGACCGAGAAAACGATAGACCCCTTCGACTCCCTGGGAAGACCACGGCTTCATCTGTTCGAGCGGCCCCATGAACATCTCGAAAAGGCGAACGGCATCCGCGCCATATTCCGCGACGACTTCATCGGGGTTTACGACGTTACCGACAGATTTGGACATTTTCTGATTATCTTCGCCGAGAATGATTCCTTGATTCACGAGTTTGTAGAACGGCTCCGATGTCGAAACGACACCGAGATCAAAGAGGACCTTGTGCCAAAATCGGGCATAGAGCAGGTGAAGCACGGCATGTTCCGCGCCGCCGATGTAAAGATCGATTCCTTTGGGGCCCATCCAATATTTTTCAACGGCAGGATCGATCAACTTCTGGTCGTTCTTGGCGTCGCAATAACGAAGGTAGTACCAGCAGGAGCCACCCCATTGGGGCATCGTGTTGGTTTCGCGCGTTCCGCCGTCGGGTGTTTGCAGCCATTCTTTGGCTTTGCTCAGGGGAGCCAGACCTTCGGGACTCGGTTTGAAATCGTCGAGCTCCGGTAATTCCAGAGGAAGTTCGGATTCCGAAATCGCTTCGTGCTTTCCATTTTTCCAAACGATCGGGAACGGTTCCCCCCAATAGCGCTGTCGGGAGAAGAGCCAGTCGCGGAGTTTGTATTTGCAGGAACGACGCCCGAGTTTTTTTTCTTCGAGCCAGTCGATCATCGTCGCCTTGGCTTTGGCAGTCATTAAGCCGTTGAGGAAATCGGACTGAACGGCCATTCCTTCGCCGGAGAAACAAGCCGAGGCGGGTTCTGAATTTTCTTTCGGACCGCCTGCGGGACGAATGACTTCGACGATGGGGAGCTGAAAGGTTTGTGCGAATTCGTGATCCCGTTCGTCATGGGCGGGAACTGCCATGATCGCGCCGGTGCCGTAGCCCATGAGAACGTAGTCGGCGATCCAGATCGGGATTTTGGATTGATTGACCGGGTTGATGGCGTACGTGCCGGTCCAGACGCCCGTTTTCGTTTTGGCCAGTTCCGTTCGTTCGAGATCACTTTTGGCTGAAATTTCCTTTTGATAGGAGATCACCGCATTGGATTGAGCGGAGGCAGTGATTTTTGAAACGAGCGGGTGTTCCGGCGAGAGGACGAGATAGGTTGCCCCAAAGAGCGTATCCGGCCGTGTCGTGTAAACGGTGATCGTCTCCGAATATCCATCGATTCCGAAATCGACCTCGGCTCCTTCGCTCCGGCCGATCCAGTTGCGTTGCATCTCTTTGAGCGAGTCAGGCCAGTCGAGCGTGTCGAGATCTTGAAGGAGCCGATCGGCGTACGCGGTAATTTTGAGCATCCACTGACGCAGGGGACGTCGTTCAACCGGATGACTGCCACGTTCCGAGCGGGGACCTTCGGAAGTCGGAAGAACTTCTTCGTTGGCGAGTACCGTGCCGAGAGCGGGGCAATACCAGACGGGAGCTTCGGAGACGTAAGCCAAACCTTTTTTGTAGAGCTGAAGAAAAATCCATTGGGTCCAGCGATAATACTTCGGATCGGTCGTGTCGATTTCGCGATTCCAATCGTAGGAAAATCCCATCATCCGGATCTGTCGCTTGAAATTGGAAATATTTTTCTCCGTCGTAATTCGAGGATGCGTCCCGGTCTGAATCGCATATTGCTCCGCAGGAAGTCCAAAGGCATCCCATCCCATCGGGTGTAGGACGTTGAATCCTTGCATCCGTTTGTAACGCGAAACAATATCGGTCGCCGTGTAGCCTTCGAGATGTCCGACGTGCAGACCGGCTCCGGAGGGATAGGGGAACATATCGAGAACGTAATACTTCGGTTTCTCGGAACCAGCCTCGCCCGGATTGGCGGCTCGGAATGCATTTTTCTCATCCCAGCGGCCTTGCCACTTCGGTTCAAAATCGGTGAATGGGTACTGTTTTCGCATCTGCATGGAACCGGTGTCATTAGCACCGAGAGGCGGAAGGGAAAAGCACTTTATTTGACGGAGGGGGGGATTACTGCTTTTCTAAGGAGACCTTTTGAAGGCCACCCCCGAGATGATCAAACACATCCATTTTTTAAGCAGCAATGCCGAGATCGGATTCTTCGCTTACTATTTTCAAGCGCTGGACTGTTTGCATCGATTTGCTTCGCCGGAAACTCCGGTCTTTATCAATTTTGAGAATTCGCTCTCGTACTATGATCCGTCGGTTCGGGAGACATCGAATCTCTGGGAATATACCTTTGAGCAGCCAATGTTGGATCAGGTGCGACTCCTCGAGCTTTTGAATGGCGGAGTAGATTTTACGACGCGCGAATTTCAGGGGGACCATCTGTATGGCATCGATTCGATCAATCACTGTTATAAGAAAAGTGATGCGTTGATCCAACTCACCCGAGATTTGGTGAAGAAGTATATCAAAATCAAAGTGCCCATTCGTGAAAAGATCGAAAAGTTTTACCAACAGAAGATGAGGGAGAAAAAGATTTTGGGGGTCAACAAACGTGGTACCGAACACTACATTTCAGGACATGGGCGGGGCCAGGGACATCTTTTAACCTATGACTATTATTTTTCAAAAATCGATCCGCTTCTGGAGAGTGAACGCTTTACGCATCTTTACCTCACGACGGATGAAGAGAAGTCCGTTGAGGTCTTTGAGAAAAAATACGGAAATCGGTTGATTTATCGCGCGGAGTCCTTTCGTTCGGTGAGCGGAAAAGATATTACGCATTGCTTCGAAGGGGGGCGCTATAAAATTGCGGAGGATGCATTGATTGATGCGTATCTCCTTTCTTATGCCGATCATGCGGTGCTGACCTCATCGAACCTGGTCATTGCGGCGATAACCTTTAATGATCGAATCACGTATGAGTTCATTGATTCGCATTTGAAGTATGATTGAAAAAACCTTTTTTTCGCGCAGAGACCGCCGAGATTGCGGAGAAAACCTGGATTCCCAGAGGAACGCAGGAATTTTGCCCGCGAAACACGCGAAAGAGACGTCGCCTCCAACTCCCCACCCGGTTTCACTTCGGCGACCTCCGCGCGAGATACTTCTGAAAGATTTTAGAAGTTCGTTAAGATACGCGATTCGGTGAGGATGAGAGTCAGTGGCTGATCGTGGGGCTCGGTAAAAAGCTCTGGGAGTTCCTGGCAGTCGAAGAAGAGTCCGATGCGCGGAACGGCGGGGGGAAGTTCGGCCAAAACTCGGTCGTAATACCCTCCGCCCCGTCCGAGGCGATTTCCTTTTGAATCGAAGGCGACCCCGGGAACCAAGATCAGATCGGCTTGGGCGAGTTTGACTTCGGGAGCGTGATCGGGAGGTTCCGGGACTTTGGATGCTCGGGGTTGAAGGTCGCTCCAGTTGCCGATTGAATGCCAGGTCAATCCGGAAGCGGTGACTTTGGGAAAGACTCCGGTTCGAATCCCCTTCGCTTGGAAGATCGCTTCAATGGAGGGTTCGGAAGGAAGGGGAGCGAAGAGGAAAACGGTTTTTGCCTTTTGAAAAAGAGAGTGAGTGAGGAGGCGCTGGCAGAGGGCGTGCGAGGCTTGAAGTCGCGCTTCGGGGGGGAGCGCATTGAGGGCGATTCGGGCGAGACGGCGCTGCTCGGCTTTTTCCATGGGTCAAAGGCTAACAAGATTGAGATTTGAAACACGCAAAAAAGGTAGAAATTCCGATTTCCATGAGAAGAATCTTCCTCTAGGTTTTTCGGCGGTGAAAGTAAAAAAGGCGACGCGCTGGAATCAGCGGAATTTTATTACAGAGGTGCTGATTCCCTCCCTATTTGCTCGACGCAAAGGGGATCAGCGGAAGCCTTCGTTCCCCAAGCTCGAAGGGAATCAGATCTGTGTGACGTGGATCGGGCATGCTTCGTTTTTGATTCAAACGGCGAAGCACAACATTTTGATTGATCCGAATTGGGCGAATTGGGTCTTCGTGGTGAGACGATTGCGAAAGGCGGGAGTTGCCTTGCGGGATCTTCCGGCGATTGATCTCGTCCTGGTGACGCATGCTCACTTCGATCATCTCCATCGGAAAAGTTTGAGACAGATCGCCGCCCGTCAGCCGATTTTTGTTCCGACCGGGGTTGGAAATCTGGTGCATGATCTTGGATTTGAGCGAGTGCACGAGATGAGTTGGTGGGAGTCGATCGACTTTCGCGGATTAAAGATCACCTTTACCCCGGCGAAGCATTGGGGCGCGCGGATGGTGACGGATCGTCATCGCGGCTACGGCGGATTTCATATTCAATACAAGGATCGGTCGGTTTATCACTGTGGGGATTCGACCTATTTTGAGGGATTTCAAGAGATCGGGAAAAAGTTGAAGCCGGAAATTGCCCTCCTGCCGATTGGTGCCTATGAGCCTCCCTCCTTTCGGGATCATCACATGAATCCGGAGCAAGCGGTCACGGTTTTTCACGAGCTGAAATCAAAATTCATGGTACCGATGCATTACGGAACGTATCGAATGAGTTATGAGCCGCTGCACGAGCCTGAGCAGAGACTTTTGGCGGCGGCAGCGCAGGAGGGGATTTTGCACAAGGTTCGATTTTTAATTGAGGGTCTCCCTCAGATTTTCTGAAGATGAATGCCCCCAATTTAATATTTGAAACGGAAAAAATGATGGAACGGTATGAAACCGAGCCTCTCCATGTAAAACAAGTCTGTCGCCTGGCCCTTCGGATTTTTGATTTACTCAGTTTTTGGCATCACCGAGGAGATTCGGACCGGCGTCTTTTGGAGTCAGCCGCATTGCTTCACGATACCGGTTGGTCCCAGACATCGGATGGATCCGGACATCATAAATGGAGCGCGCGTCTGATTATGGAGTATCCCTGGGTTTCTCTTCCCAAAGAAGAAGTGGCGGTCCTGGCTCAAATTGCCCGGTATCATCGCAAAGCACTTCCTTCGAGCGAGCATGAGGATTTTCAAAGACTTTCCGCCAAGAATCAACGTCGCGTGAGTGAGTTGGCCGCGATCCTTCGCGTGGCGGACGGTTTGGATCGAACCCATCGGCAACGGGTCCAGCAAGTCCATCTGAAAGTTGCTCCGGAGGAACAACGCTGGATTTTTCGAACGGATGCTTCCGATCCCATCCCTGCAGAATTGACTATGGCGAAAGCGAAGGCCGATTTATTGGAGATGCTGGCCGGAATGGAAGTCGTTTTTCCTCCGGGGGATGCTTAAATCTGAGTCATAGCAGAGGTAATCTGCAGGCAGGCACACAGCACAAAGCCGAGAACGGATACTGAAGTGACAATGCCAAGCGTGAGCTTCGAAATGGAATCATGTCTTGCAGGGGTAGGGGGGATGATTTTGTAGTTGTCCCTAATTTAAAAATCAAACCGCTTTTTAACCTACCGATTCGAATGTCGGTAAACCAATGGCGAGACGCCGTAGGTTCGATTGAAGGCGCGGACGAAGGAGGTTGACGTACTGAAGCCGACTTGAATGGCGATATCGGAAACTTTCAGATTCGTCGTTCGAAGAAGACGGGCCCCTTCGTCGAGGCGTGATTTTCTCAAAACTTTTCCTGGCGTTTCTCCCCACTGTTCCTTGAGTTTGCGAGTCAAGTAAGCACGGGAATAGCCCATTTGCTCAGCGAGATCTTTGATGCTGGCGGGATTGTATTGAGTGCCAGAACTTTGACTCGGAGGGTCTTGAAGGGCGGTGGAGAGAGAGGGGCTGCTTTTTTCAACTTCGATCCACCAGGAATTGAGCCAGTCGAAGGTGAGTGCAGACCATTCGTGAGCAGGCCGTGCCGGTTGTTGCCGCAGGGCGTTGACGATCCCAATCGCTTTTTGTACGGCGGGACTTTGAAGGGAGAGGGTTTGGAAGTGACCAAATTTGTGGATGACGTAATCGAGAATCGAAAGTGCCGGAGCCCCCGAAAGATTGATGTAGAGAAAATTCCAAGGAAGCCCTTTCGGGTCTGCCAGGAGCGCCCCTTGATCGGGTTTTCGAATCGCGATCACACGTCCGGGATGGAGAAGATGCCGCTGTTGATCTTTTTTGTAATAACCGTGTCCGGCGAGGGTGATGAGCCAGCATCCTTCAGGATCTGGAGCATTGATGAAAAAGGATTTGAAGTGATGGGTCTCTTTGAGAAGGAGATCCTGACAACGATCAATGCGAAAATGCGGACCATCCCATCCGGGGACCTCTGGTTTTAAGATCCCCTGTGCCAACGGAGTGGAAAGGGGGGCAGGATTCATGCGCCTGCTCTTAAAGCTCCCAGCCACTCCTCCACCGTAAGAACCGCCTGCTCGATGGTGAGATGTGTGGTGTCGATGCGAATGGCCCCCGGGGCGACTTGAAGCGGGGCTGCTTTGCGACTCTGATCGATCTGATCACGCTTTTTAATGGAATCACTTTCCCCTTGAGCCTCACGGCGCTGGCTTCGGACTTCTTCGTGCGCGTCGATGTAAAATTTGTAGGGCGTTTCGGGAAAGACAACCGAGCCCATGTCGCGGCCTTCCATCACCACGGGATGATCTTTGGCGAGTTGACGTTGAGCCGCAACGAGCACTTTTCGAACTTCCGGGACAGCGGCAACGATGGAGACAAATTGATTTACCTTGGCGTCGCGTACATGAGGGAGCGGATCGATTCCATCGAGACGAAGCCAGAGCCGTTTTGCATCAACTCGAGCTTCCACTTGGAGGGTCTGCATTCGGGCTGCAATTGCCATCGCTTCCATGGCAATTCCTTCCTCGATAAATTTCCAAGTCACCGAGCGATACATCGCTCCGGTATTGATAAAAGCCCAGCCGAGATGTTCGGCGATATGGCGCGCCACCGTACTTTTCCCGGAGGCGGCAGGTCCATCAATGGCGATGACCGTACTCATGTCGTCTCCGAAGTTTTGATGCCGGTGGGGAGTCCGCTCATGGAAACTAATTTCTTCCAACTCGAGCCTCCGTTTAATGTGACATTTCTTAAATCTTCCTCGAAAGTCGGATACGAAGTCGCAATGCAATCGACATCTTCAATGATGGTTTCGCCTTGGGCAAAGAGTCCAAGAATGGCACAGGCCATGGCAATCCGATGATCGCCGTAGCATTTGACTCGTGCGCCATGAATCGGACTCCCCCCTTTGATCGCCATTCCATCTTTAAATTCGTCGACGGTTACTCCGAAAGCACGAAGGTTGTTGGCCATGGCCGCAATGCGATCAGTCTCCTTCACGCGAAGTTCTTCCGCATCGCGAAAGACCGTTTCACCCTCGGCAAGGGCTCCGGCGACCGAGAGGATGGGAAGTTCATCAATCACATTCGGAATTTCATCCCCGCTAATCGTTGCTCCGGAAAGTCGACCACCCTTGACCTGAAGCGTTCCGACCGGTTCGGCCGAGGAGCTCTCAATCGTTTCACGAATCTGTGCGCCCATCCGAAGAAGAACGCTGAGGAGTCCTGTTCGGGTCGGATTCAAGCCGACATGACGGATGATCAAATTCGAGCGGGGGGAAGCAGAAGCGGCAACGAGCCAAAAGGCGGCGGAAGAGAAATCGCCCGGGACTTCAATGTCATTGGCGTGGAGGACAGTGTCGCCATGAAGGCTGACCGTTTTTCCTTTAATCGTCGGAGCTGCATGAAAATGTTCGAGCATCCGTTCGGTGTGATCGCGACTGACCGCCGGTTCGGTGACGGAAGTCATGCCCTTGGCAAACAATCCGGCGAGAAGGATGGCAGACTTGAGTTGAGCACTGGCGATCGGGGACTGATATTGAATTGCTTGAAGGTCGCGACCAAAAATTTCGAGCGGAGGACGCCCTTTTTCTCCATGGGCTTCAATTCGGGCCCCCATTTGGCTGAGAGGAGTAATGACGCGTTGCATCGGACGTCCGGAGAGGGAGGCGTCGCCAAAAAGATAGGAATCAAATTTTTGTCCGCAGAGGAGTCCGGTGAGAAGTCGCATCGAGGTTCCGGAATTTCCACAATCGAGTGGTTCACACGCAGGTTTGAGTTTTCGGGATGAGCCTTCAATGAGAATATGATTTTCGTCAATTTCTTCAATTTGAACGCCAAGCGCCTGGAAGATTCGCATCGTGCAGAGGCAATCTTCCGAGCGGAGAAAGCCGGTGATTCGGGTGCGCCCTTCGGCGAGTGCTCCAAAAATGATCGAGCGATGAGAGATGCTTTTATCGCCAGGAACCCGAAGATCGGCCTGAATGCTTTGGCAAGGTGTGACGCGCAACGTTTTCATAAACAAGGTGGTTGGAGATTGGAACGGATTTGTGAGGCGTCGGCAAGCCATTCTCGCAATGCTTTTTCGTCCTGGGTCTGGATCAGGGATTCGACTGTGGTGAGTTCTTTGCGGAGTCGAAGGATGCTTTCGCGAACGGCTTCCTGGTTGTTGATCAGAATTTCCGACCACATCGGAGCGGGTCCGGCAGCGACGCGAGTGGTGTCACGAAATCCAGGTCCACGAAATTCTAGGCTTTCCGGCTCTGTCGAGCGGACCAGTGCCGAAGCGAGGAGATGAGGGAGATGACTGATTTGCGCCACACGACGATCGTGTTCTTCCGGAGAACAAGTGGAAACCGTACACCCGAGGGACTGCCAAAAAGTAATGACCGTTTCGAGGGCCGAAGAATCAGTCGCTGCGGTAGGAGTGACGATCGTTCGCGCGCCGACGAAGAGATCTTCCCGTGCGGCATCAAATCCGGATTTTTCGCTTCCGGCCATCGGATGACTTCCGACCCATTTGGCAACGCCGGCGAGGGATTCTTCCATTTGCGCGACGACCGGGCCTTTGACGCTCCCGACATCGGTCACGATTGAAAAGGGATCAAGCGCGCCTTTGATGCGCTCGGTGAGTTCGGGCATAATGCCAATCGGCACGGCAAAGATGACGAGTTCAGCATCCTGCACGACTTGAATCGGATCCGTGGAGATCAGGGCATCCAATGAGGAGCGGCGCAACGCTTCCGCTGCCTCAGGGCGACGCGCGTAGAGGGAAAGCGAACCACAGAGACCGCGCGCTTTCACCGCCAAGGCGAGAGATCCTCCCAGGAGACCGGGGCCAAGAATGGCGATTTTTGAAAACTTCATAAGACTTCAGGAAGCGCGGCCAAGAAGCGTTCGTTCTGTTCCTTCGTTCCGACGCTGACGCGAATCCATTCCGGCATCCGGTAGCTGAGCATCGAGCGCACGATAAGTCCTTTTTTCATCAAGGCTTTGAAAACGCCATCGCCATCGCCGACGTTCACAAGAACGAAATTTGCCACCGAGGGGACGTAGCGGAGTCCCATTGCCTTAAAGGTTTTTTCGAACAAGGCGCGGCCTTCGTCAGTGATTTGTTTGGTGCGTCGTTGATGCTCCAAATCGCTGAGTCCCGCCAAGGCTCCGGCTTGGGCGATGGCATTGGTGTTGAACGGTTGCCGCGCGCGTTGCAAAAGATCGGCCGTCTCGCCTCCGGTCAACCCGTAGCCGATGCGGATTCCAGCCAGCCCTTGAATTTTAGAGAAGGTTCGCATGAGAACGACGTTCTTCCCTTCCTTGACGTAATCCAATGAGGAGGGAGCATCGTCGAGAAATTCGTAGTAGGCTTCGTCCAGCGCCAGAACCACATGATCCGGCAATGCTTTCACAAAGGCATTCAACTGGGCATTCGTGACGCGAGTGCCGGTTGGATTGTTCGGATTCGCGACGAAGACGATTCGCGTTTTCGGAGTGATGGCCTTGAGCATCGCATCAAGATCATGCGTGAATTCGCGGTCGGGGACCTCCACACAAGTGACTCCAAAGAGTTGAGCCATCAATTTGTAAACGGCAAAAGCATTGCGGACCGTCACGATTTCGTGTTCGCCCGGACGGGTAAACGTGTGAAAGAGGAGCTCAATGATTTCGTTGGAGCCATTTCCCAGAACAACGTTCTCGCGTTTGATTCCGAAGTGCGCGGCGATTCCCTCGCGCAAATGAAATCCTCCGCCATCCGGGTAAAAGTGAATTTTTTCAAGCGCGGCACGCATGGCCACCAGTGCTTTGGGAGAAGGCCCGAGCGGATTTTCGTTGGAAGCAAGTTTGACGATTGATGAAGGTTCCAAACCTAACTCACGTGCGACATCTTCAATCGGTTTTCCCGGCTCATACGGGACCAGCTCCAAGAGCTCCCGATTGGCCAATTCACGAATCCTCATAGGTTGGTCAAAGTGCCGCAAGGGTCCAATTTTGTCGATCATCAAAGTTCAGAATTTGGTAGGGCGGGATCGATGATCGTGTCATCGCGATCTCGGTGGTTGGAAGAATGCTGCCCCTAATGAGCAACATAATCGAGTGACGACTGGTAGGGCGACCTCTCCGAGGGCGCCGCCGACTTCGAAGGCGTTACTTTATCGGGCAACCTTCATCAATTGTTTTCTGAAAATGATCGGCCTCTTCGCTACTCAGGCAACCAAAGACCGAAGCAAAAGCCTGTTGCTTGGTCAGGCGGGAACTTTCTTTGAGCTGATGCACGAATTTGGCGGCTTCTTCAACCTTCGCTGGAGGAAGCTCCTTTAATTCTTCAACGATCAACTCGATCTTGCTCATACACAAATAGTAGCCCAACTCTTGCGCGTCATCAATCGAAAACCCTTAGTGCTCAGGTTGCTTATATTTCAAACAAGTCAGGTACATTTTATGATCAGTATGGGGGCAGTTCCGAACAAATGAATCGCTCGAGATCAGATCGGGAGAAATCCAAACTTGATCAATTCTGAGTAATGGAAGATCTCTGGTAATGGTATTGCACCAGCCGCGTCCGCAGTTTTTAAAGCTATCGTGGAGTAACGGATCGATTTCCTGAAAGACGCGATCGCCTTGGGGGACATTAAAGTCTCCTCCCAGAATGATCGGCATCTCTTGAGGTAGTATTTTCCTGATTTCGAGAATCTGTTGAATTTGAAGCTTTCGCATTTGGTATTGAGATGTCCAGCACTCCGGATTCCAGAAATCAATTCGAGGGTTGCTTGTTGCGAGTCGTACGGACGCAATGAAAAGTTTTTTTCCTCGAATCGTAGCGATCCCTGTCGTGAAGAATCTGTTTCTCTCCGACGCAAGTATTTCCCCCTTCACGATGATACTGACGTCCATCCCATGAACGAATGTATAGGAACTTCCTGCTAGGCATTCGGCTATCCTTTTTTGACTGGGACTTTCTTGCGTGAGGATGACGTCTGGCAGCTCTAAAAGAGTCTCTTGAATGGGCTCAATATTCCCTGAGCAATTAATGGTAACTACTTTGAGATCGGATTTTGTTTCGGGTATTGAACTCCAGCCTCTCAGGATAGAAGGAATCTCCTCTACATTAAGAAATGTGAATAGAAGCCAAAGAAATGTTGCGATGTAAAATGTCCGACTTTTATAGGAAGGGAGGGAGAGAGTCCAAATACAGAGCCAAGCCCATGTTGGAAGAATCGTGAGAGCGGTTGCCCAGTCAGGTCTTACCGAGTAAACCGAGAGGAGACCGATGGCAAGTCCGGCTGAAAGATATGCTGTGAAGGATTTGATCACTTGAATAATGACTGCAGGTACTTGTCCCGATCAGGATGCCAAAGGCTAAAGATGAATTTTTGCACGAGAGATTGCAACTTGAATGACACCACTTGAGAGAACGCCAAGAAGAGCAAAGAAGAGGTAACCGAGAATTAAGGCAATGGAGGAACCCATCGAGCAGGGCTTATTTTGAATTCGCTGCCAGGCTCCTGAAATATAAATTGCAACAAGTTTTGGCCTTAACTGTTACCACTTTCTTTAACATTGTAGTCGTTTCCAAAATTGAGATCGCAA
>CAZKRU010000066.1:0-25151 GCA_964555235.1 uncultured Verrucomicrobiota bacterium
CCGTCGCCACCCCTCTCTGCCAGAGATCCTCCGCAGCGCTCTCCCCACGCTTCAGGAGTTATTGGGGACGTATCCAAACTAATGACTTTTGAGTTGTTCGTAAATCTTCCGTAGTCCATCATCCTTTTCCATTTTCTTGCGTAACCGTCGGAGCGCTGTCGAAATCGCTCGTTCTCCCGTCATTCCCACTTTCTCGGCCATCTGCTTGAGCCCCATCCTTCCCCGCTCCCTCATCAAGAGCAAAACCCATCTATCCCAACTCCCTCCCCCTGTCAATAGTCATTAGTTTGGATACGTCCCCATTGCCTTTCCTTTCTCGAAGCCGTCCGAGATCAGACCAAATCGATCGATTTGAAGCAGGTGAATAAAGTTTTGATGCAGCCCCATTGGAGAGCCGATTCCGATTTGCTCTCTTCGCACCCAAACGGCACGCCAAATCATAAAAAATAAAAACATCAAAAAAGGATAAAAAAACGCCTTGGATCGGGATCCCACCCATCCAAGGCGTTCAATTTTTTACGATCAGAATTTTGAAAAACTCAAAAACAAAACCGCTCAAACCCTCTGCAAACGATGGTCAGAAATGCCCGTGACACCATAAGCCAACAAAAGCGTACGACGTAGCAGAGAAAAAAACACCGTCTCAAATATAAAATCTCTCAAAAACCGTACGATCACAATTATCAAAAACGATGTGATGCCAAAGAAATTTTTAACACCTAATCTTTTGTCTTTTTTCTCGGCTTAAACGTGAATGGAAAATCTTTACTGAGCTTGGCATCTAAACGACCAACGATAGTCCTATGTGAGCTTTTTGAAATTTGCCAATTCGGATCTAGGTGGACGTGCTCGCGAGCGCCCTCAGGAAGTTTTGTTAGGGTCATCTGATCCAAATCAGCCAATACTTCAATCAGATTGGCAAATGAACGTAATCCCTCAGGATCACCGTGAATACTCACATGTGGAACTCCGTCCTCATTATAAGATTTAATCTCGAGGTGACCTTTAATACTAAAATTCATATTGCTATTCACACTCATTCGATTTACGGATAAACGGGGGGTGTGTTTCCCTCCGTATTTAGGTTGAACATCGTAATGCGCATCGTGGGTATAATCATGATGAGTTGGCTGCCAATCTTTACCAGCTTTATCCTCCCATCCTTTTTTTGTTTTTTTGTCACCCTGTTTGGGAGGCTTATATCCACCGTGGGTAGGTGGAAATATTTTCATACACCTGACTTTACAATCAAGATACTCTTTTCTCGATTGTTCCGTTTCAGGACATGTCTTATTTTTTTTGCATTTCTCGATACATTCATCAAGATTGGTCGGCTCTTTTTCTCTTTCTTTTGCTTTATCTCTTTCTTCATTAGAATCGTTACTGTTACCTCAATCATTAGCGATGAATTAAATCCTGTTTAACCGCGACGGCGCAAAGACCTCAAACCTTCGAGCCTTGTAGTCCCGCCCACAACGCTTCGCGTAGCGATGCGGGCTGGGCGTTGCGGTTAAAATGAACTCCCAGCCTTTTCACCCGGAGATACCTATCCACAGGGATCGCTAATGATTGGGGTTACTGCTATGCAGCTTGGCGCTAGCCATTGCCATGTAAAAGAGGGGGCTTCAGCTAAATTTTTTGTTCCCCTCGGCGATTTCGCAGAATCACCAACCATAACCCGCCGAGGATTAAGAAGAAATACGTCGAAGGCTCGGGAACTGCAGCCAAGGTCAAATCCACGTTGCTTCCGTCCCAAGAAAAGGTCCCCGTCCAACCGCTATTGGTGATATTCCACAATGCCATCCCAGGATCGGCCGCCAAACCGGTAATGATATTATCATACGTTCCTGCAGTTGCTCCCAAGTCGAGAAAGGTGACGTTTTGATTTCCAGTGAAAGTCCAAAGACCTCCTCCCGTACGAGCCAGTGTACTGTGCGTTCCTCCAGCACCTAAAGCAAAGATTAAAGTCGCGCCGGGAGCCGAGAAATTCACAGCACCCGAACCAGTGGTTGTAGGATTACTCAAGGTCAAAGTCGTTCCGGTGGTTCCATCTCCCGCCATCAAAGATGCCGTATTTCCCGCCATGCTTACTATTTCACTAATCGTTCCCGATCCACCCAAAGTTCCATCATTGATAGTAAACGTTCCCGTCCCGGTATTCACCCCATTCATCAGAACGGTTCCGCCGTTTTGAGCAATGGAGAGAACTCCCCCTGCGTTATCGGCAATCAGACTATTAAAAACCGTGGTCCCGCCCCCCTGAATCGTCAAAGTCCTTGCGCTGGTATTTGACAAAACAAAGGTATTATTCGAAAAGGTCAACCTCACCCCACTGTCCACTTGAAATAACGAGTTGGAGTTCGACATCGTGTGATTGGCTGCTCCGGCAAAAGTGATTCCTGCCGTTCCACTCGTTACATTGCTCCCTTTGGAGAAGGTGAGTTTATCTGCGGCGGCTGAGATTGTAAAAGTTCCCAAGGTATAAGTCACCCCGGCTCCCGCCGTCGCTCGATCTGCTTCAATGACCCCTGAAAATTCCGAACTGCCACTATTCAACGCCGTCTTGATGGTTCCCAAAACATTGCTGAAAGTCGTATCGTTATCCAACGCCAATGATAATTTCCCATTCGTCATATTGACCGTTCCCTCCCCAAAGGAATTGGCATGCGTGGCGCGAATCGTTCCATCCACCGCATTAATGACCCCCGTGTAGCCATCCGTCTGCGCGCCGAGAAGAACCGTCCCCGTTCCGGATTGATACACTGCAACAGATCCTCCCAGCGTACTCGCCCCCAACTCCAAGGTTCCGTACGAAAATATCCGCAACGCATTTGATGGATTCAGTCTCCCCGTCGAGGTTGAAGTGATCACACTCGTCCCGCCAGTCTGCAGAATCCCACTCAACGTCGTGATATCAGCTTCCAACTCAATATCGACTCCGCTATCCAAAATGACCGCATTGGCGCTTTTAGCGACCGCCCCATGATCTTGATCTGGACTGGGTCCACCGGGACGATAATTCCCAGTATTCACCCAATTTATAGAGTCCGTCGTGGTATCGTCTGCCGTATAGGCAACCAAATTACTTCCCGAGAGCGTTCCCCAGTAATAATTCGTTCCGTCATACACAACCGTCCCACGAAT
The DNA here is from genome assembly GCA_964555235.1 of uncultured Verrucomicrobiota bacterium. Taxonomy (GTDB): domain Bacteria; phylum Verrucomicrobiota; class Verrucomicrobiia; order Methylacidiphilales; family CAMAQI01; genus CAZKRU01. The sequence goes on from CAZKRU010000066.1 coordinate 3,145, forward strand.
AATTGAATTCGAAACCGACGGATTGTTGGCAAAAACGATCGAATTATGAGTATCAATCGAACCGGTTCCCAATCCATCTCCCGAAGCCAATAGGACCCCACCGCTTGTTGAGATAGAGAGTGCTCCTAAAGTCAATGTCGAGGTTCCAGACCCCGTTGCGGCAGAAGTCGTTACTTTTGCAGAGGAGCCGGTGGAAACCGTGAAGGTTCCAGATCCTGCTGACCCAACGGATTCCGAATAAGTTCCCGTATCATTCGGATGCGAAAAATTGAGATGCCCTTTTCCGGTGACGGTGAAATTGGCAGAGTCGGAGAGCCGGTTCGTATTGTTGGTCGTGTTATCGATCTTCAATTCGCCCCCATTCACGATCACTGCGGATGTGGTAACGGCTCCATTCGCCCCACTCAAAATCAATGTCCCACCTTTCACCGTCGTGGACCCGGTATGCGTATTATTTCCACTCAAGGTCCACGTCCCGGACTCTTCTTTGGCAACCCCAAGGTTGGTAAGCAATCCGTTTGAAATAATTCCAGAAACCTCTCCGCCCCCACTCCCTGTCCCCTTTAAATGCACCAGCGCTTGGGAGACCGCCGTCCCGCCCGTGATATTGCCGGCCAGGGTCATCTTTCCGACACCTGCCGCATCAAAAGCCGCATTGAGCGCATTGGTCGTTCCGAGCGTAATTCCGCGAGTTGTGGATGCATTGGAGCCTCCTGTAAAACGAATCGTTGAAGTCGTATTGCTTGCTGAATTAATCAGAATATCACTGGCCGAATTCCCAAAGACCCCGTTCGAAGAGGCATTGTTCATTGAGTCAACAATCAAGAGCCCTCCCGTCGTAATGCTGAGGCTCCCCGTAAAAGTGTTACTCCCAGAAAGCGTCACCCCCTTGGTGTTGGTGATAATCAAACTATCTCCCACTCCAGCGCCCCCATCCGTCAGCGCCACAGATATATTAACCGCACCAACCCCCGAAATCGTCGCAGTCGTTGTCGTTGCGTTATTTCCAATCGCAAGATCCGTCCCGCTAAAAGTCGTGGTTCCGGCGTTTTTTACCGCAAGCGTCGTTCCCGCTCCACTCGTAATAATCGCATCGTCGGCAGCAGTAAGACCACTAAAAGTGAGATTCTGAATCCCCGTGATGGTCTCCGTCGATGTTGAGCCGAGCCAGCTACGAGAAGACATATCGATAGTTCGAGCGGCTCCATAGGCGGCAATGTTTCCACCGGAAAAAGCAAACGTTCCCGTGGTTCCTGTTGCATTATTATTAGCAAAATAGACTACACCACTTGCGCCAATCGCTGTTGCCCCCGTATAAGTATTCGTTCCTGAAAGCACGATGCCGGACGTCGCACTCCCAGCCGTGGATACAGAAAGCACCGCCGCCCCATCTGCCAAGGTCCCCGAAAAGGTAGAATAGGTCGACGGCGTTAGAGTCAGCGTCGCGGTACTCGAAGCATTAAACGTTGTTCCCGCAAGTTGAGTTCCCCCAAACGCACTAAATGTAAGAACCCTGCTGGCATTCAGCGAAAAAACATAACCGGAGGTATTCACTGTAAATGCACCTGTCGTCACCGCAGCACCGACCGTCACCGTTCCCGCAGTCCCTGCAAAGACCGCTTCCGTTGTGCCATTCACCCACGCTTGATTGGCTCCTCCCAAATAATCGGCTTGTGTGTCAAAATTAAGCGCGGAAGTATTCCACGTCTGATTAGCTCCACCACTTCCCCCAGAAGTATTTCCATCCCAAAAAAGCGCTGCGTAGCCCTCCTTCGAAGAAGCGAAAAGAACCCCAATAATCCCAAGAATATGAAGTAATTTTTTAATAAAGCCTACTTATTAGAAACTTAAGGATATCCCCCTAGAAGTCAAAAAGATCTTTTGTGACGACCGATTCGATTTGCACAGGTAATTCCGAATTTTTATGAACTTTATAGTTACTTAAATTCGACATAAAGTCAAACAGAAAATCTTTGTGGCTTTGTGTGAAACCTCACCTTTTTCTTATTTCCCCCTGATTCCGAGAATCCGCAGAATCGATTCGGGTTGAACGACCATCCCCCCATCCATTGAAAAGGTTGCCAAGCCCTCGAAAATCAGAGAAAACGGAAGACGTCATGAGCAGCGACCGATTTACTCCAGGATTTCTCGAGCGTTTTTTTCGCACGACCAAGCTCGGTGGACGCAAAACCGAACTTCAGGATCAACTGATTTCGTTCCTCTCGCACAGCCCCAACATCCCCACCTTTCCGGCGATCATTCAGCAGATTGATAAATTGATTCGCCTCGATAATTATACTTTGGATGAAGTGGAAGCGATTGCCAAACTGGACCCGAGTCTGGCCGCTCAAATCATTCGAGCCGCCAACACCAGTATCTACGGCGGAGGAAATATTCATCATCTCCGAGGATGCCTGCAGCGTCTCGGCCTCCGACAACTGCGCAGTGTTCTCTGTCTGCACGGAACGATCTCCAGTTTTTATGGATTCAAAGTTAAAACGAACTGGGATCAATTCTGGCATCACAGCATTCTTACGGCTCGCCTGACTGAAGCGATCTACCCCAGCTTTGCCGAACCCTCGGGGAACGAGTATCTCGCCGGTCTGCTTCACGATTCGGGGAGACTTTTTCTTCAGCGAATCTTTGTCGAGGAATTCTCCAAAACGCTAACGCTCATGAAAACCAAAGGCTTTGCCTCGGAAGCCGCCGACCTCGAAGTCTACGGCTTTTCCCATGCGGATGTTTCCTCCAACCTTTGTGATCGCTGGGGCCTTGGAGATCGCATCGTCCAAGCCGTTCATTGGCACCATGAACCGACCTCAAAAGAAGTCCCCGCAGAAAGCGCCCTCCTCGCCGCCGTTCTCGCCGTCGCCGATCTCTACGCCAATGCCTACCACGTCAATTTGGACGAAGTCCCCAGAATGGCTCCGGAGGCGATCCAATCCTCCCCGCTCTGGCATCATCTCGAAACCTTTCCGAAGCGAAGTCCGCTCCAGTTGGATTTAAAAAGCGAAGTCCTTGCGGTCGACGCCTTAACCCACGCCCTTCTTCAAACCGCATGAATCCGGATCCAATCATCGATTTGGATACGGACCCGCGCTGGATGCAGGAAGCACTTCGAGAAGCGAAGAAAGCCTTTGCCAAAGAGGAGGTTCCGGTGGGAGCCGTCGTCGTTCATCAGGGTCACATTATCGCCCGGGCCTACAATCAAGTGGAGTTACTTAAAGATGCCACCGCTCACGCGGAAATGCTTGCCCTGACTCAGGCTCAAAATGCAATCGGCGACTGGCGACTGACAGACTGCACCCTTTACGTAACAAAAGAGCCATGCCCCATGTGTGCGGGGGCGTTGGTGCATACCCGAATTCAACGCGTTGTTTTTGGCGTCTCGGATGAAAAAGCGGGGGCCTGCGGGGGGGCGCTCAATCTTCTCGAGCTTCCCGGCTTAAACCACCGCAGCTTGATTACGCCCGGAGTCGGCGCGGAAGAGAGCAAACAGCTCCTGCAGGAATTTTTCCGTGCCAAGCGAAAGAAAACCGATTGATTTTTTAAAATCCGGATCTCATAATCCTTTCGTGAAATATCGATCCATCCCCAATACTCCCCTCTCCGTCTCTGAAATTGGCTTCGGCATGTGGATTGTCTCCACCGGTTGGTGGGGCTCCTACACCAAGGAAGAAGCGATTCGCTTGATGCATCGGGCGCTTGACCTTGGAATCACCCTTTACGACGCTGCGGATACCTATGGAAATGGTTACAGCGAAGAGCTGATTGGTGCGGCTTTTGAAAAGCAGCGGGATCAGATCGTGATTGCAACGAAAGTTGGCTATGATTTTTATAATCACGGCGGCGGACGACGGGGCCAAAATGAAATTCCTCAGGATTTCTCCATCCCATTCATTCGCGAAGCCGTTGAAAAGGCGCTGACCCGACTCAAAACCGACCGAATCGATGTGCTTCAGCTTCACAACATCCGTTCGGAACAGGTGGAAGATGATGCCCTTTGGACCCTCCTTGAAAAACTTCGCGAAGAGGGAAAAATTATCTCCTGGGGCGCAGCACTCGGACCTGCCATCGGCTGGCTCTATGAGGGAATCGACTGTGTTCAAAAACGAAAACCCCATATTCTCCAGCACATTCACAATCTTCTCGAGCAGCATCCGGGACAAGGGATCATGGATGCGGACCTGAAGGGGTCGACCCGTTACTTTGTTCGTGTCCCCCACTCCAGCGGAATGCTCGAAGGAAAGTATACCTCCGAGACGGTATTCCCGGCAAACGACCATCGCAGTCATCGTCCCAAATCCTGGTTGACCAACGGCCTTAAAAAGATTGAGACCTTGAAGCCACTCGTAAGTGCAAACCGCACCATGGGCCAGATGGCCCTTCAATGGCTTCTCGCCGATCCTCGGATCGTCTGCTGCCTCCCGAACATTTACAACGAGGAGCAACTGGTTGAATTCGCCGCCGCACCGAATACCCCGGCATTCACTCAAGAGGAGTTGAAGCAGGTTGCGGAGCTCTACAAAACCAATTTTGGAGTGGAAGAAGAGCCCTCCAAATTCAAAGGGACGATGACTCGAGAATTAGCCAACGCCACCCCTTGACATTCCTTCGAACTGTGTAAATTTAGTCCATCATGAAAAAAATCCTGAGTTCAATCGTATTGGCCGCATTCGCCTCTTTCATCCTCTGCACGGCAGTTCAAGCGGGGGATTGCAAAAAGGGCAAATGCGATAAAGAAGAAGAAAGCAAAAAAGAAGAAAAAAAATAACCGACTAAAGCACGGCATCTACCCCGGAAGTGGAATCGACCCCGATCCACTATCCGGGTTTTTGCTGTACTTCGCCAGAACCATTCGAACCATTGCATCAAGGGCTTCGACCACTCCGCTCCCGAGATGCGCCTGAGTTTCAAAGCACTGGACGCGCTTGAGTCGATTATTGAAGGTATACTCCAGATAGGTCATCGGAGCGGCAGTCGTGAGATCCCGCTTATTAAACTGAAAGAGATGGGGAATTTGCGCCAGGCTCAAATGGTTCTGCACTAAATTTTCCTGGAGCGAACTGATCGCCTGAACATTTTCGACCATTCGATCCCATTGGGAATCGATCAGAATCACCACCCCATCGACTCCCTTGAGAATTTGGCGATGACTGTCCGGATTTGACGGAAATCCAGGCAGCGTCAAAAGTTGAAATCTTGATCGAAAACCTTCCACGGTTTCCAACGCCTGACCTTGAAACTGGAACGAGCTGAGACGATCCTCTCCGAGCAACGTCGTTTCAAAATCCGAGCGGAGTTCCGGATCGATCAGGGCATGTAAATTTCTTAAGCTCGACCACTTTCCGCAAAAAGACGGACCGTAGTAAACGATCTTAAATTGTATCTCCCGATTTTTGTAATTTATAAAAGCCATCGTTCGAGAAAGCCTGAAGCCCCCCGAAAGAATTTTACGCCCGCTCGTTCAATTCAATCAGAAGCTTCCGTAAAATTTCCGTCTGCTCGGCCGGAATTTGTTGCCCTTGATTCAACACGAGGAGCAGGAGATCCCCGCGTCGCGCCGCATACCACGTCCCCTTGAGTGAAGGAAGGATCAACTCATCCACTCCCCCGCCCGTCCAAGAGAGCTTTGAGACGGCCTCCAATATTTCACTCGCAGCCGTCACGGCTTTCGTCGTATTCACTTCCGAGGGAAGCGATCCTTCCAGAACCGTTCCATTCTTACGAGCAATCAGGCATCCCTGAACCCCGGGCCACATTCGGAGACGCGCCACGGCTTGCGCCAGGGTCACCTCAAATTCGGCAGGAATCCCGAGAAGTGCATTGATCGAAACCACCGTCCCCGCAGGAGCCACTTGTCCCGTTAATTGTGTATAGACTTTGGCAGTCATTCCCGGAACTTTGATCAGATCCTCAAGCGCTGCAAATCCTCCCAAGGCCTGACGAAATACGATGATCGCTTCCGCCAGCAAGTCTGAACAGGCCACTGATTTTTTTAACTGCTCCGCCGTACAACCATTCAAATCGAGCGGCTCTTCAGGCGTCACGACCGGTGCGGGCTCGATGACTACGGGAGCAACCACAGGCGCTTCCATCGCCACGGGCGGAGGCTTTGGAACTTCAAGTTTTGGAGTCGCCGGTTCTTCCACGACGGGAGTGGCAGGAGGCTCAACGGGAGGTGCCACCGGCGGTTTCGATTCCATCACTGTTAAATCAATCAACGGCTTCGGAGATTCCGGAACCACTTCAAGCTTCGGTGCCTTGGGGACTACCGGAGGCGGCACCACCACAGGAGCTTTCTCCTGCTCGGGAGGAGGAACAGCATCTTCCTGAAGTTGGGGGACCATGATCGTCATCTCAGATTGAGGCTCATCACCAATCGCTGATTGAGCCGCCGCCAAGAGTGCTGCCAACGAATCTGCCGGAACGGCAGAAGGAGGAACAGGAGCTGAAGGTGGAGGAGGAATGATCTTGATCGGGGGGGGAGGAATTAAAGGAGCGGGAGCAGGCGCTGCTGCCGCAGGGGGAGGAGTCACCACCGGTTCCTGCACCAAATCCATTTCGATGGAAGGCGGGGGAACGATCATCGTCTTTTCATCTTCCGAATCCCCCATCGATGATTGAGCCGCTGCCAGGAGTGCCGCCAACGAATCCGCCGGAACTGACGAGGGAGGGGGCGACAAAGGACGAACAGAAGAAGCGGGAGGTTCAATCGAAATCGTCTTCCCCACCGCCACGGCCTCACGCTCGGCCGGAGAAGGGGGGGGAATAATCGGAGCAGCAGGCCGGATGATTGGTGCCGGAACCGCAGGAATCATTGGAGCCTTCGGAGTTTCAGCGACCGAAGCCACCTCTTGGCGTGGCGTCAGTTTGTCTGGAGGAATTCGAGTGAAAACATCCATGATCGGAAGATTAACCGTGCTCGCCAGATACGTCTGAATTTCTGCGGCCGGCTTAAAAATTTTACTCGGTAAATGAGGAATCAATTCCTCCACGGTAAATTCAATTTTCCCTGATTGAAGTTGGGGAAGCACCAGATCCAATGGCATCGAAAACTCGTCCTCCTGATTAATCAAGTCCGCAAGATTCGGAACCAGGATCTCCTGAGGCAAAAGACGAAGCACCATTCCAACCGGAAGATTAAATTTCTCCCCGGGCAATGACGATGCCATCGGAGCCGCCGATGGAGCGGACTTGGCCGGAGCAGCGGGGGGCCGCTTTCCTGGCATGACAATTCGCATCGTCGCTTCAATCGGAGCTCCGGCCTGTTGTCCTGGGAGAACGATCCGTTGAGTCGACTTCGCCGTCGCCGCAGTATTGGATTTCGGCGAACGAAGCCCCATGACAGAAGGAAATTCAGTCGCTTCCGCGGCGCCACCTACCCCTGGAGGACGTGGGACGGGAGGGCGCGCTCCGGGAGGCGGCGGGGGAGCGGTTACTTTCGGAGCCTCAGTGGAGTCCCCCTTCTGCTCATTCTTTTTACCGAACATCCCAAAAAAACCAGCCATTGACCTTGCCTCCGGTTGTCGTTTTGCTTATGGTGAGAATTCTGCATTATTTTTTGAGGCATGCAACAGAATAACAACAACCCATCAGGAAGCGACTCCCCCCTTCTCCTCGCTGACGTTCTTCAAAACTTAGGAATGGCAAGTGAGAGTGGTTTGGTCGAGTTCACCGTCGGCGTAAATGTGGGGCATGCCTACCTTCAGTATGGAAAGATTGTTCACGCGACAAGCTCCCAGTACGAGGGCGAAGAAGCCGTTTACGAAATGTTACTCTGGCCGGAAGGAGTCTGGAAGGTCTATCCCGAAACTTCCGCACCCAAGCGAAGCATCCAAAAAGAGACGGAAGATCTTTTGTTAGAGGCCGCCCGACGTTTCACCGGGACCGGCTCGATTCCCGTTCAAACCAATACGGGGCGACTTCAAACCTCCGTTGGCATGGTCGGGTCACAGCCGTTCTTGATCGTCGAGGAACCAGGACTCCCCGAGCGAACGCTCGAATTGACGCAGGATCTTCTTCATGTCGGACGTCAACCAACCAATGATCTCCAATTGAATGACCCTGGACTCTCCTCGCGTCACTGCGTTTTTATCACCAGCGGTCGCGATGTCACCCTACGAGACTTGAACTCAACCAATGGCACCTATGTCAACGGAGAGGCGATTGAGGAAGTTGTTTTAAAAATTGGTGATGCCGTCCAGATCGGTGGAACTTATATCCGATTTGAATCCCGACTCAAACGACCGAAACTCTCTGCTCTTAAAAAAGGCCACTACAAAGTCGATCAAGTTCCTTCCAAATATATGCCCGCCCGCCCCACCCTCTCCCCTTCCAGCGCAATCCGGATTGGTGGCACCCCCGCAGCCACTGCCCCCTCCAAGCATACGGCAAAATGGATGGGACTCGTGGTCGCGATTGTCTTTATCGTCGCCCTGCTCGCCTTTTTCATGTTTCATCATTGAAAAAAATCCCATGAACCCTGATCTCTCCGCATTAAAAACGCTCCTCGAAACGTCTCAATCGTTTGTGATCCTTTCTCACATTCGCCCGGATGGTGATGCCTATGGAACCTCCCTCGCCTTGGGACACCTCTTGCGAGCCTTGGGGAAAACCGTTCACGTTTACAACGAAGACGGGATGATCCCCCTTTACGAATTTCTCCCGGACCATCAACTTCTCAAAAAAACTCCCGTTCAGGCTCCCGACGCTGAAACCAAGATTCTAGCCGTCGATACCGCTGAAATCAGACGGCTCGGGGAGACGTTTTCAAGTTGGAACCGCATCCCGGATCTCAATCTCGATCATCACATCAGTAATACCCGCTTCGGAAAACTCAATCATATCGACGCAGAATCCCCGGCCAGCGCTCAAGTTCTTTTTGAAGTCATCGAAGCCCTCTCGCTTCCGTGTCCCGCTCCCGTTGCCCATCTGCTTTTCGTCGGACTGACCATGGATACCGGTTCGTTCCGATTCCGACAAACGACCGCTCGAACCTTCGACGTCGCCGCCCAACTGGTTCGGCACGGAGCAGACCCCGCGCTCATCGCCCAACAATGCTACCAAAACTACGCCCCGTCGCGTCTCCTGCTACAGCGGGAAGTCCTCAACGCGGTTCAATTCACTTCCAATCAACGGATCGCCCGTTATCGACTCACTCAAGAGATGTTGCAACGGAGCGGCGCCGATGCCGAAGAAAACGAAGGCTTTGTGGAATCGCTCCTCGCCGTTCGCACCGTGGAAGCCTCTTTTGTCTTAGAAGAGATCAGCCCCGAAGTCACGCGCGCCAGTCTTCGCTCTCGAGGAAATGTCGATGTTCAAAAAATCGCTTCCACTTTCGGAGGAGGAGGTCATCGTCTCGCGGCGGGAATCCGCTCCCAACTCACCATGAATGAACTCGAAACCCGCATTCTTCAAGCCATTGAAGCGCAACTTCCCTAACCGAATCGAACCTATGCAAGAAATTGACGGCCTTCTCCTGATTGACAAACCCCCGGGCTGTACCTCCCACGATGTCGTCGATTTTATCCGACGCCGATTCGGATTTAAAAAAGTCGGTCACTGCGGAACCCTGGATCCCCTGGCCACCGGTCTTCTGATGCTCGTCCTCGGAAAAGCGACCAAAATTCAAGATCTTCTCATGGCTGAAGACAAGGTCTACGCGGGAACGATGAAGCTTGGCGCAACGACAGACAGTCAAGATTCCGACGGAGAAATCCTGGAGGAGAAGCCAGTCCCTCCACTCACCCAAACCGATGTGGAAGCGGCGATGAAATCGTTCTCAGGCGATTTTTACCAAATTCCTCCGATGGTCTCTGCCGTGAAGCAACAAGGCGTTCCCCTCTACAAGCTGGCTCGCGCCGGAAAAGTCGTGGAGCGCGAACCTCGCCTCGTTCATATCTACTCGTCCCGCATCACCCAATGGAATCTCCCTCAAATTGGTTTTGAAATCAACTGCAGCAAAGGATTCTACGTGCGCACCTATTGTCACGATCTCGGACAAGCCCTTGGATGTGGAGCCCATCTCATCGAATTAATCCGTCGGAAATCCGGAAATTTTTCATTGGAAAAAGCGCTCAGCTGGAAAGAAGCCCAAGAAATCAACACCACCGAAGCGTTGATCCCGTGGATCCTCACGCTTCCCGAAGTCTCCCGACTCCGGCGTCAATAATAGGAGTTCCCCATGCAAGACCTCAAATCCCGAAAAAACTTTCGCCTCTCCGGCAATCACGAACAGGAGGCGATCTCCCTCGAAACCATCACCCCCCTTCCCTCGATTGTCCACATTGGCATCGGGGTTTTTGATGGTATTCATCACGGCCATCAAGCCATCCTCAAGGCGGTGCTGCATCAATCCGAAACTCCGGATGCCTGTGCGGTCGTGACCTTCGAACCGCATCCCTTGCAAATCATCGCTCCCGAAAAAGCCCCTGGACGTCTCAGCTCCCTGATTCAAAAAGAAGCCCTGCTGCGCGCCCACGGAATGCCAAAATTGATTCAACTTCGCTTTGACTCCTTCCTCCGACATCTTCCCCCGGTCGAATTCGTTCGACGCCTCTGCCAGCTTTTCCCCAATCTCGAAACGGCTTCCGTCGGTTCCAATTGGCGCTTTGGCTACAACGGCACCGGAAGCGCGCTCACCCTGGCAGATCTCGGCGCCCAATTCAATTTTGCCACTCACATTATTCCGCCCGTCCTGGTGGAAGATCAGCCCGTCAGCAGCACCCGGATTCGCGAGGCCATCCTGCGCCGTGAATTTCTTCTCGCCGAAAAACTTCTTGGCCGCCCCTACAGCGTTGGGGGACGCGTCGTCGTGGGAGACGGACGGGGACAAACGCTCGGATTTCCGACTGCCAACGTCGATGGTATCGAACAACTGCTTCCCCCTCCCGGCGTCTATTGCTGTGAAACCCTCGTGGGGGATTCCACGTATCGGGCGATGGTGAACCTGGGGCGGCGTCCGACCTTCGGTAAACTGGATCTCCCTCGACTCGAAGCGCATCTCCTCGAGTTTCGCGGCGATCTCTACGGAAAACACCTCGACCTGAGTCGCTGGGAATTTCTCCGGGAAGAGCAGACCTTTGAGACTCCCGAAGCCCTTCAAGCACAAATCGCCCTGGATATTCAGCAAGCATGCTCAAAAAACTGATCGGTCCCTCGCTCGAATCAAAAGTCGGCTGGCTGAGCGGATTTGCTGCGTCGCTCGCCTTTTTCTATCTCCTCTCACTGATCCCACTTCTCGTTGTCACAATCACGCTGCTCCATCAGTTGATTCCCTACGACTTGACCCCAGAAGTCATTCGTCTTGGAAAAAACCTTCTCCCCCTCGAAAGCAAAGTCTCCGCGGAATCGCTGGTTCAGTCTGCCAAAACGATGTCCCAAGGCGGCGTCCTCACGATCAACACGTTGCTTGCACTTTTCACCAGTTACAGTTTCATGAGCGAACTCATCCGCGCCCTTCACTTCCTTTTCTCAGAATCGAGCTCCCCAAAAACTTCAACGTGGACCCTCAAATTCAAATCAATCCTTCTGCTCTTCATCTGGATGATCACCATTCTCCTCTCCTCCGTTCTTTTCCTGATGACTCCGCTTCTCCAAGGAGTGTTCCAAGAATGGCGTCTCATCTCAACACTGGCACTATTCGTCTGGAATTTTTTCCAATATGCCTTCCTTCTCGTCATCCTCTACGCGGCTCTCTCGCTGACTTATCGTCTCTCTTCGCGTCACAAAATCTCTCAAAAACTCTTACGCCAAGGAACCGCCATTGCTGCCGTCGGTTGGATGCTCGTCTCCTACGGATTTACCTATTTTGTTCCGGTCATCTGGAACAAAAGCATTCTCCATGGCGCGTGGGGAAGCATTCTGGCAACCCTCTTCTGGGCCTACGCCTGCGCCTGGTGCTTACTCCTCGGAGCCTGTTGGATCAAACGTGGAGAAATCACACACGCCGCTCCCTCTTCCCCACCTGCAAATCCTTGAAATCGCATCTCTCTCGCCAAGTTCGCCAAGACGCTAAGCAGAGGAGTTTTTAGTGGTGAATAAAGAAACACTTCGCGCCTTGGCGATCTTGGCGAGAGAATCTACAGGTCATACGGCTTGAACGGCTGACGCGGTTTGCTCTCCGCAACGTGAGGATGGATCGGCGTCGTATCGAGTTCAAAGACCGGCTTCCGATCATTCTCAAAAAGCTCCGGATGGCGCGGTTTCCAATACGCATCATGCCACTCTTTCGAAGGACCTGAAAAAACGAGCGACCCCGGCTCCAATTGAAGTACTTCCTTCATCGTCAGAAGTGTCTTCCACGGATGATCATCAATCCGGACGAGCGTATATCCACAATTCGGCCCCGGTTGCAGCCAATTCATTGGAAGCTCCTCACTTTCATGGTTTTGAATCGTAGAAAAAATTGTCTTCACACGCAAATAGAAACCCTTCTCGTACTCTGCCAAATGCGGTTTATATTTGAAACTCAGGAACTCAGGAGCAAGAAATCTAACGAGAATCTCCCGGTTTTTCCTGAGTTCTTGAGTTCCTGATTCAAAAGCATACGAATCCCATTTATATCGCTTGGCTCTATCTGAATATTCCGGGCTTCCGGTACTCCTCAGAGAAAAATCCAAGATCGACTTTCATCTCCACTGATTTAAAACCGCTCGATGCGCATTGTTGTCACTGGCCTGATGGGTCAATATCCGTTCGGCGGGGTCATTTGGGATTATATTCAATACGTTCTCGGATTCCGCGCGCTCGGCCACGAGGTCTGGTATCTGGAAGATTCCGGGCTTTGGCCCTATGATCCGGTGAATTTTACGTACACGGAAGACTGCTCGTGGAATGTCCGTTATCTGACCGAAGTCATGAAGGAATTCGGAATGCAGGATCGCTGGATTTATCGCAATGGCGCCAACGGAACGTTTCATGGCGCCGGCGAAGCGGCAGCTCGGGAGTTGTTGAAAAACGGAGACCTCCTCGCCGATGTTTCCGGAGCCGGGTGTCTGAAAGATTACGAACTCACCATTGCCCATAAAATGTTTCTCGATGGAGATCCGATGTTCACTCAGATCGGACTCTACGATACCGAAAAACCCGATCATGCCGTCCGGGTTAAATCCTACGACAGTCATTTTTCGTTCGGACTCAATCTGGGTCACGCTGATTGTAAAGTGCCAACGGCAGGAATCCAGTGGCGTCCGACCATTCAACCGGTCGCCCTCGAATATTGGCCCTTCGAAAAATCGCTTCCATTGGATCAATGGACGACCGTCATGAATTGGGCCAGCTACGCGCCGAAAGAATGGCAGGGAGAAAAATTCGGCCAGAAAGATCTCGAGTTTCAAAAATTCAAACATCTTCCGCAACAGACGAAACAAAAACTAGTCATGGCGATGGGGAAAGGCCCCGGAAATCTCCGACCGACCGAGGAGCTCGAAACGATCGGTTGGAAAATTTTAGAACCGGATCAAGTCGTTCCCGATCACCGGAAATATCACGATTTTTTGCGGCAATCGAAAGGGGAATGGAGCATCGCAAAACACGGCTATGTCGAATCTCGGAGCGGCTGGTTCAGCTGTCGAACCGCCTGTTATCTCGCCTTGGGCCGTCCTGCCGTCGTTCAGGATACTGGATGGAGCAAGTTTCTCCCCCATGATGCAGGCGTTCTGCCGTTTCAAGAGATGGAATCCTGTGTTCGAGGACTCGAGGCCGTAAGTTCCGATTACGAAACCCACCGCCTTGCCGCTCGAAAGTTCGCCGAGACTCACCTCGATGCCAAAAAAGTCTGCGGCGATCTCCTCCGTGAAGCCAGTCGCGCATAAGTGCAAAGAACCAAATTGATCTTCTCGCGCTGAGATCGCCGTGCTCGCAGAGGATAAAAAAATATTTACTCAGCGGACTCAGCGACCTCAGCGCGAGACATTTCTTACTAATCCGAGTTCTTTAAAAAACTAACAAAGCTTGGCAATCACCTTCGGATTAAATGTCTGATTCGCTTTGCAGAGCTCATCAAACATTTTCCGCGCTTGATCCACTGGGATTGTGCAAAGCGGATCCGCCAAGATCGCCTGGAATGCCAATTCAGAATCCCGCTCCAACCCTGCCCGGAACGTCACCTCTTGAACATCCACCACACGACGCACCAGCGATTCGAGCGCGGGAGGAAGCGGGGCCGGAACGGTCGGCGTAATTTGATTTTCCTGAAACAGCGCATTGGTTTCAACAATCGCACCCAAGGGAAGTGACGGCATTTGTCCGCGATTCGGAAAATTCACATTACTATGCAACGACTGAATCCCCGTGAGCGCGCGCAACATTTCGACCCCTTCCTCTCCTGAAACCGGAAGTGACTTTGACTTTGATTTCGAGACTGCCGCTGAGGGAGCATTTTGGGGAGGTTGCCACGTGCCAAGACGGTAACTCGAAGGCGTCATCAAGGCGCCATAACGGCTCAACGTCGCTTCAGATTCCAAATACCAGGGAACGAACTCCGAAAGATGACGATCTCCTGCAGCACCAAGAACTCCAAAGCGTCTGAAAAAGTCGTAGCTCACCAGTCCTTGTGACGTAAAGAAGGCCCCCTCCGCCTTTTTCTTCTCCACCCATGCCGTCTGATCCGCCCAGATCGAACGATCCCGGACCTTTTGACGAATCAACGGAAAGAGGTCTCGCCCCTTCCACTCCACACGTGTTGCAAAGGTAAAGTGATTGATCCCCGCGATGTCTGCCTTGATTTCGTGACGATCCGGAACGGGAACCTCCCAGTATTCGGAGACAAGTCGCGCCAATCGTTTTTGAATTTCAAAAACCTCATGACAACAGCCGATGGCTTTGATCTTCGGAAATACCTCGTAGAGAGTTCTCGTACAAAGCGTCATCGGATTGGTGTAATTGATGATCCAGGCAGAAGGACAATGCTTTTCAATCAATCGCGCATAGTGCGCGTAGATCGGAATCGTCCGAAGGGAACGACTGATTCCTCCGGGCCCTGTACTGTCACCAACCGATTGAAGAATTCCGTACTTCGCCGGAATATCGAGATCATTAGCCATTAACTTCATTTCGCCGGGGAGAATTGAGAGAAAGACAAAATCCGCACCACGAAGTGCTTCCGCCGGAGAGGTACAAGCCTTGGTGCGAAAACGGGTACGGGCGTCGGGATGATCGAAAATCTCCTTCGCGACTCCCACATTGCGCCGTGATGCAGCATGATCCAAATCAAAAAGCGCCAGCTCACCGGTAAAATCCGGGCAAAGTGCCAAATCCGTCATGATCATTTTCGCCCAATAGCGACTCCCTCCTCCGATGTAGGCAATTTTCAAGGAAAGCGGAGCGGCAACACGAGAAGTAACAACTGAAGCAGACTTTGTTTTCATGACATCAAGCTACCGTAGCCTTGAAAATCCACCATAGCGGGATCGCTCCAAGATTTGACATCATCGCTCATTCTGACAGATTGAAAGGGAAATGAATTCGAACCTGATTTACCTGGCCCACGGAACCCGCCATTACGGATTGCGCCCCTTGCGCGCTACTCGAAGAACCGCATGGGAATTTCAAGCCGTCGTGAAAGGTTCCTGTGGCGTCTCAATCCCTGACGAGAGAAAGAGTCTTCTCCGGGAAAAAACCCTCTGGATCTTTCCTCCGGGCCACCTTCATGGATGGACGGGAGATCCCACTTCCTCCTGCGAAGTGGCTGTTTTTCATTTTACCCAGATTCCTGAACTTCTTCAGGAACAAATCGCTAAAAAAGATTTCTTAACCCTATCACTCAATTTGCCGGCACTCCGTTTTTTGAAAGAACGCTCCGCCAGTTTAGAATCGGATTGGCTGCAGCCTGGAAAATTAAGCGATCTCCGAATCGAACAAGCCCTCCTGGAGTTAACGCTGTTGATCTTGGAAAACAAAGAAGGAAGCTCCACACATCCAGACCCCCTCAAAGTCGAACGCGCCATTCATTGGGCATTGGACCAACTTCCCAGACGCCCTTCTCTCCATTCGGTGGCAGAGGCCGTCCACTCTTCACCGGCACATCTCCGGCGACTTTTTCACCGAGTCAAACACGCATCCCCTCAAGAGGTCTTACGGGAAGTTCGACTCAAACGCGCTGCCGGAATGATGAAGCACACCAATGAGCGCCTCGATCAGGTCGCGGAATCCTGCGGCTTTCAGAGTGCGAGCGATTTCTCCCGAGCCTTTTATAAAAGCTACGGAATCCGTCCCTCAAGCTACCGACAGAATCGCAATCCCTCTCTGTCCAAAGCTTTGTGAGGAGAGAACGCATCTCAGTTTCCACTGGAAACGCACTCTTGGGTGGCGCAGGGTTCAACAGGAACGTAATTAATCTTAGTCCGTTCGTGGCGAGCCGGCAGCCTTCAGATAGTTCCGGAATAAAAATCGCGTACTCTCCAAGGATTCCTCCACCGAGTGAGGCAAGAGCAACGCAAAAACATCCAGCACTACAATGGCATTCAACGAAGCATCTCCCTCCACCACTGAGGTCAATCGCTCACTCATCCCTTTATTCACTCCATGAAGGCGAATGTAATGATCCTTGAGCTGTTCCAATTCCCAATCCGGATCCAAGCCCTCTTTCTTTTTGAAATACTGGGCGAGGAGATACATCGAAGTCGCTCGGTAAACCGTCTCCGTCACATTGGCATTCGGAAGATGGAAATAGGCCATCGGCTTGAGAAACGTGGTGTGAGGACATCCGGAGGTCGCACTGACCAATCCCATCAAGGTGCTCAGAATTTGTTGAGCACTTTCGCGAATTTCAAAGGATCTCCGAGGGGTATGAATCACCGCCGTAATTTTATCATGAGAGATCAGGTGATTGCCGACTTCGATCAGCCGGGGCAAATGCGCTGCCAAGGGACAGTGCGCTTTTTCTTTCGGCTTAAGCGGGCAGTGCTCGCACTGTTTATACTCGAGTCGAGTCCAGTCTGGAAGCGCCTCCGAAGGAAGTGGCTGTTCAAAGGTCTCTTCATCAAAAGAGACGACAAATATTTCCCGTTTCCCGGTGGGAAGCTGAATCTGATACTCAATTTTGATTAAGGCCATCGCTCTCCCCTTGCTGAATGTCGATTCTTAGGCTAGATTCTAATGTCTTGATTCAACCCCCCTTTTACTCTCCCGGCGAGCAAAAAGACCGAGAATGGTTGGAAACCGATGGCCTCGGTGGATTTTCCATGGGAACTTTCTCAGGGCATCGCTCGCGACGCTATCATGGACTTTTGATTTCCGCCCGACGTCCACCATCCGATCGAATGATGCTGGTCAATGGGTTCGAGGCATGGATCTCCGGTCCGAAGGGTTTTGCCAAATTGACGGAGCAGACCTATGCCGGTGCCATCACCACGCCTCGCGAAGGGATTGAATCACACACCTTCTCCCCGGAACCGTGGCCGACATGGACCTATCGACTTTGGGACAGCTCCGAACTTCGATTTGAATTATGGAGAATCCAAGGAACCCCCTCCGTCCACTTGCGTTGGGAACTTTTGAACGGGGATCGAAATAAATTTCTTCAAGTGAGACTTCTTTTTTCCGGACGCGATTTCCATGCGCTCCATCGGGAAAATTCCGCCTTTCAAGAATCTCCTCAGACCATCTCCGGCGGATGGAGATGGGAACCTTATCCAAGTGTCCCCGCCATCTTCGTGATCACCAAGGGCGAGTACCAACATCAACCGACATGGTATCGCCAATTTGAATATACGGAAGAGCTCGCACGTGGTTTGGATGGAATCGAAGACCTCGCCTCACCGGGAATTTTTCGGTGGGATTTAAAATCAGATCCCGCCACGATGACGCTCACCTCCTCCGAGAACGCATCCGAGGCGACGGAAGACGACCGCGATCGCGAAGCGAAACGACGAACACAAACTCCTCTGGAACGGACCGTTAACGACTACCTCGTTCGACGAGGGAAAGGATGGACCATCATCGCCGGTTATCCGTGGTTCGGAGATTGGGGGAGGGACACCTTTATCGCGATGCGAGGTCTCTGCCTTGCCACGGGACGATGGGAAATTGCCCGGGATATTTTACTGGAATGGTCTCAGGTCGTCCGAGATGGACTTTTACCAAATCGATTTTCAGACGACGGAAGCGCACCGGAATACAACTCCGTCGATGCCGCACTTCTTTACATCGTGGTCGTTGGAGAATTTCTCGAAGCCCACGCCTCCAAGATCTCCCTGGGAGAAACCGAGGCCCTTTATCGCGCGGTTGAAACGATTTTAAGTGGCTACGCAAATGGAACTCGATTCGGCATTCGAATGGATACAGACGGATTGATTGCCGCCGGTGAGCCGGGTCTTCAACTGACCTGGATGGATGCCAAGGTCGGCAATTGGGTGGTCACGCCGCGAATTGGAAAGCCGGTTGAAATCCAAGCGCTCTGGCTTCATGCCCTTCTAGTCGGCGCCAAACGGAATCACCACTGGGAAACGCTCTACACCCATGCCCTTGAATCCTTTCAACTCCGTTTTTGGACTGGAAATCAACTTCATGATCTTGTCGATGTAAACCATCAACACGGAGAAATGGATTCCACCTTCCGCCCGAATCAGATTTTTGCCGTCGGCGGACTCCCTCGAATGCTCCTTCCGTTGGAACAGGCCCGAACCATCGTCGATCGGGTCGAGGCAGAACTTTTGACTCCGATTGGACTTCGCTCCCTCTCTCCTCACGATTCCGCCTATCAAGGGTATTATCAAGGAGGAATTCACGAAAGAGATGGTGCCTATCATCAAGGAACCGTCTGGCCTTGGTTGATCGGACCATTTATCGAAGCGTGGTTACGCGTTCGCGGAAATACGATTGAAGCCAAACGCGAAGCGAGTGAACGCTTCCTCAAGCCACTCGAGGAACATCGACAGCAGGCAGGATGGGGACACCTCTCCGAGATCGCTGACGGCAATTCCCCCCACCATCCCCGAGGATGCCCCTTTCAAGCATGGTCGGTGGGGGAATGGATTCGGATCAAAAAGATTTGTGAGCCATGAGACGGAACCCGATTGATTTCCAAGGAGCCGCTTGATTTCCCAAGCTCAAAGTTTGAGTGCGGTGGTGAATGGAAAGCCGATTGACCTCCGTTATCCGGGAGACCCCTTCCTTAAAATCGGAATTGAAAGCGTCCTCTCCGGAAGGGATTACCCGCTCTCCTTACTCCCAGCCAATTACCCGATCCAAACCATTGTCGATGTCGGCGCCAATATCGGCGATACCGCACTCTACTTTCACGCCTACCACCCGGATGCCAGCATCTTTTGCTTTGAGCCGTCAAAGATCAATTTCCACTACCTCACTCTCAATACCAGTGCCATCCCGCAAATTGAACGCTTCCGCTGCGCCTTATCGAATCGTGAAGGCGAACTCCCGCTTTACTACCCTCAGACCCACCACCTCGCCGCACTCTCACTCCACTCAAACTTCAATGCAGTCCAACAATCCGAACTCGTTCAGGTCAAAAAAATTTCCAGCGAAATCCAACGTCTGGGGCTTCGTGAAATCTCCATCCTGAAACTTGATTGCGAAGGGAGTGAGACGGAAATCGCCGAAGACCTTCTCCTCCATTGCACTGATTGCATTATCGGCTGTGTCTTCGTCGAATACCATGACGCCTACCGCCAGACCATCATTGAAACCTTGTTCTCCCACGAATTCACTCCGCATCCCATCCAATCAAGCAACCATCAAGGGACCATTCTTTTTATTAACAAAGCAATCGATGCCATGAAATCGCAGGAGTCCTCGTAAAAAGACGACGAATTTGAACTGAACAAACCGTTCCCCTCTGCGCACTCAACCATCTCAGCGCGAGGAAATCGTCATTGGGTTGGATAATCCACACTCCCTCTCCGCAATTTCCGACTTGGCGAAAAGCACCTCAACGGTACGCTCCCCCTTATGGCCCGTCCGAAAGAAGGAACCAAGGGAGAAGAGCTAAAAACTTATCGCGCATTGGGACTGAGTCGTGCTCATAAATTTGTTCGCGAGCGTAAGCGAATGGAGCGGATCGGAATTTATCGCGTCATTGGAGGCGATCACGCCGACCGTCCCTTCATCACCGTCCGATCCAAAGCCTACTGGGAAACGCGCATGGCCGTAACGGAAGAGCTCCTTCAACGTGGCGAAACGTTAAGTTGCGAAATTCCAATCGGCGTCTTGTTGGACAGTCTTCAACCGAAGATTGAAGCAGAAACCTATCTCAGAATGATCCAACAAGCCGGAGCGATTTCAGATCAACGACTCGCAACCGTCATGGGCCGCAAAGTGACCGCCGAGGAAAAACGGGAACTCCAATCCGGAAATCCTGCTCGGGGATACGAAACCTATCGCGCTGCCCTGATTGACGAGGTTCTTGCCCAAGTGGAAACCCATCAACAACGGAATCCCAATCGTCTGCAGGAAATTTGGCGTGAAACGGTCGGAGAGTTCGCCAACGAATCAGGGCTTGAAAAAATTGAGAATGGTGTCGCCTATGTTCGCTCGGTCAACCGGGCCCTCGCCTTTGAACTGGCGCGACGCACCGATCTCCCGAAACGCCTCACGGAAAAATCAGGGCAACCCGTCAAGCGGGTTCGAGTCTTTTGAGGTTCATGAAGTGAATATTTTTTCCGCGCTGAGCTCGCAGAGACCGCAGAGAAATGAAATTTTCTTGAAAAGTCTCCCTTTGCGACCTCAGCGTTCTCAGCGCGAGAAAATATTCCGTCGAATCGTTATGATTGCTGGGTATCTGTTTGGGATCTGCTCCCTTTCGGTTTTCGGAGCCTCATTGGATGGAGAGTGCTGTGATGGTACTCCTGTCACTCTGAACGCCGCAGGAAAGGTAACGTTCGTTGTTTACTGCACCGAGGCAATTCAAGAGGAGACCGAGAATGCCAGCTTCATCTCTGATGAATTTAAAGGGCTTCCCGGATTTCGAAACTATGTTCTCGTCGATCTTAGGAATTCGATGGCAAATTGGGCCAAGGGCTACACACGGCGACGTATGATGCGTGACCTGGAACAAGAATTCATTCGATTAAAACCGATTTATCTAAAAAATAAAAACTCGGGCGACATCTCTCGCGATATCGGAGCGATTCCCGACTTTGAAGGGAGCCTCTGCATGAGTCTGGGCTGGAAGACGATCGGAAAAACCGCCCGGGTCATTCTCTTTGATCGTCAAGGGAGAGAAATCTATCGAAAAGAAGTCGTTACCAACGCCAAAGAGCTCCGATCGAAAATCGAATTGGCGCTTGGAAATTAATGTAGTTTCTCTGAGGAAAGCAGGAAGTCAGAAAACTATTTCAGATTTGGGAAAGTGAATTCTCTCCGACCTCCTGGATTCCTGCCTTCCTCTGAGATCTCAGAACAATAAAAAACCCCGCTCTGCTTTCGCAGAACGGGGTTATGAACCTGGCAACGACCTACTCTCGCGCAACCTATAGAAGCACTACCATCGGCGATGACGCGTTTCACTTCCGTGTTCGGGATGGGAACGGGTGGGTCCACGTCTCTCAGATCACCAGATCGTTGAATACCGGTAAGGGTCTTCAATCATCTGATGATGAGAACTGCCAAATTTCAAAGAACCTCGGGGTTCCCTGAAAACTATAGGAAAATGCGTCGAATACAATTTTTGAGACTAGTTTTGAATCTCACGTGGTTCCAGAAGCAAGCTTCTGAACAACACGTGAAATTTTAAGTCAAGCCAATCAGGTAATTAGTATCGCTCCGCTAAAATCATTACTGATCTTGCACGCGCGACCTATCAACGGGGTAGTCTACCCCGACCTTAATTGGGAGATCTTATCTTGGGAGAGGCTTGGCGCTTAGATGCTTTCAGCGCTTATCCTTTCCGCACATAGCTACCCGGCGCTGCTCTTGACAGAACAACCGGAACACCAGAGGTGCGTCATTCCCGGTCCTCTCGTACTAAGGAATGAACCCCTCAAATCTCCTGCGCCCACAGTGGATAAGGACCGAACTGTCTCACGACGTTCTGAACCCAGCTCGCG
>CAZKRU010000067.1:0-24897 GCA_964555235.1 uncultured Verrucomicrobiota bacterium
TTTTTTAAATCCCATCACCTTCACTTAAAAGTACCCTTTTTGCAGAGGTCTCAGTATGAAATTTACTACTTTTTAGTGTTACATATGGCTTTAGCCGCTTTATAATTATCAGACAGCATTATAATGGCATGCCCGGCTGGAATAAGAGTGGCGGCTGCAGCAAGTCCACCACTTCCAATACTAGCAACTATTCAGACTCCCGCCGAGATGAGAGCGATCAAATTTTCTGCAGTCACTCCGGCCAGACTCGGGGCGCTCCAATCCGCTTTGGGATCATCCTGTGCCGCACCCACGGCCAGGCAGCGGAAGCCTCCGTTGACCGCTCCTTCCACCCCGCTCGGAGCATCCTCAACAACGAGACCGTTTTTGGGATCAACTCCCAGACGCGATGCGGCGAGGAGGAAAACCTCAGGATCCGGCTTGGATCTCTTGATGTCGTTGCCATCGGCGGTTGCATGAAACCATTGGGCCATCCCCGTCTTTTCAAGAATCAGCGGGCTATTGCAGCTGGAGGAGCCAATGGCGAGTTTGATCCCCCGTTCCCGCAGCTCGCGGCATAACTCCAATGCCCCAGGAAGCACGGCGGAGGGAGAGATCCCTTGCAACAAGTCGCGGTAATACCGGTTCTTTCGCTCACCCATCGCTACTTTTTCTTCCCGAGTATAAGTGCGTTTTGAACGCTTCAACAGAATTTCGAGGCTTTCCATGCGACTGACTCCGCGCAACCCGTGGTTGATCGTTTCGTCGAAGTAAATCCCCTCCTCGTCCGCAAGACGTTTCCAACCTTGATAATGAAGATCGTCGGTCG
The DNA here is from genome assembly GCA_964555235.1 of uncultured Verrucomicrobiota bacterium. GTDB lineage: Bacteria > Verrucomicrobiota > Verrucomicrobiia > Methylacidiphilales > CAMAQI01 > CAZKRU01. The sequence goes on from CAZKRU010000067.1 coordinate 809, forward strand.
AAACCAGCACACCATCCAGATCAAAAATGACCGCGCGAAGTTGCATCGAAGGGATCTTTTTAGACTTTGGGCCATTCACCTTTTCCGTTCGAATCTCCCATGAATTCAACGATCCGAGTGAATGTTTCTCTCCGCAAAAATGGATGAATGCGTCAACTTCCGCCTTGGACCGGTTCTGAATGCGAACCGCAAGCCCGCCGTCATCACCTCTCTGCACCGCGAGCAGGGAGAGATCATCCGGTTCGATTCTTCCAAATGAACCGACATCCGGGAGTACCCCTTCATGAGCACTGGTGGGAAGTACGACTGGAGATGAAAGGAGATCCTGCGCCAGGCACTCCAAGTCACTCTCTCCGGGGGTGAGCAGAAATTCAAATTTCATCTCACCGCAATCCATCGCGGGAAGCCATCGGGTAACGTTCACCGCCGTGGGAACATCATCGGCATATCGCGAGGCGCGGGCCAGTGTGACCCGAAGAATATTTTCAGAGGCATCGACATCGCTCAGCACATCGCTGACGAATCCGACGGCATCTGCGCCCTCCCCTTTTCGGACCCAACGACCGGAGGGAAGATGCCCCGACTGAGGCCTCTTTGCGATTCCAGCCGGCACCTGCATCACGAGGGGTCCGGAAGCCGGTAGCACGAGTTTGACACGCGCACTCCGCTCATTCAACAAAAGTCGGGCTTTCACGCGAACCTGATTGGATTCCCGATTGAGATAGAACGTGAGATCCATCCACGAATTGCCACCCACCCAGTGGGTCCAGATCACCGTGCGTTCCGGCCCATTCTCAAGAATCACATTATCTTCAACAGACCATTCGAACCGAACCGTATCCGCATTGAACGAGTCCGGCTCCTCATTCATCCCTCCCCAAGACCCGTAAATATCGTCCACCGTAATCACCCGCATGAGGCCATCACCACCGAGAAGCGATTTGTTGCGGCAAAGAATTTTCACCTGTTTTTCGGGTGTAACGGCAATGCGCCAATCTCCGTTCTCAATTTCGGACTTTGGGGGTTTCACCGCATCGGCAGCACAGAGGTCCTCGCCTGCAATCTGCGTTTCAGAGGGTTTGTAACCGAGACGGAAGACCTTCCATCCGAGAGGAGGAATCTCCGTTTGAAAAGTCACTCGTTTACGCCACGCAAGATCTCGCATCGAGTGGTGTTCCGTCGAAATTTCCTGGAACGCGGGCTCCTCTCCATCCGGCCCGGACAAACCAAGTTGCAGGGATCCAATGGCAGCGGTATGCCCTACGATGGGGCGATAGTCCAGAGAGGCTTCCAGCTCGACCCAACCCTTGTAGGGACGCGGAAGGGGATTCCAGACAAGTAACGGAACCGCGGTCGGCAAGTCCGGATGACTCGGTGATGGCACCGAAGTATTGACCTGAAGCGCCAAGTGGTTCAGAGCTTCAAAACAAGCCTGCTGGCTTTGGTGCAGGACAAGTCCGGAGAGCGCTAGCTGATCTTCGAGGGCTCGCTCAATACTGGATCCTGGAAGAATATCGTGAAAGGAATTGAACAGTGTCCCTTTCCAAGCTTGATCCAGTGAAACCCCTTTCTCCTGCTTCAACCCGACTCCGATGATCGACTGCGTCACTTCAGCCGAGGAAAGAAATGCTTCGGCACGGCGGTGGGCGGACTTGAATTTCATGGCCGACGAGTAACATCCCCGCAGACAAAATCCCATATCCCCTTGGTGAACCGGAATCTCACTCTTCCCTGCAACCTCCGAACGAAGCGCATCGAAGAAGCCGTGCAGCGTCGAGAATCGAACCTCCACTTCGGGGTGAGCCGCGGCCCACTCCTCGGCTTCCAAAATGTGACGGCGAGACGGTCCGCCCCCATGATTCCCCAAACCCATGAAGACTCCGGAGTTCACAAAAGGTGACTTCGCGTACCCGGCAAGCGTTTCGTCGAGGACGGCTTTGAGATTGAACCGCTCACTGCAATACCATGGCCAATGTTGCCGATAGCAAAGAATTTTCTGCGGGCCCTGACTCTTCCACCAGAAGGCGGGAGAATTCATCGGAAACTCATTCTTCTGCGGCCGCGTAAACGCAAATCCGTTGATACCAAATGAGGAAACAATGGAGGGCCATTCCGGGGTGTGCCCAAAGCAATCCGCCTGCCAGGAGACGCGTGGGGTGATCCCGAAACTCCGGGAAAAGTAATTCATCCCAACTTCGAATTGCCGGCATAATGATTCCGCCGAAGCCAGATTGCTGTCAGGCTGGACATAAGTCCCCCCGACGATATCCCAGCGACCCGATTTCACCATCCGTACAATTCGCTCGAAGGTCTTGGGATCCGTCTTCTCAATATGCTCGTAAATCGACGACTCGCCCCGGATAAAGGTCAGCTGCGGAAATTCATCCATCAGATTCAAAACCGCCCTCACCGTGGTGAGTCCCTCGTTCAGACCTTCCCGCCAGTCCCAAAGCCAGACCGGGTCCAGATGCGCGTTCGGGAGGAGGTGGAAAATGGGGCGCCCGTTGCCAGGAGTTTTGGCTTTCATGATCGTTTTGGCTTTGAAGTCAAAAAAACAGGGGGGAACGTCTTCAAATGCGATGAACCTGTCCCTGAACGCTCCAACAGACAGGGCCTTTGGATGAATTCAAAAGTTTGATTGAATTTCCAAAGGCCCCGTTGCTGAACGCTGCCGATTAGGGGGCCTTGACGTCTGCAAACTCGACTTTCCCCGTTTTCGCTCCATCAGCAGGCATCGGAACGCTGATCACAAGAGTCGCGATCGGGAAATGCATGACTCCATCGTTTGCACCACTAAAGTGCTCCAATTTTTTATCCAAGGGGATTTTGATGGAGACCCATTGGCCGGCTTCCTTGATCCGGAATCGGAATTGATGCTTCTGACCCGTGCTATCGACCAAGCGAAACGTGAGGCCTTGAGCAATCGCCGAACGCGCTTGCAGGTTGATCTCGGTCGCACCTTCGGCGATATTCACCGCGGAGCTCGCCAAAACCGTGGCGGGCGCTTTTCCGGTTGAACCAGCCTTTGAGAAATCGTATTCCAACGTTCCGATCCGCTTTCCATCCTTATCCGGCGCAACATTGAACGATCCTTCACCCGTGTTCTTTTTGAATTCCCATTTTGCGCTCTCCGAGAACAGAGGAGCAACTGCGCCTGAAGCCGAAGCAACCGCTCCGACCAGAACGAGCATGGTTACAGCGAGTTTCTGCCAGCATTTGCCTGTGATCATTTTTAGCATACTTGATTTCATTGTTTTCCTTGATTCATTTGGTTTTGTTTTAACTAACGACAAGCGGGATTCCCAGTCTATTTCTTATTCTTGGTGATCGGCCCCTGATGATGGAGCGACGGGTTTGACGGTTGTTGCCGCCGCCGCGAGGTCGGCCGTGACTGTCCCAAATTCCATACCGGCGGGAACCACCACATACTGGGGAGCTCCCTCGAGGTTCAGTTGAATCGCACCACCACTCGCCTTCGCCTTGCCCGGCTCGCCATTGATATTCACGGTCTTTACCTCACCGCTAAACGAGGCAGGGGACGTGACCGCCAAAGCTGCCACATGGGCCTTCGCCTCGTCCGGCGCGCCCTGCGGGGGCGGAGCCGTCCATACCACCAGTTTACGTTCACCACTCTTGTTCTCGAGCAATACGACGTAGTCCAATTTTGAGTTTGACTCCAGACGCTTCACCACCTGATACCCGTCAAGTTGAGCAAACATGGTCACTGCGGCCTTGTGAACCGGACGCGAGCCATTATCATCCGATATTCCAAACTTTTCTCCCAACCACTCATACCAGACGACCACTCGAATGCCGTGCAATTGGTCCACGAGAAACTGGCGAACGAAATGCCAACCCTGAAATTCTCGGGCCCGCTCCTTGGAACCACCCGACCAGCCTTCATTGTTCGGCCCTTCTTTTACGGCGAATCCGCGCTCGGTATTGAGCATGACCATTTCAGGAGCACCATACTTGACGAGCAATTCACGCGTGCGCGCGTGGCCCACGGCATGTTCCTCCGGGGTTTTCACTCCGTAGGGATGGACCGACCAACCGCGAATACCGGTAGTGAGCATGCCCAATTTAAAGCAACTTTCTGTCCACTGATAACTCGGCTCCCAGTAGTTCGAGACCGAACCCGCCATGACGAAGGCATCCGGAACCGCCTTCAACATCGCCGGGACGGCTTCTTTGACAAGCGCCGTGTATTCCGTAGCGAACTCAGGCGTGTTGTGCTTGCCGTCCTTCCTCCAAAAGGTTCTTACATTCGGTTCATTCCAAATCTCCCACAGAACGTTCTGATCCTTGTAGTGTTCGGCGATTGCCGCAGCAAAGTTCGCGTAACCCTTGCGCGCGGCTTCGGTCTGAACTCCCCCCTTTTTGGTATCCTCATACAAGCTATTGCTGCCAAAGAGGCAACCGACCACAGTCAATCCGCGCTTCTTTGCATCCTGCATGGTTTCGTCGTAGTCGGAGAAATTGTAAACTCCTTTTGTCTTCTCGACATCTTTCCAGTAGAACCCTTTTCGGATCACGCGAAAGTCGAGGCCATTGGCACGCACCTGACTCAGCACGGTCGGGTTGAAAGTTTCCGGCTTCAACTGGATGCCGCAGGGCGCTGGAAAGAATCGATCCGGTAACGGATCCTTTGCGAAAGCAACAGAAACCGTGCAGGCCATAGCAACAGAAACAGCGATGACGGCCTTCGAGATGGGGAAGTAAGCTTTGTTCATAATGGAGACGTTAGTGGAGTATTACGGAATTTACCAGCAGGAGTCGTTGTCACTTCTCTACATTTGCTTACCATGAATTCACTCAGCTCAGCAAGGTTTAGTTGGGAGATCCAAGAACGGGTCGCACCAAAAAGACCTTCCGTTTGTGACTTCGTGCCTCTCGGTGAAGTAAGTCGTCATAATTGGACAATTAAGAGATTCCTCACACAAAGGCACAAAGCTCACGAAGTTTTTGGTTTTGGGGACCACCACCGGGAATGGATCGCTCGATGGGTTTCAACAAAAAGGATTTCTTGGTGACTTGGTGCCCTCGCCCGCATCGCTACGCGAAGCGTTGCGGGCGGGTTTGTGTGAGGAGGTTCCCGTCACAACCGTCTCAGCCCGTTCTGAGCGGGATTAATAATAGGCAATCGGTAAGGAGGACTACACTCGAGTTTGTTGGTAATGCTGGGTGATACCTGTAGGAGGTGAATACGATCCTGCCACACAAAGCACAGAATGCACAAAGGATTTTTCTGAGGAAAACAGGAAATAGACGAAAAAAACCCAGTTGGAGGCAGGCTCCTTGGAGCCCTTTTCAGGATCGATCCATCGGACCCAAACGCGTTTGAGTCCGTGGATCGAGTCCATGAAAAGACGTCCTTCGGACGACGCCTCCAACTTTCCGATCAAAATCCTCTTTCGCTGAATTCAATTCTCGGTAATTAACGAGATTCGCGGGAAATACCCCTCCTTGTGTGGCTTTTGTGCTTTTTGTGGAAAAATTCACCGGCAAAGTTGAGTTGCGGTTAAGGCTTTTTCTGGGCAAAAAGCCACTCGTAAAGTTCTTTATCGTCAAAGGCATTGACCCAGCAGCCGTGACCGGCCTTAACTTCGGAGTAGCGAGGAGTGGCTCCTTCCTTTTTTAACGCTTCAATGATCAAACGCGTATTTTCTGGCGGAACGGCCTTATCATTGGCCCCATGCCAGGCCCAGATGGGAATATTTTTGAAGAGCGCCGCCTTGCTCGGATCTCCTCCGCCACAAATCGGGACTGCCGCCGCCCAGAGGTCAGGACGCCGCGTGATCGCATCCCACGTTCCAAATCCCCCTAACGATTGTCCAAGCACATAGACGCGAGTCGTATCAATCGGATATTTTTTGATGGTCTCCTCCACCAACGCAAACACCGTCTCCATCTCGGGCGAGATCGGGACTTTATCGACAACGATATTACTGTTTCCAGGACCGGGTTTCGCCCAAGACTTCCCCTTATCAATTTGCGGAACCAAGAGAAACGCCGGGTGCTTTGCCTGGGCTTCATCAGTGAAAAATGTCGGGAAGAGCGACATCGGACCAGAATTATCAGTTCCACGCCTTCCCGCGCCGTGAAGGGCCACCACCAACGGAAGTTTTTTTTCCGGGGTCGCAGACGGAGGAATAAACATCCGCCAAGGCATTTTGACTTTTCCCTCGTAAATGCCGGCGGGCATCACCTTGATCGCTTCCAGTAATTCAACGTCCACTTTCGGATAATCCGGATCATCCGTTCTCACCGCGAAAGCGCTTAACACCGGAATCATTCCAACGAGGACGACCAGGAAAAACCGAAGAAAGGTTCGATCAAAAATGCGAGAGAAATGTGGCATCGAAGTGTTGCGGTTCATGGAGTTCCTTGGGGTTGGGAGAATCGTCATTGGATGGACTTGAGAATAGTGAAGTCAGAAATAATTGCAGTAAAAAAACACCCACGGAGGTTGACTCCGTGGGTGTTTCTAAGTTTTAGTTGAATCCGAATTTATTTCGGAGGAGTCGTCCCATTCGGATAGATACGAAGGGAGGTCAGGCCTTGGCCTCCACCATATCCATCAATAGCGATGGAATAGGTCGTTCCAGCGACGGCTGAAATGGTGACCCTCGATTGGTTATCATAAGTCCATACACCGCTAACTTTAACCCGTCCGATGTCATCGTTGGCAGCAATCATGGCGAGATTGTTGAGTTGCGTTCCCGTGTAGACTGCAAGGACCGTATCGAATTTCGTCTCGTACCCACCCCAATTTGTATCGATGACATAAGTCCCCGAACTTGGAGCTTTCCATGTATACCATAGGGATCTTAATGGAGGATTTTCTGATGGAAACGGGGTCGGTTCATCCACTTCAGCAGAAGATCCCCAGTTCGAAACCTTCGTGATGACGCTCGAACCCGTCATCAACTGGCGATTGGCAAAATCATCATTCGGTGGCGGAAGATCCGCATGGATGGAAACCGCCCCAACCTCTCCGTTTTTGCCATCAACCGCAATCTTATAATCTTCGCCTTTTTTGACAGCAAAGGTTACCGCACTGGTTTTCTTCCCATTCGCATCATCATTACTGTAGAGTGCTACCTTCAGATTATTACCGGAATAGACCGCCATGACCGTATCAAAGCTGCTTCCATGGGTATACAATTTAGCCACCCCATTCGCTTGAGCGCGCCAAGTAAACCAGACCGAGTGACCTCCTTTGACTCCGGCATGGTCCGCCTCTCCCGCTTCTTTGGTTGCGCCTGCGGTCGAAGCCCGAGCTTGAACTCCATTTTTTGATATCAAGCGAATCCCCTCTTTGGAATCATCACCCACCGGACGAGTCTCTTGGCAAAGGAGAGCGCTGGCTGCATTTAACCTTCCTTTGTTCTGTGATTTATACATATAACGCGAATCGCCGTCGACGCTTCGTTGGAGGCGATTAATTAATTGGTTATAGGTATCGTTCGGATAACGCGCCTTCAGAAGCGCAAACGTTCCTGAGACATGAGGCGTTGCCATGGAGGTTCCACTCACTGAACGATAGCTCGAATTAGTCAATGCCGTATCGGTCGATATAGCGCAGGAATAAATATCACTTCCCGGAGCAAAGAGATGAACCATCCCAGATCCATAGTTGCTAAAGCCTGAAATATTGCCAGCCCGGTCAATCGATCCGACTGAAACGACATTATCAACTATGTACGAAGCAGGGTAATGCGGGCTAAGATCCACACTCGAATAATTATTTCCCGCAGCGGCAACAAAGATAATCCCTTGTTTCCGGGCCGCATCAATTGAATCATAGAGCGCTTGGGAAGATCCTCCTCCACCCCAACTATTACTCATGATATGGGCGCCCATCTTACGAGCATATTCGATACACTCAAGCGCATCCGAGGTATATCCGCTTCCAGTCGCACTCAAAAACTTACAACCCATCAGCTTCACCTTCGGTGCAATCCCAGCCATTCCAACCCCATCATTGCTGGATGCGCCAATGACTCCGGCACAATGAGTTCCGTGATAGTGATCATCCAGCGGGTCCCCTTTGCCATTAATCGCATTAATTCCATAGACGTCATCGATATAACCATTTCCGTCGTCATCAACTCCATTCTTCGCCTTGTCTTTGCCGTTGGCATCAAGACCCGACTCACCCGAATTCTTCCACATGCTGTTCTTGAGATCCTGGTGGTTGTAATTAATTCCGGTATCAATCACCGCCACAATCACTCCTTCCGCAGAAGCTTGAATATCCCATGCCTCAGGCGCATCGATATCCATATCTGCCACTCCATACACATAGGGCTGACTTGTTGAACGTTGACCGCCGGTATTGTGCAAGCTCCATTGCGTTCCATCCAAAAACTTCGGATCATTCGGCATCGCACTCACCGACATTTCGAAATCGGGCTCCGCATAATCCACTGCCCCACTCGCCTTAAATTTCTCGATCATGCTTTCAACCGTTTCGCCGGCCGGAACATCGACGAGATGCGCATTCATCCGACGCGAAAGCACTCGAGCGCTCTTCGTTTTCAGTTTTTTGTTAACGGAATCAATTTCACCCGCCGTCTTCTCCTTCTTAAACTTGACGATCAACTGATGGTCCTTGATGTAAACCGGAGGCGCCGGGGGCGCTGAATCTTCAGACACACCCTGAGCAGAAAGGGTTGTTCCAACGAGCAGACTGCATCCTGCAGCGACGAGCCACGACTTGATCTCGTTCCGGTTCGATGATTGGGTCAATTTCATGTTTTTCATTTCCGTTGTGGGTTAAAGATGCGGTTGCTATTTTTAAGACATAAGCGGATTGTCACTCAATTAGCCACCCACAGTCGTTATCCTTTTTCTACTTTTACTTACCGAAATTTAACTCACCAGTCTCAAACGCCCCATCAAACATCAACTTCTGTTGTAAAACTGTTATCGGACGGTGCTGAATCAGGAACTCACGAACTCAGGAAAAATAGAGCGCTCTCGCAGCATCCCGGTCCAAAACAAAACCCGATCTCCGAGGATAAACCGGGAGGAGGGACTGAAATTGGAGGGCTTCGCGATTTTGACCTGCCCGCATTGTTACGCAAAGCGTTGCAGGCGGGGGTGAATTCGATTTTAACCGCAAAGACTCGACGGCCTCAAAGTAATTTGATGGTTTGGATTTGGAAACAAAATCCCCTCTTTGAGCTTTTGCGCCACGCCCGCATCGCTACGCGCAGCGTTGCGGGCGGGACTCCAAGGCGCGAAGGGAGCATCTCATTGACAGATAATTTCTATTTTGGGACACCCATGCTCCCGCAGAGCTGGGCGGTTACCCCTTCTTAATTAACTTTCTCGACTCCTGCGGGTGGCGCTGAACTGGGGGTTACTGCTGGCGAGAGATCCGTAGTGACTTTCCCGAACTCCATACCAGCTGGAATCGTCACATACTGGGGAGCTCCCTCGAGGTTCAGTTGAATCGCGCCACCACTCGCCTTCGCCTTGCCCGGCTCGCCATTGATATTCACGGTCTTCAACTCACCACTAAACGACGCGGGGGAGGTGACCGCCAAAGACACCCCATGGGTCTTGGCATCGCCTGGCGAACTTTTCGGAGGCGGAGCCGTCCATACGGCGAGCTTACGCTCTCCACTCTTCTTCGCAAATAGCACGACGTAGTCTAAATCAGAGTCTGATTCCAGTCGCCGCACGACACGATACCCATCAAGCTGAGCAAACATCGTCACCGCAGCCTTGTGAATCGGACGCGAGCCGCCTTCATCCGACAATCCGCATTTTTCGCCGGCCCACTCATGCCAGATTGTCAGACGGATATCGTATAATTGGTCGAGGAGAAACTGGCGCACAAAATTCCAAGCCTGGTATTCTCGTGCCCGTTCCTTGGAGCCACCATCCCAACCGGTTGCGGTTTCTTTTACGGCGAACCCTCGCGAGGTATTGAGCAGAGGCATTTCAGGGGCCCCATATTTCGCGAGCAGTCCACGGAGACACTTGTGACCATCACCCTCTTCCTCGGGGTTTTTTGCTCCATGGGGGTGGACCGACCATCCGCGGATACCGGTCTGGAGGATACCCCGTTGGAAGCAGAGCTGTGACCACTGGTAGCTCGGCTCCCAATAACTTGAGAGCGAACCCGCCAGAATGTAGGCATCCGGAACTACCTTTAAAATTGCCGGGGCCGTTTCTTTGACGAGCTCCGTGTATTCATTCGCGAACTCAGGAGTGTTGTGCGAGCCGTCCTTCCTCCAGAAGCCTTTTATATTCGGTTCGTTCCAAATCTCCCACAGAACGTTCTGATCCTTGTAGCGCTTGGCCACTGCCGCAGCAAAATCCGCGAAGCCCTTGCGCCCGGCTTCGGTCAGAATCCCCCCCTTTTCGACATCCTCATACAAGCTATTGCTGCCGAAGAGGCAACCGACCACAGTAAATCCGAGCTTCTTTGCATACTGCATGGTTTCGTCGTAATCAGAAAAATCGTAAACCCCTTTTGTCTTCTCAACGTCTTTCCAGTAGAAACTATTTCGGATGACGCAAAAGCCGAGACCATTGGCATGCACCTGATTCAGCACCGTGACGTTGAAGGTCTCCGGCTTCAACTGGATGCCAAAGGAAGCCGGAATGATTCGATCGGGCAAGGGATCCTTTGCGAAAGCGAAAGAAACCGTGCAAACCAAGGCAACGAAGACCTTCACAATGAGTGAAAAAGCGGTGTTCATACTTTCTACGTTAGCGCCAAATCACGGAATTCACTAGCAGGAATCATTGTCTTTTACCTACATTCCATTACCATGAATTCACTCAACTGACTAGAAAGTAAAGCCAGAAATCAACACTTCTGTCCAAAATAAAACCGGATTTCCGAGGTGAAACCGGGTGGGGGGGATTGAAATCCAAAAGGAGGGGGCATTTCCCGCGAAATACGCGAAAGAGACGAAAAGAAAGAATCCTATGGGGGAGGCAAGTCGTTATAATTGGACAATTAAGAGATTCCTCACACGAAGGCACGAAGCCACAATCGGAAGGTGTTTTTGTTTCATCTCATAAAAAATCGGAAATGGCTTCACAAGCTTTGTGGCTTCGTGCCTTTGTGTGAGAAGGTTCCCTTCACAGCCGTGTCAGCACGTTCCACGGGCAGGAGCTTCGTGTGAAACCATCCGTCGCGTCAATTCTTCGCTACTGATTGGGCGGACCATGACCTCGGGAAAACACCCAGGTCACCCCCGAAAACGAAAACACCCACGGAGATCGACTCCGTGGGTGTTTCTTAATTTTCGTTTACCCCGAATCCTTTCGGCCCCAGCCCCCCGCTGGGGCAATTCTTGCATTTCCTAATGCAAGAATTGGGTTGAGTCTGTTTATTTCGGAGGAACCGCTCCATTCGGATAGATCCGAAGGTTGGTCCAGCCTTGAGATCCATTCCATCCATCAATGACGATAGGATAGGTTGTTCCAGCTACGGCTGGAATCGTGACCTTTGAGTTGGTGTTCTCACCCAACTTGATGTCATCGTCTGCAGCAATCATGGTGAGGCTGCTGAGTTGAGTTCCCGTGTATACCGCAAGGACCGTATCGATACTTCCCGAATCAGTATCGATGACGTAAGTTCCCGTCGTTGGAGCTGTCCATGAATACCATACGGATTTCAATGCAGGATTTTCTGGCTGTCCTGCCTCCCCGGGGCGGGAAGGCTCACCCGCTTCAGCGGAAGATCCCAGGGTCAGAACCCTTGTCAGGAAGCTCGTCCCCGTAAGCACCTGGCGATTGACAAAATTGTCATTCGCCGGGGGAAGATTGACATGGATGGAAACCGACCCCATCTCTCCATTTTTGCCATCAATCGCAATCAGATAGTTATTGCCTTTTTTGACAGCAAAGTTCACCTCACTGGTCTTCTTCCCAATGGCATCATCATTCTTGGCAAGCGCTACCTTAAGATTCCTCGGGTGATAGACTGCCATGACCGTATCAAAACTACTGCCATCGGTATCCAATTTAACCAACCCATCCGCTTGAGCGCGCCACTTAAACCAGACTGAGCGACCTCCTTGAACTCCAGCATGGTCAAGCTCTCCCACTTCTTTGGTTGCACCTGTGGTCGAAGCCCGAGCTTCGGCACCATTCGCTTCCAATGCAATAGGCTCTTTGGAATCATCTCCCAAGGGCCGTGTATCCGTGCAGAGCAGCGCTTTCGGCAGATTTAACAATCCTTTGGACATTACCCAGCGATATTTCTCACTGGCAGGAATTTCGACCCCTCGACAGAGACGATTAATTAACTGATTATAGGTATCGCTCGGATAACGTGCCTTGAGAAGCGCAACCGCTCCTGAGACATGAGGAGTCGCCATCGAGGTTCCGCTCCAGGAACCATAAGACCCAGGGGATCGACTAATACTGGAATAAATATCTCTTCCCGGAGCCAGGAGATGAACCATCCCTGATCCGTAGTTGCTGAAACTTGATATTTCTCCATTTCGATCAATCGAACCAACAGCGACGACATTATCAATCACGTATGAAGAGGGATAATGCGCAGACAGATTCAGATTCGAATCAGTGTTACCTGCGGCTGCGACAAAGATAATACCCGCTTGTCGAGCGCTGTTAATGGCATCAAAGAGCGCTTGTGAATATCCACCGCCGCCCCAACTGTTGCTCATAATATGAGCGCCCATTTTCCGTGCATATTCAATGCATTCGATGGCGTCAGAGGTATCACCACTCCCTTTCGAACTCAGAAACTTACACCCCATCAGCTTGACCTTCGGGGCAATCCCAGCCATTCCGATTCCATCATTGGAGGAAGCTCCAATGACTCCGGCACAATGAGTTCCGTGTCCGTGATCGTCTTTCGGATCTCCAGCCCTCACTCCGCCGTGGATCGAATTGATCCCATAGACGTCATCAATGTAACCGTTTTTGTCATCATCAATTCCATTCGTCGCCTTGTTTTTACCATTGGCATCCAAACCGGTCTCCCCCGGATTCTTCCACATGCTATTAGTGAGATCTTGATGGGTGTAAAGAATTCCGGTATCAATCACCGCCACAATCACGCCTTCCGCAGAAGCTTGAATATCCCATGCCTCAGGCGCATCAATATCCACATCGGCAACCCCTCCCGACAGTCCGGTATTGTGCAAGCCCCATTGTGTTCCATCCAAAAACTTTGGATCGTTCGGCATCGCATTGATGGAAACTTCGAAATCAGGTTCAGCGTATTCCACTTCACCGCTGTTTTTGAACTTCTCGATCATACTTTCAACCGTTTCACCCGCCGGAACCTCGACGAGATGGGCATTCATCCGACGTGAAATCACGCGAGCGCTCTTCGTTTTCAGCTTTTTATTGACGGAATCAATTTCACCCGCCGTCTTCCCATTCTTAAACTTGACGATCAACTGATGCTCCTTGAAAACCGGAGTCGGCTGTGGAGGCACCGTATCAGCAGGCACATCCTGAGCATAAAGAGTCGTTCCGACGAGTAGACTGCATCCTGCAGCGACGAGCCACGACTTGATCGTGTTTCGATATATTGATTCGGTTAATTTCATATTTTTGCTTCCGTTGTGGGTTAAAGTTTTGGTTACTATTTTTTAAACCGTAGTGGAAAACCCGAAAATTCACCAGCAAAAGGCATTGTAGTTTCTTGACATTTACTTACCGAAATTTCACTTGAAAAAAGCGCCAAAAACGCCAAAAACCAGATTCGGATGAAAAAAATCAGGGAATTCTACGCAAATACTCTCGTAATTAAAAGTGTTGATGTGACTTCTGGTGCATTGGTGTCCAAAACAGAAAAAGACCATCCACTCGTAAAGGATTTTTCTGAGGAAAACAGGAAATGAGGAATGCAGGGATTTTGCCCGCGAAACACGCGAAAGAGACGAAAAGAAAGAATCCTATGGGGGAGGCAAGTCGTTATAATTGGACAATTAAGAGATTCCTCACACGAAGGCACGAAGCCACAATCGGAAGGTGTTTTTGTTTCATCTCATAAAAAATCGGAAATGGCTTCACAAGCTTTGTGGCTTCGTGCCTTTGTGTGAGAAGGTTCCCTTCACAGCCGTGCCAGCCTGTTCCACGGGCAGAAGCTTTGTGTGAAACCATTCGCCGCGTCAACTCTTCGCTACTGATTGGGGCTTTCAGGGGCGCATCTGCGATTCATTGACTTGGCGTTCGCTCTACGATGTAGATGAGCCGTCCCCGGCTCGTCCTGCCGAGGCAATGACGCCTCAGCTACATCATCAAATGAACCGCATCCCGACTACGTCATCTGGACGGATCGCGTTGGGTGTGGTGGATTCTGTTTATCGGCTGGTCCATGAATCGCAGATCCATGTCTCAGGGACGTTGAGTCGTTCAACTCGTCTTTTCAGATCCCTCGGATCAAGACTACTTCGGTGTTGCCGCGTCTGATTTTCCCGTCGAGCCGGTGGACCGGGCCACTTCGACGAGATTCTCAACAATCGCCGGGAGCCAGCCTGTGTCCCAACGATGTTTTCCCAGCAGATCCTCACGATAAAAGTGCGGGATCCCCAGTTGATCGAGCAAGGCATGATATTTCTTCACTTGACCCGCCCAGAATGCGCCAACCCCCAGTACAAGCCGTTTTCGTTCCTTCAGCGAAGCAGCATTTTGCTTGGCCAGGCCCGTCGGAAGGAATTGCTGGAGCGTTTCTTTGGTTCCAAAGACTTTGTCGATCCCCATCGGGCCCCATTTCTTAGCACCAGGGTCGTCCCCAGTGATCATGAGCGGGGCATCCCATGCGGCCGCATACCCAAAGACCTCCGGATTCCTCATGAGCAGAGTAAAAGCCCCCCATCCGGATTTACTGAAGCCGATCAACCAGCGACCTTCCTTATCCCGTTGGGTCGGATAAGTGCTGTCGATGAATGGGATCAATCGCTTCAAAATGTGTTCTTCCTGCCGGATCTGCGGATCCGTTGCATGATTTCCATACCACGGCACCAGCGTGAACTGAGGAGCAACACAAATGATCCCGTACTTGTTCGCAACATCCGCTTTTTTTGCCTCCACCAGACCGTCACCGAATTCGGGGCCTGGTTTACCCACGGGAAGAATGTAGAGAACCGGATACGTCTTTTGCGGATTCATCTGATCCGGGAGCAAAATTTCCACGCGTGTTGGGCCGGCTTGAAACTCCGACGGGATCGTCACCTCTTGGAATCCTGTCTGTGCATTGAGCTTAGGCGCGCTTTGCTGCTGTGGGTCCTGCGCAAAGATTCTCATTCCCTGAAAAAGAGTTAAAACCAAGACGAGCAATAGGTTCTTCATAAATTTAATCTGAATCCTTCGGAAATCGTTTTTCCGGTTAAATGAATCTTTCATATTTTGATCTTAATGGCGAATCACGAATTTCACCAGCAGGAATCTTTGTCTTTTAACGACATTTGCTTACCGTGATTTCACTTAACGAATCCCACTTTTGGAATGGATCAAAAATGTTTTAATTTCATACGGAGTAAACTCGATTTCATTGGTCGCAGACCGGGACGAACGACCTTTTAAAACGCTCCCACTCATGGATACCACTGAAAGAGCCCATCCCGCTTGTAGATGAATCTTGATTTTGCCGCGAGCTCCCTGGACTTCGTGCCACCTCATCAACCAGCTCCCTTCTCCCATCGGCTTCGCCCAGCTGGGGATTAAGGTCTCTCCTCCCTCCCATCCGAGAAGAGGACTCCTGAGGGGATCCCCCTTGTAGGCGAGTGGCATGACAAATTTTGATTCTGCAACGGATGCCGGAAGCTGTTCACGCGGCGCATCGGAATGATAATGCCCGAGGACAACTCGTATCTCATGAATGCCTTGATCCGTACAAGGAGCAACATGGGGACTGGTTCGGAGTGATTGCGGGGTTGCCGCCTGGAACGCTTCCCCCTTCTCACCCACATAACGAGGACTCCTTAAAAGAGTCATCGCCAGAACACCGTCCTTGCAGGAAAAACCGTATTTGGATTCTGCCGCAAGATAAAGTCCATCGCGTTCCGAATCATCACTGACCGCCGCCCATCGACTTGCCGTGCTCTCATAGAAGGCCCCATCCCCGGGAGTCGACACCAACTGAGGCCGCTGCACACTCCCAAAGGGAGCGCCAAAGCGGGCAAAGCGCCCTGAATATTTC
The DNA here is from genome assembly GCA_964555235.1 of uncultured Verrucomicrobiota bacterium. Taxonomy (GTDB): domain Bacteria; phylum Verrucomicrobiota; class Verrucomicrobiia; order Methylacidiphilales; family CAMAQI01; genus CAZKRU01. Next base: position 16,962 of record CAZKRU010000067.1, read on the forward strand.
GTTGGAAAGAGCGCTTTGATCATCCGCTCGGATTCATTCCAATCAATGACGTACTTAATCTCCAATTCATGACTCTCTGCAAAAAGCGTGTAATAAATCTCCACATGACTTCGTTCAGTCAATGATCGACGAAAACAAATCGTGATTTGATGAGAAGACGAAACGATAACTTTTCCTTTCACCGTTCCCATCGCTTCAATCACGGGAGAACAAAGCGCCGCGGCATCCACGTCCCATGCGGGATAGGTCGAAGGCTTATCCTCATAAATCTGCAGTTCGTTCAGAGGGGATTGAATCTCAACCTTCTTGCCTCCTTGAAACGAAGTAATCGCCCCTTGGTGATTAAAGGTCACCTTAATTTTACCATTGGAAAGTCCCTTTAAATTCCCCTGAACAGGAACTCCCTTCCACGCTTGAGCTTGAGACTCCCATTGAGAGGAAAGCGGAGCCAGTCGCAGTCGTTTGTTTTGAATCCAGAGATCCACCGGCTGCAAGGTCGGATTAAACCAACACCTTTTTTGGTGCGTTGCGTGTTGCTGTAACTCTTTAACCGCACATTGTCGCGCATCAGCCGCCAAACGTTGAAGCTCCGGAAGCGCTTCCTGATAGACCTCACGCACGGAGGTTCCTGAAAGATAGTCATGAAATTGCGCAAAAATCAGACGCTTCCAAAAAGGATCCGGTAAAGGCTTTTGACTTTTGAGGACCGAAGCCGCCTCCCAGAATTGAAGCGCTTTTTCTGCATCACGATAAAGATGTTTCAATGCGCTATGCGTAGTCGCCACTCCGCGATGATATTCAATCGAGATCTCTCCATGATAGAGGGGAAGCTTCTCCTGGATCGGATTCATGCGCCTGAAAAAATCAATGAGCGGAGTCCAGGAAGCGCGAGGAAGCCGTGCCAAATCCGAGAATCGACGCGCGCGTTCCAACAGCTCTTCTGAAGGCCCCCCACCGCCATCACCATAGCCGACCGGGATCAAGACTTCGGGATGAATGTCTGACTCCAAATGACGCCTTTCTGCGTCTTGAAGCTCCGCGAGCGTCATCGTTCCGTTGTAACAAGTCATCGGATTTCGACCCACGTGCCCAATCACCTCACTCCCATCGAGTCCTTTCCAGGTAAAGCTGGTGTACGGAAACTCCGTCACTTTGCGCCAAATCGTTTTGTTGGTATAAAAATATCGAATTCCAAAACCAGCCATCAGTTGAGGCAGGCAACCTGAAAATCCAAAGCAGTCCGGAAGCCAACAAATTTCAGAAACCGATCCGGTCTTCTCTTTAAACCATTTCTGTCCGACCTCAAAAGACCGAAGAAGCGCCTCCCCGCATGGAATCATCGTATCGCTCTCGACATACATCCCCCCGACCGCCTCCCAACGCTTTCCTGAAATCCTCTTGGAAACACGCCTCATCAGCGCAGGCTCTCGCCGTTCGACCGCCTCATAACTGGCCGGTTGACTATAGCCAAAACAAAAATCGTTGTAGCGATCCATCAGATAATCAACGGTTGAAAACGAATGCACCGCCTTGGATTCACCGATCGTTTCAGGCCAGAGCCAGACTAAATCAATATGACAATGTCCCGTCAGCGCCGCACGGATCGCGGTCGGTTCTGATTTTAACGAACGAAGAAGTCGTTGAAGAAAGCGCTGACATTCAGCAACCCCCAATCGATCCAAGACATTCATGGCGCTATCCAGTTCCCTTAAGAGACGTCGCGTCAGCGCGCTCGCTTCAGAAAGAAACGCTTCCCCTCCAATGATCCGAAACGGATCTTTCGCTTCCGGATACACCGTTTTCATTTCGGCAGCAGCCAATTCCATTAAAACCATTAAATCGTGATAAGCCGCCCAAGCCTCTTCGTTCCGGCGCACCAGAAACGCCCCCTGCCAAATACTCCCGCGCGCGTCCAACCCTTGCGCTTCCGGGTGCCAGATCGCGCTCTGACAGCAGATGGAATTCACCCAAATCTCTCGCGCACGCGGCGGCAATTCCACATAACGATGCGCGATATCAAACCCGTAAAAAGGTTGCCCATCCACATAGAGCGTCCCCTCCGCCTGATCTCGCCAATTCAGATACAAGCCGCGCTTCCCTGAGAGAGACCGGGGAACCTGCAACCGGAACCACGTACTCTGAAAGAGACGCCCCCAAGGCTCCCCCTGCCCGATTTTAACTCTCTTAAGAGAAAGAGCCGCTTTTTGAGGAAGGGGGCGTTCCGTGCATGGAGTCATTTCACACTCAAGTTCGGAAATCGGCTCCCAAATCAAATTTTTCAAGTTTGCTAAAGCGGTTCTCACTCGTGGCAAAACCAGATGCGTCGGCGTTGAACTTTTTTGCATATTGGTAATTTAAGGGATCACGCTATCTACAATCGATTTTTAGGTCACTACCTTTTTTATTTATCCACGGGTCATCGTTTTCGAAACGATTTTTTGAGGCAAATAAGCACCGTTCCGGCGCAGAGTTTCCACCAAATCCTCCGTATTCAGATCGCAAGCGGGTTGCCCGGTTTTAAGGGACTGAACCGCCGCAGTCCCTGCGGCCTGCCCCATCATAAAACAGGCGGGTTGGTCACGAATTGCACCATGGACTTTGACATCACTCGAATTGCAGCGCCCGGCGACCCATAGATTTTCCCATCCGGCGGGGACCAGGATTCCATAAGGTAGCCCGTAATATTCGCCAGCCTTGGGGCGATCCTTCGTTTCGAACTCGGCTTTGTACCGCTCCCATTGTTCGTCCGAGCAGTCGTGGACATGGATATCCACCGATTTGTTGTACACCGCGATCTGGTCAGGGAAACTGCGCCGACTGGAAAAGTCATCGTGGTTGAGTTCGTATTCGCCGACAATTCGGCGCGACTCTCGCACCCCAAGGAGAGATGCCGTCGCGACCAGTTCCATATTCTCGCAGCCCGCGACATACTCCTTAAAGAACCGGGTATATTCCGCGGCAAATCGACGCCCCTGGATCATGGCGTCGCCCAAGCTGCGGCAGTTCACTGCGTCGGTTCCAAATAAATGGCCCGCGTTCATAATCGCCGTGCTCTTGCCGGTAACAAAAAGGCCTGGCACATGACGATCCGGCTGGGTGAAAAAATCGTCTTCGATCGCGCGAAAAACCGCGGCCTGCTGTTCCGAGTAAGAAAAAGTGGTCGTATCAATGCCTGCGTGAGCCGAACAGAGCGTGGGGGCCATGATCTGTTTCGTATCGCGCCCGGCCTGACGATACTCCGCGCCACACAACTGCGAGAGAATCGCGTCTCCCGTGGCATCCACAAACGTCCCCGCTTTGACGTAACGATACCCTTCGACATTGTGAATCACCACCCCGTTCACAATCCGGCCGGTGACATCGACATCAATGACTCGACTGAAAAATCGCAACTCCACGCCGGCCGTGAGGCACAGTTCGTCGAGCAGTAGCTTCAAGCCTTCCGTGTTATAACCAAAGCCCGAGTGCAATTTCTGCCGCCAATGCGAGGGATCGATCCCCGGTTTGTAATATCCACGGCTATACATGGTTTCAAGTAATTCCCCCATCAATCCCCCGACGATCGTTCTCGTGCCGTCCGCAAGATCCGACCACGCTGAAACCATGGCCGAAGTTCCCATTCCTCCCAGGCAACCTGTGGATTCGACCAACAATACGCGTGCGCCCAAACGCGCCGCACAGATCGCCGCGCCGCACCCGCCGGGGCCACCACCGGCAACAATCAAGTCGTAACCCTCTTCGATCGGGATTTTGCGCTGAAACGAGTATTGAGTCGGTTCGACCGTTTTGTTATTCATAAGCAGAAATCTCTTGGATCAGAGTGACGAATTGACGTGGAACATGAATCATACATTCCAGACAGTACCAAATTTCCGCCCCACCGCCAGCCAACAGAGTTGTTAATATTTGCTAACGAGTTATCCTTTTTCAACGTCCAGCAATTTTAAAAAGACAAGTGCAAGACGCTAATGTCGGAACCTTTCGAAAATCGCTTGTTCTACTCTCCATTTTCATTACTCTTGGGCGCAAATCGTTTCTTCCTTGGGGGCTCGGTGCAATCTTGGATCTAACGAATCGACCAAACGCGAAAAAACTGACATCGACTGCAACCAAAGAGAGCGACTTATGAATACGACCTTTCCCGCGGGATTCCTCAAAACCAAATGGATGGAAAATCTGAGCAAGGATGATCTCGCTCTTTTAATTTCGTACGGTGAACACATCCCCGCAAACTCCTCCAAACCGCTGATCCTCGAAGGACAGATCCACTCGAATCTTTATTTAGTGATGGAAGGAACCCTCATCGTCACTCGAAGCGGCGCGGATGGGAATCATATCCTCGGCGAAATCGCCCCGGGGGAGTCCATTGGCGAAATGAGCATTTTCGATCCATCGCCTGCAAGCGCAACGGTAACCCCCCAAGGAACCGCACAACTCTGGCGTGTTGATCAAAAAGCGTTGAGACACTTCCTGGATGATAATCCCGTCGCCGCGACCCATTTTCTGGAAGGAATCATCTCCGTCATCTCGAAACGGATTCGCACGAACAATATCTACGTGATTGATCTCATTGATCTCATTCTGAATGATCCGAAAGAGGCTTAAGGAAGCGCTTCGTCGACTGAAGAACTCGCCACCTTCGACCATCCTCGCATACCGGCGATTCAGATGAGATGACCGGAATGAAACGGTATAATCCTCTCTACGATCCATGCATCGACTCTTAAAACTCATGATGCTCACGGTCTGCGGATCCTATCTCACCTTGGTAATCGGATGCGGACTGATTCAGAGAAAACTTCTCTACTTTCCGACGCATCACCATGAGACGGCGGGATTGAAGCCGTTGATGAAGGAAAACGAAATCATCGGATATGGTCGTTCCGTGGAAAATCCAAAATACATCTGGCTGATTCTGCACGGCAACGGAGCTCAAGCGGCATACCGCTCAAACACCTTTCACTGCTATCCAAAGGAGGATGCGATTTTCATCGTGGAATATCCCGGCTATGGGCTTCGTCCGGGCTCTCCTTCCAAAGCCGTTTTTAATGCCGCCGCAGAAGAAGCTTACTTCGAACTCCGACGCCGGTATCCCGGCAAAGCGGTCTGCGTCGTCGGGGAATCCCTCGGAAGTGGACCGGCCTCACACCTGGGCACCCTTTCTCATCCTCCGGAGAAAATTATTTTGGTCGTTCCGTTCAACACGCTCTCCAGTGTTGCCTCAGATCATTTCCCGTTTCTCCCGATCGGCTTATTGCTTCGAGATAACTGGAATAATGCAGAAGCTCTTGAAAAGTACCACGGCCCGGTGGAGATCTACGGAGCGAAGGCGGATACCATTATTCCCGTGAAACATGCCATGGCACTTGCAACACGCCTTCCTCAGGCAACGCTTCATCTAATCCCCGGAGAACACAATGAATGGCCAGCTCAGGAAGAAGTTCGATTTACAAATCCCTAACTGAATTTGATTTTTGACAGGAGTGGACGCCCTCCCTCAACCGAATTTGACACCCGGTCGTGAAGCTGCAAACGTAAATGGGCCATGTCTCACTCATTTGCCCGTATTGTTCCCGAGCTCTCGCTCGACCGGGCATTTGATTATGCCATTCCTCCTGAGTGGATCGGGCGTCTCCCACTCGGAGCCAAAGTTCGGGTTCCCTTTCGCTCACGAACCCTCACCGGATTTGTCATTCAGCTTTTGGAAACTCCCGAGGTTCCCCAAGTCAAAATCATCACCGAAGTCGTCAGCGACAAGCCTTACCTCCCTCCCGCGTTGATGAAGCTCGCACAATGGATGACCGCCTATTACTGCTCTCCGCTCGGCACCGTTCTTCAAACCCTTCTCCCCGGAGCCGTTCGCCATGCCAATGCTAAGTTCAAAGAACGCCTCTGGGTTGCCCCTCAACCTGGACTCACCCGCGAATCCGCTTTGCAGTCCCTCGGAAAGGCGAAGCGACAACGGGAGGCTTGGGAAATGCTCTGCAACCGAGGAGGAGGATGGCTCGCGGAACTGGCAGAACGCTCTGGAATTTCCACCGCTGTCTGGCGCGGACTTGCCGATAAAGGATTCGTTACGATTCAACCGGAAACCCAGGAACGCGATCCCCAACTTCTTCTGGAATCCGTTCACCACGCCGCGCTCGCGTTAAACACGGAACAACAAATCGCTCTGGATGCAATTCTTGAAGAATTTCGTTCTGCCAAACCAAAGCCCGTTCTGCTGCATGGCGTCACCGGAAGCGGAAAAACAGAAGTCTATCTTCAAGCCATTCATGAAGTCCTGCGGCAAGGGAAAAACGCCATCGTTCTTGTTCCGGAAATCTCGTTAACCCCTCAAACGATCGATCGTTTTCATGCGCGCTTTCTGGGTGAAAAATTCCGGGTTGCCGTGCTGCACAGTCATCTCTCCGATGGGGAGCGCCACGATCAATGGCATCAAATTCGTGATGGACGCGCTCGAATCGTCATCGGCGCTCGATCCGCCATCTTCGCCCCACTTCCCGATCTCGGAATCATCGTTGTCGATGAAGAGCATGAGCCCTCTTACAAACAGGACGAAGCCCCCCATTATCAAGCGCGCGATCTTGCCGTTCTTCGGGGAAATCTCGAAAAAATCCCCGTCGTCCTCGGTTCGGCCACTCCCTCATTGGAATCCTATTCGCGGGCCCGTGAGGACAAATACCGAATCGTCAAACTCTCCCGTCGCGCGACCACGGAACAACTCCCGACGATGCACGTACTCGATCTCCGAATTGAATTCCGAAAAACTAAAAAAATTGGACTCCTCTCCGAACCGCTCATCAAAGCCGTTCAAGATCGACTCACCCGCAAAGAACAGGTCCTTCTCTTCCTAAACCGCCGCGGTTACGCCAGTTCCCTTCAATGTCCTCAATGCGGTCACGTCGAAGAATGTCCCCATTGTAGCATTTCGCTCACCTATCATCGCGGAATCGGAAAACTTCGTTGTCACCTCTGCGATCACGCGACCGCAGTTCCGCACTCATGTCCCAAATGTCAGTTCGATGAATACAAACGCAGCGGCGTGGGAACCGAGCGAATCGAAGAGACGGTTCAAGAGACTTTCCCCGGCGCGCGCATTGTTCGCATTGATTCAGATACCATGAGCGCCAAGCATGCCCTTCAGAAAACGCTTCGCGCCGTGGCCGATCGGGAATTCGATATCATGATCGGAACCCAGATGATCTCCAAAGGACTTCACTTCCCGCAAGTCACCTGCGTCGGCGTGATCAATGCCGATCAATCCCTTCAACTTCCCGACTACCGGGCCAGCGAACGGGTCTTTAACACGCTCATGCAAGTGGCTGGACGGGCGGGACGAGGCGATCAGCCCGGGGAAGTTTTCATCCAAACCCGAACCCCATTCCACTCGGCGATTCAATTTGCACGGCATCACGATTACGACGGATTCGCGGATCAGGAACTCGAATTCCGGAAAGCCCTCGGCTATCCACCGTTCTGTCGAACCGTTCTCATCGAGTGGCGGGGACCGAGCGAAGAAAAAACCGCCTACGTTGCCGAGCAATATCAGAAAAAGATCCTCGAAGTCGGTGCGGCCATTGCTGAAATCGGCGCAGCCGTTCCCGCCTCCATTTCAAAAATCAAAGGGGACTACCGTTTTCAAGTCTTCATCAAAACCGAAAAACTTCTGGAACTCACCCAACGCCTGCGTCCCCTCCTGCTCCCCGTCCGCTGGCCTGAAGGAATCCGTTTTCGAATCGACGTCGATCCGGTTCATCTCATGTAAGTGATGGCCACAAAAAGCACAGAAATCACACAATAGGATGCTGCACTTCCCTGTCCAAAATAAAACCAGATCACTGAGCTGAAAGTGGGTGGGGGTTGGAGGCGTCGTCCGACGGACGTCTTTTCACGGACTCGATCCACGGGCTCAAACGAGTTTGAGTCCGATGGA
>CAZKRU010000068.1:0-23924 GCA_964555235.1 uncultured Verrucomicrobiota bacterium
GAGTGGATGGTCTTTTTCTGTTTTGGAGACCAATGAAATCCAAACGCTTTGCGCCCCCGCCTGCAACGCTATGCGTAGCATTGCGGGCAGGTTGGCGGGCTTAGCGAGAGATGAATCCACATCACAACCGTGTGTCAGCACGTTCCACGGGCAAGCTTTGTGTGAGACCATTCACATCTTGATAATTTCTTAATTCTTCCAGTCCACCATGCGGATACTGAGCGCATCCCGGTAGTCATCCCACTCCAAGGCTCCCGCAATTTGAAATTCCCCCGAAGGGCGCTCTCTCTCAGCCATTCCAAAACCAACTGCTTCCATTTCACCCTGTGCGGTACGTAGAAAAAACTTGATGTGATTTTTTCCAAACGTTCGCGGAGCCCGTGTCATCTTCACTCCCTGAAAGGCAAAGAGCGGCGACGGATTTTTCTGACCGAACGGCGCAAGCTTTGAGAGCGACTCAAAAATCTCATCATCCACGTCACTCATGGAAATTTTCCCGTCCACCTTCAATCGAGGTCGAAGCATCTCGAGTTGTACCGACTTCGCCGCCAACGCCTGAACCGCTAAACGGAAATGATCAAAATTCCCCTCGTGCAGCGAAAGCCCTGCCGCCATTTCGTGTCCTCCGCACGTAATGAGATGTTCCGAACACTGCCTCAGCAATTCGACGAGTGAACATCCATCAATACTCCGACCGCTCCCCTTCCCCATTCCCTCCTCATCAAATCCGATAACCACCGTCGGGCGATAATACGATTTCTGAATCCGCGAGGCCACAATCCCGATCACTCCGCAATGCCAACCGCGCTTCCCAATCACAATCACCCGATCCCGATCCGGCTCAAACCCTTTCTTCAACATCGCTTCCGCCTCACCCAGAATCGCCTGCTCAATCGACTGACGCTCACGATTACTCGCATCCAACTCCTGTGATAGCCGCTCAATCTCCTCAGCCCCCTCTGAGGTCAGGAGCGTCAACGAACGATGAGCATCCCCCAAACGCCCTCCCGCATTGAGACGCGGACCGATTCTAAATCCGATATCCTCAGCCCGTGGAATTCCCTTAATCCCGGCCACTTTGCAGAGCGCCTTCAAACCGGGATTCCGCGTTTTCACTAATTGTTCCAATCCTCGAGCCACCAAAATCCGGTTATCTCCCACGAGTGGCACCAAATCAGCCACGGTCCCCACGGCAACCAAATCAAGATAATGCCGCAAATCGACCTCTTTTCGCTTCTGCTCCAGTAACTTCAATATTCCGTGACACAACTTGAACACCAACCCGACAGTCGCCAAATAGGTCTGTACTCCATCCCGGTGCGGATTCACCAAAGCCTCGCAGTCCGGGAGTCGTTCGGGGAGTTCATGATGATCGACAACCACCACCGCCACTCCACGTTCACGGAGGATTCGAACTTCTTCAACCGCCGTCGTACCGCAATCGACAGCAACAATCAACTTCGGTTTTAATTCTGCCAAACACCGCTCCACCCCAGCCCGACTTAATCCGTACCCCTCTTCCATCCGGCTCGGCAAAAAGGCCTCAACACGTCCTCCTAATCCCTTCAACACGCGAGAAAGCAATGCCGTGGAGGTCATTCCATCCACATCGTAGTCACCATAAACAACAATTGATTCCTGGCGATCGACCGCCTGGACAATTCGCTCCGCTGCCTTGCGAAGATCCGTCAGTTGAAAAGGATCCTGAAGCGACTGCAGTCGCGGATTTAAAAACCCCTCCGCAGCCTCTTCGGTGCGAATCTCCCGACGCCAAAGCAATTCTCCAATCAAAGGAGGAACTTCAAGTACCTTCGCCAGAACCTCCCCCTCGTCCGTCGTCTCCGGAAAAATCCACTCAGGCTTTGCTCGCATCAACCCAAATCCTCGGGAAATCGCTCGGACTCGGCAATCTAAAATCGCTGTCAATTTCGCTGAGAAATACAGGGTTCATTTTTTCACGCGGAGGCCCGGAGGCCGCGGAGCATTGAATTTTAAATAAAAAACCAAAGCGGATTTCCTCGGCGCTCTCTGCGGCTCCGCGCGAAAAAAAATCCCGAGATTCTGGATTTATTTCTTCCCACGAATCCGCTTCATCCCAAACCGCTCCACTTCTTCCTCGCTCACCCAGTGCACCCCCGGATCCCGCTTCATCACCTCTCGTTGCTCCACCGTCAAATATTCTTGATGCAGCACCAGCGGCGTTCGATCCAAAAATGGAGAATTCCTCACCAAATTCTGTCCGTACCAGATCTTCGTATGATCCACCACGACTGCTTTAACCGGTAAGGTTTGAATCCATCGCGTCGTTTCCGCATACGGCCTCACGTAGTCCCGCACCTGCCAAACGCGGAGCGGGATTTGAATGAGAAACGACGCGGCAACTAACAGAATGATTTTTCGTTCCAATCCACACCCCTCTTCCTCCCGAAGAAAGCGAATCCCCGCAACTGCCAGTAAAATTAAATTTCCAAGGACCGGATGAAAATAACGATACCCCCATCCATGCGCCTGATCCCATTGATAAATCGCATAAAATCCAAACGTCAACACGCATCCCCACGCAAGATCCTGCTCCACCGTCCCCAGCTTTCTCCAACGAAAGATCGCAATCAGAACCAGCCAACTCACCGCCAAAGAATTCCAAGCTAGCAACCGCTCTCCACTCAACAGTTGCACGACGACTTGCTGAATTCCCGGCCAACCAAAACTCGATTGTGACATCGCACCCACATCCGGCCGCGCCCAATTCCACCAGAGCGCCCACACCAAACATCCTAGACCATAAACGATCCCGTAATAGACCACTGATTTCCAGCGTCGCTCCCCGAGTTTCCTCACCAAAAAGGGCACCACAAAAAGGGCATGCATGAACGGTTGATGCAGCCCTAACGCCAGCACTCCGACCCAAGGCGCAAACCACTCCCATCTACCTCCTCGTAAAACCAGCCAGAGCCAAAACAAGTTCAGCGCGAGATGAGCCGGCATGGAATACCCAGACATTCCGTTGAATAGAAATTGCGCCGAAGAAATGAGAAATAGAACCGACCAGATCGAAGCCGACGAAAATTCCGGCCAGAGTTTTCGTGCAATCCCAGCCATCAACAAAACGCTCCAACCCGCAAGCACTGGATTACACCATCCTCCCGCTCCGATTCTGACAAAAACCGAACGAATCATCGCGTAAACCGGAAGATATCCGGAAACCCAATGTCCCTCCGATTCATGAACCCGAACAAAAATCGGGGCCGCCGCTTTCTCCACCGAACGGGATTCTTCTGGAATCGTCGCAACCCATTGATTCCGGGCAAAAATCTGCGCCTGAAAATCGGTCGAATTCTCATCTGAAGTGAGCAGATGTCTATGAAAAATAGATGCCCAACTCCACCCACACCCGAGTGTTACCAATAACGCAACCAGTGGAATCATTCCTCGAAATTCTGGAAACGAAACTTCTCCTCGCCATTGATTCCAGGTCATCGCGACTCCAACGGCCAGCAACGACACCAATCCAAGCCCCCATTGCTCTTGATGCGTCGTCAGATAATAGAAAGCGTTGCCAATCCCCCACTCCGGTTGATCCAATCCCCATTGACTGACCAAGCGGATCAATAAAAGCCCCATGATCGCCATGCCCGCTAAAAAGAAGAGCAAGCGGCGATTAGGATTCAGTAACATCGGTTCATCCCTTAATCTGACGCATCAACCCGGTCAAGACCCGACCCGGGCCGATCTCTTCAAATTCAGGAGCCGATTGCGCGAGCAAATACTGAACGGTTTCCACCCAACGCACCGAATGCGTAATTTGATCCGCAAGATTGCAAATCACTTCCCCTTCGCCATACGGCTTCGCATGCACATTGGAGATCACGGGAATCTGTGGAGCGGCAAAGGCGAACCCTTTCAAAAAAGATTCAAATTCCTCCTGCGCCGGCTTCATATAACGCGAGTGAAACGCACCACTGACCGCTAAAACCACATAGCGCTTGGCTCCGGCGGCTTCAAAGGCCGGTTGCGCTTTTTGAATTTCCGCTGCCGGGCCCGAAACGACAATTTGTTCCGGAGCATTCAGATTCGCCAAATCAATCGCAGCAAGATCGGGTTGCTTCAAAATTTCGCGAACCGCATCGACCTTCAAACCCAAGACGGCCGCCATTCCGCCGCCCGTTGCCTGACTCATCAACGCTCCGCGCTTCTGAACCAACTTCAAGCCTGTCACAAAATCAAAAACTCCCGCCGCGAAAAGTGCATCATATTCACCCAAACTGTGGCCCGCCACAAAATCCGGCCTCGATCCCGTCTCTTTGAGTTTCTGAAGATAGGAAAGCGCATTCACCACATAGAGCGCAGGCTGCGTGAAATCCGTTCGATTCAACTGCTGTTCCGGATCCTCAACACAAAGTTTTTCAATTGAATAACCGAGCACCTCATCCGCCGCCTTAACTTCGTCCGGAAATTGAGCAAAGAGCTCCTTCCCCATTCCGACCTTTTGCGATCCCTGACCGGGAAACCCATAAATCTTTGCCATCGTCATCACTCCTTTTCAAGTAAGGGGGCGATTCTTGCAAAAATCTCCGAAGAGGCAAATGAAAGTTGCTCGTCGACAGATTTTTCTCTGAGGAAAGCAGGAATACAGGAAACCGCATCTGGTAGGGAGACCTCTCCGAGGGCGCCGTTCTGCGACATTTCAAGTCTGGCCCGATGCCTGAATATTTGTTAAACTCAGCGAATATGAGAAACCTGTGGAACCGAAACCTCGGCGACTATACCGTCGATGACATCGACCGATGGTCGAGCCTGCCCCCCGATACGATCTGGGCGAAGTGGTGCGGTGGCGTGATGTTTCCACTGCTCATAATGTGGCCCGCCGTAAAAGCAATTACGACGAAAGTCGCTTACATCCCTGGAGAACACTCTTCCCGAGTCGACTTAGAAGGAATCAACGCCGTGCTCTTCGGATGCACCCTCGTTTGTCTGGCACTCTTTCTTCACTCTCACTATTTCTGGGGAAATTCAAAGCGATTACTCCCAATCCACGAATCAGGAAAAACCGTGTCGCTCTTTGGTTTCTGTCTCTTCGCTCTTTGGCTTCTCTTTCGAATCTTCAAGGGGTTTTTCAAATAAAGGCTTCCTTCCACAAAAGTTGATTTTAACACGCCACGGCGGGTTCATCGTCCGGCAACTGATGGACCGTCCTACCAAGTCGAGGATACGAGGACGCCGGCCGACACTCCATTCTTCGAGAATCCCCCTCACCCGGCCCCACTGATTTGATTTCTATTTCTATTTACAATAACACCTATTAATGTATATTAACGTAAATGAATTTTAATTCAACACTTTCTCTCGTGGGAGGCCTGCCGTGGTTCGATTTGCCCACGCTCACTCAGTTAAGCGGCGAGAACAAAGCGTCTGTGATTCAACAACTTTCGCGCTGGGGACGTTCCGGGCGTCTGATTTCGCTTCGGAGAAATTTATATGCTCTGAATCCTCCCTACCGCCGCACCCCGATTTCAATTCCGGCCCTTGCCCAGGCCCTCTATCGCCCCTCTTATCTGAGCGGACTTTGGGCACTGGCGTTTTATAGTCTGATCCCTGAAAGAGTGGTGACTTACACAAGCGTGACAACGCGAGTCACACGAGAGTTCAAAAATCCCTTGGGAACCTTCCGTTACTCCAATCTCAAAAAAAGCTCCTTTTTTGGCTATCAAACCTCCCGCATCGAGGAAAGCGAAGTTCAACTCGCCACACCGGAAAAAGCGTTATTGGATCACTGGCATTTGAGCTCGGGCGAGTGGACGTTGGAACGAATGCAAGAAATGCGTTATCAAAATCAAAATCTCGTGAATCCTGAAACGTTGCAAGCCTTTGCGATTCGATTCAAATCCCCACGTCTGATTCGGGCCGTCCAAACCTTTCTCCATCTCGCTGAAGAGGAATCCGAAGGGACCATCACTTTATGAGAGAAGAAATCCACCAACTCGTTCAGGGGCTTTCCGATCCTTCCCAAAAACTCAATCGGCTTCGTGAATATCTCCAAGCGTTTATTCTCCGTTCCTGGCATGAGAGTGAGGCCTTTCAATCCGTCGCATTTGTCGGGGGCACCGCATTACGTTTTTTGCATGGACTCCCCCGCTTTTCGGAAGATCTCGATTTTTCGATCACGAAACCGGATCGATATTCTCCCACCACCTGGCTCGCCAAACTCAAGCGTGACATGGATTTTTCAGGATTTCCCTGCGAAATCCGATGGAACGATCGCAAGACCGTGCAAAGCGGATGGATCCGAATCGGAGGTGTCCTGAAAGACCTTGGACTCTCTCCTTTGGAAGACCAAAAAATTTCGATCAAGGTGGAAATCGACACGAGCCCCCCGGCCGGAGCCGCGTGGACCAGCTCGATTGTCACCCGCCGCCTGACCTTCGTCGTCTGCCATTATGAACTTCCCTCGTTGATGGCGGGTAAGCTTCACGCCCTGATCACCCGACCCTACGCCAAAGGTCGCGATTGGTATGATCTCGTCTGGTATCTCTCGCAGCGTCCCCCGCTACAGCCCTCCCTTCCTCTCCTCCAAAATGCACTCGATCAAACGCAGAAAATCCAAAAGCACAACGCTCAACACTGGCCCCTTCTTCTCACTCAAAAACTGGATCGTCTCGATTCCAAAGCGTTGTTGGAAGATGTTCGCGACTTTTTGGAACGACCTCAAGATGCGGCACTCATGACTCGTGAGAATCTACAATTACTGCTTCAGCCGTTGCTTTAAAAGCCCCCGAAGAAGTTTTACTTTTTAATGAGCATCGAGTCACCGTGACAACATCTGGTAGGGCGACATCTCCGAGGGCGCCGTTCATCATCCGCCAACTGACGGACCACCCTGCCAAGTAGCATACCACTTCAGTTCAACTTTAAAACCATCGTCTGCCGAAACCACGGAAGCCTCAAAAACTCCGCCCCGCTCCATCCGGCTTCTTGGGCCAAACCCTGAAATTCCTCATTGGAAAATGCCCGCTTCACGGAAAGCCTCGCATCATGCTTCGTCATCGGGGCTCGCAACCATAACTCGGTTAATGCCCAGACCGCAAGATACGCCGCACGACTCCGCTCCAAATCGATGACGATCCCCCCCTCACGCGACACTCGCTTCATTTCTCTTAAAATCCGAACCGCATCTGGCTCTGAAAAATGATGAAGCGCCAGACTACAGATCACGACATCAAAACTTTGGGAAGCATACGTCAGCCCACGAATATCTCCTGCTTCAAATTGAATCGGAAGCTCGGGTGGTGTGGCGCTTCTCGCAAATTCAAGGGTCTGTGGCTGAAAATCGACGGCGGTGATTTGAACTTGAAACCGATTCTTCGCCGCCCAAGTCGCCACATTTCTCGGATGATCTCCCGCTCCGGTTGCCAGATCCAAAATTCGAGTGACGCGCTCTTTTTTCAAAAACCGTTGAATCAAGGTTAAGTAAGCCTCTCGCCCCCCAAACCAACGGTTAATCGTCTCCAGATTTTTTAAATCCTCCTGAAGGACCGATTTCTCCTGCGGAAGATCCATCCACTCCGGATGATTCGAATCATAAGCGCGTTTCATTCAATTGGTATCTCTGATCTTAAGTGCTCTCGATAATAAGAGAGTCCTCACACAAAGGCACGAAGGCACCAAGAAATCCCCTGTCTTTGTTTATTTTTCAAAAACAATTCATTCAATCTGAAGTAAAAACTTCGTGAGCTTCGTGCCTTTGTGTGAGGTAATCCGTCGCTGGAATTCTTCGTTGATGCTTTCATTCGGTTTATTTGTTTTCCAATATTCGCAAAATTTCCTGTAAATCGAATAACTGCTCCTGCCAGTAGCGATGCGTCCCATACTCCGTAAATTTTGCCGGAAAACTTGGATCTTTCCATCGCTTTGCAATCCAGGCGCTGAAGTGCACATAGCGCAAGGCCCGGAGCGGTTCCACCAACGCAAGGGAATCCCAATCAAATTCCCGCATCGACTCATAACCCGCAATCAATTGCTCTCGTTGTTCTCGCGCATCCTCATCTCGACCGGCAGTCATCAACCACAAATCCTGCACACAAGGACCTACGACCATGTCATCAAAATCAACCCACGCCGGTCCGTCATCCGCCCAAATCAAATTCCCCAGATGACAATCGCCATGAATTCGCTGAAGCGCCGCCTTTTCAAAATGTGGCTCCGCCCAATCACAGATCGCATGCACCACTGCTTCATACGGTTGTTGAAATTCCTTCGGAATAATATCGGCTTCCAACAAAAATCCCAAACTCTGATCTCCATACGAAGAAGGGGTCAGATGAATCCGATGTTTCGCCGGACGCGAAGCCCCCACCGTATGAATCCGCGCCAATAATTTACCGACACGATCATACTGATCCGCCACCAGCTCATCCGGATGACGTCCTCCCTGCTTGAGAAAGACCGCAAAGAAAATATCCAGCTCCGGAACCTGCTGCAACGTCGCCCCTTTCACTCCTGCCAATGGAACGATTGCCGGAATATCAGCCGCTTTTAAATCGAGAAGAAACTGATGTTCCTCCTGAATCTGTTCCCGCGACCAACGCCCCGGCCGATAAAACTTAATGATTCGGAAACGTTCACTCGGGCTTTTCACCTCACCATCGACTTCAATCTCCACCTCATAAACCCGATTCTCCATGCTATTGAGAGCCAGCGTCCGACCCGTACAACGAACTCCGGTCGTTTCCACGGCATCGAGAATTCGTTCCGGAGTCAACTCGAAGAAGTAACGCGTCTCCTCGCTTCCCCAGGAAAAAGCCTCGGACTTCTTCTTGCTTTTTTTCATCCCGCCCGAAGTCTGAGGAGAAGATCCTTACTCTCCACGGTCTCGCCCACTTGAGCCAAAATCTCTCCCACCACGCCATCGGCCGCCGCATAAAGGGTTGTCTGCATTTTCATCGCTTCCAAAGTCATCAGCTTCTCGCCCTTGGCGACCTTTGCTCCAACACTCAACGCAAGCGACGTGACGACTCCCGGAATCGGCGCACCGACTTGAAGGGGATCGGCCGGATCGGCTTTCTCACGACTCTTCGTTTTCGGCTGAACGGATCGATCCTGCACCATCGTTTCGCGACTCGCACCGTTCAACTCAAAGGTCACCGCTCGACGTCCATCTTTATCGGCAGCTCCAACATTAATCAGACGAATGAAGAGCGTTTTTCCTTCTTCGATATTGACCGCAATCTCCTCACCATCTTTCAGACCGTAAAAGAATGCGGAGGTCGGAAGCATTCCAACTTCACCGTACTCCTTGCAGAACTTCACAAAATCCGCAAAGACCTCCGGATACATCAAGTGGCTGTAAAGCGCATCCTCATCCGCATCAATCCGCAGCTTCGTGGAAACTTCCTTGCGGATTTTTTCCAAATTCATCGGAGGCAATCCTGAACCCGGACGCCCTCGAAGTGCTTTGCGATCTCCCAAAACCACTTTTTGAACTTCGCGAGGCCAACCCTCCAATGGCTGCCCCAATCCACCCCCGAGCATATCGATCACCGATGCTGGAAAGGGAGTTTCGCCCGGCTCCAAATTGACTACATCCGCTGGCTTGATGCCGCGCGTAATAAGAAACATCGTCATATCACCAACCACTTTACTGCTCGGCGTGACCTTAACGATATCTCCAAAAAGATCGTTCACTTCAGAATACGTCCGCGCAATTTCCGGCCAGCGGTGCGCCAGCCCCATCGCCGACGCTTGTTCTTTCAAATTCGTAAACTGGCCACCCGGCATCTCATGGAGATAAACCTCCGCACTTCCCGTCTTCGGTGCCGTATCAAACGGCGCATAGACTTCGCGGACTTCCTCCCAATAATCTGAAAAGCGATTGAGTGAGGCCAAGTCCAAACCGGTTTCCCGAGGGGTATGCTGGAGCGCGGCCACCACCGAATTAAGATTCGGCTGACTCGTCGAGCCTGACATCGAAGCCAACGCCAAATCAACGACATCCACTCCCGCATCCGAAGCTTGCAAAATCGACGCCGCATTAATCCCACTGGTGTCATGCGTATGGAAGTGAATCGGCAATCCGATCGATTCCCGGAGCGCTTTCACCAATTGATGCGCCGCATAGGGACGACACAATCCCGCCATATCCTTGATCGCCAAAATGTGAGCCCCCATTTTTTCCAACTCCTTGGCAAGCTTCACGTAATATTTGAGCGAATATTTCGTCCGGGTCGGATCCAAAATATCTCCCGTATAACAAATCGCCGCCTCACAAACCGCATTAGTCTTGCGAACCGATTCCATCGCGACCTTGAGATTCGGCGTATAATTCAACGAATCAAAAACCCGGAAAATATCCATCCCAGATTCTGCCGCGTGTTTGATAAATCCCGAGACGACGTTGTCCGGGTAGTTGGAATACCCGACGGCATTGGAACCACGGAAAAGCATTTGGAAACAGATGTTCGGAATTCGCTCGCGCAAAACCCGGAGCCGCTCCCACGGATCTTCGTGCAAAAATCGCATCGCCGTATCAAAGGTCGCCCCACCCCACATTTCTAAACTGAAAAGCCCGGAAGCCTCGCGTGCCACCGCATCGGCGGCCTGCACCATATCATAGGTCCGCATCCGCGTGGCAAAAAGCGACTGATGCGCATCCCGAAATGTCGTGTCCGTGATGAGGAGTCGTTTCTGCTTCCGTGTCCACTCGGCAAATTTCTCCGGGCCGTGCTTGAGTAAATAATTTCGCGTCCCCTCGGGAGGATTCACTGTGCGCTGATAAGCAATCGGAGGAATCGCGGGTAATGCCTGCGCTGGCTTATACCCTTTCGCATTCGGATTTCCGTTCACAATCACGTTTCCGAGGTAAGCGAGCAGCTTGGACGCGCGATCGCGGCGATTCTTGAAAGTGAAAAGTTCCGGCGTCGTATCAATCAACGTCGTCGTCGCTTGCCCGGATCGAAAAACCTCATTTTGAATGACATTATCCAAAAACGGAATATTGGTCTTCACCCCGCGAATTCGAAATTCCTCGAGAGTCCGTTCCATGCGTTGCAATGAAATCTCAAAGCTCGGACCAAAGACCGTGATCTTCACGAGGAGAGAATCGTAAAAAGGGGTAATCACACTCCCCGAGTCACCCATCCCTCCATCGAGACGAACTCCAAGTCCACCCGCTGTTCGATAGGTCAAAAGCCTTCCGTAATCCGGCGTAAACTTATTTTCCGGATCTTCCGTCGTCACGCGACATTGCACTGCGTACCCATTCCGGGGAATTGCATCCTGCTCCGGCAAATTCACTTCACTTCCATGAAGACGATGCCCTTGTGCGATCAAAATTTGGGAACGAACGAGATCCACTCCGGTAATCATCTCCGTCACCGTATGTTCGACCTGAATCCGTGGATTCATCTCAATGAAAAACCATTCGTGACGATCCATATCGTAAAGAAACTCAATCGTCCCGGCGTTGTCGTACTTCACCGCTTGAGCGAGTTTCGCCGCCGCGACACAAAGCTCGCGACGAATTTGATCTGGTAATCCGACCGAAGGGGCAATCTCGACGACCTTCTGGTGACGTCGCTGAACCGAGCAATCCCGTTCGTGAAGATGACAGACCTGCCCGTGACGATCCCCGAGAATCTGAACCTCGATATGTTTCGCCCGGGGAATATATTTCTCCAAAAAGACCGCCGAATTTCCAAACGCGCGCTCCGCTTCGCCTTGGGCTTCATCCAAAAGATCGACCAACTGACTCGCCTTCGTCACCACCCGCATTCCCCGTCCACCACCGCCAAAAGCCGCTTTAATAATCAGAGGAAATCCAATCGTCTTGGCAATGCGAAGCGCCTTGTTCCGATCTTGAATCGGATCTTCCGTCCCCGGAAGAATCGGCACTCCGACCTTGCGAGCCAACTCACGCGCCGCCACTTTGTCTCCCATTTGCTCCAGAAGCTCCGGGCGGGGCCCGACAAACGCAATTCCTGCCGCTTCACAAGCTCGTGCAAATTCGGCATTTTCTGAAAGAAATCCGTAGCCCGGATGAATGCAGTCGACCCCTTTCTCTTTCGCCAGAGCAATAATCCCGGGAATATCCAAATAGGCACCGACCGGCCCTTTTCCGACACCGACCAAGTAGGCTTCATCAGCCTTGAATCGATGAACCGAAAAGCGATCTTCGTTCGCATAAATCGCCACCGTTCGAATCCCTAGTTCCGTTGCCGCGCGAAAAACACGGATCGCAATTTCACTTCGATTGGCAACTAACAACTTTCGGAAGGTTTTGGGCGTCTGCATAGCCCGGCGATCTTGATTAAAATCCGATTGAAGTCAAGGCGATGGAGAAAAGGCCTTTTTTGGGATTACAACAATCATCCCTCTGATTTTACCTCGAAGTCTCAACGGCCTCTAAACTTTGAGTCGTCGAGTCTTCGCGATTAAGCCGTCTCACACTAAGCAACCAAGAGCGGTAGGGTATCTCCGACGGCGCCGTGAGATCAACAAGCGGCTCTCTCTTACTATCATCGATCGCCATTTAAATAAAAAATAACTCTCCCTATCGTGAGCACGAAAACCACAATAATCAGCAGCATCCACAACGCACCAAAAGTAAGAGGTAGCGGCCCATAAATAACCGCATCATGAGCCAAGAGCGTATTTGCAGTATGTTTACGCCACTCACCCTCGGTGCACCACCAAAAGTAATATTTGGCAGCTAACGCCAGCGCAACCCAAGAGAAAACTAAAGAGCAATTCCATCTTAAGGCTTTCTGCTTCTTTTCTCTTTCTAGTCTCTTCAGATTAGACACAAATTCGTCTATAATGCGATTCTGTTCGGATGGATCAGTAGCTTTTTTGGTCATATTCTATTGGCCTAAGTTAGATGCTTTCGGAAAGTCTAGGAAATTTCCTTGCGGACTTAGTTCCCTTAACTTCCCACCACGGGAAGAAGTACACAGAATAGACAACAGCGTAAATAAGGAAGACAGGAGTATTCTTCGCGATGATCCCTCCTATCAGAATCCTCTGATCCTTGAATGCAATTCGCGTTGATTTGCGAGATTCGTAGAAAAACTTCCTGAATTCTTCAGGGAAACCGGGCGGCAAGAACGGGGGCGGGCGGTAGGAACTATTTCGCAAGATTTTTAATCCCAACATAATGTTGAGGACGGAGTATCCGGCGAAGTCCGATGAAGTCTGATATGCTTCATTCCAGCTGAATGCAAGCGGCCTCCCACTAGTTGCTCCGCCAACTCCGGCGTGTTGCAATCCCCACTCAAATGGCCGAGATAAAGATCTTCCAGCCGTTCTGTGGCAATTTCGACTGCCAAATTGGCCGCCGCCTCATTGGAAAGATGACCGTGACGCGAAAG
This sequence comes from uncultured Verrucomicrobiota bacterium, assembly GCA_964555235.1. Classification (GTDB taxonomy): domain Bacteria; phylum Verrucomicrobiota; class Verrucomicrobiia; order Methylacidiphilales; family CAMAQI01; genus CAZKRU01. Next base: position 13,359 of record CAZKRU010000068.1, read on the forward strand.
GATTCGCTGCTTCACCGACCACGGGCGCTTGCGATCATTTTGTAAAAGTTGCAGATCGTAATTCGACTCAAGCACCAACGCTCGCGCCCGTCGAACCCGTTCCACCACCAGTTTGGTCGCATAACCAAGATCCGTCAGGAAACCAATACTTCCCCGCTCCTGATGAAAAAGAAATCCCACCGGATCGTAGGCATCATGAGGAACCGGAAAAGTCTCGACGCTCAAATCTTTGAATTCAATCGTCGCTCCGGTGTCGAAAAAATGCCATCCTTGAAACTCCGGCATCTCCGGACGCACCCGATCTGCCGTTAATCGATTACAATAAATTGGAATTCCGTAACGTTTTCCCAAAACAGGCAACCCCGCCACATGGTCCAAATGCTCGTGCGTTACAAAAACCGCTTGCACCTGATCCAGCGACGCTCCGATTGCTTTCAGTCGAAGATCAATTTGCTTCGCACTAATCCCCGCATCAATCAAGATTCTGGCCTGCGGCGTCTCAAGATACGAACAATTGCCGCTGCTGCCACTCGCCAAAATGGTAAACCGAACCATCTCGCCAACCTAAATCCCACCCCTCCGAAGACAAGCGGTAAAAAGTAATGATTTTTCGCGCAGAGCTCGCTGTGATCGCAGAGGATAAAAAAAGTGTTTTCTCAGCGGACTCGGCGAACTCTGCGCGAGAAATCTCTCCCATTCAAAACAGATCCAAGGCATTTCCTTTTAATGATGGCGCGACACGGATGGTCCGGGCAACCGGCACTCCCTCTTTTCCGGATTTGATGGAGAAAATAATCTCCCGCTTCGGAGAACGCTCCGCCGTCGTTTTCGCGGCGTAATAAGTCTCCCAATATTTTTTCAGATCCCCACCGATCTCCACTTCGTTAATCTTTAAAATTTCATCACCTGCTACAAATCCAGAGTGAAATGCCGTACTCCGTTTTTCCACCGCAAGCACCATCACTTTACCTTCTTTTTGGCCTAAAAAGAGCCCGTGGATCAAGGAGAGAACCACTTCATGAAAATCGGTCTCACCCGGAATCTGATACACCATCCTCAAATCCGGCGTGTTTTGATTGGTCAGTTTGAGTCGAAACAATTGAGCGCTCGTCCAATGGGTTTCCGTCGCGATTCGACGCGCCGCCAAAATTTCAGGGGGGATCTCCCGGGTCATCTTCTCCCTGGGACGCGAATAAGCAGATTCCTGGCGCGCCTTGCTCGTTTCCTTCATCACCTCCGGATCTCCCCGTTGCGGCAAGACATAGAGCACCCGGGCAATCGATTGCGCCGGAACAATCCGATCCCCAATCAGAATCGGATATGGAATGATGACATTTCCCTCTTTTTCCTCGAACGGAAAGGAGACTCCCAAGAGTGGCTCCGTTTCTAAAAGATCCTGAGCCGAGAGCCATGCCCCAAAGCATCCCCAAAAGATCAAAAACCGAATCACGTGGCGGATGGCGGTGAAATTTGAAGCTGAGTCAGAAGATCCTGCCTCATCCCCTTCGGAATCAGCGTAATGTTCGTATTCCCTTCAAGAATCTTTTCGTTTTCGAGAATTTCAAAAAGTGCCGACGCAATTTCAGGGTCTTTGGAGATTTCCTGCAACGCCATTCCGACCACATACGGACGAATGGCCGACGCACGGGCAAATTCAATGGCCGCCTGACGATCCGCCGCGCTCGTAATTAAATTAACCTGATTTTCTCCGTCCTGACGAATCGCCGCTGTCACCTGGCGCAGACGATTCACCACTTTTTCTTCGATCTGATGAATCATCCCGGGATCGCGAAAATGAACTTTTCGAATATACACCGAGCCCAACCGATAACCCCATTCCTGAGACTTGGGAGAAACCTCTTCGCGCACGATGAGGCTCATTTGATGACGATCCTCTAACATCTTGGAGAGCTTCAAATTACTGAGACATCGAACCGTGGAATTACTGACGTTCGCGGCCAAGGAGCCACGGGGATCATTATTTTTGAAAATAAAAGCAAGCGGATTGCTGATATACATTTCATACCAAATCCCGATCCCCATCGGCGCGCCTTCTTCAGAATTCACTGGCTGACTCCGGAGATAGTGCTGATCCAATCGAAGATCCACCGTGTAAGCATTTCCAAAGAAATGAATGATAAACGCCTGCCAACCCAAATGGGAGGGAAGGAAATAAAAGCCCGGCTCGTTCAGGGTTCCAATGACTTTTCCGAAAAGCACATACACGACGCATTCCCGCTCTTCGATAATGGTGTAAATTCCGAAAAGGCGCAAAACGCCGAGAATCATCGGAACCAGAATCCAGCAGGCAATAAACGTAACAAAAGCGGTTGTGAAAAATGTCATCATCCCTTCATCTCCAGAATGATTTGTTTGGCTTTCGATAAAACGGCGAGTCGAATATTCCGCAAATACGACGGAATCGCATTCGGCCCATGCTTTTTGAGCTCCGTGAGCTGCGTGGCCATCCAGTGAAGCGGTTCCACTTCCCCCTGCGCCTTAAACGTTTCAATTTCCACTGCACGTTTGGATTGAACAATCTTCTGATCCGCTGTGGCTTGCGCCAGACTGATCTCCGCCGAAACTTGATTGTGCGCCGTGTTAATCGCAGCAAGCGCTGATTCGACTTCCTGCGGAGGATCAATCTCGGTAATCAATGCCGCCTCCAGACGAATTCCATAACGCCAAGAAGAGCATTGGCACTCCTTCTCCATGTGCTCGTTGAGTTCTCGCAGGTTCTTTCGAAGATCGTTAATGGAGATTCCTTGGATATGACTGGAAGTCGCATCTGTCACAGGTGGGGCCACAAAATTCGCAATTCGCTCACGAAGGATCGAGGTGAAAAATCCCATGACATGAGCCACCGGGTTTTTTACCCCGAAAAGATACGCGTACATATTTTGCTCTGAAACACAGAAGCGAATCTGCCCCTGCAGCCCCGTATTGAGATTATCCTTCGTCACCGCTTCAACCACCTTACCATTTTGGTTGGCCGACGGTGTCACCGGATCATAAGCAACACTTTGAGTCTCCGTCGCGATTGAGATTTTGTGAATCTTCTCCCAAGGAAATTTAAAATAAGGCCCTCCGGCGCCAATCACCCGAACCTGCGGATAACGATAGCGCTCCTGTTCATCAATCGGAATATCGACCAGAATCTCCTTCCCCTGCTCATCGAGAAGTCGCTCCGCACGGCCGAAAGACGTTTTCACTGCCCGCTCATTCTGATCCACCGTGTAAAACCCAGTCAGAATACAACGCACCATGAAAAATGCCGTAAACCCGACAAAGACTCCAATCAGGATATTAGCAAAAGGCATGTTCCCTTCCTAACGGATCGCCCTAAGATGACAACCTCAATCTTTTCCCGCTGGGAACGAAAAAGTTGACCCACGCCTTTTCGATCGTCCTCATTGCCTTTTGATAGGATTTTACTGAAAAAATCCCCTACGACTTTTGAGCGGCCCTGGGCTCTCCCCCCCCTGATTTGACGAAAATCTTGCCATCCTCGGGCGGTTCTGGTTTCTTTCATCCCCTCGTGAGTCACCAAAAAATCAAGATCGGCCTTGCTGGCTTTGGAACGGTAGGGGGCGGCGTCTGGAAGCACCTCCTCGCCAATGCCTCACTCATGGCTTGTCGCACGGGATTCGAATTCGAAATCAGTAAGATTGCCGTCCGGAGCCGGGAGAAAGCGCTCGCCCAAGGGGTTCCCGCTTCGCTTCTCACCACCAACTGGATTGAGCTCGTTCAAGACCCGGAAATCTCGGTCATCGTCGAACTCATGGGCGGAACCACCGATGCCCGTGCGCTCATCATCTCCGCCCTTCAAGCCGGCAAGCATGTCGTCACCGCCAACAAAGCCCTTCTCTGCTCCCATGGGAGCGAACTGACCGAAATCGCGTGCAATGAAAAACGTCATCTTCTCTTCGAAGCGAGCGTTGCGGGTGGGATCCCAATCGTGAAAGCACTGCGCGAAGGACTGATCGCCAACCGGATCCTTTCGCTCCATGGAATTATTAACGGCACCTGTAATTACATTCTCACCCAAATGCGGGATCGAAATGAAGCCTTCAGCGCCGTTCTTGAAGAAGCCAAGCGTCTCGGCTATGCGGAAGCGGATGACCGCCTCGATGTCGATGGTCACGACACTGCGCACAAAGCCGCCGTGCTGGCCGCGCTTGCCTATGGCTACTGGATTCCGGAACTTTACACCGAAGGAATTCGCCATGTGGAGCAACAGGATCTCAACTACGCCCGCCAACTCGGCTACGAATTGAAGCTCCTCGCGATTATCAAACACGACGATGGAGATCAAATCGAAGCGCGCGTGCATCCAACGCTTGTTCCGTTGCGTCATGTTCTTGCCTCCATTAATGGCGTCTACAATGCCATCTCGGTCCGAGGCGATGTGGTCGGAGATACCCTTTTCTACGGACGCGGCGCCGGCGCGGATGCCACTGCCAGCGCAGTCTTGAGCGATATTGCCGAAATTGTCCGAAACCCCCAGGCGACCTGTCAACTGTCCACGCCCTTAAGCACTCGAGTCAAACCGATGGATGAAGTCGTCTCCCGATATTATCTTCGTCTCATGGTTCTCGATCAACCCGGCGTTCTCGCGCAAGTCGCCACCGTCCTGGGAAAGCGCGGAATCGGCATTTCCTCCGTCATCCAACCGGAAGTCAAAGCCGGAGAAAGTGTTCCTCTCATTATCCTGCTCCATGACGCCCAGGAAAAACAGTTTCACGCCGCTCGCACCGAAATCGAAAAACTGGAAGTCATCAAGGGTCCTCCCGTCTGGCTTCGAGTGGAGGACTTCGGATGATTCCTCAAACCCCATGGCGTGGTGTCATTGAGCACTATCGTGCGCGACTCCCAGTCAGCGATAAAACTCCGGTTGTGACACTCTTGGAGGGAAATACCCCTCTGATTGAAGTTCCGAATTTTGCCAAAGCGATCCACGCAGACTTTCGCATCTTTCTCAAATACGAAGCGCTGAATCCGACCTGTTCGTTCAAGGATCGCGGAATGACGCTCGCCGTTTCCAAAGCGAAAGAGCGTGGAGCGGAAGTCGTCATTTGCGCCAGTACCGGAAATACTTCCGCCGCCGCAGCCGCCTATGCCGCACGAGCTGGAATGTCGTGTGCAGTCCTTCTTCCCAATGGAAAAATTGCCATGGGCAAGCTGGCGCAAGCGATTGTCTACGGCGCCAAAATCATCGCCATCGAAGGCAATTTCGATGACGCCCTCCGCCTCGTTCGCGAACTCGGCAATCAGCCCGGCGTGGAAATCGTTAACTCGATCAACCCGGTGCGAATTGAAGGCCAAAAGACCGCGGCATTTGAAATTTGTGACAACCTCGGCGACGCTCCGGATTTTCATTTTCTTCCGGTCGGCAACGCCGGAAACATCACGGCTTATTGGCGCGGTTACTCCGAATATCATCGCGACGGCCTTTCCAAAAAACTTCCGCGTATGTTTGGCTATCAGGCCGCCGGCTCTGCACCGATTGTCGAAAACCGAATCATTGAAGACCCCCAGACCATCGCTACGGCGATCCGCATCGGAAATCCGGCTAGTTGGGAGAGCGCCAAGCTCGCGCTCAAGGAATCCTCCGGCCAGATCGATAAAGTCACCGATGAAGCGATTCTCGAAGCCTATCACTTGATCGCCAAAACGGAGGGAATCTTCGCCGAACCCGCTTCCACCGCCTCCATTGCTGGCGTCATCAAAGCGCATCGCGAGGGAAAAATCCCGACCGGCTCCACGTTGGCGGTGACTCTCACCGGACACGGACTCAAAGACCCTGACACGGCAATGAACTCCGGCGGCCCCGCCCTTCAAGTCGTTCCAGCACAACTCCAAGACGTCCTCCGAGCCCTCAAGCTTGGCTAACGCAAAAGGGACCCTCACCGATTTTAACATCGGCCGATGCACTTCCCATGAACGATACGCCCCTTCCTCCCTCCCGACGATTTCATCAACGCCGTTTCTTCGTTTTTATGTTGAGCGGACTCCTGGGGATCGTTATTGGAGCGAGTCTTCATCTCCAACGAGCCCCCCACCAAGTTCTCGATCTCTTCTCCCCACTCCTTCCATTCCAACTTCAAGCTCAAAAGGGAAAATGGGACGGCATTGCGAAATTAACAATGGAGGAGATTAATTTGGGTAACTTTGCCCGGGTTCAACGGATCTATCTCGAATGGAACTGGTTTGACCTGATTTGGAAACGGCGCATTGAACGCATCGAAATTGATAGCCCACAAATTTGGTCCAAACCGTTGGCCGAAACCTTCAATGCTCAGAACAAAAAAAACTCCAGTACCTCCATTGAAATTGGAACTCTTCAAATCACCAATGGCTCCTACTTTCTTCAAGACCTGATTCCCGGAGAGCGCATCGAAATCCCGATTGGACGCTTACAACCGTTTGTTCTTAAAGAAATCCACCTCGGTGAAACAGATTCACCTCAGGCGAACGACATTCAAACCGCCGTAATCCATCAACTCCAGATTAACTCTCCTTTCGACGCGATTTCACCGGTCTTAGAGATGGACAAACTTGAAATTAAATTTTCATGGAAGGGAATCTCCGAGCATCGAATTCAGGCCATTACCATTGCCCACCCCAATCTCTATATCGGGCCCCATCTTTTTGATTTTCTCGATGCCCTCAAAAAAAAGTCCCCCAGCGCCAATCCGAACCCATGGTTCATCGACAATTTTCAAATCACCTCCGGCCAACTCACCGTCAGCGCCTTTGGGGATGTCGGCGCAACGCTCCCCTTTTTCTACTCATGCTCGGCTCCGAATCTTCGAACAGATCGCTTGGCGGAAGCCAGCGCTCGAATCGATTTGATCATTCCAGAAACGAATCGTCTTTTTAGAAACTATGACCTTCGTGTCAACAAGCTCCACGGCGAGATCAAATTTGGACTCCCGTTCGATCAGAAAGAGGTCAAGAACGTGGTGAACACCGTCTACGCACAATCCCTTGAGTGGAAAGGCCTGATCGCCCAAAACCCATGGGTCAGCGTCACCTTTGATCGCCGTGGAATCTTCGGTAAAATCGGAGCCGAACTTTATGGGGGTCCTTTCATCGGCGAGTGCGGGGTCTACTATGAGAACGGTTACCCGTGGTATGCCATTTTGCATGGGGAAAATATTAACGTCAAAGAGCCGATTGAACAACTTGCTCACGATCATTTCCGGTTAACCGGAAAAATGAAACTTGCGTTGGACGTTCGCGCAAAATCAACGATCTTCGAGCATTCTACCGCCAAGATCGAACTCACTGAAAAAGGACAGATGATCATTCCTGCCATCGATACGCTTATTCAAAAACTCCCCAACACTTGGAATCCCCTAAAAAAAGAAAGCGTGCGGGTCGGCTTGGAAGCGTTTCGCACCTTCGACTACACCAAGGGAACCCTGAATCTTCTCTACGATCTTCCAACCAGCCGCGCGGAGCTGAGCCTTGAAGGGAAACAAGGCAAACGCAACTTCATCGTCAATTGGCTTCAGGAATAAATCCCTTGCTGGTAGGGACGCCTCTCCGCAGGCGTCCGTTCCCCAGATTTCAAAAACCGTTCGGACGCCTCGGAGAGGCGTCCCTACCAATCAATCTTTAGAATATTGTCCGAGGCACCTGAATCTGATCTCCCGCTTGCAACGGAATATCCTGTCCGGGATTTTTGAGAACCTCAATCGCATTGAACTTGAAGACCTGATTTTTCCGAAGCACTTTCACATCATCGCGATCCGCATAATCCGTAAATCCACCGCAAGCGGTAATCGCGCGCATCACGGTCAAATCATTCGTGAAAAGAACTCGTTGAGGAATCCGCACCTCTCCCGAAACGTTCACATACCGCTGCTGGGTAATGATCGTCACATTCGGCGTCGCATAGATTTTCTTCTCGCGGTAGGTCTGTTCAATTTTGAGTTTCACCTGCGAGGTCGTCAATCCATCCGCTTTGAAGCGTCCCGCCAACGGCATCGAAATAAATCCGTCGTCATCCACTTTTTCTTCAATCAGCTTCTCTTCTTCCACCGGAACTCCGGTCAGTCGAATCTGAATAGCATCACCGACCCGAAGAATATCACTCGCCATCGCTCCATTGTCCCCGACCAACCCGGGCATCGTCGACGATTCTGAAGGACTGGAGCCTCCCCCGTTACACCCGCAAAGTCCCACGAGAATCAGTACCATCCAAAAATTAAAAGTTTTCACTGCCACCCCCATTTTTATCCAATTTCAACGACGATCCCTCAACTCCTGATTTCTTCCGTTTACTCTGTTTTTTTCCGTAAGATGTGTAGCTGCTGTAGTAATAATACGTCTCATCGCTCTTAATCGCAACCGCATTTAAAACAACTCCAACCAGTTTATCGCTGACTTCCTGAATCGCCCGTTTGGCACGAAGCGAAATATCCCGAGGATAGCGACGGTGCTGGACCACCATGACCACCCTATCGACCTCCCGGGCAATCGTCGAACCATCGCTCACTCCCAAAATCGGAGGCGAATCAATCAGGATCAGATCAAAGTAAGCCTTATAAAAATCAAAAATCTGTCGTAACCGGGCCGAGTTAAAATCGCCCAAATGGTCCGAAGGCATATCCCCCGCAAGAACAACTGAGAGATTGGGAAATTCCGTAGCCAAAACCTGAGAGTTCGGATCCAGATTCTCATCCCGCATCAATTCCGCCATTCCTGTCCCATTTTCAATTCCCAAAGTTCGATGGACGGAAGGACGACGCAAATCGGAATCAATGAGCAAGACGCGCTGACCGGCCTGAGCTGAAACAAATGCCAGATTGAAAAGCGTCGTTGATTTCCCCTCTCCGGGTCCACCGCTCAACACGGAAATCACGCACCCTCGAGATTCTTGGCTCTCCAAATTCAACTTTGCCCGCAAGATTCGGTAGCTCTCCGCAAACATCGGATCTTCACCCGCTTGATTCAATGGCTTTACCCCGGTTGGAATCACGGCCAAGACGGGGAGTTCCAAATACTTTTCGACATCATCCAGCGTCTTCACGCTCGTATCGAGGTATTCAATAAAAAATGCCATCCCGACTCCGAAAAGAAGCCCCACCACAGCACTCAACGCCAGATTCAGAGCCTTCCGAGGACGCACTGGAAAATCACCAGGTTCCGCCTTTGAAATCAACGTCACCGGCTCCCCCTCCACTTTCATCTCGGCACTTTCCTGTTTGTAACGAATATTGAGCGCATCGAGAATATTTTGTAGCCGCTCCGCATCATCCTGAGCCTCTCGGAAGGGCGCGATTTTGGAGGTTTTTTCGGTGCGAATCTGCATCGTCAATTGCTCGACATCCTTCTCCAACTGACCAACCCGTGCCTTGCTCACCTCCAGATCAATCGCCAGCGCCCGACGTTTCCCCTCAACCAATGCCACCACTTGATCTTTATAGGTCTTGGCCGTGGCCTTTAACGATTGAACCCGTGGGTGATCCTCCCCCAAGCCGCTCTTCTCAATCTTGGCGACTTCCGCCTCGGACTGAAGTTGCTGCTGCCGAATATTCGTGAGATTCGCATCCTCCAATCCCAAGGCCGGCAGCGCATCAATAAGTTGGTCCAGCGTCAGCTTTTGCAATTCCTCCAGACGCACCCGGCGACCAATCAAATCCCCACGAGCATCATCCAGTGAAGTCGATTTCCGCTGTAATTCAGCATCTCCAAGTTGCTGATCTTGTGAGCTCCCCGGCATCATATCCAATCCGAGCGATTTCCGGAGCTCCTCGATCTTCTGACGCGCTTTGCGCACTTCTTCCCGTTGAATCTCGACCTGCTGACGTAAATTTTCCAAACCGCGTTGATATTTTCCGCTCTCATCCGATCGACGGGATTGAATGTAAAGTTCCGCCACCGTATTCGCAATATCCGCAGCCTCCATCGGATCCTCGCTCAATCCGATAATTTCAATCACGTTCGAACCGCGCTTCGGCTCAACCTCCAGACGCTTGTAATTTAAAAAATCGTAGGCCTGATCCAGCCGGAGTTCCTGCTCCATCTGAAAAATCCGCTTCGCCCATTTTTTATGAAGCCCCAATTTCTCAATCACCGGATAGAGCGTCTTTTTCGACTTTAAAATTTCATACTGGGCCTGGAAAAAGACCGGATCAAAATAGGTGTCTGTTCCTTTAAAAACTTCAATGTCGCGATCTTTCTTTTGAACCGTAATTTCTGCCGTCGCTCCGTAAATTTTCGGGAGATAATAAAAGGTCACCACATAGCCCGTGATAAACGTCAGAAGAAAAATCGTCAGAATAATCCCGGCACGCCCCCGAATGATTTTAACATAATCGTTGAAATGGAGCGTGTTATCCGGAACTTGATAATTCATACGGGAGAGGCCTCTCTAAAGCTAGTGCACGAACGGAGGGACGTCCAGCAAACACATTGTTGAAAGATGAGGAAAAAAGCGCGCCTCACACAAAGCAACTGCCCGAAGATCAGGGTGACAAGGTGATAAAGTAGATTCATCTCATCCCTGTCCAAAATAAAACCCGATCACCGAGGTGAAACCGGGCGGGGGGATTG
>CAZKRU010000069.1:0-23746 GCA_964555235.1 uncultured Verrucomicrobiota bacterium
GCATTGCGGGCAGGTTGGCGGGCTTAGCGAGAGATGAATCCACTTCACAACCGTGCCAGCCTGTTCCACGGGCAGGAGCTTCGTGTGAAAACTCACCATTTTTCTTATTTTCTATGGGATCACTAAGGATTGGGGCGCTTCAACGCTCTTAGAGTGTGGAATTGACTTTCCCAGACCCGTCGCTACCTACCGTAGGTAATGTCTACACCCGAAAATGTGCCCTTGGATTCGACGGCGACGGTTCGCCTCGTCGGGGCCATTAATCAAACCGGGAGTGTCAAAAATCCATTCCCAACCCAAGCGATTGGCTATGGCCTTCTTGGAGGGGATCGCCATGACGATGAGTTGATCGAGGTGATTCAGGAAGATCCCCGTCTCACGGCAAACGTTTTGCGTCGGGCGAATTCGGCTTTTTATTCGAGAGGGGTTGGGATTGAAAGCGTTGAGGATGCGATTGTTCGTCTCGGTTATGGAACGCTTCGTGAAATTCTCCTGACCTGTTTTATGGATGGATTTTATCATCAGCAACCGGTGCCGAAGGAGAAAACCGCGATCATTCGGGCGATTTTTGATCACTCGATTGCAACGGCGATTATCTGTCGTGGAATTGCGCCCCGACTTCCGGCGGGAGCGGAACGTGCCTCGACTGCATTTACCGCAGGACTTCTTCACCATTTGGGGCTTTATTTAATGGTGGCGCGGATGGAGGGATATCTTGAGTCGGTTCACGAATTGCATCAAAGGACGCCCCGATTGAATTGGGATGAGGCGGAAACTCAACTCTTCTCGTCGACCCACGCTGAAACGGGTGGAATGTTCCTCAAGCTCTGGGAGCTTCCGTTAAGTATTGTATTGAGCGTTCGCTGGCATCACCACTCCCCAGAGGACTCCGAAGCCCCTTACGAGCTGAACGAATTGGTTCGAATCGGCTCCTTAATTGCAAACACCCCGGAACGGGAGAGTCCCGTCGCCACTGTTTCCCAGCTCTCCGAAAAGGCGGCGGTATGGGCGAAGCGGTATCAGACGGAGATTGTGCACCTGCATGATTCTCTTGGAGGTCTCCGAGGAAGACTTCATCATCTTTGCCCGTTGATTTGATTTTGAATCGGACCCGCAGATATTTGTTGCGATTCTTGATAAGGTCTCGTATTGTGGGATATCCCACAAAGGAGTTTTATGCCGCAGATAACGATTCGCCCTCAAAATGAATATATTGCCCACGTTGATTCTAAAAAGAGAGTCGTCGTTCGCTCGGGGGCCCATTCCGTTTATCGGGTTAGAGAATATCCGGATGGGCATCTGGTGTTCATGCCTTGTGAAATCACTCCCTCTCGAAAGATTAAACAGGAGACCGTTCGGCAGATCGAACGCTCCCTGGCAAACCTCAAAAGAGGTAGGGTTTCTGAAGCCATTGATATCAGTGCGGCGATTAAACTCTTTCGCAAATGACATTTACCGTCCGGTTGGGTGAACCTGAGATTAAAAAACTCTGGGATGACCTAATACATAAAAAGCAGGAGAATCAGCTAAACTCCGATGAACATGAGTTTATGGAGAAATGGGTGAAGACGCTTCATTTTCTTGCACAGAATCCCCGACATCCAAGTCTTAATACACATGAAATTGACGTGCTGAGTAAAAAATTTGACGTGAAAGTTTTTGAGGCATACCTCGAGAATAATACGCCAGGGGCGCGACGTCTGTTTTGGGCTTATGGCCCGAATAAAGGAGAGATTACGATTTTAGCAGTAGAAAGGCATCCCAATGATAAAAAGCACTCCTACAAAAAAGTTCCATTATCTTCCTTTCCATTATAAGCTTCTCATGAATTGCCAACTCGAATGAAAATTGTTGTAGCCATCACCGGGGCGAGTGGAGCGATTTATGCCAAGCGGCTGTTGGAGATACTTGTGGAGACCCGGCAGGAAATCGATGTCGTTTTAAGTCAGCATGCGAAGGAAGTCGCAGCAGCGGAAGGGATTGATTACGGAATTCCCGAGTTCGTTCCGGTTTACGGGGATCGTTCGATGCAGAAGCCGTTTGTGAGTGGCTCTGCCAAATATGATGCCATGGTGGTCGTTCCTTGCTCCATGGGGACGGTGGGACGAATCGCGCATGGATACTCGGATAGCGCCATCACGAGAGCGGCGGATGTTTTTTTGAAAGAGCGTCGCCCCTTGATTTTGGTGCCACGAGAGACTCCGTGGAATTTAATTCAGGCGAGGAATATCGTTGCAGTCATGGAAGCCGGTGCGACGGTAATGCCAGCCAGCCCCTCATTTTATGGAAGGCCTACTTCCGTTGAAGCTGTTGCCGATACGGTTGTCGCACGGATTTTAGATCATCTGAAAGTGGAACATACCCTGGTGAAACGTTGGAAGGAAGAAACCTCTGAGCGTCAGGTGGAGGAATAAGCGTCAACGTATGTCGAATCAATTCGGCCATCTTCCAAAGCCATTTTTAACGGCAGAGTGGCGCCATTTGGCAATGTTGAATTTTGAGATTGATCCGAAGGGGCTTCAACCGTCAGTGCCCGCTGGAACGGAATTGGATGATTGGCAGGGGCGGTTTTTTGTCAGTATTGTCGGATTTCTCTTTCTCGAGACGCGAGTGCTTGGAATTAGAATCCCATTTCACCGCAACTTTGAAGAGGTCAATCTAAGATTTTATGTGCGCCGGAAGATTGGGAATGAATGGCGTCGTGGGGTCGTTTTCGTGAAGGAGATTGTTCCCCGTTTGGCGATTGCTTGGGGGGCGAAAGGGCTTTATGGAGAAAACTACATTGCCGCACCGATGTGGCATCGGATTGAACGAGAGACGAATCATCCCGAGCAGATTCGAAACATCTCCTACTCGTGGAAGTCTGCCCAGCATGAAAATTCTCTCGAGTTGTTCCTGAAGGAGAAAGCTCAAGAGATTGCATCGGGAAGTGAGGAGGAGTTTATCACCGAACATTACTGGGGATATACCAATCGCTCGGGGGGAAAGACGATGGAATATCGAGTGGAGCACCCCCGTTGGAAGGTTGCCAAGGCGAGTTCCTCAACCTTTCAATGCGATGTCGCCGGGATTTATGGGGATCCATTTGTAGATTCCTTATCGGTCCCTCCCAGTTCGGCTTTTTTGGCGGAGGGATCAGAAGTTTCTGTTTTTCGCGGGACATCAATAACAGGGTGATTCAAGGGTGAAGGCAAGTTCTTCGAGCCCTTCGAGGCCCGCCCGCATCGCTACGCGAAGCGTTGCGGGCTGGGCTTTGCGGTTAAAACCTTCTTTTAATGCCGCCTGCAACCCTCGGAGATCCGGTTTTCTTTTGGACAGGCGTGCCCCCACCTTTCTCGAGGTAGTTGACATCCCGGGCGAGTCTCACTAAAACGTCACGTTCCATGAAAGATCCTTTGATTCGCAATTTTTGCATTATTGCCCATGTTGATCATGGGAAAACGACCCTCTCCGACCGGCTTTTGGAAAGAACGGGAACCATTACTCAGCGGGAGATGCAGAACCAGCTTTTGGACTCGATGGATCTGGAGCGCGAGCGAGGAATTACGATCAAGGCGCATCCGGTGATGATGACCTATAAAGCGAAGAATGGTCAGACCTATCGCTTGAACCTGATTGATACTCCGGGCCACGTCGATTTTGCTTATGAAGTTTCGCGTAGTCTTTCGGCTTGTGAAGGGGCCTTGCTCATTATTGATGCAGCGCAGGGCGTCGAAGCCCAGACCGTGGCGAATGTTCATTTGGCGACGAAGCAGGGGCTGAAACTCATTCCAGTGATCAATAAGATCGATCTACCAAGTGCGAATGTTGAAGCGGTGAAGCGTCAATTAGAGGAAGTCTTGGCGATTCCTGCCGAAGAAGCCGTGATGGCGAGCGCGAAGCAAGGGATTGGGATTGATGAAATTCTGGAAGCGATCGTTGCCTTAATTCCTCCTCCTCCAGAGCCCCAAGATGACACGCTTCGCGCGTTGGTCTTTGATTCGATTTTTGACACGTATCGTGGAGTGGTGACTTATGTTCGCGTGATGACCGGGGAGTTAAAAGCTGGCTCGCCAATTCTCCTGATGACTTCCAATCAGAAATACGAGGTCAAGGAGGTCGGAGTTTTTAATCCAAAACCAGTGGTGGTTTCAGAGCTTTTGTCCGGTCATGTCGGCTACTTCATTGCGAATATCAAATCGCCGGGCGATATCAAAATCGGGGAGACGGTGACCTCCGGAATTCGTCCTGCTCTGGAGCCATTGGCTGGATTTAAACAGATCACCCCGATGGTCTTTAGTGGAATTTATCCGATTAACACGGCCGATTACGAGCAGTTGAAGGTGGCTTTAAACAAATTGCAGATCAATGATGCGGCACTTGTTTTTAGCGCGGAATCGTCTGCGGCACTCGGATTCGGTTTCCGCTGCGGATTTCTCGGATTGCTTCACATGGAAATTGTCCAGGAGCGGCTGCGGCGCGAATACAATATGGATATCATTGCGACGTATCCGAGCGTGATTTACCGGGTGAAAAAGACGAATGGCGAGGAATTGGAAGTCGATAATCCTCAGAAGCTTCCTGATCCGTCCGTGATTGAGCAAGTCTTTGAGCCGATGGTTCGTTGCTTTGTCCTGTGCCCCAATGAATACATTGGCGATCTCATGCAACTGGTGATGGAAAAGCGCGGCGTCTGCGACCACACGGAAACATTGGACGAAAAGCGGATCATGCTCCATTGCGATATTCCGCTCAGTGAAATTCTGGTCGATTTCAATGATCGGATCAAGACGATCACGCGCGGGTACGGCTCCATGGATTACGAGCCCTCGGAGTACAAGGCCGATGATTTGGTGAAACTCGATATGCTCGTGAATGGTGAACCGGTTGATGCCTTCTCCTGCATTGTGCATCGGGAGAAAGCGCCGGGACGCGGTCGCGCTCTGGCCGCGAAGCTAAAAGAAGTTATTCCTCCGCATTTGTTCAAAATCGCCATTCAAGCGGCAATCGGTGGAAAGATCGTGGCTCGTGAAGATGTCGGGAGCGTTGGAAAGAATGTGACGGCGAAGTGTTATGGCGGTGATATTTCCCGTAAGCGAAAACTTTTGGAGAAGCAGAAAGAGGGAAAGAAGCGGATGAAGTCCTTTGGAAAGGTCGAGATTCCGCAGGAAGCCTTTATCTCGGTGATGAAATCGGGGTCGGATACGAGTAAGGGTTGAAATCTGGGCGATCCGGTTTCTCGCGCGGAAAACCCTTCTGAAAGAAAAATTTTCCCGCCGGAGGCGTGATTGGTTTGGTGCGGGGGCGAAGGGGGGCACAATCGCCGAGGCCGCAGAGGGTTTTTGATTTTTTCATCCAAAGGAGATACGTTCGGGCTGTTCCGAGAGACCGTTTACGGCTCGAACGATTCCTTCTTTCATGAGATCTGCCCCAAAATTCAGGAGATAACCGAGCTTAAAGCCGCTTAGTTTTAAATAAGTTTGGATCTGTTTCCGATGAGCTCGATGAAGTTGTTCAACTGATTTAAGCTCTACAAGAATAGATTCCTCCACCATTAAGTCTGCACGGAACCCTGCATCGAAAGTAATTCCCTTGTAACAGAGAGGGATTGATCTTTGTCGTTCAACTTTCAATCCCCGGGAAGACAATTCATATGCTAAGCTCGATTCGTATACGGTTTCCAAAAGGCCTGGACCGAGTTCGCGGTGAACTTCAATTGCTGATTCGAGGATAAGGGTTCCCGCTTGATTTTCTGTCATAGTCATAGAGTGAAATCTCCAATTTGCTTTGATGATTAAACCCTACAAAATCAGAATAGTTGCGTTTATTTCTAAACAAAAAAAGTTTTCTTCGCGACCTCTGCGACCTCAGCGCGAGAAATCTCCTATGCTTTCTCTTAAAGCAAAAAAAAGGCTCGGAAAATGAGAACTCTCCTGCGAGTCTCCTCGGATTGCTATGAAATGGATTTTTAATTGGTCATTGCGTCAGGCGAAACAACGGGCGGAGGAAGTTTATCAGGAGATTCATCATCGCCGCCTTTATCGGGAGGATCTGCTTCCGGCGTCTGCAGTGGAGGGACTTCGGGCAATGGAGGAACGATGGAAACAAATCCAAAATTCCCGGAAATCAGAAGACTTTGAAGATTATCGCACGGACGGCGAAATGCTCTACGTCCGTATTTTTCCTGCGGATTCGATGGATTGGATTCGTGAGAATGTCGAATCGTTCCTCGTTGCCATCGTTGTGGCGTTGGCGATTCGCGCTTACTTTTTACAGCCCTTTAAGATTCCGACCGATTCGATGAAGCCGACGCTCTTCGGAATTCATGCGGAAGCTCGGATCGAGGCAAACCCGGCACTTCCCAAGCGTATTGTTGATTTTGCACTCTTTGGAACCACCTATCATCGTTTGGTTGCTGAGAAAGAGAGTACGTTGGAGCGGATTTCGCCTCATCGTTTTACTCCGTGGTTTGAGTATGCGGATTTCTATTTCTCTTCCGGGCAAGTGGATCGCATCTGGATTTCAACAGAAGCGATTCGTAAGATTGGTGTTTCAGTAGGACAGAAATTTCACGCGGGCGAGACGGTTTTTAATACCGAAGTCGATACCGGTGATCATGTGCTCGTTAATAAAATGAGTTACCACTTTCGTTTGCCGAAGCGAGGCGAGGTCTTTGTCTTTTTGACGACGGGAATTGATGGGATTGAGCGGGATTTTCCAAGACGAGGGATTCAAGGATCTCAATATTACATCAAGCGCTGTGTCGGTGTCGCGGGAGACGAGCTTCAGATTCAAGAGCCTCATTTACGAGTAAATGGCAAACCGTTTGCTGATAATTCGATGGTTCTCAAGGTGCAAGAGGCGAAGAATGGCTATCGGGGTTATACCTCGAATATTTATGGGGCGAATTTTTTGAGAACCCCTGATGATCTTTACGAATTGGGCCAGGATCGATATTGGGCAATGGGAGATAACAGTTACAATAGTTTGGACAGTCGCGTCTGGGGTGCGGTTCCCCGACCGAATTTGGTTGGAACCGGGTTGTTTGTTTACTGGCCTTTTGGAGCGCGCTGGGGTTTGATCCGGTAACGATTGAGGAACGACTTGATGCAAGAACCTGAACTTTCTCCCCTGGCACAGAAGACGGTGAGCCATGTGGTTCACTCGCTTCAGAGTCATGATGCGGTTCCCGCGATCAATCAAATTTTGGAAGTGATCCGGGATCTCTCGTCGAAAGCCGAGTCCCTGCAGATTGCCGTGCTGGCTGAGGCGATTACGAAAGATCTCAGTCTTTCCGCCAAAGTGCTCATGGCGGCGAACACGATGCACTTCAATCATCATGGCACCAAAGTCACGACGATTACGGAGGCGATTCAACGGATCGGTCTCAAGCAAATTCGAAATCTGGCGGTGACCTTGCTTCTCATCGGTCCTTTGCAGGATGAATCCCAGAAGTCCGAGCTTAAGCAAATCACTTCGGTTGCCCTGATGAGCGGACTTGCTTCTCAGCTCATTGCGCAGAAGGCCGGATTTCCAAGTCCCGAGCAAGCGTTGATCTGTTCCTCAATGCGTCACTACGGTCGCATCTTGGTGATGAACTTTCTCCTCGATGAATACCGCTACGTGGTCAAATTGGCGGAGACCTGCACCTTGGATGAGGCTTACAAACAAGTTTTAGGTCTCGGAGTGATGGAGCTGGGTCTTCGCGTCGCGGAGGAGTTGAATCTGGCTCCGGTGATCTTACGATGCATGGAGCCTGTCAATGTGGAGCTTTTGAAAAACCCTCCGGATGATGAGGAGGAGCAGCTTCAGGTTCTTTCCGAGTTTTCCATGCAGCTTTGCGAATTGATTGAGGATGGGCCTCAAGACACAACCGTCTTTAATGAAAAACTTGCTGAACTGGCGAGACGCTTTGAACCATGCTTGAAAGTGACCTACACGTCGGTCGATCAATTGATTCGCCAGACTCAAGGAGAACTGGATCGATTCCAAGCCCTTTATCGCCTCAAACCGTTGAACAGTCCTTTTATTAATCGAATTCATGCGGTGACAAAGCGGAGCGGCTATACGGTTTTGGAAAGTAAATCAATCGAGCCGGATCTCTCCATGAGTCCGGAGGAGCTTTTCATCAAGGGATTGGAAGAACTGACGGAAGTCATTTCCGGAGAGCGCGTCAATCTCCCCGAGGTCTACAAAGCCGTCGTGCGAACCCTCCATTTGGGGCTTCGACTCAAGAACACCCTTCTGCTCTTTCGTCGAAAAGGAGAGCAGCAATTTGAGATCAAGGAAGGGATTGGACAAAATCTTTACGAGTACAAACTCGAATTCCGCCTTGCGCTCAATTCGCGAGATGTTTTTTCTGCCTGTGCGGCTCGTGGTGATGATGTATTGCTGCAAGATTTGCGTGAGCCCAAAATTACCGCTCATCTTCCCGACTGGCATAAGACCTTGAGTCATGCGGGAACCGTGGTGATTTTGCCGATTAAAGAACAGGAGCATGTCATCGGAGTGATTTATGGAGAGAAGGATGAGCCCGGTTCGATTGAGTTGAATTCGGATATTGTCCGACATCTCAAGGCGTTGCGGAATCAGATCCGAATCGCTCGACGTTTTTCGGGGATGTAATGGTGAGCGAGTCGACTCGAAAGATGCGTGTTTCGGCGCTGGTCGCCCGGATCTGGCCGTATGCTCGACGCTCGCCTGGATTCATGCTCGGTACACTCGGTTGCGCCATCGGAACAACCCTGGCCGGAATGGTTTTTCCAAAAGTGACGGGGCGGGTTATTGATGAGGTGATTCTTGTTCAGCGCCCGGAACGTTTACTCTCATTCATTCTGGTCGTGGCCGGAGCGTTTTTCATTCGGGATTTTCTCAACGGGCTTCGGATTATTTTAAACAATACGTTTGAGCAGCGCGTGATTCTCCAACTGCGTCAGGATTTGTACGAAACCTTACAAGCATTGCCTTTGCGCTGGTTTGACTCGCGGTCCAGTGGAGATCTGATGAGTCGGGTGGGGGAAGATGTGCAGAGTGTTGAGCGCGTTTTGATTGATGGCGTCGAGCAAGGAGTCGTGGCGCTGTTGCAACTGCTTGGGGTCGGCTTTTATCTATTTTCACTGAATGTGCGGTTGGCGTGTTGGGCGCTTCTTCCGATTCCTATTCTGGCGGGAGGAGCCTATTGGTATACGGTCACTGCACATCAGCGTTATCGAAAGCAGCGAAAGGCGTCCGGCGAAATGCAGTCGCTTCTTTTGGATCACCTCCAAGGCGTTCGCCAAATCAAGGCATTCGACCGGGGGAGTGATTCTGCCCGGGAATTTCGCGGAAAGTCGGAAAAGGTTCGGGATGCAACGCTCGAAATCATGAGGGCTTGGGCACTTTATAATCCCTCCATGACCTTTGTTGCGGCGCTCGGAGCGGTATTAGTGCTCTGGATTGGAGGTCAGGATGTCTTGGCGAACACCGGATTCACCCAAGGGGAACTGGTCACCTTTTTATTGTACGTTGGAATGTTCTACGAACCGGTCGGTCGCCTGCATCAGATGAATCAACTCCTACAGGCAGGAAGAGCGGCTGGGGAGCGGGTCTTTGAGATCATGGATTCTCCACGTGAAACGGATGTGGCGACCTCTCCCTCGGAATGGCCTGCACGCGTTCGGGGATTGGTGGAATTCGAGCGGATCTCGTTTGAATATCGCGACAGTCTTCCGGTGCTTCACGATTTAAGTTTTCGCATTGAACCGGGAACTACCGTGGCGGTCGTCGGTCCCTCCGGTGCGGGCAAGTCGACCCTCGTGAATTTGATTCCGCGTTTTTATGAGTCGAGCAGTGGAGAGATCCGGATCGATGGAATCCCCATTACCCAAGTGCGTCGAACGGATTTGAGGAGTCAGATGGGGTTGGTCAGTCAGGAAAGTTTCATGTTCAACACCTCGATCATCGGAAATCTCCGGTTAGGTCGTCCGGATGCAACGCGTGAGGAGATCGAAACGGTCGTGCAATTGGCGCGAGCGGAAGATTTTGTGAAAGCTCTCCCCGAAGGATTGGAGACGATTGTTGGAGAGAGAGGTGTGAAGTTGAGTGGGGGAGAAAAACAACGACTGGCGATTGCGCGGGCGTTGTTGAAGAATCCGCCGCTTCTGATTTTGGATGAGGCGACGGCGAGTGTGGATACGGAGACGGAACGATTGATTCAGGAGGCCCTCGAAGTTCTATTAAAAGGGCGCACTGCCTTTGTGATTGCTCACCGCCTCTCAACCGTGCGGCATGCGGATCTGATTCTCGTTCTGGATCAGGGGAAGATCGTTGAGCAAGGAAATCACGAGGACTTGATGTTGCATGGTGGAATTTATTCAAAACTCTGCCAGGTGCAGGAAAGGGGGTGGCTGAGGGAGAAAGTCACATGAGAATTTCCCGAGAAAGCCTCATTCGCTTTTTTTTGATCTCGGGATTGATGATCCGTTTTGTCACCTATTTGGTTCTGCAGCCGACGAATCCCGATGATCACTTTGGGGTTGTCCATTACATTCAACAGCATCGAAGTCTTCCGTTATCCAACGAGATGACGCATTCGTTTCATCCGCCGCTTTACTATCTGTTAGCGGCTCCAATGGATGAAATTTATGAAACCCTCAGACCGCGATTGCCTGAATTCTTCCAGGAAAGTCGTGAGGATTTTGGGAGAAAGAAATGGGTTCAGCTCCTCTCACTTCTTTTTTCGGCGACGACATGGCTTCTCTTGGTTCGCTGGGTTTCGACTTCGACACTCTCCAATTGGAGTTTGACGGCACTTTTATCATTGGGGGCATTTCTCCCACAATGGATCTGCTTCGGACTTTTTATTTCAAATGATTCGCTCGCTTTTTTATGGGGAGTGCTGCTCTGCATTCTGGCGCATGATTACGCAAAAAATCCGACGCGAGCGAAAGCCTATCAAATGGCGTTGGTTGCGGGATTAGGGCTTTTAACGAAGGGGACGTTTCTAGCGGTGGTGCCGGCGGTCTTGGGAATGGTCGCATGGAGTGATCGAGATCTCTCGTGGCTGAGGAAGGGCGCTCATTTGTTTGGGCTCGGAGTTTGTATGGCGGTGGTGGGAGGTTATAAGTTTTACGAGAACTGGAGTCATTTCGGGGTTTGGATGATTCATAACCGAGATTTAAATCCAGAGTGGTGGATGGGGCAGATTGGAACGATTCAGGGGTGGCACTCCTGGTTCGATTTTAACCTTGGAAAATTGATGGCGCATCCGTTGCTCCATCCGGAGAATCGTCATTCGGTTCCGTTGCTGCTTTATGGGACCTTTTGGTATCCGATGATTGCGATGGAGACGAATCTTGGGGTGAGTGATGCGGTGACTGGAGGATGGATTCCACGGATTCTTTATCTCTTGGGAATGATTCCGTTGATGGTTTTTGGCTTCGGGCTTGCCCAAGTTTTTCAGTGGAACCGACTTTCTCTCGTTCAGCAGCGTCTAATCGGATTTCACGGGATCTTCTTATTTGCCACGCTCGCCATCGTTTTCATTGCAGGAGCCAAATATGATGCCTGGTCTTGTTTCCAAGCGCGACTGCTCTTTGCGGCATTTGGCTCGGGATTGTTTTGGTTGGGAGTGGGATTGGAGCAAGTGGAGAAATGGCGTTTGGGGCGATGGGTGATCGGCGGGGTCATTCTTGCAGCACTTTTGGGAGCGTTCTGGCTTGGATTAGAGGCATGGATGATTTTGTCATGAAATTTTTCAAACCAATTATTTTGTTATGGATCGTTTCTTCCCTCTTCGTCGCTGCTGAATCCTTTGAAAACTCTCTCGGCATGAAGTTTCTCCAGGTTCCCCAGACTCAAAGCATGATGTCTATTTGGGAGACACGACGTTCCGATTTCGAAAAATTTACACAGGTAGCGGGATTTCATGCGGAGGGAGGGATCTGGTCGTTAAAAGAGGGAAGGTGGGCTCGGCATGGGGAGACGTGGCAGAATCCTGGATTTGAGCAGGGACCGCCGCATCCGGTTGTCGGAGTCTCTTGGAACGAAGCGAAGGCATTTTGCGAGTGGTTAACCTTCGAGGAGCAGAAACGGGGGAGACTTCCCAAAGGAAAGCGTTATCGCCTTCCGACGGAACGGGAATGGATGGCGGTCATCGGTACTTCGGAATATCCGTGGGGGGCATCCTGGCCTCCTCCTGCGGGAGTTGAGAATCTGGCGGGGGGTGAAGTGTTAGGAGAAGGTTGGCCACGATTCTGGCGGTATTTAGAGGGCTATCAAGATCGTCATATCCGAACGGCTCCGGTTGGATCCTACACGCCGAATGCCCACGGATTTTATGATCTCGGCGGCAATGTTTTAGAGTGGGGAGAAGAGTTTTTTCGGGAGGGAGAAACTCCCCGAATCCTCCGAGGCGGCGGATGGACAGGAGCTTTACCGGAACATCTTAAATCTCAGCGTCGGGGAAAGGCAGAGCCAGGTTTTCGTTCGGATTCGGTCGGGTTTCGAATCGTTCTGGTCAGTGAGGAATAATCGTCGGGGGAGAAAAACAGAAGAGGTCCTCTGGAGGGAAGCTTAACCTAAAATTAAGGCGGCGGCGGGGGATTTTCCGAAGCGGATTTTTTTTGAGAGTGATTTCAACTGCGGAAGCGCTTGGGTGGCGAGGAGGACGACGACGGTTCCTCCGCTTCCTCCTCCACTGACTCGTGCTCCGTAGAATCCTTTTTCTGCGCCAAGCGATTGGACGGCATCAACCATCTGATCGGTTTCCTTGCATCCGAGTCCCATGCGACTGTAGCCGGCATGGGATTGGTAAAGAAGCTCGCCGACTTGACGGAGATGGGTTTCTCGATGTAAAGCCGTGGCTCCGCGCAGCAGGGAGATGGCTAATTCGCATCGATGATTTTCCAAAATTGGAAACTCAAATGCTGCGCGAATCGGGTAATCACGATCGGGGACAATCACGGAGAGAGGATCATCAATGGTTCCATCGTTTCGTTGAAACTCCCGGCCTTTGAGAGACTCCGGAAGTGAAGTTGCCAGATATCGGGCGAAAAAGGAGGGAGCGATTTCGGCCGTGTGGGTCCATTTTTGACGAGTTAGCTTTTCGGAGATTTTCTTTCCCATGAACGATGCGGCTCGTGCGCTGGCGTAAGGCGAGGCCGAGACGGCATGCTTGACTCCGCTGGGCCATCCAACGAGGAGCGTTCCTGCAGGAAGTTTCACCGGTTTTCCGAGTCCATCCGGACGGCAGAGAATCGGAAGAAGATGGCGCTTTACTCCGTACGCACAGGTAAGTTGATCCATCAGTCCGCATGGAGCTCCGACAATTTCATTTTCAGCGATTTGAGCGAGGCGCGCGAGTTTGGTTCCTTTGAATCGTTTTCCGGTCAATGACTCCAACGCACGCAGGGTGGCTACTTCGAGGGCGGCACTACTGCTGACCCCCATTGATTGAGGAACTGACGACGCTATTTTAAAAAAGATCCCCGAGGCAGGACGGAAGTTGGTTTCCCGACAAAAAAGAAGAAAACTTCCGGCGACGTAGCGGGTCCAAGCGGGAGCTCCCAAGGCGTCGAGAATCGTCCGGAACTCCCGGGGACTTTGGATTTGAGGAAGGGCTTCGCGGATTCCCGACCACGGAATTTTGGCGGAATTCTTCCCACTTTGAAAAATGAGTTCATTCCCTGATTGGATTTGCGCTTCGACGCGAGTGCTTCCCTGAATCGGCATCTCTAGAACGAGTGAGCCGCTGTAGTCGGCAACACCGCCCATGAAATCCAATCGACCTGTCGCAGATCCGATTCCTCTCGTTTTCATCGCATCAATTCCTTTTGAGTTCATCCAACAAGCGGATGAGAATGGGGCGCACTTGTGCGGCCAAAAATTCACTCGGATACGCCATCCAGGAGACGGGAGAAATGGTGTCGAGGGGGGCTTGAACGGGGCCGCCGAGCGGATGTTCAAAAACGCCCCCGCTTTCGGTGAGAACGAGTGAGGTGCAGGCATCATAAGGATGGCAGACCAGCGAGGAGGTGATGCCTAAACTTTCGAAGAGAAGGGGACGGAGATCTCCCTGCATTCGATCATGGCCGATGAGGATTTCGTAGATCTGTCCTCCGGTGGAAATATATTGGTCGTCAAAGATGAGCGGCGATGCGGACTCGGACTTTCCGTAAAGTTCTTTCCAAAGCTTTTCTTCAATTCCCGCGCAGAGCGATTTGCCGTCCGGAAAGAACCGGGCAAGTGCGGCAAATCCGTGACGGAAATCCTTGGCCCTGGAAGGCTGAATTTTGAGCGGTTCCTGGGTATTGTTGCGAACATCGTGCATCGTCGCATGGATGCCGCCGGTCCCCATGCCACGAATGGCGCTGATTTGATCGGCACGCCATTGTTTGGTGGTTGGAAGTTCGGTCATGGCCGCGACCACAATATCGGTGAGGTTGGTCTGCTTTCCTCGTTGAGGAGCGATCCCTCCGAGAATCCAAGCGGAGCGCTTGTCGTACATGATCCCGCGCGTTCCATCGATTGGATCCAAAATGCATTTCCACTTGGTCTTTTCGACAGGAGTCTTTTTTGGGAAAGTGACGCAATCGTCCTCTTCGACTCCTTCCATGACGACTTGAATCGGTTCGTTGCCGGGCCATTCGTGCTCGAACCATTCGAGAATCGCTTCTTCACTGACCTTGTCGATCTGGTAAATTGTATCCGCTTCAGTCTCTGCGGCAATTTGAGACATCGATTCGACATCGGTGCGTGATGCAAGAATCTGCTTTTGAATGTAGGATTCAAGTTTGAGGAGATGTTGGCGGAGCGGTTCGTGGGGATTCATGAGGGGAGGGACCGATAGAGGGTTGAGGAGACTGATTTTAATTCAGCGGCTTTTTCATCCGGGTTTGATTCATTGGTCATCGAACCACCACCGACTTCGGGGCCGGCAAGATATTTCATCGTATCCGGTTTGCGAAGAGGAGGATGGTATTCCAGATGAAAAGGAAATGCGGCGTAGTCGCCGTCATCGGTGGGGGCCTGATGAAAGGCCATGACGTAAGGCATCGGCATTTGCCAGAGGTTGTCATACCGAATGGCGACTTCGCGCATGAGGGAGCCGAGGGTTTCTTGTTGTGTGGAGTTTAAATCACCAAGACTTGCGGCGCGAAACTTCGGAAAGATCATCACTTCATACGCATACCGGGCGAACCATGGTACAAAGGCGGCATAGTGGTTGTTCTCGGCAATGACGCGCGGCCCGGCGAGTTCCTTTTTAACGATCTCTTCACCGAGGAATTTTCCGGTTTTCTCAAAGAAGGCGCGTGAGCTTTTGACTTCGCGCTCGGTGAATCCGTAAATCAGATTGCCGGCATAAACCTGGCAATGCGGGTGAGGATTGGAAGTGCCGACGACTTCTCCTTTATTTTCAAAAATCAGAACATGATCGACTTCTGGCAACTTGCCGAGGGCGAGGTAACGTTCCCTCCAGAGGTTTACGACGGCGGCCGCTTCCGATTCGGTTAAGTCGGCAAAGGTCTTTCCATGATCCGGGTGGTAACAGATGACCTCTGCCGTTCCGAGAGCGGGCTTCGTGCAATAGAGTCCGGTTTGAGGCGTCTCACGGGGAGCGCTTTCTGAGCAAAAACAGGGGAGATCGTTCGTGAAAACGAAGGGCTCGGTGTAGGAAGGATTTTCACCCTTGAGGCGCTTGTTTCCCGGGCAAAGCGCACAGGTTGGGTCGTAGGAAGGAATCGACTGCTCGCTCGTCTTCTTTTTTTCACCGAGCCAAGGACGTCCTCCCCGGTGTGATGTATAAAGGACCCACTCTTCACGCAAGGGATGCCAACGTTGCTCCCAGACCCGCGATTTCTCATTCATGTGGCCGCTTTCTATCACTAATCAAAAAAGGTTTCAATCATCGTCTGCATGAATTAGGATGGGATGACTCCCATGAAATACTCGCGACGCAAATTCCTAAGCTATCTGGCATTAACAGGAACGACTGCCGGTGGGATTTGGGTCTGGACTTCGAATGCGTGGGCGTTCCGTTTTTTGCGGGAGCGCATTGTGGAGGTGAGGCGGGAGATTCTTCCTCCGGATGAGATGCCGGATTGGAAGCGGTGGCCGGAAAATGGGATCACTCTCGCCTGGTTGGGGCATGCGACGGTCTTGATTCGATTTTATGGGGTCTGGATTTTAACCGATCCGGCGCTTTTCCCGAGAGTCGGATTGGACCTGCGACTCTTTACCTTCGGAATTAAACGGTGGACGCTTCCAGCGCTGACTCCGGAACAACTTCCCCCGATTGATCTGGTTTTGCTCTCACATGCCCACATGGATCATATGGATTTACCGTCGTTGCGATCCATGCCTCGCGGGGTACCGCTGGTGACGGCGCGTGACACTTCGGATGTTTTAAAAGGAACGGTTTCCATGGCTCACGAGATGGGATGGGGCGAGAACAAGGTGATTCAGACTCGAGCAGGAGAGGTCCAGATTCGGGCGTTTGAGGTGAATCATTGGGGGGCGCGATGGCTCAAATCGGAGCGGCGTGGGTACAATGGATATGTGATTGAGCGCGAGGGAAAGAAACTGATTTTTGGTGGTGATACCGCAATGTGCGATCATTTTACTTCACTTCGTGGCAGTGGACCTTACGAGGCAGCGATCATGCCGATTGGGGCGTATGATCCGTGGATTCATGTGCATTGTACCCCAGAGCAAGCGGTTACCATGGCGAATCAAGCCGGAGCGCGTTATCTGGTGCCGGTTCACCATCGAACCTTTCGTTTAAGTCGCGAAACGTTGAGTGAGCCGATGGAGCGTTTGGAGCAGGCGCTTCACCGTGAACCGGAGCGATTGGCATTGCGAGGAGTGGGGGAGACGTTCTCGATTTTGTAGGTCGCTGATTTTGAAGTTTAGCTCAGAGCATGAGGGCTTGGGCAATCTCGACAATCGACTTTCCTCTCAATCGTTTTTTAACCGGTTGAGTGGGAAGGCTTGCCAGGACGCAGAGCGGCAATTGCATTAATTCATATTCCGCTTGGAGCCAATGGTCGAGGGCGTAGCCATCCTGACGCCCATTTTCCAAATAGATCAAATAGGCTCGCGCCGCGATTTCGGATTCGTCTGGAGGGAGGGATCTCTTCTGTTGCTTCGGAGAGGAGGAGGGAAGAAGTAACATTTCTCAATTTTAACCAGAATCAAATCACGATTGAAATCGGAGTTGAGGAGGTTTTTGGATAGGGAAATTTCTTATGGGAGAAGCGTTTTGAAGCGGTTCTGAATATGAGGAGGGTTCTTATTTGGGGTTAAATCTCGGGAGATATTCCCTAGATGTTGAAAAAACTTACGAAAATCACCGCAAAATTTTCGATAAAGGCTCGACATCACTGGAGATCTTTTTAAGGTCTCCGGCGGTGCAACGAATCGCAACATATTTTGGGGTCTTTTTGGTGTTGGGCCTGGGAGGAATTAGGGCTCAGACAGTTGCAACTCCGTCTCTTTCGCCGTTACCGGGTGAATACACGACGGAAAAGAGCGTCACGGCTTCGAGTACCACTCCCGGAGCGACCCTTCGCTATACGCTCAATGGAGCTTTGCCGACGGAGTTGGATCCGATTTTATCGGGTCCGATCTTGATTAAACACACGCTGACACTGAAGGTGAAGGCGTTTTTGACGGGAATGACTTCGAGCGCCGTGGCGACGGGAGACTATTTTATAACGGGATCGATTGCTGCGGGAGGCAATCATGAGTTGGGGCTTCGCAGTGATGGAACGGTCTGGAGCTGGGGTCGCAACAATAACGGACAGCTTGGAGATGGAACAACGATTGACCGCTCGACGCAAGTTCAGGTCCTGACGGCGGCGGGAGCACTCTCGGGAGTGGTGGAAGTCGCGGCGGGGGCGAATTACAGTGCGGCATTGAAGGGCGATGGAACGGTCTGGACGTGGGGGGTGAATACCAACGGACAGTTGGGGATTGGGACCACCACGAAACAAACGAAGGCCGTTCAGGTTCAACTCGCGACGGGGGGAGTCCTCATGGAGATCATGGCAATTGCCTCGGGAGACAGTTATTGCCTAGCCATCAAGCAGGACGGAACGGTCTGGGCCTGGGGACTCAACACCAACGGACAGTTGGGGATCGGAAGCACGACGCAGCAAACCAAAGCGGTTCAGGTGACGAATTTGACCGGAATCACTGCCGTTGCGGCTGGAGCCTCTCATTCCTTGGCGCTTAAAAATGACGCAACGGTCTGGAGCTGGGGACTCAATTCCAAAGGACAATTAGGGAACAATAGCGTGACGCAGCAATTACAGCCGGTCCAGGTGCTGACCGCTTCGGGATCTCTCATCGATGTGAGCGCGATTGGAGCGGGAGCGACGCATTCCTTAGCGGTAAAAACGAATGGGAACGTGATGGCATGGGGATTCAATGGAAGTGGCCAGTTGGGAGATAACACGACGACTCAACGCAATGTGGCGACGTCGGTTTTGAACCTGACAGGAGTCTTTGATGTGGCGGGAGGAACCTCTCACAGTATCGCGCTTAAAAGTGATGGAACGGTTTGGACTTGGGGCGCGAATGCCTTGGGGCAATTGGGCGATGGAAGTGTGACGACCCGAAAAACAGCAGTTCAGGTGCCGGGAGTGAACGGAGTCGAATGGATTGCCGGCCGAGGAGATCGAAGTGCGATTTTGAAATCCGATGGGACGGTCTGGTCGACGGGAGACTATTATTACGGAGAGATGGGACACGGAGTCGTCGGTTACAGCCTGGTTGCGGTGGGAATCAGCACGCCGACCGAGGTAGCGCAGACCGCAGCCGGAGGGAATTTCAGTTTAGCCCTGAAGAATGATGGAACGGTTTGGAGTTGGGGGCAAAATTTAAATGGTCAATTGGGAAGTAACACGACGATTGATCGAGCGACGGCGGGGATGGTCACGACAGCGACCGGAAATCTTTCCGGGATCACGCAAATTGGAGTAGGGGCCAATCACGCGCTGGCGGTGAAAAGCGGTGGAACGCTCTGGTCGTGGGGATTGAATACGAATGGACGATTGGGGGATGGAACAACCACCCAGCGGAATCGTCCGGTTCAGGTCTTAACGGCGAGCGGAGCGATCGGCGGAGTCGTGGCAACGGAAGGGGGCGATGCGTTTTCATTGGCACTCAAGAGCGATGGGAGCGTATGGAGCTGGGGATTAAATACCAATGGACAACTCGGGACCGGAAGCACGACGCAGCAGACGAAAGCGGTACAAGTACAAACCGCATCGGGGACCTTAGCGGGAATCGTCCAGATTGTTGCGGGAGGAGCCCATGGGGTTGCCTTGAAGACCGATGGAACGGTTTGGGTCTGGGGAAAGAACGCAAACGGACAGCTCGGACTGGGGACGACGACCGATCAAACATTGGCGGTACAGCTCACGGGAATTACGGCGAGTGCGGTGGCAGCGGGGACGAGTCACACGCTGATTTTAAAGACGGATGGAACGGTGGTCGCGTGCGGATTGAATTCCAGCGGTCAATTGGGAGATAACAGCACGACGCAAAGAACGACGCCGGTGGCGGTTTCAGGGCTGACAGGAGTGACGGCAATTTCTGCCGGAGCAACCCATTCAGCGGCCATTTTGACGGGGAATGTACTCAAGGTTTGGGGTTTAAATAGTTCGGGACAGGTTGGGAATAACAGTCTCACCAATAGTAAAGTGCCGGTGACGCCGACCGGGGTGAGCGGGATTGCAGGAGTGAGTGGCGGAGGTGCCCATACGGTCGCGCGCAAGACGGATGGAACGCTTCAGACGTGGGGCTTGGCGGTGAATGGGCAGCTCGGAGACGGACGGCTCGGTTATACCACGACGATGGTGCAGGCGACGAATGTTCGGCTCGCGGGAATGGATGACGCGGATGGTGACACGATTGCAACGTGGCAGGAGAAGGTGAATGGAACGAATCCGGATCGAGCGGATACGGATGGTGACGGAGTGAATGACAATACGGACGCGCAGGCACTCGATTATTTTAATGGGCAAACACCGGTGATCACGATCGTGGGAGGAAACAATCAGACGTCTCAGATTGGAACCTATGTGCCAAGTCCGCTTCAGGTTTTGGTTCAGGTCGGAGGTGTTGCGAAGGTCAACGCGCCGGTGACGTTCAATGTAACGTTGGGAGGCGGTGCGCTGGCGTTAACGACGCAAAGTTCGGATTATTATACGCAGCTGACGGTTCGAACCAATGCGTCCGGTCAGGCTCAGTTGGAATTTCGTCAGCCAGAGGTGACAGAAACGAGTCAAATCCATGTAACGTCCGGTGGAGTGAGCGTTGATTTTAGTGAAAGTGCTGGAGGTTTCGTGGCGGATCCGACGCTTTCGATTGCGGGAGGAACCTACACGACTCAGCAGAGTGTGATGGTGAGTTCGAGTACCGCAGGATCGACGATCTATTACACGACGGACGGAACGAATCCGACGACCGGCAGCGCAAGCGCTGCAACGGGCGGAACGATTTTAGTCGATCGCACGATGACGCTCAAACTGATGGCCGGAAAATCGGGGTTGAGTTCGAGTAATGTGGTTAGTGCGAATTATCAGATTACCGGGATGGTAAGTGTGGGAGGTCAATATACTTTGTCTCTCAAGAGTGATGGGACGGTTTGGGGATGGGGATATAATGGAAGCGGCCAATTGGGAGATGGAACGAACACAAATAGGTCTACACCTGTTCAGGTAACCAATCTGAGTGGAGTGGTGGCGGTTTCGGCAGGCAATCACCATTCGTTGGCGTTGAAGAGCGATGGAACTGTATGGGCTTGGGGAAATAACTATTATGGTCAATTAGGGGATGGAACGACAACGAACAGCAAGATTCCAGTTCAAGTGACCGGACTGAGTGGGGTGGTCTCAGTTGCTGCAGGAGGATTTCATTCTACTGCGCTTATGAGTGATGGGTCTGTTTGGGCTTGGGGATATAATGAGCAGGGTGAACTGGGTGATGGTACGATGACTGATAGCGCTGTACCTGTACAAGTGAGTGGCCTGAGTGGAGTGGTTTCAGTTTCTGCGGGAGTATACTATACGACAGCATTAAAGAGTGATGGAACGGTCCGATCATGGGGAGCGAATTGGTTTGGCCAATTAGGGAATGGAACAGAGATAGATAGCAATGTTCCAGTTCAAGTCACCGGCCTGAATGGAGTGGTCTCAATTTCTACGGGAGATGAACATTCAGCAGCAGTAAAGAGTAATGGAACAGTTTGGACGTGGGGAACAAATGATTATGGCCAATTGGGTGACGCCTCGGGGGAAAATTCTAATTCCCCCGTACAAGTGAGTGGCCTAAGTGGAGTGGTCTCAGTTTCTGCGGGGTCGTATCACACAATTGCAATGAAGGGTGATGAAAGTATTTGGGCGTGGGGATCTAATGCCTACGGTGAATTAGGTGATGGAACGGGAATAGATCGTTTACTTCCCGTCCAAGTTACCGAAGTGAGTGGAGTAATTTCAATCGTTGCGGGAGGTTTTAATACGGTAGCGCTAAAGAGCGATGGAACCGTTTTGGCATGGGGGTGGAATCCGTATGGCCAATTGGGCGAGGGAACAATGACAGATACCATGCCTATTATTAGTAAAGTACCAGCTCAAATATCAGGTCTGAGTGGAGTCGTTTCGGTTTGATGCTGGAGATTTAACCACTCAATTCACCTACAACAACGTGAATTCCAAGCTCACAGTGAAAGATCCTGAGAATCACGTAACCGAAATGACCTATGATGATCTGCAGCGGCTTTCGACGACCAAAGATGCGCTGAACAAAGTGACGCAATTCGAGTACGGCACCAACTCCGGAAGCAGTGCGTTTAATTCGTCGGGATTCAAGCCAACCCAGGCGACCGATCCACGGCAATACCGCACGATCGTGGAGTACGACGCCTTGGGAAGAGCGACAAAAAAGAAAGTGGAATACCAGACCGGCGTCTTTTCGGAGACAAGATCGGAATATGATGATGTGGGGAATGTAATTCACAGTTACGATCCCCTGAATCATTTAACAAAAACGGATTACGACGGACTGAATCGGCCAACTCTTGTCACGTATGCGGACAACACGACCCAGCAACTGTTCTACACGAGCACGGGACTCAAGTACAAAACGATCAACGAAAATAGTGGGGTCACGGAGAGCGAGTTTGATGCCGCCGGTCGACCGGTGAAGGTTCTTTCACCTACCGTCAATGGACAACGAGCGGTAACGCAGTCGATTTATGATGCTGCGGGGAATGCGATTGAGACGATTAATCCGCGAGGGTTCCACTGGCATGCCGGTTATGATGCTCGAAATCGCAAGATTTATGACTATGCCCCGACCGACGAGAACGGAATCCAATCGGGGACTTGGACGGAGTACGATCTTGCCGGGAACGTCTTTGGAGTCACCGATTCCATGGGATACCGAACGGAGAAGCATTACGATCCAGCGAACCGCTTGGTTGAAGTCGTGATGCCTTCGGTTCAAAAAGTGGATGGAACGTGGGCGCAACCGGTCGTGCAGACGACGTATGATAAAGTTGGCAATGTGCTGACGGTCAAGGATGCCAATAACCATGTGACCACGAATGTTTACGATGAGGTCAACCGGTTATTCACCACGACGGATGCCGAAGGCATTGTGGTGACGAACACGTACGATGAGGTGGGGAACAAGCTCACGGTGAAGGATGGGAAGAATCAGACGACGACCTTTACGTATGATGGTCTCAATCGCAACCTGACGACCGTGGATCCGCTGGGCCGCACGGTGACCTTTGCGTACGATGGGATGAATAAGACGGCTCGCCTTGATAGTCTTGGGCATGAAACCCAGTACGAATACGATTTGCGCAATCGCCTCGAGGAAGTTCACTATTTGGATCGTCTGCAAGATGACCGGATTTATGGATACGACCTCGTCGGAAATCTTCTCTCTGTTACCGAACCGGGGAAGGCGGGGAAAGCAGATGTCGGTTATACGTATGACGAGTTGAACCGAATTAAGACCGAAACCTCGGGTGGGGTGACGCACGTCTATGAGTACGACTTGGCCGGGAATCGCACAAAGACCACTTACGGCAATACGAACCGAGTGATCGATTCGACGTATGATGCGCTGAACCGATTGCTGACGATGACGGAGCCGAGTGGAACGACTCGTTATACTTACGACTTCAACAGTAATATCCGACAGTTGACGCTGCCGAATGGCGATAAGACGATCAACACGTTGGATGCGCTGAATCGAACGATCGTCAGTGAGAGTAAGAATGGCGGGAACTACCTGATTTCTCGCTATACGAATGCTTACGATTTGGTGGGGAATGTAGGCCGAATTACTGAGGAATACGGAGCGGGCGGAGCCGGAAACCGAGTGGTGACCAATTCCTATGACGATAATAATCGACTCCTTACGGAAGTCGTGACCGGTCAGGGAGCGATCACGACGACCTACACGTACGACGATGCCAACAACCGAAGCACGATGACCAAGGGGTCGGTCACAACGAACTACGCCTACAATACTCTCAATCAGTTGACGGGTTATTCGGACGGCTCCCAATCGATCACCCTGACGTACGACTTTAACGGGAATCGAAGCACCAAGAGTGGCGGGGGTTCCAGCACGACGTACACGTACGACAACGAAAATCGACTGATCCAGTCCGTGAAGGATGGAGGCACGCTGACCTTTACCTACGACTACCTGTTACCACTTTCTTTAACATTGTAGTCGTTTCCAAAATTGAGATCGCAAAATG
>CAZKRU010000070.1:0-23400 GCA_964555235.1 uncultured Verrucomicrobiota bacterium
CCCCGTTCCACAAACTCAGCGACGACGCGGTTGGAGTGCTCCTGCTCGGCATTCATCACAACAATGCCTCCCATTCCAATGACGGAGAGTTGAATGCCGGTCTTTCCGAAAGGACGACGAGGGAGGGAGGTGTTCATGGGCTTCTGGCTTTTTAAGGACGCTTTTTATCCGCAATTCTCCAGCGGATCAATTTAAAGGTTGCTTCTTTCTGTGATACAAATTATTGTATCACCATGAAAACCGCGACGATTCGGGACTTGCGCAATAATTTCGCTCAACTTGCTGGTTGGATTGAAAGTGGGGAGACGGTTCAGCTTACGAAGCGAGGGGCTCTTTTTGCTCAAATCGTTCCGGTGGCCAAATCTCAGAACAAACTGCGGATGCCTGATTTTTCTACAAGGGCTCGGCGGATCTCCCTTGGTAAAAAGATTGATACGGCAGCGATTCTGGAGGCCAATCGGGGGCGCTATTGAAGGTCTACGCCGATACCAGTTTTTTAATGTCGCTCTATCTGAATGACGCTCACACAGGAGCGGCGAGTCGTTTCATGGAAAAGCGTCAGCAACCACTCCTCCTGACTCCTTTCCAGCGGCACGAGCTTCAAAATGCCATTCGTCTGGCGGTTTATCGAAAGGATTTAACCGCTGACCAGAGGAAGGAGACACTTGCCTGCCTCGAAGAGGACATCCGTGAGGGAATTCTGCGCCACACGGCGATATCATGGACGGAGGTCTTTCGGGAATCGGAGCGATTGAGTAAGGCTTATACGGAAACCATTGGGAACCGGGGGGCAGATATTCTTCATGTGGCGATTGCGTCAATATTGGATGCGAAGGAGTTTTTAACTTTTGACAAAAAACAAGGGGAACTGGCGGCTTCCACAGGGCTTTCCGTCCCATTTTAAGAGCAAGGGCCCCGTTTGACGTTCCTGGATGAGAAGAAGGTGGAAGTTCGCGCGAGGCTCTTGTGAACAGATCATCAGGTGATGAATGCGGAAGAGAAATACGGAATTTTTTCGCGCAGAGTTCGCAGAGTACGCCGAGAAATCTGAAAGCCCCTGCGATCTCAGCGAGTTCAGCGCGAGACCGGATGCTGGTAGCTGATTAAACCCAGATTTTGCATTAGAAAATGCAAAATCTGTCCTGGCGGGAAGAAGGACCCCGACGCATGTCGGGGGGTAAAACCCCGCCGAGATTTCATTCGCCAAAATGGTGAATGAAATTGAAGGGGAAATCGGCCTCAAAAAAACCGCTCTTTCAGAGCGGATTTTTATGAGGCAAATTTTGGAATAGAGGGGGTCTATTGCAAAATTTGGGTTAAAGTGAAAAGGGGGTCAATGCGTCTTCCAAGAGTCGAGTCATTGGGTAGAGTGTTTTGAACTGTTGAGCAGTCCGTTCGGCGTCTTCGATTCTTCGTTTGGATTCTAACCAATCAATGAAGGACTCCGTGAAGGCTTCTCCGGCGACTCCGGGAAAATCAACGCCTTCATACGGTTGCTGATCGCTCGGTTCGCTCCAGACGGGGATTCGATTGTTCCAAAGATAGGAGATTCGGACGGTTTCAAAGAGGGGTTGCTCGCTGCGGTGAAGATTCAGCACAGAACGACTTTTTCCGATCCAGAGATCACGTTCTGCGCCGAACGTTGTATTTAAAATTTTCACCCGACATTTTGGGACGAGTTTTTCCAGAATGGCAAGGCGGCGAGAGGTGATGGCACCATAAAAAAGAGCGTCGACCATCGGTTCCTGTCGCGGGATTCGGTCAAGTCCGGGGTGATATCCAGGAGGGAGTAGTTCGGCGTGAACTCCGTATTTTTTCAAAAACTGAATGTTCCTTGGGGAGTAATCCCAGACTCCTTCTGCCGCTTGTAGAATTTGAAGAGCATTCTTTTGTTCGGCTTCCTCCATCAATTCAAACGGTTCCAGTTGATAAGCGACAAAACGGCA
Source organism: uncultured Verrucomicrobiota bacterium (assembly GCA_964555235.1). GTDB lineage: Bacteria > Verrucomicrobiota > Verrucomicrobiia > Methylacidiphilales > CAMAQI01 > CAZKRU01. The sequence continues at coordinate 1,947 of CAZKRU010000070.1, forward strand.
GTTTTTGATTTCTTCGAAATACGGGAGGATATGGTAGCCGAGGAGGAGATTGAATCGGGTCGGATTTAAGCGATTGGCGGTGATTTCGACGGAGTAGCCGAGGTCTCGCAGCGAGAGAACTAAGAGATCCGCCAATTCGTCAAAGCTGTGGCTATAGAGATAACCGTCCGGGCGGATGACGCAAACGGTGATTCCGTTCATCTGAATTTAGGGGAGGTCGGCCACTTCTTCGTCGTCCTCAATCTCGCGGCGAACAGCGCGCGAAATGAAGGGACGGGTAAATCCGTAGAAGAGATAGGAAGTGAAGACAACCGCGAGCATCCATCGGTAATTACTGATGATGAGAAAAACAAGAAGGATGACACCGATGAATTTTGGAATCGTATGTTGGGCGCGCCAGTTAAGGTGTTTGAAGCTCGGATAGCGAAACTTACTGAACATCATAAACGAACAGAAGACCATGAGAGCGCCGAGGAAATGTTTCCCGCTGCCGTTTTGAAAGGCTCGAAGATTTTCGTAATAGTTGAGCATCCAAAGGGTGATGGAAGCGATGAGTCCTGCTGCGGCGGGAATGGGGAGTCCGGTGAATTCTTTATTGGCGCGATCCGAACTGATGGTGGCCAGAACATTGAAGCGCGCGAGCCGAAGGCATCCGCAGACCAAATAGAGCGAGGCGATGACCCAGCCGGTGCGTGATTGAAAATCGTGCAGGACGATATTGAAAATCAGAAGTGCCGGGGCGACGCCGAAGGAAACGACATCTGCCAGCGAATCGAACTCGCGTCCAAAGGCATTTGCACGTCCCGAGATCCGGGCGACGCGTCCATCCAGCAAATCAAAGATACAGGCGCCGAGAATGAGGTAGAGACTGGTATAAATGCTCTGTTCCCACTCATCCACGTTGAGTTGTCGGGCGAGAATTCCCTCGAAGATTTTGAGAACCGCGGTGAATCCGCAGATTAGATTTCCCGCCGTCATCAAGTTAGGAGCGAGATAGATTTTAACCTGATCGTCGGGTTCTTGAGGAGTGTGGGTCATGAGTTTTTCCAGCGGGCAAGAGGCGTGCTGACACCTCGTGCGAGGTCGCCGACTTTAACAAGAATTTCGCATTCCAACGGGAGAAAGAGTTCAGTGCGAGAGCCGAAGCGGATCATTCCGATCAGTTCCCCTCGCTGGATGTTATCACCGACCTTCGCCCAAGGGAGAATGCGACGCGCGATCAAGCCGGCGATTTGACGAATGACAATCGGTCCGTGAGAGGTGGAGATTTTCCAATTCACATGTTCATTGACGAGAGAAGCTTGGGGATCGCGAACATCGAGAAACTGTCCGGCATGGGATTCAATCGCTGCGACGGTTCCATCGGTCGGCATCCGGTTGACGTGGACATCAAAGACGGAGAGAAAAATTGCGATGCGTCGTCGCTTTCCGAGGCCAAAGGGAGACTCCATCTCCTCGATTCCGACAATCTCTCCATCCGCTGGAGCGAGAATCAGAGTCGGGTCCGGAGGAATGGGGCGTATGGGATCGCGAAAGAAATAAACCGTGAAGATAATGACTGCGAAAAGAAGTCCGCTCATGAGAGCAGCCCCTCCGAACGGGAGGAGAAGGGAGAGCAGGAGTGCTACGATCAAGGGGATCAGAAGCTTAAAACTTTCGCGTAAAGCGGGAGACATGAGAAGAGGCTATAGCAGGTTTGAGACGTTTGCCAAGCAAAGCTCCAGACTTGTCTAAGTGCGAACGGGTGTTAGGGTTTGCGCTCCATGAGTGAAGAGCTGAGTGAATTGTTACAATTGCGTCGCGATAAGATTGATCAATGGCGGGTGGCCGGTACGGATCCCTTTGGGGGAGCTTTTACAGGAACGGAATCCGCTGCTGAAATTGCGGCAAACTATCAGGAAGAACGGGCGGTTCGAGCGGCGGGTCGTTTGGTGGCACTGCGCGAAATGGGGAAGAGTCTCTTTGGACATCTTCTCGACGCTTCGGGGCGAATTCAATTTTATGCCAAGAAAGATACCTTGGCGGAATCCTTTGATCTTTTTAAGCGGTTTGATCTTGGTGACTTTATTGGAGTGGAAGGCGTTCTCTTTACGAGTAAGAGCGGAGAAAAAACGATTCGTCTGACGAGTGTTCGTTTATTGAGTAAGGCCCTTCGACCGATGCCGAGTGGATGGCACGGGCTGTCGGATGTCGAACAGCGCTATCGTCAGCGGTATTTGGATTTGATGAGTCATCCGGTGGTGCGACGTACGTTGACCCAGCGGAGTCAGATTGTTCGCGAGATCCGGAGTTTTCTGGAACAGCGCGGGTTTCTCGAGGTAGAAACCCCGATGATGCAATCGGTGGCAGGGGGAGCGGCAGCACAGCCTTTTGTAACGAAGCACAATGCGTTGGGAATTCAACTTCACCTTCGTATTGCGCCGGAGCTCTACTTGAAGCGTCTGCTGGTGGGTGGGATGGAGAAGATTTTTGAGATCAATCGGAATTTCCGCAATGAAGGGATTTCGAGGAAGCACAATCCGGAATTTACGATGTTGGAGGCATATTGGGCCTACGCGGATTTTGAAACGATGGCGGATTTGATGGAGGAGCTGATTACGACCGTGGCGCAACGAGTCATCGGTTCGCTTCAAGTCGGCGCGCCGTTGGATTTGGAAGCGACCTGGAGTTCGGAGGAAAAGAAGGGGGAGCCGAGGATCGATCTGACGCGGCCTTGGCCTCGGAAAAAATACCGGGATTGTATTCGCGACGCTGCGGGAGCGGATTGGTTTGAATTAACGCCGGAGGCGCGTCGGGAGCGGGCGAAGTCGCTCGGTCTGGAAATCATTCCGCAGTTGGAAGATTTTGAAGTGACGAACCAGGTTTTTGAAAAGTTAGTGGAAGCGAAGACGATGAATCCGCTCTTTGTCACGCATTTGCCGAAGGAATTGGTTCCGTTGGCAAAGCAGAACGTGGAGGATCCGAGTGTCGTCGATGTCTTTGAGCTGATTATCAACGGTCAGGAGATTGCTCCGGGTTACAGTGAATTGAATGATCCGATTGTTCAGCGGCAGCGTTTGGAGGCACAAGCCGGAGAAGAGCAACAAAAGATCGACGAAGATTTTCTTCTCGCGTTGGAGCACGGGATGCCACCGGCGGGAGGGATTGGTTTGGGGATTGATCGGTTGGTGATGTTGCTGACGGGAGCGGAATCGATCCGGGATGTCATTCTCTTTCCGTTGATGCGTCCGAAGGATTAGGGTTCGGTTCATGCAAGCTGATCCAAAGATGCCGCAAGGCGCGGCAAATGCTTGGACTTTTCAGGTATTCAACACCGCTTCATTTACGATTATTTTGGGGGCGCCGATGATCCTTTTTTTTAAGGAACTCGGGGCGTCGGTCACGATTCTCGGGGTGGTTTCATCGCTCCCCCCGTTTCTCACGATTCTGCAAATTCCTGCGGCTCGATTTGTGGAAAAGATCGGATATCGCGCCTTTGTTTTGAAAGGTTGGATTATTCGGACGGTCTTTATTTCTGGAATGGCGGGGACTGCTTTTTTGCCGTCGCAAGTCGATTCCTCGACGCGAATGATTTTAATGATTCTGCTTTTGGTCGCGTATAACGTCTCCCGGGGAATTTCGACATGCGGATTTCTTCCCTGGATCAGTCAGTTAATCCCTGAGGCGATTCGGGGAAGATTTTTAGCGATGGATCAGATGTGCGGATCCCTGACGACTCTTTTTTCGACACTGCTCTGTGCCTATTGGATGTCTCATTTTTCAGGAAACGTGGCGTTCGGAGCTCTTTTTCTTTGGGCGGGGTTAATGGCGGTTGCCAGTCTGATGTTTTTGAAACGGATTCCGGATGTTCCGGTCCCCGAGAATTCGAAGAGTCCCGAGCCGATCCCTTGGATGGATTTATTCAAGCACATGACTTTTGTGAAGTTGTTGGTGCTCAATGTGGTGCTTTGCTTCGGATTTTCCGGAGCCGGGGTGCTCTGGATTCCGTTGCTTCGGGATGAATATCACTACGAGTCCTCGGATATTATGTATGTTTTGTCCTTGTGGGCATTGATTGCCGGAATGACGCAATATGGGATTGGAAAGATGTTGGATCGCACAGGAAGTCGCCCGATCATGATTATGGCGTCGAGCGTTCTTTTTATCCATTTGCTCCTTTGGGCTTCGCTCGGGGCGAGAGTGCTTCCATTGAACTACTTGACGATTGGGGTCATTCAAATGACTTCCGGGATCGGGATTGCTGCCTTTAATTTGGCCAATATTCGCATTCTGATGAGCACGGTTCCTGCGATGGGAAGAAGCCATTTTTTTGCGATGTACAGTGTGGGAACCTCCCTGGCTTTGGGAATATTTCCAGCAGGATGGGGGCTTTGTTTTGATTTGCTCAAAGGCTGGAAAGTCACCTGGTGGGGATGGGAGTGGAATGGATACAGTTTGCTTTATGTGATTTTGGCCTTGATTATCAGTGTGGTGGTGGGACTTCTGTTAAGTGTTCGAGAAGAAAAGGCGATGACGACGGAAGATTTCATGCATGAGTTGTTAGTGGAGACGCCGGGACGGGCGATTACGCGATTGCTAAAACGCGGGCCGCTGTTCTAAAAAGGGATTGAGCTGAGTGTGAGGGCTTTGAATGTGAAAGAGTGGATCCATCGTTATTTCATCGGTCCTGTAGGGGCGGGAGTGATCCAAGCCTTGGGGATGAGTTTTCGTCTGGAGATGGAAGATCCGCACGGATTTTTAAAGCAGACCAACCGAGGTCCAGTGCTTTTTGCGTTTTGGCATAATCGTCTTCTGATGATGCCCTATTTGTATCGGCACTCTTTTCCGGACCGTCGGATGGCGGTCATGATTAGTCGAAGTCGTGATGGTCAGATTATCGCCTCGGTGGTTGATCGTTTTGGAATTGGGGCATCGCGCGGATCGACTTCCAAAAAAGGTTCCTCGGCGTTTCGAGACATGGCGTACCGGGTCATGGAGTTACAATCGGATGCGGGGGTGACTCCGGATGGACCGAGGGGTCCTTGCTATCATTTGCAGCCGGGGATTTTACATTTGAGTCAACTGACTCAGTGCCCGATTATCCCGATTACTTACGAGGCGGAATGGAAAAAAGTTTTAAAGAGTTGGGATCGCTTTCAAATTCCGTATCCGGGGACGCGGATTCGCGTAAAATTGGGGGCTCCGTTGCAAGTTCCGGAAGATGCAGACGATGCCGTGCTGGCAGACTATACGAGCCGGTTGACGGCGGCACTGCAGGATGAGGATTCGTTTGTCAGGCGTTGAAAATGAATGGGTAATCTGGTGGGCGACTTCTCCGAAGGCACCGGTCCTAAGTGCGGCTCGCTCGGAGATCGAGCCCTACCATTCGGGGCTGCTGGATCCAGTTGCGTGGGGCGTCGGAAAAAAGCAGATTCTCGACATTTGAATTTCACGCTTCATGTTAGTTTCTTGTGACGCTTTTGGAATTAATTCAGTCGACCACTCCCGATCAAGAACCGACGCATCTCGGACTTGATTTTCAGATCGGTACGATTCGCGAGACGACGACCAAAGGAGGGAAGCCTTACTTTGATCTCGAAATCATCGACGCGACGGCCAAGGAGAAAATCAAGGTCTGGTCGGATACGCCTTCTTTCTCATTCTGTGAAACGCTCAAGGGAGGGGAATGTGTTCATGGGACGGCTCGATTTTCGAGAAATCAATACGGATTGAATGTGGAGGAGTTGCAGATGCGCCATCTCACTCCCGAGGAGATTGAAGAATTTCTCGCGGGATCGCCCGAGCGCCAGGCACAATTGTCGCAAGACTTTGCCTTTCTCAAGGGCACCGTTGAAGCCTTTCGAGATCCCCGACTTCGAGCGCTGGGGCTGGCCTTTCTGAATCAAATGGGAGATCGCTTTTGTCGGGCGGGGGCTGCCCGTGAAATTCACCATGCGCGGCGCGGTGGTCTGTTGGAGCATACGGCGCAGATGTTGCGAACGGCTGAAGCCTTGCGTCCGGTCTATCCAAATCTGAATTGGGATCTCATTGGCTCCGGGGTTTTGTTTCATGATGTGGGAAAATTGTGGGAGCACGATTATCCGGCGCAAAGTTTTGTTCCGACACATCAAGTCCTGGGAGAGTTGCTGGGGCATATTTCGATTGGGATTGAAGTGGTGAATAAATTTTGGCGCGAGCTCGCGACGACTCCTGAATTTCAAGAGTCGGGAACTCCGGCTGCGGAAACGGTGCGGCAGCATTTGCTCCACTTGATCGCCTCGCACCATGGACAAAAGGATTATGGCGCGCCAGTAACGCCCCGCACTCCGGAAGCGTGGGTCTTGCACTACATCGACAATTTAGATGCGCGCGTTGAAATGATGCGCGGGATTTATTCGGAAAAATCGCAGATTGCTCCTGGAATTTACGACCGAAAGCGTCCGTTGGAGGGGAATGCCGTCGAGCCGCTCGCGCCATGGGAGGCGACGGGATAGTCCGTGCAGAGCACGCTCTCGAATGGTGCCATTGTTTCTCGTCTGCTGCGGCTTGCCTGGCAGTACCGTGGTCGATGTTTGCTTGCGCTGTTTTTCCAGACGCTCCTGATCGTTTTGGCGGTCAAAAATCTTGGGATGGTTGGATTGGCGATCGATTACCTCCGTCACGTTCTCGATCCGTCAAATCTGGAGCCCCATTGGCCGTTTGGGTTTCATCCTCCTCCGCATTGGTCTCCGATGCAGGTCATTCTCATGGTGGGAGCGACCATTTTAACGATTGCTTTGATGCGGGGGCTTCTGCAATTCGCTCACACGACCAATTTGAGTGGTCTGACGAACGGACAAATCATTCCGGCGCTTCGGGCTCAGGTTTACGCGAAGCTTCAGCGGCTCAGTTTTCGCTTTTTTGATCTCAACACCAGTGGATCCATCATCAATCGTGTCACCGGGGACGTGCAACGAATGCGGTCGTTCATTGACGAAGTTTTGATTAATGGGGTGACGCTCGCTATCAGTCTCTCGGTCTATTTTTTTACAATGCTGATGATTCACCCCGGTCTTGCGCTGGCGTGCCTGCTGACTTCACCGGTCATTGTTTGGGTCTCAATTCGATTTTCTCAAAAAATCCGTCCGGACTATGAAGTCGGGAGTAAAAATGTGGACGACTTGATTCTCGGATTTTCGGAGTCTGTTCAGGGAATGGAAATGATCAAGGGGTTTGCGCGGGAGACTGATTGCCGCGATCGCTTCGAAGCGTTGAATCAGAAGGTCTGCGATCACAATCATACCGTCTTTCGTAAAGTCAGTCGTTACTCCGCCTTTATGGAGTTCATGACCAACCTCAATCTTGCGATTCTGCTCGGGTACGGAGGATGGCTCGTCTATCGAGGGGAATTGTCTTTAGGCGCGGGGCTGGTTGTTTTTGCGGGACTGCTGCAACAATTCTCCGGGCAGATCTCCAATGTTGCCAATTTGCTCAACATCATTCAACAGAGTTTAATTGGTTCGCGTCGCGTCTTTGAGGTACTCGATGCTCCCATTGAAATTCTCAGTGCACCGAATGCGCGTCCGATTCATTCAACACGAGGGGAAATTCAGTTCGAAAATGTTCGTCTCGATCATTCGCAACCGGTGCTTCGTGATGTTTCCTTTCATGTTAAACCGGGGCAGTTGATTGCCATTATGGGGGCGACTGGTGCCGGAAAGAGCGCGCTGCTCAGTTTGATTCCCCGCTTTTATGATCCGAGCCAGGGTCGCATTCTTCTGGACGGCCATGATCTGAGAGACTTGTCGTTGGAGGATTTGCGGCGCCACATTGGTCTGGTTTTTCAAGAGAGTTTTCTTTTCCGTGCGACGGTGGCTCAGAATATTGCTTTTGGAAGTCCGGAGGCGACCCAGAAAGAAATTGAGAGAGCGGCCCGAATCGCCTCCGCGCATGAATTCATTCAAGCACTTCCGCGCGGGTATGAAACGATGTTGCAAGAGGGTGGATCAAATCTTTCGGGGGGACAGCGTCAGCGATTGGCTATTGCACGTGCGCTCTTGGTGAATCCTCGAATTCTCATTCTCGACGATCCGACGGCATCCCTGGATCCGGAAACCGATGCGGAGATCTTTCAAGCGATGAATGAGATGATGAAAGGACGGACGACTTTTATTGTGGCGCATCGAGTCTCCAGTGTTCGAAAAGCGGATCAAATTCTGGTACTCGACAATGGTAAAATCATTCAGAGAGGAACCCACGAGGAGTTGATGAGTCAGGGAGGGCTTTACTGGCGGGTCGCAAGACACCAGTTGATCGATTCCGAATCCTTATTGCGCGAAGGAGTTCAATCGTGAAGGAAGGGTTCAAAAAGAAATCAGCCCCTCCAGATCGCCCCCTGGACCTGGCGCTGCTGCGTCGTCTCTGGAGTTTTACAGATCCACATCACAAAATTCGGAATCGTTTAACGGCTCTGGTTGTGATTCGTTCGATCCAATTGCCCCTGATTTCGTGGGCGATTGGAGCCGTGATACGAGGTCCGATTACGGCGAAGGATTCTCTAGGAATTATCTGGGGAGTGCTCGGTTTTTTGTCTTTGGCCTTTACGACTTTTTTGATATTGGCCTCGCGGCAGCGCCTTTCCCAGGAGCTTGGAGAAAGAACAATGCGGGATTTGCGGTCCAAAATATTTGAACACCTGCTTCGACAACCGATCAGTTTCTTTCGAAAAAACCGACTCGGTTCTCTGATCAGTCGAGTAACCTCGGATGTCGAGAGTGTTCGTGCGGGAATTCAAGGAGTCTTTTTTGTCTGTATCGTTCAGGGGGGGCAAATGCTGATTGCGGGGCTCTTGATGTTTTATTTTGATGCGGTCCTTTTTGGGGTGGCCATGCTCATCCTTCCCGTGTTTTGGGCGGTGAACCGCTATTTCCGGAAAGAATACAGCCGATCGCTTCGCGAGGTGCAGGAGAGTTTTAGCCGGGTGACCTCGGCGTTGGCAGAGGCGGTAAATGGAATTCGTCTGACGCAGAGCTATGCGCGTGAGGAGCAGAATGCATCCCAATTCGAAGAGCTCATTCATGATCATTCCGAATATAATTTACGGATCGGCCGCTTGGGAGCGATTTTTGGGCCACTCCTGGAGTTTAATAGTCAGCTCTTCATTGCGATTCTCGTGCTGCTGGGCGGTTATCGGATTTTACAGCCGGATGCTCCGATGGAAATTGGTGCGATGATTCAATTCTTCTTTTTGGCCGGGATTTTTTTCTCTCCGGTTCAGGCCATTGGGAACCAGTATAATCAAGCACTTACCGCGATGGCAGGCGCGGAACGGATTTTTCAGCTCCTGGATACGAAGCCCGAGTGGGAAGATGCTCCGGGGCTTGTGGCCCTTCCATCGCTGCAGGGGGTAGTTGAGTTCAGGAATGTGTCATTTGAGTATGAACCGGGAAAACCGATCTTGAAGAAGGTCTCCTTTACGGTGGAGCCCGGGCAAGTGATCGCACTAGTTGGGCCGACGGGGAGTGGAAAAACGACCATTACCAGTTTAGTTTCAAAATTTTATCTCTTGAATCATGGAGAGATCTTTTTGGATGGTCGTGAAATCCGAACCATTCCGTTTCACGACCTCCACCGGCAGATGGCGATGGTGACCCAGCAGAATTTTCTTTTCACGGGCACGGTTCGCGAAAATCTGCGTTGGGGGCGACCCGAGGCAACGGATGATGAAATTGTCAATGCGGCACGGTCCCTTGATTGTCTGGATCTGGTGGAAGGCTTGGCAAGGGGATTTGATACGGAGGTGGGCGAACGCGGGACTCAGCTTTCGGTGGGGGAGCGTCAGATCCTCTGTTTCTTGAGGGCAATGATTGCGAACCCAAAGATTTTGGTTCTGGATGAGGCGACAAGTGCGGTGGATGCAATCACTGAGGCGAGAATTCAAGCGGCCCTCGCACGGCTCGTCTTGCACCGGACCAGCTTTGTGATTGCACACCGCCTCAGTACGATTCGCGAAGCACATCAGGTTCTGGTGCTTCAGCGCGGGGAGATTGTCGAGCGGGGAACGCATTCGAGTCTGCTTCAGGAGAATGGACTTTACGCGGGGATGTATCGAAAATTTACCAGTTCTCCTGGCTAAGAGACTCTGCCGATGAAGACTGACGAATTATTATCCAAAAAAGTCCGCGAGCTCCCGCATCGACCCGGGGTTTACATTTACAAAGACCGATTGGGACGAATTATTTATGTCGGAAAAGCGCGCGATCTGAAAAAGCGGGTTTCTCAGTACTTTCATCCATCGCGAGAGATGCGCTCTGACCGGAAGACTCAGGCATTGCTCACATCGATTCGCGATTTTGATTTTCATGTGGTGAATTCCGAGGCGGAGGCGCTCCTCTTGGAGGGAAAGCTGATTAAGGAATATCGCCCGAGATTCAACATCAGCTTCCGGGATGATAAGCGATTTCTCATGGTACGGGTGAATGTGGATGATCCGATTCCAAAATTTCAACTGACCCGAATGCGCAAAGAGGATGGAGCCCGTTATTTTGGGCCGTTTGTCGATTCCGTTGCGTTGCGGAAGACGCTCAAGGTGATGCAAAATCAATTTACCCTGCGAATGTGTTCGCCCTTGCTCCCGACGGAGCGTGACTACAAGCATTGTCTCGATCATATTATTAAAAAATGTCCGGCGCCATGCATTGGAAAGATTTCGCGTGAGGACTATCATGGCCTTGTTCAGAAGGCCTGTGATTTTTTGGAGGGAAAATCGAAAGAGACGGTAGCGGAGTTGGAGCGCGAAATGATGGCGGCGGCAGGGCGTCACGATTTTGAGAGGGCGGCGGGTTTGCGGGATCTAGCGGAAGACTTACGAAGAACCACGCAACCGATGAAACGCTTTATTCGGACGTTTCAGCCGAAAATTGATGGCTCCCAGGATGTTCTTGAATTGCAGCAGGCGTTGAAGCTTGAAGTGCTGCCGCAGGTGATGGAGTGCTTTGATATTTCGAATATCTCAACGACACACAAGGTTGCTTCCATGGTCTGTTTTCGCGGGGGGAGGCCGGATAAGGCGAGTTATCGTCGGTATCGCATTGTTGGGGTGGAGGGCCAGGACGATTTTGCGAGTATTGCAGAGGCGGTGCGTCGTCGCTATTCCCGAGTGCTGACGGAAGGAATTCGGAAGCCGGATCTCATTATTGTGGATGGTGGGAAAGGGCAACTCAGTTCGGCGTTGGCTGAATTAAAAGTTCTTGGGTTGGGGGCGTTGCCATTGATTGGGTTGGCAAAAGAGAATGAGGAGATTTATCGCTCTGGAATTTCCGAGCCTTTGATTCTTTCGAGAGCTTCGGGAGCACTCAAGCTTCTTCAGCGAATTCGTGACGAGGCGCATCGCTTTGCGAATGGATATCACCAACTTTTACTCAAGCAACGAATTTCAGAGAGTGCGCTGGATGAATGTCCGGGAGTGAGTCCTGCTCGAAAAATTCGACTTCTGAATCATTTTGGATCCGTTTCAAAACTTAAAAAAGCAACGGTTGCGGAGATTGGTGCGGTGGAAGGAATCGGGCCAAAGACGGCGGTAGGAATCTGGAATTATTTTCATCCGGAGGCTGAGTAGATTTCTCATCTCGCCAAGTTCGCGAAGAGACGAAGGAGAAGCGCTAAATCACAGGGACCGGTTCTCCGCGCCTGTCGATTCGCGGATGACAAGTCGTGGGGAGACGCTGGCCGATTTTCCGGATTTACCCGAAATCTTTTTTAGTAGCATCTCCGTTGCAAGCCGTCCGCATTGGTCTATTTCTGAACTCGAGGACGTTAGCGGAATGAGAGACGTTTCGGCGACGGGAGAGTTATTAACCCCCGTTATTTTGACATCTTCGGGAATCCGCAAACCTTTTTTCTGGAGAACGCGGATGGCTCCGATCGCCTGAGCATCGGACTGTGTGACAATTCCATCGAAATCTTCCTTGAGTTCCAAAAGCGCTTTTACCGCGATCAAGCCATCTTCGAGATTGAATGATTTGCTCGGAATAATCAGATGTGGAAAAAGGGGGGCTTTGGCTTCCTTGTGTGCACGCACGTATCCTTGATAACGCTGGGACGAGGTTTTGAAATGAGCGATGCGCCGACATCCTTTTTTGAGGAGATGTTGGGTGGTGAGATAGCATTGGGCTTCTTGATCGGTGTAGATATTGCAATAAAAAGAGGCAGAACCTCGATCCGGAAAAACGGAAACAATCGGGAGGCCGTTGCGATCGATTTTTCGAAGCCTTTCAATCAGATTTGGGGGTTCAACGCCTCCCACGATGAGGCCATCGACGTCGCGTTTGAGGTTTTCGTTGCAGGACTCAAGAAGTTCCTGGTCTTCATTAAAAAAACGAATCCAGAGTCGATGCTGGGTTCCTTCCACGGCCTTGGCGATGCTCTCCAGAAAGAGGGAGGTGGCGTCACTTCCGGGACTTTCGATGTTGTGAAGGAAAACAGCAATGGCGTCTTTCCTTCCGCTCTTTAGGGCAACCGCCATGCGGTTAGGGACATAGTCGAGCTCCTTTGCCTTTTTGAAAATTGCTTCACGCGTCTTGGTGCTGGCTCCCGTAGTCCCCATCCGGCCGCTGAGCACTTTAGAAACCAGAGTATAAGAGATGTCGAGCGACTTCGCGATTTGCTTGAGCGAGGACATGAGAAGATTTTTAAAAGATCACGAGAAGTGAATCAATCCTTTAATATTGAGTTTATTGCACGGGGTAAATGGATTAAGGGGAAGTCGGATTACTTCTGATTTTTCTATATGGATTAAAGGGTTTTTTTCATCTAATCCATTTAAGTATGATTCGATTTTACGAATACGCCAAGTGCTCGACTTGCCGCGATGCGGGAAAGTTTCTGGAAAGTCATGGGGTTCATTTTGAGCGGATTCCGATTCGTGAGACGCCGCCCTCCAAGGCCGAGCTCAAAAAGATGCTCGGAGCTTATCATGGAGAAATTCGCCGGCTTTTTAATACTTCGGGAATGGATTACAAGGCGATGGGGATGAAGGATCGGTTGCCGAAATTGTCCGAAGCGGAAGCCTTGGAGTTGCTTTCAAAAAATGGAAATCTCATCAAACGTCCGTTTGTCTTGACCGAAAAAGGGGGGATCGTTGGATTTCGTGAAGCCGATTGGAAAACACTTTTTAAGTAGGGTAGAACGACTGATTGTCTCTGAGGAATGCAGGAAGTCAGGAATGGAATTCTCCGGGTTGTTGGCGGCTCAGTCATTTAGCATCTTAACCAAAAACTCCTGTATTCCTCAGAGAAAATTCTTAGCTTTCTTCGAGGAGCATCTTTCGGATCCAGTGCTGAATTTTCGGCGAACTTTGGTAGGTGTTCCAAATGAATTGCTGAAGTCCTTGCGGCAGGAGCGATCCGTAGCAGGCGATGAGTTTGGCTTTGGGATGAAGTGGGCCTTTGGTTTTGAGCTGCTGCAGGTATTCCTTCCCGGCGCGTCGTCCTTGCTCGCGAAAGGTGTATTGCAGATAAAAAAGGGACAAAGCTTGAAGGCATTGATCAATTTGATTTTCCCAGAAAACGCGATCAGGACGCGATTGAACAAGCTCGTGAGTTCTTAATCCTTCGAGCGCACTTCGACTGAGGGCCGCGCTTTGTTGAATGGCATGCACGCCGTTGGATTCGTGAAGGACCGATTCGAAGAGAATTTCCGGGAGGTAGGCGACATCCGCTTGCAGCGCCAACCCGACGGTAAAGGCGAAATCCTCGCTCACGGCATCGTACCAGCCGAGACGCTCTCCGAGTTCGCGACGATAGAAGGAGGCGGTCTTGTGATTGCGGGGATACCCTCCCTCGTTGGTCAGGACTCCTCGTGCGTAGGCTTCGCCTGAAACGATTTCGCGGTTGCTGAAAAAGGAGTTGTCGATTTGATTAATGGACGTTTGTTTTCGCTCATCGAGAGTCACGTAGGCGGTGTAGAGACTGCCGACGTGGGGGTGAGTTTCCATCCACTCGTAACCGCGGCGAAGGAATCCGGGGCGAATCCGATCATCGTCATCCAGTTTAAAGAGATAGCGTCCGGTCGCGTGACGTGCGGCGCAACTCCAATTCGCCGGTTTTGAGGAGGGGAGCGGTTTTCGGTGATAGAAAATTCGCGTGTCATTGAACGTGCGCGCGACGGATTCACCGGAGCCGGATTCGGAGTCGTCGGAAATCACGATTTCAAAATCATCAAAATCATTTTTTAAAACGCTCAGAATCGCCAGGCGCAATCGCTCCGGGCGGTCATGGGTTGGAATCAACACCGAAACAGCAGGCATGATGCCCAAGAATGCCCCGAGGAGTTCGCAAGGTCAATCGACTAGAAGTGGAGTTTGGGTTTTTTTCGCGCAGAGATCGCCGTGCTCGCAGAGGGTAAAAATGTTTTCTCTGCGGCCTCGGCGAACTCAGCGCGAAAGAATGGATTTGGATTTTCCTGCGATTCGATTCTTGCCCGCGTCGGGATCTCGCGCTATCGCTGAAAGGCTCATGGAGTGCTTATGACGAATTTACTGGCAGAAAAGTTGCAATCAGTTTTCAAAACCCTGCGGGGTTACGGAAAGCTGACGGAGAGTAATATTGCCGACGCCGTACGTGAGGTTCGTCTGGCGTTGTTGGCGGCGGATGTGAATTATCAAGTCGCCCGCGAGATTTGCGATCAGGTGAAGCAGAAGTGTCTCGGCGAGGAGACCTTGGCGTCGATTCGGCCGGGGGATCAATTCATCAAGATTTGTCATGACGAACTCATTGCCCGGTTTTCAGCGGGGAGTCGTGACCTAAATCCGGATCGCCCTCTCCGAATTTTGCTCTGTGGTCTGAACGGATCGGGAAAAACGACGAGCGCGGCGAAGCTGGCAGCCTGGTTTCGGAAGCAGAAGGACGAAGTCTTGCTCGTGGCGGGCGATCTGGCGCGTCCGGCGGCGATCAAGCAATTGCAGACGTTGGGAGAACAGATTGGGGTTCCGGTATTGACCTACCCGGGGGAGACCTCGGTGGCGACCGTTGCGAAAAAAGCGAGGGAAGAGGCCTATGAGCGTCGCACACGGATTTTGATTTTTGATGCGGCGGGGCGATTGGATGTTGATGATTCGCTTTTGGCCGAGCTGGAAGAAGTGGCCAAAGTTTTAGAGCCTCAGGAGACGTTATTGGTGGCGGATGCGGCGACCGGTCAGACGGCGGTGAAAGTCGCAGAAGCCTTTCGGGCGCGGGTTTCACTGACCGGATTTGTCCTTTCAAAATGTGACGCCGATGCGCGGGGAGGGGCGGCGTTATCGCTCCTACATGCGACGGGATGTCCGATTAAATTTTTGGGAACAGGTGAAAAACCGGACGCGCTGGAGGTCTTTATGCCTGAGCGTGTCGTTGGGCGTTTGCTCGGGATGGGAGACGTCATTGGGCTGGTTCAGAAGGCTCAAGAGGAGTTGGATTTTGCGACAGGAGCCCGGTTGGAGGAGAAGATTCGTCGTAACCAGTTTGACTTGCAGGACTTTGTGGATCAGATGCGATTTATGAAGAAATTGGGACCCCTGCAAAATCTGCTTGGCATGATCCCCGGAATGTCTACTGTGGACCTTTCGTCGATTGACGAAAAACGAACCCGAAGGGTCGAAGCGATTGTTCTGTCGATGACGTCTCAGGAGCGGCGAAAGCCGGATCTTTTGAACGCGCGTCGTCGGCAACGGATTGCAAAAGGAAGTGGGACCTCTGTCACGGAGGTGAACGACCTGGTGAGACGCTTTGAAGAGATGAAAAAAATGATGCAGAAGATGTTTCGGGGCGGTAACCCGGAAAAGATGCTGCAACGGATGATGAGCCGAAAATAATTTTCGGCGGAGAAAGGAACTGATGGCATTAACGATTCGTTTGCGCCGCGAAGGAACGACGGATAAACCGTTCTATCGCATTGTGGTGGCGGACAAGAAGAGCCCGCGCGACGGGAAATTTTTGGAACTGCTGGGAACGTATGACCCGAAGAAAGCCGGGCAAAATTACGCGGTGAAGCTCGATCGGGCGGATCACTGGATCAAGAACGGAGCACGTCCCTCGGAGACGGTCGGTTCGATCCTGAAGAAAGCGCGTAAGGCGGCTTAAGGGACCGGTATGCGGCACTTTCTTGACTTCGTTTTGCGTCGTCTGGTGGAAAATCCGGATGATGTGGACGTGCGAGAGATGGCGGCAGAGGGAGGGTTGACGTTCTACGTGACCCTGCATCCCGATGATGTGGGCAAAGTGATCGGCAAAGGGGGGCGGACGATCGGAGCAATCCGAAATCTGCTCAACGCGGCGATGACGAAGCCGGATCAACGGGTGGTGGTGAAGATTTGCGAACCGTGATGACCGGTGCGGATTGATGTCATCACGCTCTTTCCGGAAATTTTGGCAGGATCGGTTCCTGCCAGTATTTTAGGGAGAGCGCAGAGAGAAGCGCGCCTTCGGCTTCATTTGCATCAACTGAGAGAGTACGCGACGGACAAGCATCGGATTGTGGATGACCGGCCCTATGGCGGTGGTCCTGGAATGGTGCTGAAGTGCGATCCGATTTTTCGAGCGGTGGAAGCTGTTCAAAAAATGGAGACGCCGGGAAAGGTGATCTATCTTTCCCCCGGAGGGCGAAAGCTGACCCAAGCGGTCGCCCAAGAGTTCTCGATGGAGTCGCGATTGGTGCTGCTCTGTGGGCACTACGAAGGGGTCGATGAACGGGTGTGCGAACATCTGGTTCAGGATGAAATTTCAATTGGGGACTATGTTCTCAGTAATGGGGCGGTAGCGGCACTGGTGCTGATTGATGCAGTGGTGCGGTTGTTGCCCGGGGTACTGGGAAATGAGGAATCGGCGGGAAACGATTCTTTCAGTCAGGGAATTTTGGAAGGTCCGCAGTATACGCGGCCGGAAGAATTTCAAGGCTGGCGGGTGCCGGAGATCCTGCTCTCTGGAGACCATGCAAAAATTCGCGCTTGGCGTGAAGAGCAGGGTCGGTTAAAAACGGCCCGGATAAGACCGGATTTATTTGAGAAAAAATGAGGAGTAAGTTATGGCGACGAATACGATACTGATCGAAAAGATCGAAGCGGAACAGGCACGAAAACTGGAAAAGTTTAACGTGGGAGATTCGGTGAAGGTTCACACCCGCGTGAAAGAAGGCGACAAGGAGCGTATCCAGATTTACGCCGGTGTCGTGATTTCCCGCCGCGGACGGGGTCATGGTGAAATGTTTACGGTGCGCCGTATCAGCTTCGGAGAAGGCGTCGAGCGTATGTTCCCAGTGAACTCTCCTCTCGTTGAAAAAGTGGTGGTGGATCGTATTGGATCGACCCGTCGCGCCAAGCTTTACTATATGCGCGGACGTAAGGGGAAAGAAGCGATGGCGGTGAAGGAAAAGGCATTCGACAAGTCGAAAGCCAAGGCCTCCAAAGCCAAAGCTGCAGCCTAAAACTCATGGCGCTGACGTGGCAATGGGAAGACCAGGCCCGTCAGCGCGGGTTTTTGCAGATTGCGGGAATTGACGAAGTCGGCCGCGGTCCTTTGGCTGGCCCGGTGGTTGCGGCAGCCGTGATTCTTCCAGAAGGGTTCACGCATCCGCTCCTGAATGATTCCAAAAAATTGACCGCGCTCCGTCGTGCTCAAATTTCGGAGGAGCTTTGTTCTGACGCCAAAATCATTTGGGCGTTGGGAGAGGCGACGGTCGAGGAAATCGATCGGGTCAATATTTTACAAGCGACTTTTTTGGCGATGCGTCGTGCCGTGGAGAGACTTCAAAGGATTCCCGATTTTGCCCTGGTGGATGGAAATCAGGATCCCCGTCTCGGACTTCCTGTTCAGACGGTTGTGAAAGGAGACTCCCAATCGCCCTCCATTGCAGCAGCTTCGGTAATTGCCAAGCAACATCGTGATTCGTGGATGGATCGCCAGGCGTTGGTGTATCCCGAGTATGGATTTGAAAAACATAAAGGATATGGAACCTCCTATCACCTCGAAAAACTCAGAAAGCATGGACCGACTCCGCTTCATCGGCGCTCGTTTGCGCCGGTACTTCAATGCGAATTGGCCCTGGGTTGATCCCTTTTCGTCCCCGCAAGCATTGGGGAGATGGGGGGAACGTCAGGCGGCCCGGCATTTGCGCCGGCAGGGGTATAAAATTCTCGTTCGAAATTTTCGAGTGCCCCGAGGAGAAATTGATCTGGTTTGCCGCGATGGCTCCTCGCTTGTTTTTGTCGAGGTGAAAACACGTCAAAACGAAGAGAGAAGACGTCCGGCGGAGGCGGTGAATTTTCGCAAGCGAGAACGAATGCGGCATGCCGCGAAAGCGTATCTTAAATTATTGGATCATCTTCCGCCGTTTACCCATCGACACGATATTGTGGAAATTGTGGCGACTCCGAGAAGCAAGCCGGAGATCCGACTTTTGAAGCAGATCGAGATGGGTTAATCGGTGGAGCTCTTTCGCCACAGAATACAAAAAGTCTTTACCAGGTTTTTAATCTGGAACTCAGAAACTCAGGTTTATGAAGTATGGGGAATTTTATTTTTCCTGATTTTTTGAGTTCCAGATTTGTAATCTATTTCGGTTCCCAAAGAATTCCAGGAAATTTTTCAAACCGGAGGAAACTGCTTTTGGGTTGAGGGGGATCGACTTGAAGAAGATTGCCTCGTTCGATTTTCATCAGGTCCTTGCGTTCGGCTTTTTCAAGATGCCGGTGGAGAATCTCGTAACGATGCTTATCGCCATCCGCAGCGCAGCCGATGAAAGCGGTCTTTCCATTCTCTTCTTGAAGTGGCGAGATGAGGCGAAGTTGCGCGGTGGTTCCGGTTGAAGGAACGAGGGGCTGAGATCCGAGGACAAGGAAACTGAACTTGAGTTCTCGAATGGTGTGATAGAGGCGGCGGTTCAGGAATTCCAAAGATTCGGGCGGTTGCCAGATTCGAACTTCGTGACACCAGAACTTTCCATCCTTTCGGAGGGGACAGGCGGCATGATGGAGGCAGGGTCCGAGGATGGTCCGTTTTCCTTGTTCGGCAAAATGATCTCGAAGTGTCATCAGGGCGTTGCTGGCGATTTGTGTGGCTGGTTCGAGAATGAGAAGGATCCCGTTGGGAGTGAGGGAATTGAGGAGTGAGTTGATCCAGGCCGGATCCGGAGTCGTAAAAAGTTCATTAAGGGAGAAGCTCATGACAATGAGATCCCATTCGGCTTTTTCGAGCTTGAGATGATGAAGATCCTCTTTCCGACAATTCCATTCAGTATTGCGAGTTTCGCGGACAAGCTTCTGGAGAAGTTCCAAACTGGGGGAGGATTGGTCCCACGCATGCATCTCTACGGTTTTACCTTCGGACTTCAGACGGTCGTAGATGGCGAGTCCCGAGGCGCCGAGTCCGCATCCGAGATCGAGTACGCGAACTTTGGGTCCGGGATTCCATTTTCGGAAACGCAGTAACTCATCGAGAGGGTAAAGCGTTCGGGCGTAGGTTTGAGGAAAATAATAGAGGCCGTAAGCGATGAGAAGATCGGGATCGGTGTCATACGGCTCGACTCCTTCTTTTCGTTCGGTGGTGAAGGTGTCACAAAGCCAGCGAACCGCCGGTTGTAGGGTTTCGCACGCGGTCGGAAAATCTTCGACCTTGAGATGACGAAGTGCTAATTGAACCCACCATTGTTCGAGATCAACCGGATACTGCATGCACCATCCTCACCAGAATCAGGGGATCTGCCAAGGGGGAAGTTGGAGGCATTTTTCTCGCGCAGAAAACTTTTCTGAAAGAAAAAGACCTTCCCGCCGGAGTTGTGATTGGTTTGGTGCGGAGGGCGAAGGTGCGCGCAATCACAGAGGCCTCGGAGGATTGAATTCAGAATTGAAAAAGAAGAGGATTTCCTCGGCGATCTCCGTGCCTCTGCGCGAGAAATATCCTCTTAAAACTCAATCGGAACGCCGAGTTCGGGGATGACGACTTCCGATTCGGGGTATTCGACTTGGAGGCTGTTTTGGAGGGCTTCGGAGTAGGCGAGTTCGCCGTGGACGAGCATGATTTTCTTTTTCGGGCCGGTCATGCGGTGAGTGTACTGGATGAGCTCGTTGTGATCGGCGTGACCACTCATGGCTTCGAGTCGTTCGATTTTTGCGCGAACGACGTGTGGTTCACCGAAAATATTCACTTTCTTTTCCCCTGCCAGAATCCGGGCACCGAGAGTATTCTGTGCGCAGAATCCAACGAAGAGAATCGTGTTTCGGTCGTCGTCAATGCTGTTGGCCAGATGGTGGAGGATGCGTCCGGCTTCACACATTCCGGAGGCGGAGATGATAATCATCGACTCATGGATTTTATTGAGCGCCATCGAATGGGTGACTTCTCGGATGTAGGTGATCTCTTCCCAACCGAAGGGATTACGCCGGGCATTCAGAAAATCGTGAATTTGTTGATTGTAGCATTCGGGGTGAAGTCGAAAGACTTCGGTTGCATTGACGGTGAGGGGGCTGTCGACGTAGATCGGGATTTTTGGGAAGCATTCCACTTCGCGAAGTTGATGGAGCATGTAGACGACCTGTTGCGCGCGTCCGACGGCGAAAGAGGGGATGAGAAGTTTCCCTTTTCGATCCATCGTTTGGTTCACAATCCGGCAGAGATCCTTTTTAACGCTCTTCATGTCCTCGTGCATGCGTCCGCCGTAAGTGCTTTCCATGAGAAGAACGTCGACGTCTTGTGCTGCCGTCGGATCCCGAAGAATGTCGTTGTTGCCGCGTCCGACATCACCCGAAAACAGGAGACGCACCTTCCGGCCGTTTTCCTTGAGATCGAGTTGGACCTGGGCGGAACCGAGAATATGTCCGGCATCGAGAAATGTTGCAGTGACTCCATCCGCAACGGGAAAAGGGCGATTGTAGTCCAAGGCAACAAACTGACTGAGGGTCGCCTCGACTTCGGGCATTTCATAGAGCGGTTTGAAAAGCGGGAGGCCCTTTTTCTCTCGCTTCTTATTCACATAGGCCAAATCACTCGCCTGTACTTTGGCGGAATCCTGTAACATGATATTGCAGAGATCGCGTGCAGCAAAGGTCGAATAGATATTTCCGGGAAACCCCTTGAGTACCAAGGTAGGGAGATTTCCGGAGTGATCGATGTGCGAGTGGGAGAGGATGACTGCATTCAGCGTCGCCGGGTCGAAGGGAAGATTGCGGTTTCGGTCAAAGGACTCCTCCCGTTTTCCCTCAAAGAGTCCACAATCGAGCAGAATTTTTTGGTCGTTTACCTCAAGCAGATGCTTGGATCCAGTCGTCATTCGGGCTGCGCCGAAGCTGGTGATTCTCATACCCCTCCCCCTTGAAAGATCCGATGCAGCCGATGTCAGAGGACACTTCCTGCGTCGTCTCTTGTTAAGGAACTATACAACGGGAATTCGGTTTGTCGAGGGGTGGGGAGGAAAATTAATTAAACCCAAATTTTGCAATAGCCCCTCTATTTCAAAATTTGCCTCATAAAAA
>CAZKRU010000071.1:0-22263 GCA_964555235.1 uncultured Verrucomicrobiota bacterium
CCCAAAGATGTAAAAAAAGGGGGGTGTTTTACGATCTAAACGAGGTAAATAACACTTAACTGTGCTTCGGGTAACTTTGTGCGAAGCAAAGCGATCAGGCTCTCTACTTTTCCAGGGGGAATGATGTCTGAAGAGTCATTGTTGATGTTGTTCGTTTGCTTTCTGACGGAGTATGCGATGGTTGCGGAAAGATACGTGCCACGAAGGGTGATTAAGACAAAGAAGGCAATAACTCCGAAAATCACCTCTTTGAGATAAAAGGCCAAAGCAGCAAGAATCAAAATGGTTATTATTTTAAAACCAAGTTCGAGCTTGGGGTGTCTTGAAAAGAGAATAGCGTCGAAGAATCGGCCTCCATCAAGAGGATGAAGGGGGACGAGGTTGAAGGTATTTAAAAAAAGGAAGGTTTTGGAAATATCGGCAAGTAATGGATTCTTCGTCTTGATAAAAGCGACGCCGATGATGATCCCAATCAAGATTCCTGGTGCTGGGCCGAGAAGTGAAACGATGGCCTTTTTGAGGTCGCTCGGTTCTGTTTCCTTTCCTGATACGGCGGCTCCGAATAAAGGAATAAAAAACATCTGGATATCCCGATATTTCAGGAGCTTCATTCCGATAAAGTGGCCGCTTTCGTGTATAAATAGAACGCCGATGAGGATTGCAACCCCAGAGAACGAATTTCTGAATAGGCCAAGAGCAGCGAATAGAATCAAAGAAAAAATTAGTGTCCCGAGATTTTTCCAAGGACTTTTTTCCTTCTGTGAAAGGCGATCCAGCTCGGATAAGACCTGAGGGAGAAGGGGGTCGGAACTCGCGTTTGAATCATCAGATGCAGATCCTTCGTCGGATGCATCTGGAGTGGGATCGAGTTCGACGCCGACACTTCCAATGATCTCAGATGCAGCCTCAGAATCATCTGAGGCAACGTAGAGGGTGTTAAAAAGACTGCTTTGATCTGTTGCGACCCGAGATGCGATTCCCTTTTCTTCAAGCTTAAGTGCGACATCTCTCGCCTCTTCCTGAGAGGGGAACCTTCGTATTGCGACGGGTTGGATCATTTTCTTGGTCGAAGGCTAGCTTTTCAAATCACGAATGGATTCAAGCATTTGAAGCCTGCGACATCAAGGGCGATTCAATGTAGAGCAAGGAAAAGGGGGGCAGTCGGGGATGGCTTTTAGAGCTAAATTTTAATCCGTTTTCTGAGGAAATCGCCTGCCCCCCCCCGGGGGAATAAATACTTTAAGAGAAAGAGCGCTCTTTTATTTTATCTTTTGATATCATCTGAAGTATTGAAAGTCTTATCTTTTCCCGCAGAAAGAAAGGATAGCGTTTGATCGGGCTGAATCATAATCCTGATCGGAGTTCCCCAGCCATCAATGATTTCGTTATTTTGATTCAGGTCCTTTGGGCGAAACTCCATAAAAACAATTTTGCGCGGGTTGTTTCCGATGAGGATCTCGGTGAGGGTTTTATTCTCAAAGCTGCTGGGATAGTTTCCATATTCAACGAGATAGGCTCGACACGCAGTAGAGAGTCCGGAAAACAATGTTTGAGTTCGAGTGTTGTGACACGAAACAAAGCAAATTGTTGTATTGAAGAGAGTCAGTTTGACGAGGAGTAAGATGATGATCCCAATAATTGCCAGCTTGGATTTTTTAAATTTTGTTTTCATTAGATTGGTTGAAGATATTTTTTCCATTCATTCGATTCCGCAGTCTGTTTCAGGATCGCGTTGCGGTTTTCGATAAAACGGCGCATGTATCTCTCAAGAAAAAGGAGATCAGCAATTTTTCCAAGGAAGCCAAGGGGAGACTGATATTCAAAACGATCCGTCATTACGGTTTTACCTTCACAATCCTCGAATCGGTGATCATGTTTCATTTGTTTGAAGGCACCTTCGAGCATAATGTCTTGAAAATGGTTGGGACGATTAAACTCGGTCATCTTAACCCGAAGACGTTGTTTAACTCCGAAGTGGCATGCTTCCCAAGTCACCTCTTCATTGGGGCCAAGTAAACCAGAGGTGACGCCGGCAATCGCTCGTTCACTGGTGTGTTCAGCGGTAGACTGATGGGCATCGATACTTCGAGCCAAATCAAAGACTCGTTCGACTGGAGCGGCGATGAGGGTCTGGAGGTGAATCGTTGGCATGACTTTAAGGGTGAATCACAATCGGAGTTCCCACTGGGATAAGTCGGTAAAGCTCTTGGATATCCTGATCGTCAAGTGCAATGCAGCCCCAAGTCCAATCAGGCTTTGATCCTCTTCCGTGAAGAAAGACCTCACCTCCCAATTTTGTTTTCCACGGAGGTGTTTGTTTGTTGGCGTAGGCTGAAAGAATGGCTTTTCTCTCCAGATCTGAAATCAATCCGTCTTTGAATCCCCTTTCAGCATCCTGCGGGCCTGGATAGCTGATCGCCAAGGAAAGGTGAAATTGGCTCTTAGGGTTTTTGTGGCAGATCGTATAAGTACCTTCTGGGGTGGCACGGTCGCCTTCGATCTTTTTTGGAGGGACAGGATTGGATCCAAGTGCAATGGGATAGGTTTTGATGAGTCGAGTCCCATCAAAAAGATGCAATTCACGCTTCGCCTTATAGACTTCGATCCGAGGTTTGAGAGGTGTCTTAATCGAATTGGATGGAGCTGCGGCGGCAAAAATAAAGAAGGGCAGAAGAAAGATCGCGGATCCTCGTATAAAACGCTTCATTCTGGGATCTTAAAATAGGGATGAGGTTCTTCAATGCAAATTTCTGATCAGTTTGTGTTTTCTCATTCGTCTTCCCGCCTGGCATGATCTCTTGTGACGGGGAGAGCTCCCGAAGAAAGCTCTTTGAAGAGATCGAGCAACTGGCCCTTCAAATTAGTTTAGTGGTGTTGAAAATAATTTCAATGACCGAGTCGATCCTTCTACGTGGGAAGTTGTTAGGCCGCAAAACACTCAGAACAACGCGGATTTCTCGGCGTGCTCCGCGCCTCCGCGCGAAAAAAATCTTCTTCACATCGTTTTTTTTCAAATCACGGCGCCCTCGGCGAGGTCGCCCTACCACTCCAAATTATTTCACTCGAATCAGTTTCCACTGCTGATTTTGAAAGAGGACAGTTCCTTGGATCTCTTTGGAGGGGGTGCAGAGGATGAGGAGGGGGGATTCGGTCCATTCGGGGGGCATTTGGCCGGTTTCAAAAAAATAGTGAGCCTCCACTTTACGTTGATTTCCATACGGGGTGAACCACCAGTGGGCGTACCAGGTTCTTACTGGTGTATAGGTCATGGCGAGGTAGGCGATGGTGGAGTCTTCTGAAACCAACCGATCCTTGGAAGTTCCTTGATCCCGAAGCACGTTGAGAATTTCGCGGGTTTCCGAATTGAGAAATGCTCCAGTCGGATGGGTCGACTTCCATCCAAACCAGAGGAGATTGTCGGAGAGGAGGCAGAGTAAGAGAAGTCCGATGGGAATGAGTTTGCGCGCTTCACATTTTTCTTTGAGAAAGCGAAGCAGCGCGGGAGCCCCCAAAAGAAAAAGGGCGAGGTAGGAGTAGCCGCGGTCAAAGTGAAGGGGTTGAACCGGTTTGAGGATCAGATCATGATTGACCAAGGCTGCCGTGACTCCGAAGACGGTGAGAAGCAATCGACGTTCGGGAGTTGAAATCAGTTCGCTCCAGCGTCCTCGGAATTCCAGAAAGACGAAAATTCCGGCAAATCCCCAGGCGCCGATCATCGTTTCGGGATGCATGACGAGCGGGAGTTCCCAGTCGCGCATGAGAGAGGCTTGCTCGGGATCACTTTTCAGAAAGACGAGATAGTAGGCGCAATGGAGAACGAGAAGTCCTCCGGAGGCGAGCGGAATGGCACGAGAGAGGTTGCGGGCTTTGACGTAGAAGTGTTCGATCGTGAGCCAAAGGGTGGTGATCAGGAGAAATTGAATTCCGGTAAAGGGATGGCTCATGGAGAGAAGGGCGAGCAGGAGGAGTCCGGTATTCCATTGGCGTTGGCGCAGTGCAAGTAGCAGCAGCAGAGCGAGAAGATGATAAAAGGCTTCGGTCGGAAAGATGAGATTGCGTCCGAAATTCAGGAGCCACCAGCCGCCGGAGGGATCAAAGAGAAAGAGGTCTTGAAGTCCATCGCCATGGCTGAGACTGAAGAGGAGCCCGAGAAAGGAGAGAAATCCGCCGCCCCAAAGCAACACGATAAACCCGAGTGCGACCGGAACTGAGTCGATCGGTTGAATCCAACGTTCATAAAAATGGAGCGAAACTCGAACGGTGAGGAGCGCGAGGAGGGCGGTGATTCCTGCAAAGAGAAATCCGGGATCTGCGCCGGTCAGCTTGAGAAGAATTCCGAAGCCGAGAATTAGGGGCTGAAAAAAATGACGGCGCGTCTCGGGATTGGGGCTGAACGGATTTCCGTAAGTCAGATGAAATTCCCCGGTGTCGAAGGATTCCCGGGCGAGTGCCATGTAATACGGCATGTCATCCTGGAGAAATCCGGTCGGCTGAAGTCCCTGCGTTTTTGCCTGAAGAAAATGAGAGGCAATGAGGAGAAAGACGGGAAGGACGAGAGTGAGGCATCCGCCCCAACGAAGTAGGGAGCGGGAGAAGGGGGTCATGGGGTGGAAGTTCGGGTTTCCGCTTCAAAGGTGAAGAGTCTTCCGCGAAGCGCGCCTCCGGGCTGAACCGTCACTTCTTCGCAGACAATTTTTTCCGAATCGAGAAATCCGCCGGGGAGAATAATCAGTTTTTTCGCGCGGACGCTTCGGGTGGTGATTTTCCCTTCGACTTCGAGAAGCGGAGTGACAAGACGAAGGGCACTGGCCCGGGCTTTTTTCATGACCAGAATGCGAGGCGCTTCGAGTTTTCCTTGAACGGCTCCGCGTCCTTCAAAAATGGCTTCTTCACGAGCCGTGAGTCGAGCGCTGACTGAGCAGGCGATGACGATTCGGGAGGCTTGGATTTCGCTTCCATGATAGGTCCCCCGGGAGCGGAAGGTCACGGTTCCCATCGTGTTGATTTTTTCGGCAGCATCGTTACTGAGCAGATAATTCTGCATGTTCAAATGGGCGCTACAGCTCGGACAGATGGTAGAGAGGGCGCTTTCAACGACCTTGTGAGTTTCCTGGCAGTGAGGACAATTGATGGAGCGGGTTGATCGGGGAGCTTTGGTGCTGCGCTTCATCGCAAAGCCGCTGACTTTGATGTGGGCCTGGCACTTGCGGCAATAAGTCGAGACGACGCCCTCCGGTTCCGATTGGGTATGATTGCAATGGGGGCAGGTGATGGGGATCAGCTCATTCATCAGTGGGAGGAGCCTCTTTTTTGAAAAAGCGGGGCCAACGAAAGATGAGAGGAAGGAGCGGGCCGACCTTGACTTCGGCATTAATCTTGGCCCCCGGGTCAATGCGGAGCGTGTGACTTTGGATGATTCCTTCGAATTCGGATTCGGGAACAAAGGTGAGATGCTTCTTGGCTTTGATCTTTCCGACATATCGGGTCGCGACCGTGACATTCCCCTGGCAGGTAAAATCTCCCCGGAAATGCAGGTGGGCGGGGAGGAGATTGTCCGGGTTTTCTTTCACTTGAAACGGTTTAAACCAAAATAAGAGATCGGGCAAGCATGGGAAACGAGGGGGTAATCCACGTTTTTTTCGCGCAGAGCCCAAGCCCTTGGGGTCATGGGGCAATCGTTCAGAGAACTCTCCGCATGAGGATTTCACACGGAGGACTCAGTGCTCACGGAGGTTGAAATTTGATTTATCTCCGTGAACCCTGTGATCTCCGTGTGAAACTGGAAGTTCTTTAGGAGACGCTGGGGCGCAGAGTATTTTTCCATTTTGAAATCAAAAACCTCAGCGAGCTCAGCGACTCTGCGCGAGAAAAATCCGTTCCCATGCCATCTGGATCCAATGGGCGATGGTGATTCCGGTGGTTTGGTAGCACTCCCATGAGTGGTCTCCGAGTTGGTGCAGGGCAAATCTCCAGGTGAGCGTAGGGGAGACGGCGATGACCAAGGTGATCAGGATGAGGAGATTGATCGCAGCAATGACGACGAGTGAGAAGAAATGACCCTGGCTGGAGAGATCGGTTTGTCCGATGGAGATCATTTGAACGGTGAAGCAGAAGTGAAAGGCCCAGGTGAATCCGAGTCCTCCGTAAAAGATGGCGATCCATTTTCCGAGGGGATAGTAAAAATCAATACTGATCCAAATTGCCCACCAGAGGAGACTGTAGAGCGGGACGAAGTAGGGGGAGAGGGCGATGAACCAATTGACGGTGTCCGACTTTACAAAACCGCCGGAATTGCTGACTTTAAAGGAAAAAACTTTTCCCCCAGAAAGGTAAATCGCCCAGGCGTGAGTGAGTTCGTGACTCAAAACATAGACCCAGAGCGAGGGAGGGAGCATGAAGTAGAGCGCCAGAAAGAGGCTGAATCCTCCCGCGAAGCTGAGCAACCAGATGGCACCTTTTTGCCAGGTGAACGTCCAAGCATGAAAAAGATCCGCCAGCGTGAGAAACTGGGCCGCCACGAGCGGGAGCAACAGAAGGCCGATGAGAAACTTACACCATTTCATCGCTTGACTTCCTAAGGGAGCCTCAGCAGGATGTCCACCTTCAAAATTATGCCAAATACACGCTCAGCAGCTAAACAGGCTCGTGCCGCCATTCGTCGTCGCACGCGCAACCTTTCCGTCAACACCGCCGTTAAAAAAGCGGAGAAACAATTTCGTTCCCTCGTGAAGGAAGGAAAGACCGATGAAGCGATCAAAGCGCTTCCCCGTCTCCAGAGTGTTCTGGATCGCGCCGTGAAAAGCGGAGTGCTCCACAAGAACACCAGCTCCCGGCATAAGAGCCGCGTGGCAGCTTTGATCAAAAAGAAATAAGTCTTGAGCGGTCCTGTCCCCACCGGAGAGAGTTGGTTTCAGCTTCTCCGGCGGGGTCTGCGCCTTTTTTGGAATGCGACCCTTTTGAAATGCCCGACCTGCGGCATTTCCCCCATGTTCCCGGAGATTCGAAAAATTCGACGCCTTTACGATTGGTTTACCCCGTTGGATGGCTGTCCCCGCTGCGGCTATGCGTACGAGCGGGAAATGGGTTACTTCTTGCTCTCGATCTGGGCGATTAACTACACGAGTACTTCGCTCTTTGGTGGGATCACGATGATCAGTTTTCTTTTCTTTACCCCCGTTCCATTTGAATGGGCGCTTGGGTTAACCGCATTGATGATGTTTTGCTTCAGTATTTTATTTGCCCGTCATTCAAAATCCTATTTTGTGGCAGCGGATCATTTCATTGACCCGCATCGCGTCGGGGGTAAAGAAAAGACTGGCGAAGATCTCAAAAAATCGTAGATTCTTCCCTATGAGCACCCCTAAAATTATTGCCTACCTTAAACCGACCTGTGGCTGGAGCATGGGCGTCCGTGCCGTTCTCAATAAATACAGTCTCCCTTTTGAAGACAAGGACATCATCAACAATCCCGAAATTCGGATGGAGATGATCCAGAAGAGCGGTCAGCAGCTCTCTCCCTGTGTGGAAGTCAATGGGACCATGCTTCCCGATATCAGCGGTGAAGAGTTGGAGCGCTGGATGATTCAGAATCATGTCGTCTCCGAAAATAATGCGCCTGCCGGGGTTCCGATCAATCAGCCTTGCGCTCACGAGATCGAAAGTCATCCCGTCGCGTTTCGCGCTTAAGCGCTTGCGGTATTTCCGTTTTGAATGAGCTCAAAGCTTCGAAGCATCACCTTCGAAACTGCGCCGTTCACCATCAGGACTGTCAGTAGAATTTTCTTTTTCATTATTATTTCCGCCTCGATCTTTATGTAAATCGCAGATGGCAAAAGTTTTGTTTCAAAAAAACTTCATTCCTTCTTCGTGGCGGCGGCGGAGAGGGTATGCTCTCTTATCTAATTGACATTATTCCTGGTAGGAATAATGTAGCCGTCGTGAAGTGGCAAATCGAACCAACCACCCAATGGAATAAGGATAGTAAATGGTATCAAAAGAAACGCCCTCATGAACTGGCCGCACTTCTTCGGAATTTAGCCCGATACCACGAACTTTTAGATTCCGCCTCGAACTCACGTGTCGTTCAGGCGGGCTTTCTCCATCACGAGCCTTCGGGGGTGGTGGCCTTAGATCAAAAGGGGGGTGGCGCTCACTTACAGGAAACCCGCCTCTACACGTATGCCGATGAAAACCTGAGAGTTCTTTATCTTATTACAATTGGGAATAAAAACGAGCAATCTTCGGATATTGAATTGAGTAAAAAATTTGTAAAAGAACACCTCACCCATCAATAAAACTATGAACATTGATCAAGAAACGAAAACAAACGTAAAGCCGACTGGGCGACGCTATTCCTCAGTGAAGGAGTTAATGGACGCAGAAGGGGTCTCCCGTGAAGTTCAATCTCAAGTCCAAAAAATCGAAG
Source organism: uncultured Verrucomicrobiota bacterium (assembly GCA_964555235.1). Classification (GTDB taxonomy): domain Bacteria; phylum Verrucomicrobiota; class Verrucomicrobiia; order Methylacidiphilales; family CAMAQI01; genus CAZKRU01. Next base: position 8,426 of record CAZKRU010000071.1, read on the forward strand.
AAATCAACTCCTTGGTCCATCAACTCGCAAAACTTCGTCATGCTGCCAATTTAACGCAAGAGGAGATGGCAAAGAAATTGGGAGTGACTCAAAGCGCTATCTCAAAACTGGAGGGAGGCAATGACGAGGATCTGACCATTGGTCAGATTAAAAAATATGCGGAAGCAGCCCAAGAAAGAATCAGTATTGTTTTTGGGAAGCCGATCAATCATGTGGAAGCTGTGAAAACTCATGCCTTGGGGATTCGTCACCACTTGTCCACCCTGGCTTCACTCGCTCACGGAGATGCAGCGATGGAAGAAGCGATCCAGAAATTTTTTGGAGAGGCATTTTTTAACATCCTTGCGATTCTATCAAAATGTCAGCAGCAAATGCCTTCCAACGCAAAAGTGGAGGTGCGCATGGAGCTGCTTCATGGCGATCCTTCTCCGCGACCGCCCCGAGCTTCCATCCCTACAAGATCTTCAACGCGGAAGTAAATCTGCCGCAAAATGCGGAAGTGGTCATTCATCCTAACCTACCAGAATTGAAAAAATACGATCTGACCTGATCCTTACGCTTGCGGCAGGAACGATTCCTGCTACCAACGGGTCATGGCAGAAAAAACCGTGGCTCCCGATTTTTTAAAACTCGGATTTAGCAAGGTCGATCGGGATCTTCATTTTCTCATTCAATGCTTTGAGGAAGTTTTGATCGAGTCCGGGGAAAAGAGCCTTGCCCGATTTCTCCCATGGACGAATGAGTTGGAGGCGAGCTCGGTCACCCGCTTTCCGGAACGCGTCGGTCAGGTTTATTCCACCGCGTTTCAACTTCTTAATATGGTCGAGGAGAATACCTCGGCCCAGATGCGTCGACTTCGCGAAACGACCCTTGGCCTGACCCGCGATCCAGGGCTTTGGGGGTATGAACTCCGTCAGCTTCGCGAAAAAAAGTTTACGGAGACGCAGGTGGCGGCGGTCCTCTCTCAACTTCGGGTGGAACCGGTACTCACGGCGCATCCGACGGAGGCAAAACTTTCGACGGTTTTGGAGCAACATCGGGCGATTTATAAGCTTTTGGTAAAGCGTGAAAATACGATGTGGACGCCGATGGAGCAGGCGGAGATCAAAGAGGAGATCAAGGCGGCGCTGGATCGCTTGTGGAGGACGGGGGAAATTTTATTGCGCAAACCGGAAGTCGCAGAAGAGCGTCGCAATGTTCAGCATTATCTTCGAAATGTTTTCCCCAAAGTCATTCCGATGCTCGATCAGCGTTTGACTCAAGCGTGGATTGAGGCGGGATTTGATCCGAAACCGTTGGACCATTGGCGCGTTTATCCGTCGATTCGATTTGGAACCTGGGTCGGTGGGGATCGCGATGGACATCCCTTTGTGACGGCACAGGTGACGGAACGGACCTTGAATGATCTTCGTCTGAATGCCCTCATGGTGATGCATGAGCAGATGGATGAATTGGTGGAGCGTTTGAGTCTTTCCCATCACGTGCAAAAACCGCCGATGGAGATGCATGGGGTGATGTCGCGTTTGATTGAAGAATTGGGTGATTCAGCGCGACGCATCTTGAGGCGTTATCCAGAGGAGCCGTGGAGACAGTTTGCGCTTCTCATTCAAGCCAAGCTTCCGATCGAGCAGGGGGGTGGAATGGAAATTCGAGAGCATGCGGGAGCCTATCGGGATCCCCGGGAGATGCGTGAAGATCTGAAGGCCTTGTATCGTTCGCTCTGTGATGTCGAAGCGAAGCGGATTGCAGATCGGGATGTCTGTGCCGTCATGAGGACGTTGGAAGTTTTTGGGTTTCATCTCGCGGCATTGGATGTGCGCCAGAATAGTCAATTCCACGAGACGGCGTTAAGTCAGCTTTTGGATGCGGCGGGATTAAATGGGAAGGGGTATCTCACTTGGAGCGAGGAAAAGCGTCTCAAGTTCTTGAATCAGGAATTGAAATCACCGCGTCCCTTTACACAGGGCGCCGCTTCGATTGGAAAAGAAGCCGATGCCGTCTTGAGTTGTTACCGGGTGCTCGCAGGACATTTGCGAAAGAATGGTTCGCAAGGACTCGGGGCTTTGATTGTGAGTATGACACGAAAGCTCTCGGATCTCCTGGCGGTTTATGTTTTGGCGCGTGAGGCGAATTTGACCGAGTGGTCTGAGGAAGGATTGGTCTGTCTTCTGCCTGTGGTGCCGCTTTTTGAAACGATCGACGATCTTCAAGGGAGTCCAGAAATTCTGCGTCGCTTCTTGCAGCATTCGGTGACGGCGCGAAGCCTGAAGGTTTTGCACCATCGTGAATCCGAGGAGACAGGACGGAAACGACAGCTCCCCTCACAACAGGTCATGATCGGGTACAGTGATAGCAACAAAGAGAGTGGAATTCTTGCGGCACAATGGGAATTGCACCGGGCGCAGCAAGCCCTTTGTCGTGTCGGTCGTCAGGCCGGGGTGGCGATTCGATTTTTCCACGGACGCGGGGGAACGATCAGTCGCGGAGCCGGTCCGACGCAATGGTTTTTGGAATCGCTTCCGAGTGGATCACTTGAGGGGGATCTCCGGATGACCGAGCAAGGGGAGACGATTGCTCAGAAGTATGCGAATTTAATCACGGCGACTTATAATCTGGAGCTGCTTACCGCGGGGACGGCTTCCCAAACGTTGCGTCATAAACGGGCAACACGGACCACGCACGGACTTGAAAAGATTTTGAATCGTCTTTGCAAAACGAGTCGCGAATCATTTCGTAAACTGATCGAAAACGAATCGTTCATGTCGTTTTATTCCCAGGCGACACCGATTGATGCGCTGGAAGCGAGTAGTATTGGGTCGCGTCCTTCGCGTCGGACCGGAACGCGTTCGCTAGCGGATCTGCGGGCGATTCCGTGGGTTTTCAGTTGGAATCAGGCGCGGTTTTATGTTCCCGGATGGTATGGCGTCGGAAGTGCGTTGACCGAGTTAAAGAAGTCGGATCCGAAAGGGTTTGAAAAATTAAAAAATCGAATTCGGCAGTGGCCCTTTTTGCGATATCTCCTGACCAATGTTGAAGCGAGTCTGGCGAGTGCGGATTTGGAAATCATGCAGGCGTATTGCGGATTGGTTCGAGATCCGAAGATTAGAACTTCGATTTTTCGGAAGATCCGGGAGGAACATCGAAAGACTCAGGAGGGGCTTGAAGCGCTTTTCGGTTCCGAATATTCGACCCGTCGTCCGCGCTTGACGAAAACCTTGGCGATGCGAGCGGATGCGCTTCGATTGTTGCACTATCAACAGATTAATCTCCTCGAGCGTTGGCGTGCGGCTCGGGATGAGAGTGATGAAGATACGGCGCGTCGCTTATTGCCGCAGATCTTGTTATCGATCAATGCCATCGCGAGTGGATTGGGAACGACTGGGTAAAATCAGGGAAGGATTTTTTTTCGCGCAGACCTGCCCGCAATGCTGCATAGCGCTGCAGGCGGGGATCGCCGAGTCCGCTGAGAAAACGTTTTTTATCCTCTGCGAGCACGGCGATCTCTGCACGAGAAACTGCTACTAGTTTTTTAGCAAATAGATCACGAGGCTTCCGACGTAACAGGAGAGTCCGAGGACGAGGAGTAAAAGTTCCCACCCGAAAAGTGCCGTTTTCTGATTTCGATAGGCGATGATTTGGGTAAGGATCGACTTCAGGTTTTCTCCTTCAAATTGAGAGACCCATTTGAGGCGAAGGCTTCCGACCAAGAGAAGGATGGTGGAACTGAGAACGAGGACGAGTCCTACGGCCAGACCAACGCCTGCAATTTTGTGGGAGCGTGCAATCACGGGGCCTGAGAAACCGGTGATGGTGAGAGTGAGGGTTGTGACCGTGAGTAAAAGTTGCGACCGGGATTGGAGGACTTGAAATTGGGAGCTGAGGCTTTGAAGTGCTTCTGAAGCGTTCCCCTGACTGAGCTCGATAATCCAATGGGCTTCGTCTTCAGGAGATCTCATCATTTGAGTGTAGAGCGGAAATGGAACTGGAGGCAAGTCGGTTGTCGTCGTCGATGCGTTTATTGAACCCTCCGAAATGATCTCGGACGGATCAGAATCCAACTGGCGAGAACTGCGATGCCAAATGCGGTATAGGCGACGATAAAGACCCACGGAGGGGCATGGTAGTAGAGTAGTTTTTGAAGCCAATGTGAGATGAAGGTTCCTTGATAGGTTTCCGCTCCTGCCTCCCGACGAAGCCACATTTCAAGAATAGTCAGAGGACAGATGATTCCTAACCAAGCTTGGGTAACGACAATTCCAATGCCTAAGAGATGAGCCAAGCGAAACCCCGGATTTCGAACCCATTCCCACTTTCTAAATCCACCGATGAGAGTGAGAAGTAATCCAATCGTTACAAACAATACAAAGCTCACATGGGTGATGAGAACAAGGTCCGCAAGAAATCGAAGGAATATGATTTGACCTGCAGTGTGAGAAGGTTCGATCATCATGGCCTCTTCACTCTAGTCGATCTTCATGCGATCACGAGAAGAAATCGGATTCCATTTACCGCGCTTGACGTCTGCTTTTCCGAGAAGGAAGCTCTTTGGGAATGAAAGGCCCTGTGACGTTGCTTTGGTTCCGATTGGATCTGAGATTGAGCGATCATCCGGCACTTGATTTTGCGATACGTCAGGGGGGCTCGGTCGTTCCGGTTTTTATCTCGGCTCCCGAAGAGGAAGGGGAATGGGCTCCGGGTGGGGCTTCCCGTTGGTGGCTTCATCAATCGTTGAGAGCTTTGGATTTTTCCCTTCGAGAGCGGGCTTCGCGTTTGATTTTCCGACAAGGTCCCACCGAGCAATCGCTCTTTCAATTGATTGAGGAGACCGGGGCGAACTCGGTGGTTTGGACGCGGCGCTATGAACCGGAATGGATGGCGCGTGATTCGAGGGTGAAATCGCTTTTGAAATTAAAAGGAATTTCTGCGGAAAGTTTTAATGGAACGCTTTTGAACGAGCCGTGGTGTATTCAAAATAAAAGCGGAAATCCCTTTCAAGTCTTTACCCCATTTTGGAAAGCTTGTTTGTCGATGACGGATCCGGAAGCGCCGCTGCCTCCTCCGGGTCCAATTTCATCGCCCGCTTCATGGCCGAAATCGTTGGAGCTTTCAGTATTAAAATTGGAACCGAAGATTCCGTGGGATGCGACGATGCGAGTAAGTTGGGAGCCGGGAGAAGTGGGAGCTGCCGCGCAGCTCAAGCGTTTTGCAATGAAGCCGATTTCAGATTATTCAGAGGATCGCAATCATCCCTCGATTTCGGGAACCTCCAGGCTTTCACCGCACTTGCACTTTGGAGAAATTTCCCCACGTCAGGTTTGGCATGCCCTTCGAGCGAAAGGTGAGAAGGAATGGCGTGCGAGTCAGTATGTGACGGAGCTTGGATGGCGGGAGTTTGCCTTTCATTTGCTTTACCATTTTCCAGAAACCCCAAACCGACCGCTGCGAAAGAATTTTGAAAAGTTTCCGTGGAATGAAAAAAATGGAGAGCCGTGGAAGGCTTGGACGCAGGGGGAAACGGGAATCCCGATCATTGATGCGGGAATGCGAGAGTTGTGGGCGACCGGATGGATGCACAATCGGGTGAGAATGCTGGTGGCATCGTTTTTGGTGAAGAATCTTCGATTCCACTGGATCGAAGGGGCACGTTGGTTTTGGGAGACGCTGGTGGATGCGGATCTGGCGGCGAACACGCTCGGTTGGCAGTGGACGGCGGGTTGCGGTGCGGATGCTGCTCCGTATTTCCGGATTTTCAATCCCGTGACTCAAGGGGAGAAATTTGATTCGGAAGGAACGTATGTGCGTCGCTGGGTTCCGGAGCTTTCACGTTTGCCCGCTCAATGGATTCATCGTCCTTCCGAGGCGACTGAAGCGGTATTGCGGGAAGCGGGTATTACGTTGGGGGTCGATTATCCTCGCCCGATCGTTCGATTGGACGTATCTCGAGAAGAAGCGTTGAAAGCTTTTAAACAATTGCCGAAAGGTAAAACCGCATGAAATCGCTCGATCTTCTTCCTCCTCCTCAAAAGATAAAAATGGGCTCGGGAGTCACCGCTCAACGTCGGGTCCAGTGCGTTCTCGAATCGGTCGGTCGTCCGGAGGTTGGAGCCTATCGGCTTTCGATTTCAAAATCTGAAACGAAGATTCATGCGTGCGATGAGGAGGGGCTTTTTTATGCAGCCCAGACCTTGGCCCAGATCGATCGTCAATTTCCGAAAGCACGCCCTTGTCTCGAAATTCTCGATTGGCCCGATTATCCAGTGCGCGGATTTTATCATGACGTGACCCGGGGAAAAGTTCCGAAACTCAAGACGCTTCTTCAGCTTGCAGAGACTTGCGCGAGCTACAAATTGAATCATCTGGAGCTTTATATTGAGCATACCTTTGCCTTTAAAAAATATCCGAAGGTCTGGCGGGATGCCGATCCGTTGACGGCGGATGAAATTCAAGCCTTGGATGCGCGCTGTGCGGAGCTGCACATTGATTTGGTTCCTTCCTTCAGCACGTTTGGACATTTTTATACATGGATTCGCCAGCAATGTCCTGAGCTCAATGAATTAGAGCGAGACGTTTCCAAGGATCCATTTCATTGGGTCGATCGCATGGCTCATGATACGTTGGATTGTCAGAATCCAAAATCACTCGAGCTTGTCCGCAATATCATACGAGAGGTTCGTCCTCTTTTTCGATCCAAGTATTTTAATATCTGCTGCGATGAGACCTTTGATTTGGGAATCGGGAAGAATCAGGAATTAGCCAAACGAGTCGGGAAAGGGCGCCTTTATCTCGAATTTCTCAAAAAGATCATGGCGGTGGTCAAGGAGGTCGATGCGATACCGCTCTTTTGGGGGGATATCATTGGTCATTCTCCGGAACTTCTTTCGGAGATTTCGAAAGAGGCGATTGCACTCGACTGGGATTACTCACCAACCCTTGAGCAAAATCACGCAAAGCTTTTTCAGAAATCAAAACTCAACTTCATGGTTTGTCCGGGGGTTTCCGGTTGGAATCAGTGGCTTCCCCGCTATGCGGTAGCGCATGAAAATATCACGCGACTCGCAAAGTTAGGACGAAAGTGTGGGGCGCAAGGATTACTCAATACGGACTGGGGCGATTATGGTCACATCAATACCCTCGGCCCAACGCTCCCTGGATTGGCCTTGGGGGCTTCGGTGGCGTGGAATACGAACTCCAGACAACTGACGCTTAAGAATTTTGAGCCAATCGCTTCACGAATGATCTTGGGCGATGCGAGCGGAGAACTTCTCGAGTTATTGCGAGAGATCGTTCAAGTCAAACGAGGCGAGTGGGATGCGATCTGTTGGTCACTGGAGCCGCGACCCCGAGGTGCTCTTGAGGAGTGGTATGATGCGGCGACGGGACTTTCCAAAGGGATCTTTCGGTATTCGCCGAAGGATTATCTGAAATCGATGAATCGAGTGAAGAAGCTCCGATCGCGAATTGAAAAGAAACTCACTCGCTGTAAGCCGGATGATCCGATTTTAGTGGAAGAGCTTCGAGTTGGATTGCTTGGAATCCAAGTCATAGAAGAACTCTATGTGAGCTTTCAAGTGCGCGCGGGGAAAATAAAACGGACTCCTGCGGGAAGCGAATCTCTTCCCAAAAGAATTCGAGAATTGGAGCGGCGATTGGGAGTCGTTTGGAAAAAGCGAAACAAACCGAGCGAGTTTTATCGGATTCGAGAGGTTCTGAAAATGCTTGCCCAACTTTAATCTTGGGTCCCCATATTTTTAAGCCAGAATACTTTACGGAAACATACATCATGGAGATCCTTTCTTACTCTGGTAGGGCGACTTCTCCGAAGGCGCCGTCGCTAGCGAGGCTCGCTCGGAGGTCGAGCCCTACCATTCTGTATCTCCTCGTCAGTATGATGCTGCTCGGAGTTGCCAAGCTCGGAGCGACTGAGGAGAATCGACTGAAGTCGTATCTGGAATACCGGACTTTTCCGAGAATCACAAAGACCGTTTATCCGATGGCCGACTCAGTGGCGAAACTTTGCAGGGATCCCAGAAGTGATCATGGGCTTCATCTCAAGGCAGGACTACATCTTTATGCGAATCCGAGTGCCTTGAAGGGATTTCGGTCTGACTCAAAAGGGGTGCACTATTCCGTCGGTGCGGTTTGGGTGAAGGAGAAATATGAGAAGATGAACGATTTCAATCCGAGTATCATCACGGTGATGGAGAAAGTTACCGATCGAGGGTCTGTGGATGATTGGGTATTTACGCTGATTCGCTTAAGCGATAAGACCGAGGTGACTGAGAGGGGAACGGTTTCTTGTCTGGATTGTCATAAAAAATTTCCAGAGAATGATTTTGTTTCGCCATTTACCGTGAAGATGATGCAGGATTTTCTTTCGGAAGAATCGAAGAGGAATGGTCCAACTCGCAGTCTGAAGACTGAAAAGCGTTAAAGCAGGAGAAGCGATTGAGAGAGTGGGAGAATCCTCAGGCCTGAGGGCTCTTTTGAGAGGCAGTCGTCGCGTCGGCTTCTTTCCAAGTGTTTCGAAGATCTTCAATGAGGGGGAGGATCTCTTGGATCGGCTGCGGATTTTGTTCCTTGAGGGCTTTGGAAAGTTGTTCCATGAAGAAGGAATAAAGGCCTGAGAGGTTTTTGCAAAGCTCGGGATAAACGTCTGGGCGAAGTGACGAGTTGAGTTCGGTCAAAATATCGGTGGCCCGCTTGACGGCATTTGCTGCGGCTTCGTACTGATCTCCCTGACCGGGCGTGAGGGCGGCTTTGGCTTCGTTGGAAAAACGAAGCAATCCGTCATAAAGCATGATGATCATGCTGCCGGGTGAGGCGGTGTTGATCTGACCTTGAAGATAAGCTTCTTTTGGATTCATGGGGCCTCAGCTCGGCTTTGGAAAGCTCTCGACCTCCTGGAGGGCCGATTGCATGAGTTCCCGGAATTTTTTGAGCCAGGGGATGAGACGATTTTCAAGGACATCTGAGAAGGTCACAACGTCAGCCACGGAAAACGATTTTCCGGCTTCGGCCATGAGCGAATTCATCTCGGCAAAGAGCGGTTCCATGACTTTTTCAAGCTTCTCTTCATTCAGGATCGGCGCGAGGCTTGGGACATAGCCCAAGAGATGCTTGGTCGTTTCACAAATTTCAGTCCATTGATCCACAATCTCCTGGGGCTCTGCCAGAAGACAGTCGGTGACGAGCTGTTCGCATTTTTGTTCCAAGGCGCGAATTTCGGTGAGGTGGCTATGAAGGGTGGTAGCGAGGGCCTCTTGGAGGGGGATTGATTCGATTTCTAATACAGTCGCCGCCGCAAAGTCTTTTTCAGCAACCTGAAGATTGCTCACGACTTTTCCATCGAGCTTACAGACGTGGATGGCGCGATTTTTTTCAAGTAAAATCTTCATGGCCGCCTCACAGTAAGCGGTGAAAGATTTTGAGGAGGGCTCCGGAAAGGAGGCGGGTTGGGCGTCGATGATGACCTTCATTCCGAAATGTTATAGCAGAGATCTTTACTGAAAGAAACTAGAAAGTTGCTGTGAATTTCCTGAGGTGCTCTCGAGGTTGGCGAAGGAGGCCTTCAGGTAGGTCTCTTCGGCAAGGACTTGTAGCTCGATCCGGGCAATTTCGTTGTCAATGTCCTGCTGTCGGTTCGTAATGGAGGTCTGGCGGGTGGCCAAAATCCCGGTTCCCGTGGTGGCATACGAGTCAAGAATGGATCCCAGTCGCTTATCAAGGCCCGTGGTCGAATTTGTAAAGAGATCGATTACTTCCTGAGAGTAATTTAAGAGAGCATCCTGGAGCTTCGATGAGTCTGTGAGGGTTAGCGTGTTGTCGGTACTATTTCCGACGATTCCGAGGTCTTCCAGCATCCGAATCGTTCCACTGCTCGTCAAGGCAGCAGTGGTTGAACTACGGAGGGTACTCGGGAGGAACGAGACGGTCGAGTCGCTCGCCAGTTTTCCATTTCTCGTCAGATCATTCGGATCCACCAAGGTGTAGCTTTTTACGAGATTTTGAGCGGAATTGTATTGTGAAACAAACGCATCAATCGATTTTTTAATTTTTTCAGCGTCATTCGAAACATTGATCGTGACATCGCCTGTACTAATCGCGGTTACGGTGACTCCTGTCAGTCCGAGTTCTGCTGCAGTCAGCGTTTGATCTTCGCTCTGACGAACGGTGGCATCGGTTCCCACGGTGAATTTTGTGGCGTTTCCGACGGAAGTGGAACTGTCGGTGCTGGTCAAGCGGAGGGCTGTGGCGAGATTGCTCGTGCCGTCGGCAACGGTGATGTTTTGAGCCCCGCGATTTTTGCTCGTGAGAACGAGACGATCCGTATAGCTGTCAAAGGAGGCGATGACTCCAGCGGAGCTGTTGTTAATATTGGTGAGAACGGTATCGAGAGAATCTCCAGCGGTGTAGGTGATGCTGATCCCGTTGACGGTAAAGGTTCCTGCGGTGAGGGCGGCTCCACTTCGGAGTGATGCTCCGGCGAGTGCGGTGGTGGAATCGACGCGGCCTGCACCGATGTTGGAAGTCACTGAATTTGTTCCATTATTAAAAAGCTGGGCACGCTGAAGAAAATCACTGGTGTCGGCTCCAGAACCAAGAATGATGGTTGATGCCGAGGCGAGATCAAATTTTCCAGTGGAAGCGTCGTAAGTTGCGGTGACTCCTGCCCCTGAGCTGTTGATCTTGGTGAGGACGCCGGTGATGGTGTCGCTCGTTGCGAGGGTGATTGTTTTTCCATTTACCGAAAAAGTTTTGCCGTCGTAACTCGTTGTTCCCAGAACATTTGAAATATCGGCAGCGGCTGCAGGAACGGCACTGAGTTTAGTATCAACATAAGCGCCGGCGATTTTCCCTCCAGTGAGGACTGAATTGGTAGCGACTTGAGTGATGCTGATGGCGACCGAGGCGGCGGTGGCGGTGTAGTCAACCGAAGCTGCGGCAATGGTTGCATCGGAGGTAGAGGCGGCTTTGGCCTTGTAGAGGTTGATATCGTTCAGAGTTGTCAGGGTGGAGCGAAGTCCACTCAGACTGGATTGAATAAAGGCAAAAGCACTCGACTGTTCTGATAGCTTTGACTTCTCCTCCGCAAGACGAACTTCCGGCTGTCGATTCAGCGCAGTGAGCTGTGCAATAATCGACGACGAATCAATTCCTGAAAAAAATCCACCTAGGCTAATACTCATACAACACCTCCTGCGTTGTTAATCGGACGAATCATCCTCTTCCTTTAGTTAAATCGACCATTCCTTTGGTCATAAGTCAATCTAAGTGAAGATCTTAGAATTTGCAAGTACTTATTCTCGTTTTCACATTTTGTTATGTGAAAATACGATTAGAAGATTTGAATATATCTTAACTCGCTTGCAGACAACGCTTTGTGATAAAATATTGGATTTTTTTAGCTCTTTAAACCATCTAACGCTCTATCGTATCGTGATCAAAACGATAGCCGCAGTTGGTTGAATCAGGAACTCACGAACTCAGGAAAATAGGGTGATCCCGTCTGTTTTTGTTTCTTGAGTTTCTGAGTTCCAGATCTAAGAAACCGTGTTCTCAAGCCTTGATGGCTCAGGAAATTTGAAGGGACTCAACTGCGAAATTAGGTCTTCGCAGTTACGTATCCGGCACGGTGACAGAAGTCGCCCAATTGCTCTCCCAAGTTTCTTTCTTGGGCGTAGCGTCGGAAGAGTCCACTCAATTCCTTAAGAATATCCTCATGTTTGAGGGATTCCTTATAGAGGGTATTGAGCCGGGTGCCGTCGTACTTGGCTCCGAGATAAAGATTGTATTTTCCGGGAGCGCGTCCGACCAATCCGATTTCTGCCAGATAAGGGCGCGCGCATCCGTTCGGACAACCGGTCATCCGGATGCTGATCGCCTCTTGATTCAGCCCGCACTCGTCGATGACTTTTTCCAGGTCGTTGAGGAGATCCGGGAGGTAACGCTCGCTTTCCGCAAGCGAAAGTCCACAGGTCGGGAGTGCGACACAGGCGAGCGAATTCAACCGCAAGCCGGTTTGCTTCCAGCAATTGTCCATCTTGTGATTACGAAGAATCTCTTCGATCTTTGACTTATTCTCCTCTGAAATTCGGGCGATGATCAGATTCTGGCTTGCTGTTAATCGGAAGTCGCCGTCGTGAATTTTTGCAATCTCGCGCAGACAAGTCTTCATCGGATAATTCGCCGTATCGCGCACTCGACCATTCTGAATGAACAACGTGAGCGACCATTTGTTTTGAACGCCCTTGTGCCATCCGTAACGATCTGCAATTCCGGTGAAAGAATAGGGTTTGGCCGGTTGAAACTTGAATCCCATCCGGGTTTCCACTTCTCCCTTGAACCATTCAATTCCACGATCCGCAATGGTGTATTTAAGGCGGGCGTGTTTCCGGCTCGTGCGATCTCCGAAATCACGCTGAGTGGTCACCACACATTCGGCAACTTTCAGAACCTGCTCTTTTGTGCAGAAACCGATCAGATCCGCAAGACGGGCAAACGTATCCGCCTGACCGTGGCTCGTGCCGAGTCCCCCTCCGACGGTGACATTGAAGCCGATCAATTTTCCGTTTTCAACGACTGCGATGTAACCGAGATCCTGTGAGAAAATATCGACATCGTTGCTCGGAGGAATGGCGACACCGATTTTGAATTTACGCGGAAGATAGGTTGCGCCGTAGATCGGCTCTTCCTCGCCACCGGCGACTTTTTCGTCCTCAAGCCAGATTTCATAATAGGCGCGGGTCTTCGGCAGGAGATGTTCGCTGATGCTCTTGGAGATCTCGTAAACTTCCTGATGGAGCTCCGACTGCTCGGGGTCCGGATTACACATCACGTTACGATTGACGTCGCCACAAGCGGCGATGGAATCCATCAGCTTTTGATGCATTCCTTTGATCGTATTGCGAAGATTTCCCTTCAGCAGGCCGTGAAGCTGGAACGCCTGGCGCGTCGTCAACTTCATCGTTTTATTGCCGTAAGTTTCCGAGAGATCATCCATCGTGAGCCATTGAGCGGGAGTCGCGATTCCACCGGGAACCCGGACACGAATCATGAAGCTGAAAGCTTTTTCCAGATTCTGACGCTTGCGTTCAATTCGAAGATCGCGGTCATCCTGTTGATACATTCCGTGAAACTTGAGCAGGTTGGTATCGTCGTCACTGATGGCGCCGGTCGAAGTATCCGCAAGTCCATCGGCAATCGTTCCACGAAGGAAATTGCTTCGGCTCTTGATTTCCTCGACTTTGGTCAACGCTTTTTCAACAGTTTCCGTACTCATAAGATCCTTTTGGTTTCAGGGGAGAATCACTCTGCAAAAAGAAGCCCCTGTTGCCAATTCATTTTTTTTGAGGGTTCTGGTAGGGCGACTTCTCCGAAGGCGCCGTCACAAGTCTGACTTGAAGTTTGTTCTTCGATTTTGGAAGAGAAGTCGACGTGAGAGATACCAGATGGTGAGTGACAGAAAGACGATTGAGATCAAGGTAGTAAAAATCCATCCACTTCCATGCCACCATTGGTGCGGGTAGTGGGAGCCACCAGTCCACCAAAGCAGTTCCCATGTGGACATCTCGCCGTTGATGGAGGAGGCAAGAATCATTTTTTATTTCCCCATGCCCAAGCATCTTGCATGAAAGGGGTGGCGACTGAAATAGGAATAGGAGGAGAACTGTCCTTCCAAGGCGGACTGATAAAACTAGCCAGAAAAACAGGCCATAATGCAAGCATGCAGAGTGCCCATACACCCAAAGGAATGGCTAAGATCAAGGGTTTCTTCATACATTCTTTTTCACAGCCATCCCACAGGAATGGGTGAATATTTCGTAGAATAAAAAAGGTTT
>CAZKRU010000072.1:0-21609 GCA_964555235.1 uncultured Verrucomicrobiota bacterium
AGAGGGAAAAATTGTTTGGCACAATGGAGAGAGCGGAGGATTTCACGCCTTCGTCGGCTACTGGAAAGACCTTCCAATGGGCGTTACCATCCTAACCAACTCCACCGACGATTTCGCTGATGTCATCGGTATTCGATTGCTGCAAGCGATGAAGCAGATGTAAACTTGCCAAAACTAAGCAATGCGTCAGATCAATAAAAAAGGCGGGCCGAAGCCCGCCTTTTCAGATTAAATTTCAAGTAAAATGCTCAAATTTGAGTTGTTTTTTGAGGCTGGAATGTCTCTCTAATCGTATCAAAAGTTTGGGGTCTCGGTCCGCCTGTCCCAATATCAGACGGTTTTTCAAGTTCATCTTTCGACTTTGATTCCGTATAATCACCAAACATCGCAATCAGTTCACCTGATAACTGACGCAGCTTCCCTTCCAAACCCGTATTCGGATTCTTGGATCCGTCTGCCATCGTATTAGAGTTTCCAGCAAGAAGTGAAACCGTTTGGTGAAGGACAATCTTTTCAGTTCCTCCACCGAGATTATTTCCACCGTTCTTCTTATCAGCAAACTTTTCGGTCAGGAGATTGACCTTCCCTGCTTCTTGCAGCCCCTGTTTTGATTCTACGAGCAATTGTACCCCTCCGGACGGCGGGACCGAACCGAGCCCCAGCGCTTTAATAAAGCTTCCTTGAGCAGTCTTTGCAAACATCGGTATTAGCGTGAAAGATTTTCCACCGATATCAACCACCTTCCAACGACTTTCCGAAGCAATCACGAGCATGACGTTCTTACCAAAGGAAACCTTTGAGGCAGATCCCTTCGCTGCAGCCACACCGACCGGAGTGCGAACTTTGAAATCCTGAGTCTCCCCAAGTCGTTTGTTCACCTTCACAAACACTGAACCCTTGTTCAGCTTTACCTCAGTATCGCGTACGGTCCCTGCCATTTTCTGTTCAAATCCTGTTTCGGTATTGGGAACCAAACGAGCCGTATGGGTTCCCCCAATGATGGCGGCTACCGTGGATTCCTCTTTGGTGACGACTTGGGCTCCGTTTGAAATCACCATCCCACTTTCGGCTTTGACGTCCTTGAGCCCCTTGGCCGCATCCGTCACGTAAACGTCCCCCACCACTTCAACCAGTCGCACTTGACCCACGGTGTCCGCCTTGGCACTTTCCATCGAGGCATTGGAAACGTCACGAGCCCAAACCACTTCGTCGATCTTATTCTGATCATCCGGCGAAGGCTTTGCAGTTGCTGCCTTTTCTTTGTCTGTTTCCTCTTTGACTTCTGCAGCTGCTTCATTTTGTGCCTCTGGAAGCATCGGAGTGGCGGCCACTTCGGGAGCCGCAGCGACCGCTGGAGCGGGCTCCGCTTTAACCTCAGGGGCCTTTTCGGGAGCTGATTTTTCAACGACGGGAGGCGCCACAACTGACTGACTATTAAGCTTTTGGCCATCAACCTTTACTGAGCCGATATATCCCGGATCAATGGTGACCTGCTTGAGATCCGAGCCGTAAATCAAGGTCACAATCGCGTTTCCGTCGGTCTCAATCGACTTGCCCGCCACGGAAAAACTCATCGGGGCCGGTTTATCCAGATTGGGGGAGAGAATGGCGGAGAGTTTTCCATTCACATCCCGTCCAAAACTTGCATTAAATTGAAGTCCCCCGATCACCACCGACTTACCCACTGTTCCCGGGGTCAATTCAGCCGCTTTCTCCCCGGTAGGACCAGAAATTTGAAGGGCCTCGTTTTCCCCGATCGTCAGCGAAAACTTCGGGGTTTCCGCTAATAGGGATAAAGTACAAAATGTCAGCGCCCAGAGAACCAATGCATATTTCTTCATAATAAAGCAGTTACTCCTAAGTAGTAATAATGCCATCAGGCGGGGCATTTGCAAGTGGAAATACGAGGGCAAGGGCTAAGTCGATTCACCTGGTAGGGACACCTCTCCGTCTACTCCGAACGCTTTTCGGGGAGGTGTCCGGGCTTGTTGGTGGATCGAACCGCTCGGACGCCTGCGGAGAGGCGTCCCTACCAGAGACGAAGCCAAGTAAAAAGCCTTCCCATCATGAAGGATTTTGATAGCTTCCGCTTCCTGAAGAATCAACCGAAGACTGAACTGCATGCAACACTCCCCCCGCTTCCTTAAAATTGTCCAAGAAACGCTCACCCGTGTTCCGGAAGTCAGCGTCGAAGAGGCTGCCCGCGAATCCAAAAAGATGGGGGTTATTCTGATTGATGTCCGCGAACGCGAAGAATGGAGCGCCGGACATGCCCCTCGCGCCCTCTTTCTTTCCAAAGGAATCCTTGAACGGGATATCGAGACCCGTGTTCCCGACCCGACCACTCCGATTTATTGTTATTGTGGCGGCGGCTACCGTTCGGCTTTGGCGGCCGACAATCTCCAGAAAATGGGTTACACGAATGTCAAATCGGTGGCCGGCGGGTACAAAGCCTGGGTCAAGGCTGGACTCCCGATCAGCACCGCTCCGGAATTTTTCCCGCGCAGCCCGAATGAAAAACTCGGCGGAATCGTCTGCCTCCCTCGTCTGATCGACAAGTGTCGTCTTTTCCCCGAAGGAAAACTTCCCGGCTACAATTATCTGACGGTCGGATTTGATAAATTTCTCCTCGAATTTCTCTGCCTCGACGGAAAAGAATTTGAAGCCACCGCCCAAAAACTCACCTCCGACGAAGAGATCTTGAACTGGATGAGAAATCGCCTCGGACCCGGCTGGCCGATGGACAACGCGATCCTGGAATTTAATCGACGCCTCTCCCAACGACGCCCTGACACCGTTGAGAAGAAAGCGAAATTCGAATCGATGCGCTCCGCTCTTCCTTCGGCAAGCAAGCCGATTGAAACCTATTTCGACCTGATCGACCTTGAAGAAGGCCGAATCCTCTAACCCTCAATCGCGAGACCCCCGATGCCCCTCCATGTTCCCGATTCCATTCGTCAACGTCGCTCCGTCAAATCGTTCAAACCGGATGCCATTCCCGCTCCGATTTTGGAGGAACTGATTGAACTCACCCTGGCCGCCCCGAGTAGCTGGAATTTCCAACCGTGGCGCATCGTTCTGATCGATGATCCAAAACAAAAAGAAGCCCTTGCCGCAGTGGCTTGGAATCAGAAACAAATTACTCAAGCCCCGGTCGTCTTTGTCTACGCCGTAAGCTATCGTGGCTGGGAAAAGACGATGGAACAAACGATTCAAACCGCACAAAAACTCGGCGCCTGGCCGGAGCCGTTTGCACAGTTCATTCGCAGCTCGGCTCCCGGATTTCAAAACGCTCTGGGTGAACGCGCCCGGGAGTACGCCATCAAGGATGCCTTGATTGCCGCTACTCATACTGCGCTTGCTGCTGAAAGTCTTGGACTCGGCTCCTGCTTTATGAATGGTTGGGCCGAAGAGGGAGTGAAAAAAGTCATCGGAGCCGAGGGAAATCCCGACATCGGAATCGCCCTCGTCCTTCCGGTTGGATACCCGGCAGAAACCCCCAAATTCTCGGGCCGCCTTCCTCGGGAACTAACGCTTTTCAAAAATCGTCTCGGATAATTACCACCGAAAAAGAATGATTCTCACACAAAGGCACCAAGTCACAAAGGGGAGATTTTTTGTTTTGGGTCGTGAAAAAAAATTCGACTTGGTGAGCTTTGTGCCTTTGTGTGAGACCAATCCCGTTTCCCAATGACGCGGGCAAACCTCCTAAAATCATGAACTCGATACCAATCCCCTCCCCTGCCATTCTTCGGGAAGCCGCCAGCCGCGCGTTGGGTGAGGACCGAGGTCCGATGGATGTGACCTCGATGGTGGCGATTCCCGAGTCAGCAAGCGGTATCGCTCAAATTGTCACACGCGAAACCTGTATTGTCGCGGGGCTTCCGGTCGCTGAGACGGTCTTCCGTGAAGTCGATCCTTCATTGCATTTGGAGCGTCTTCTCGAAGACGGCACAGCCATCCCCCCCGGCACCGTGATTCTCAAAATCTCCGGCTCTCTCCGCTCGATTCTGACGGGAGAAAGGACCGCCTTGAATTTTCTGCAACGGCTCTCCGGCGTCGCCACCCAGACTCAGGCATTTGTTCAGGCGATCGCTGGCACCAAGGCTCGAATTTTGGATACCCGAAAAACAACTCCCGGACTTCGGGCCTTGGAAAAATATGCGGTCCGTTGTGGCGGCGGCGAAAACCATCGCGTCGGACTCTACGACCAATTCTTGTTTAAGGATAATCACCTCACACATCTCAACACTCCAGAAAAATTACGGGATGCCGTCGCGCGCGCCCGGGCCTTGGATGCGGAACTGAAAATCGAAATCGAAGCGGATACCCTGGATCAAGTTCGCCAGATTGTGCCCCTCGGCATTGATCGAATCCTTCTCGATAACATGAGTCTCGATTTGATGACCGAAGCAGTTGGCATAATCGGAGGTCGATGCGAGACCGAAGCCTCAGGAAACATGAGCCTCAACCGAGTCCACGCCATCGCTCAATGCGGTGTCGATTTCATCTCCGTCGGAAGCCTCACACACTCCGTCCGCGCCATCGATCTTTCGCTCGAAGTTCTTGCGGATCCACTCCGATGATCTCGTGGATTCTCATTGGCAGCGCTGTCGCTGTTCATGTTCTTCAATATCTGAGTCTGTCAAAATACGGTTATGATCTCCCAGAAGAACTCCTCGCCTTTCGACTCGATCTTTTTCTCCAAGGCGATTGGTGGCGCGCCGTCACTTACGCTTGGATTCATTCCACCGATTTACCGATTCACGCGCTTTTCAATCTCACCAGTCTTCACTTTTTAGGTCGGGAATTAGAACCGTGGCTCGGGAAAGTACGATTTCTCACCCTCTATTTTCTCGGCGCAATCAGCGCGGTTGGACTCTGGATCCTCCTTGATTCAAAATACGCCCCAATGGAAATGCTTGCTGGAGCCAGCGGCTCGGTCTTCGCTCTCTTCACCGCCCTCGCCCGACTCGATCCTGATCGTCGCGTTCAAGCTTTGATCTTAATTATTCCCGTCCGAGGAAAAATTAAAACTATTGTCGGAGGGATGATCATTTTCGAAATCATCTGCTGGGTGTTCGACTGGCTTTCAATGATTGCCCACAGCGCGCACCTTGGCGGCGCCCTCGTCGGATTTCTTCTGGCAACTTATTGGCGTCGGAAAATTTGGCATCTTGAATAACCGATCCGTCACCATCGAATCCACAGATTTTCACAGATTAACGCCGATTTTAATTTTGAATCTGTGAGAATCTTGTCAATCTGCGGAGAGGATCCCGTTTTTCTTCCTACCTCAAATTCCATCCACCACTGACGACTAAATTCGATCCGGTCAGGTAGGAAGATTCGGGGCGGATCAAAAATTCCACGGCATTCCAAATATCCGAAAAAGTTCCATATCTGCCAGCGGGAAGCGATTTCGCCGGTGGGAGATCCAAACTGTTTTCCAACCAACCGGGGGAAATCAAATTAACCGTGACGCCAAATTTCGCCTCTGACTTTGCAAAGGATCGTGTCAAAATCAGAACCCCGGTTTTACCGATATGATATCCGACCGCGAGATCTCGGGCCGTGGGACGATCACAACTCGAATCACCCAGATTAATCACACGTCCAACCTTTGCTTTTCGCAAGAACGGAAGTGCTGCGCGTGTCAGAAAAAAGGTCGCCGTCGCGGTTGAATCCAATTCCTCGCGCCACTCGAGTTCCGAGAGAGATTCCAAGGACTTGGAATGGTAAACCCCGGCATTATTGATGAGAAGATCGAGTCGTCCGTATTTTTGAGAAACCGCCGCGATCAGTTTTTTCGCCCCGGCCTCGCGGGAAAGATCCGCCGCAAAAAGATCCGCCGCGCCTCCGCACTTTCGAATCAGATTCACCCCCTTCATCGCCCCCGCTCGGCTCGAACGATAATGAATAGCCACTACATAACCGGCACGCGCCAACCGTTGCGCCAAATCAGCTCCGAGTCCCCGCCCCGCCCCCGTCACCAGTGCAACTCGTTTTTTATTCATCAAACCGAACCACTCCAATCGTAAGGAGAAGATTAGCAAAGCGGCGTTTATCTCCAGAAGCAATCACGAGCGTCGTTTGATAAGAGCGAATCGCCTCGTAAAACGCCTCACGTGTTAATTGTTGAAAAGCAATTTCGGTCGGGAGAAGGTTCAAATATTCCTGATGAATCGCTTGAGGTTCCGGAGGAAGCATGACCATCGCTTCTTGAAACGGAACCACTCCGACCAAGACTTTTAAAATATCGGTCACCGTCAACATTCCTGGAGCCAGATTGAGGTAGACTTTTTTCGCAGCCGGATTTGCAACGCTGGCCGTTGGAAAATTTCCGTCGGCAATCAGAACTCGGGAAAAGTGTCCAGAAGAGGCCAGTGCTTCCAAAATTTGGGGGTGAATCAGATTACCTCGAACCATTGTGTCGACTCCTTGTTTTGCTTTATCTTTGCGCGTCGATCGCTTTCCGTCACGGAGATAATCGTTCCTATAGCCAGTTGATAAAAACGGTAGCCGCGTGTTGTTAAATCTGGAACTCACGAACTCAGGAAAAATAGTACGATCCCGTCTGCTTTTTGTCTCTTGAGTTCCTGAGTTCCAAATTTACATAAGGCCATGAGATTACTTAAAATGCTCTAAATTTTAGCGTCTATTTGTCACGAATTATTAAAACTCAAACACAATAAGCGACAAATTGTCACGTATCGTATTTTAAATAAATCATATTCCATTCATTTGCAATTATTTATATCTAATTTTATCTGGCATCAATCCTGTAGGTTAACTCTTATGGACCTTCAACGATTCACCGATAAAGCCCGCGAAGCCCTGAGCAACGCCCAATCGCTTGCCGCTCGAGAAAACCATCAAGCGGTCGATACGCCGCACTTGTTGCTTTCGCTTTTGGGACAGGATCAAGGCCTGACTTCCCGGCTCTTCGAGAAAATGAAGATCTCCCCCGAGTTGCTTCAGAGCAAAATCCAGGATTTACTCCGCCGCCAACCGAAGGTCACGGGCTCCGTCCGAAGCGACGCCATTTATGTGACCCCCCGGCTGCAAGAAATTTTTGCCCGAGCCGAAGAAGAGGCGAAGAAGATGAAAGACGATTACGTCAGCGTCGAACATCTTCTCATCGCACTTCTTCATTCTCCCGGTGACCTGGCACCCATCTTCAAGGAGCTCAGCATTAAACGGGAAGCCCTTCTTCAAGCGGTGCAAGACGTTCGAGGCAATCAACGCGTCACCAGCTCAAACCCTGAATCAACTTATGAAGCTCTCTCCAAATACGGTCGCGACCTGACCGAGCTCGCTCGTCAAAACAAACTTGATCCCGTGATTGGTCGCGACAACGAAATCCGCCGCGCCATTCAGGTCCTCTCTCGCCGCACGAAAAACAATCCCGTTCTCATTGGTGAGCCGGGCGTCGGTAAGACTGCAATTGTCGAGGGCCTCGCCCGCCGCATTGTCGCGGGAGACGTTCCCGAAAGTCTTTCTCACAAAAAAATCATCTCACTCGACTTTGGATCTCTCATCGCCGGAGCTAAATTTCGCGGCGAATTCGAGGAGCGCCTCAAGGCCGTTCTTCAGGAAGTCATCCAAGCGGCCGGGGAAATCATCCTCTTCATTGATGAAATTCACACCATGGTCGGCGCCGGAAAAGCTGAAGGCTCCATGGATGCAGGCAACATGCTCAAACCGATGCTCGCCCGAGGCGAACTCCATTGCATCGGCGCCACAACGCTGGACGAATACCGTCAGCATATTGAAAAGGATGCTGCGCTCGAACGACGCTTTCAACCCGTGCTCGTCCAAGAACCGACGGTCGAAGATACGATTTCCATTCTTCGCGGATTGAGCGAGCGTTATGAAGTTCATCATGGCGTCCGAATCCAAGACACAGCCCTCGTCGCTGCCGCCACACTCTCAAATCGATACATCTCCGACCGCTTTCTTCCGGACAAGGCAATTGATCTAATCGATGAAGCCGCCGCAAAATTAAAAACCGAGATCGAAAGCATGCCTGAAGAGCTGGAGACCCTCGAGCGGCGCGTCCTTCAACTTGAAATCGAACGTGAAGGACTCTCCAAAGAAAAAGATGCCTCCTCCAAAGATCGCCTCGCGCACATCGAAAAAGAACTCGCGAATCTTCGCGCAAACCGAGACCAACTCAAAGCCCAATGGCAGGGAGAAAAGAAAAGCATCGATTCCGTTCGAAAGCTTCGCGAAGAGCTCGAGCAAGTTCGGCACGAAATCACCCAAGCCGAACGTAAGTACGATCTTCACAAGGTCGCTGAACTCAAATACGGAAAACTCCCCGAGCTTGAAAAGAAACTTCAGGAAACCGAAGAGAAGATGCGGAAGACGGGAGCCGGACAACTCATTCAGGAAGAAGTAACTCCCAACGAGATCGCTGAAGTGGTAGCGCGGTGGAGCGGAATTCCGGTCACTCGCCTACTCGAGGGAGAAAAAGAAAAACTTCTTCGACTGGACGACTTTCTTCATCGCCGCGTCATCGGCCAGGACGAAGCGATTCGCGCGGTCGCGGATGCGGTCTTGCGTTCGCGCTCCGGACTTCAAGATCCGAAAAGGCCCATCGGCTCTTTTATTTTTCTCGGACCGACCGGTGTCGGTAAAACCGAACTCGCCCGGGCCCTCGCCGCATCACTTTTCGATTCGGAATCAAACATCGTTCGCATCGACATGAGCGAATACATGGAGAAACATGCCGTCGCCCGCCTCATCGGAGCCCCTCCGGGATATATCGGTTACGAAGAAGGAGGACAACTCACCGAAGCCGTCCGTCGCAAACCCTACTGCGTCCTCCTTTTTGACGAAATTGAAAAAGCCCATCACGACGTCTTCAATCTCTTCCTCCAAATTCTCGACGATGGCCGACTGACCGACAGTCAAGGACGCACGGTCGATTTCAAAAATACAATCATCATCATGACCTCGAACCTCGGATCGCAATATCTGATGGAGAGCGAAGGAGGCACTCTTTCCGATGCGACGCGAAAAAAAGTTCTTACCGAACTGCGAAGCCACTTCCGTCCCGAATTTTTAAATCGCGTGGATGAGATCACCCTCTTCCAGCCCCTGAGCTTGAATGAAATCAAACAGATCGTTGAACTCCAACTCACGCTGCTTCGGAGCCGCCTCGAGGATCGAAAACTCACCCTTGAACTGACCGATCACGCCAAGGAATTCATCGCCAAAGAGGGATACGATCCCGTCTACGGTGCCCGTCCCTTGAAACGGTATATGCAACGGGAAATCGAAACCGCACTCGCCCGAAAGCTGATCTCCGGAGAAATCCCGGACGGCTCCACCGTTAAAGTAGACATCAAGGATGAAAAACTAACCTTCAAAACTTAACGTCGAAATACCAATCTGTGAAAATCTGAGCGAATCTGCGGATAAAAAAACTGCAGATTTAATCCACAGATTTCCACAGAGGAAGACAGATTTCAGATCCACAAACCTGTGCTGCACCCCTGCGGTTCTTTTCGCTCGACCTCTCTGATTTTCATTTTACGCTCAGTTTATCGTCCGAGCGGACGCTGATCATGGAGCCATCATCCCTTTCTGTTATTTTTTCATTTCGCAACGAAGAAGAAAATCTTCCCGAACTACTTCGACGCACCCTCATCACACTGAAAGCGGAAAAAGCCGCATCGCGTCTCAATGTCTTTGAGTTGATTTTTGTGAATGATGCTTCGACGGATCGTTCTCTGGAACTTTTAAAAAAGGCTTCTGAATCCGATCCCGAAATCAAAGTCATCACCATGTCCCGCGCCTTTGGAAACGCTCCCTGTATTCTCGCCGGAATGGAGCAAGCTTCAGGGGATGCGGTGATTTATATGGATGCCGACCTCCAAGATCCCCCCGAACTCATTCCCGCACTCCTCGCGCAATGGAAAGAGCAAAAGCAAGATATCATCCACACGCTCCGCACACATCGCGAAGGAGAATCCTGGAGCAAGCTTGCGGTCACGCGAATCGGTTATTGGATTCTCAATCGCGCAACCCCCTTCAATCTTCCGATTGAGTGCGGCGACTTCAAACTCCTCTCCCGACGCGCGGTTCAAAATCTCGTGCAGCTTCGGGAAAAACGTCCTTTCGTTCGGGGCCTCACGCATTGGATCGGATTCAATCATGGCTTTCTTCCCTACCGGCGAGAAACCCGCTACAGCGGTCAAAGTAAATTTCCCCTCTTCAGTCCAAAAGTGATCGAAAACTTTTTTTATTCTGCGCTAGTCTCCTTCACCTCTTCCCCCCTCAATCTTGCCTCCTATGCGGGATTTGCCACCGGAGGAGTGGCAACCCTTCTCTTGATTCATGTCCTCTTTGAAAAACTTCAAGGAAACAACATCCCTGGCTGGACCGCCATCATGGCCGCCATTCTTTTTCTCGGCAGCATTCAACTGATTTGCATCGGGATCATGGGGGTTTACCTCAGCAATATTCACGAGGAATCGAAGGGTCGTCCAAATTATATCATTGCTGAAACATTGGGATTTGATCGAACCGATCCCGCTCCGAAGTAAGATCGGAAACGCCCATCACGCCGGGATCCACATTCCTTACCGAACGGAGTCGGATTTTGTAATCAGAGATTAAAATTTACCAAACGTTTTGATCAGAAGCCTCAAGTACCTTTTCCAAATCGTCCAATTCGGGGTACCACTTCTTTTCCCACTCCATGGAAATCGCCCCAGCATAGCCATCCTTTTCCAGAAGGTCCAAGACGGAACGGAACGGCATCTCCCCACAACCCGGAAGCACGTACGTATAAGGGTGCCTCCCATTCGGCTTCGAAATACTGTCCTTCAAATGAAGATGTCGAATCCACGGCTTGAGCTGTTCCCAAGTTGTCGTCGGATTCTCTCCCCCCGAACGCCACGTCACATGAGTATCCCAAATCAGTCCCGGCGGATTCTGACACTTCTTTAAAAAAGAGAGACACAACTCTGCGTTCGTAAAACAGTCATGGGTCTCGAGAAGCAGCTCCGTCTTCCACCCGGATTTTTTCTGGCATCCTCTCCACCAATCCACCGCTTCCACCGCCCGATCAATTTCTTCTTCGCTCAACGGTTTCGCACCGCCGCCGCCGTACGGAAACACACGAACGTAGGGGACCTCCAGCGCTTCCGCCAATTCAGAAAATTCCACCAACTCTTCGCGCGATTTCGAATCATTGACCATGAGTCGGAAGCTACTTCCCAAAACAGCAACCTTGAGACCGCTCGCCTCCACCTGAGCGCGAACCGCCTTCCATCCCCCTGGAGCACTCGCCAGCAACACCGGAAGATCCATGCGCCCCGAGAGGCATCGTAATTCCAACGTCGAAATCTGAAAACGTTTCGCAAGGGAAATGACCTGCTCCAATGAAAACTCCGGACATCCGAGAGTTGAAAAACATTTTTGATAAAGCACCATCGCCGTCTCCTTTTCGTCTATCATCCCTTCTTATGCAATTTCGTCAAACTCAAGCACCCCTTTGACTTTTAGAAATTTCCTACTAGCCCTTGTTTACCACCGCCAATTCCTTGGTGGCGCCCGACCTCCGGGCGGGCCCGCAATCCAAAGCAAAGTCATTTCTAAGAACGGATTTTACCACGGAAATGACGGATCACACGGAAGCGAATTCATTCATTTTTAAATCACCCCTTCACTCCACCGATCATGGTTCCTGAAATGAAGAACCGCTGGCCGAAAATAAAAATGAGAAACTGCGGAAGTAACATCAGAAGCGCTGCGGCCATCATGAGATGCCACTCCGTGCCGTATTGCCCTTGAAAGGCTTGCAAGGCAAGCGGCAGGGTGCGGAGTTCGTCGGTGTTGGTCACGATCAAGGGCCAGACGAAGCTTCCCCAATTTCCGAGGAAGGTAAAAATCCCGAGGGAGGCCAATCCGGGAAGCGAGAGCGGTAGGATGATTTTCCACAAGATCCGAAAGGGCGAGCAGCCGTCAATCGTCGCCGCTTCATCCAGCGAGCGCGGAATTGAGAGGAAGAACTGCCGCAGCATAAAGGTCCCATACGCACTGAACATTCCCGCAGCAGAAAGACAAAAATAGGAATCCAACCCAATCAAACGCCCAACGGCGGGCGACTGGGGAGCCATTCCCAAGTAGCGGAATCCGATCCAGTCAATCGACGGAAAGAGCCAGGCAGCCATTTCCGGGAGATAGCGCATCGTCACAAAATTCGGGATCAGCGTTACGGAGCTCGGCACCATCATCGTCGCGAGGTAGGCAAAGAAAACCTTATCCCGGCCCGGCCACTCGAGACGCGCGAAAGCAAACGCAGCACAAGCACTTGTCACCACTTGGCCGACCGTCACCAATGCGGCGATGAAAAGACTGTTCGCGTAATAGCGCCAGAACGGAATGACCTTCCAGACCTTTGAAAAATTCTCCCAATGCCATTCTTGCGGAAAGATCGTTTCAAATAACGATTCACTCGCTCCCATCACATGCCCAGGAGAAGCAAGTGCTGTTCTCAGCATAAAAAAGAGCGGTATCACCATGGTGATACTGACCGCCAAAAGCAGAAGATGCCATCCGATCCGGATCTGTTTTTGTTTTGAAAGAGGATTCATACGTCGAGAGTCTTTCCCGTTTTCTTCCACTGAAAAAGCGTAACGACAAGAACCAGAACAAAGACGACCCAGGCGATGGCCGAAGCATAGCCCATCTCAAAGGAGTCGTAGGCTTTGGTCATGATGTAGTATCCCATCGTCGTTGTCGAACCGGCCGGCCCACCATTCGTCATGATGTAAGCCATTTCAAAACCGGATTGAAAGCCCTGGATAATCCCCATGGTCAGAATAAAAAATGTAATCGGAGCAACGGAGGGCCAGGTCACCGCACAAAACTGTTGAAAACTGCTCGCCCCATCAATATCCGCCGCTTCATAAAGATCCCGAGAGATGTTTTGCAGGGCCGCCAGATAAAGAATCATGCTCGTTCCACCGACATGCGCCCAAAAATTCACCAACATCAACGCCGGTTTTGACCAATGAATGTCGCTGAGCCAATGGGGCCCCACGATTCCGATTTTGGAAAGCATCTGGTTGATCAATCCCAAATCCGGGTTGTACATCCATCGCCAAAGATAAAAAATGGCGACTCCGGAAACCATCGAAGGGAGATAAAACGCAAATCGATAGAAATTCGAAAAACGAAGTCCTTTGTTCAGGAGAATCGCCAGAAAAAGCGAGCCCATCATCGAAAATGGAATCCCACACATCATAAAAAGCGTGTTCCCGAGATATCTCCAAAAGAGCGGATCATTCGCTCTCCATCCGATGGACGTATGTCGAAATCCGAGCAATTCGACAAAATTATCCACTCCAACAAAGTCCGGAGGCATCAACAAATCCCAAGAGGTAAAACTGATCGCAAACGAGGCTAAAATCGGAAACGCTGTCAACGCAATGAATCCCAGAAAATTGGGAATCAAAAAAGGGAGCATCGACTTGACCTGATCCTTGGCTTTCATTTTAGAAAACCCCCCGCTTTTTCATCCGCTCCAACCAGCGTTCCAAATCCTCTTGAAGCTCCTTTGCTAATTGCTCCTCGGAGACGGAGGAATCCGAACGAACCCGCTCCAAAATTTGTTCGTAGATTCGCCCAAATTCCAAAACACCAGGAGCATATAAAACTTCCGAGGAAGCACCTGCCTCCATCGTTTCTGAAAATCGCCGAACATGAGCAGGGGGTTGTTGCGCCAGAAATTCAGGAGAATGCGCCAATTCACGATAGATCGGTGTATTCCGTCCTCCCAAATAACCGATCCGAGAGCCTTTTTGTCCGGCATAAAACTTTAAGAAGCGTACCGCTTCTTTTGGATATGCAGTGGTTCGATTAATCCCCAACCCCGTTCCGCCGTGATCCGAAAGCCGCTTCACCGGACCCGCAGGATACGGAACCACATCCCAGGCAAAACCGGCACTCCGTATCATTGGAACCGACCAGCGCCCCGAAAAAAACATGGCCGCTTTTCCATCCCGAAAAAGCTGGTAATTCCCTTGATCCTGCTGGGAGAGCACCGTAACTCCATAGGGAGCATTCATCAGCTTCCGATATCGTTTAAAAAAATCGACCGTGATCGGTTGGTTGGCCGTAATTTTCCTCGGATAAAAGAGATCATCCACAAGGCTTCCCCCATATTCGAGCAACATCGCCCGATCGTAGGGAAGCACCAGGGCATAATCGGTGGTCGCGCTCGTCGCTCCAGCCTTTCGCGAGAGCTTCGGACCCACCTCCGTGATCCATTCCCAAGTCGGTCCCTCCGGCGGCATCGTGACCCCGGCAGCTTTGAAAGCTTCCTGATTATAATAAGTGACCCACCCATGGCAGTTAATGGGTAAAGCAAAATAACGACTCCCCACGCGATAAGTTTGCTTCGGTAACGGCATCCACTCGCTCTCCCGCTGCAATTCCATTGCTTCTTCTGTCACATCCTTGAGGACACCTCGCAGCGCCCATTCCTGATATTGATTCAGACCGACCCAAAAAAGATCTGGAGCAACCGAACCAACGATCATCGATTGAATTTTACTCGGATAGCGAAGCGAGGAAATGACCACCAGATCCAGCTTGATCTCCGGATTTTCCGCCTCGAAAGCCGCGATCACCTTTTTTTCCGACTCAACCTGCTCGACCGATCCCCAGAGCGCGTAACGCAAATGCACTTGCTTCGCCGCAGGCCGCGTGCAACCGATCAGGCCGACCAAGATGAATAATAAAAAATAGCGCCCCATCCCTAATGACTTTCTGGTTCGATAAAAAAGCATTTCACCCGTTCGATGACAATCCTTTGTCTGCTGACTTCGAAGAATCGCCACGACCCACCACGGCCGCACAGACCAGATCTCCTCCAATATTCACCGTCGTCCGACACATATCGAGCAGACGATCCACTCCCAGAATCAATCCGAGACTGGTTGGAGGAATTCCGAGCGATCCCAAAAGCGCCGCAATGAAGGGCAACGATCCTCCGGGAACTCCCGCCGTTCCAATTCCCGCGAGGATGCAGGCAAACGCCACTTGGATTTGCTGAGCCAACGAAAGATCAACTCCATAGACCTGCGCCAGAAAGAGAACCGTCACCCCTTCAAAAAGCGCCGTGCCATTTTGATTGGCGCTCGCTCCGACCGTTAACACAAAGCGTGCGGCTGCCGTCGGAATTTTTAAATTCTCCTCCGCCACCCGCAACGAAATCGGCAAAGCCGCATTGCTAGAGGCCGTTGAAAATCCAGCAATCAATGCCTCCGATGCCCCTTTGAGAAATTCCCAAGGCGAACGCCCCGCAAAGATTCGTAAGGTCAGGCCATAGACCACCACGCCATGTAAAAGCAATGCGGCCAGAACCACCGCGACGTAGACACCGATCGTTTTTAAAATTCCAAATCCAAACGTCGCTGCCAGATTGAACAGGAAACAACCGACCGCAAACGGCGCGAGCTTCATCGCAAAATCAATTGCCTTGAGGGAGACTTCAAAAAGCGAGTGAATCACACTTTGCAATGGCTGGGATTTCTCCGAAGGGATCGTCAGAAGCGCCGCACCAAAAATAAGTGAAAAGGTCATGAAGGCGAGAATCCCTCCCCCTTTGTGAGCCGGATCAAACGCGTGAACGGCCTCCTCGAGCGGATTGATCGGAACGAGATCGAGCAGCGTCTCTCCGATCGATCTCGAAGGAACGGGCACCGGCGCGACAGAAGCCTCACTCGAAAGATGAG
The DNA here is from genome assembly GCA_964555235.1 of uncultured Verrucomicrobiota bacterium. GTDB lineage: Bacteria > Verrucomicrobiota > Verrucomicrobiia > Methylacidiphilales > CAMAQI01 > CAZKRU01. The sequence continues at coordinate 15,759 of CAZKRU010000072.1, forward strand.
GGGCATAACGGCCTGGTTTGACGAGATTCACCAGTCCAATACCGACCACGACACTGATCGTCGAAAGCAAGGTCACAGTCAAGAGCGTACGAAATCCAAGCTTGGAGAGCGCCGCGCCGCTGCCGCATTCCATCACTCCAACCACAATGGCACTAAAGAGCAAGGGGAGAACCATCATGAAGATCAATCGCAGAAAAAGCGACCCAACCGGCTTGGTCAACTGTTCCATCCAGCCCGTCAGAGTTGATCCTTCAACAAAATGATGCGCGAGAAGTCCCAGAAAAAATCCGACCCCCATTCCGGTCAACATGCGCATTGGCTTGGACATTGCTGAATTCATAACAGTTTGGAGAAGATCTGACCAATCGAATATTTGCTTGAGTCATTCCAATCCATTGTCGAAAGTGTTGATTATGTGCGATCTCTCCGAACTTTTTCAAAACAATCGCCGTTGGGCGGAAAGTATTACCCAACAGGATCCTGATTTCTTCAAAAAGCTTTCCGGTCAACAGGCACCACGCTACCTCTGGATCGGGTGCTCCGACAGTCGGGTCCCCGCGAATGAAATTGTCGATCTGATGCCAGGAGAACTTTTCGTTCATCGAAATGTCGGAAATGTCGTCGTGCATACGGACTTAAACTGTCTCTCGGTCATGCAATACGCCATTGATGTTCTCAAAGTGGAACACTTGATGGTCTGCGGTCATTACGGTTGCGGCGGAATTCAAGCCGCCCTCTCCAACACGAAGCTCGGTCTGGTCGATAATTGGCTGCGCCACATCCAAGATGTCTCTTACAAATACCGGACTCAGCTTGCGGAAGTTCCCGAAGAGTTGAAAGCGGATCTCCTCTGCGAGCTGAATGTTTGCGAACAAGTCATCAATGTCGCCCAGACCACCGCCGTCCAAAATGCCTGGGAACGCGGCCAGCCCCTCACGCTTCACGGATGGATCTACAGCCTCAAGGATGGACTTCTTCGAGACCTCAATATGACGATGAGTCAGGCGGATGACTTGACGAAAAAAGCGAAGCAGTTGGGCGCGATTTATTGAATCAAGGTATTCTGAAAGTATTCATTCCAGTGAGTCGGAGGTCGGGCTTTGCTGAACAAGAAGCCTTGGGCCCTTGTGAAGCCCATCTCCAAAAGCATCGTCCGCTGTTCCTCCTGTGAAATCCCTTCAACGACCGTCTTGATTCCTGCGACATTGGAAATACGAAGAATAAACTCCAGGAGAACCCGGTCAAAATCCGAGTCATCAATTTTCTCAATAAAGGATCGATCAATTTTCAAGGTATCAATCGGCATCTCTCGCAAATAATTCAACGACGAGTAGCCAGAACCAAAGTCGTCCAAGAGAAATCGAAGCCCCAATTTTCTGAGTCGCTTCAAGCGCTCCTTGATTTCGTCCAGGTATTGGATCAAATAGGTCTCGGTGATTTCAAAACTGATGCGTTCCGGATTGACCTGGAGAACCTCAATCATTTTCACGAGCCACTCTTCGAAATTAGGCATCGCCAGAGTTTGTCCGGAAAGGTTAATCGATGCACTGAGCCACGAGTATTTATTAATATCCTCCAACACGCGACTTAAGACAAACATATCCAGTTCACCGGCCGCATTGAGCCTTTCCGCAGAGGCGACCAGCGCACCCGGTGAAATAATTTCTCCATTGCATCCGTGAAGTCGGAGGAGTGCTTCATAATAAATCGGCCGGCGCGATTCGAGGTGAACGATCGGCTGATACCAAATCTCCGCTTTCCCTGAATTCAAATGCTCCATCAAAAGCTCGAGATGTGTGTGATCGCTTTTAAGGACATTAAAAACGTTTCGCTGTGGATCAAATCGTTCGATCCGGTTCCCCCCCAGACGCTTTGCGCTATAGCAGGCGTTGTCGGCTTGCGAGAGAACCTCTTCGAGCTTTTTATGAATATCCAGAGGAACCGCCCCCATCGAGATATTCAACGAAAACTGTTTCTCCTCATGTTCATAGCGATAATGACGAACCTTCGAGATGATCTGTTCCGCCCGCTCTTGGATCTGTTCCGGCGGCGTATTTCCCAAAAAAACAACGAATTCATCTCCCGCATAACGAATCAATTTATCCTCGGAATTCAGCACACTGAGCATCAGACTACTGACCTGTTGAAGTACTTGATCTCCCGCACGATGCCCCAATTGATCGTTGAGCACCTTGAATCGATCCAGATCTGCAAAAGCGACCGCGCATGGTTTCCCCCTTCTCGCCTCCCGAAGATAACGGCGAAAGACTTCGTCGAGTGAATTCCGGTTCAGCAATTTCGTCAACGGATCATGCATCGCCAAAAACTTAAGTCGCTCCTGATTCTCATATTGAGAAGTCATGTCACGACAGATCAGTAGAATACGGTCTCCAAGCTCGGAATGAAACCGGCATCGATTTGCCTCAAACCGGTGATAAATCTGATTCTTATCCTGAAGCTGAAACGAGATGATGTCGCTCCCCGTCTTTGTAATGGAATCCTTCAATTTTTCGCGATCATCGTCATGAATCTGGAGGAAGAAATCCGAAAGGGACATCTCTTCCACTTTCCAACCTAAAACGGAGGCATGATTCGGACTGAGATAAATCGGCTTCCCCTCCGCATCAAACTCAATGATCAAATCGAAACCGTTGCAGGCCAGCGCGCGGAATCGCTCCTGCTCGGATTCCACCTGACGCAATGCCCGCTTTTGCGCAGCTTGATGGTCCTGGTCGATTTTCTTCCGATTCCACTCCAAATTAATGCGCGATTGAATTCGCGCCATGAAATCGATCTCGGTAAACGGCTTGAGAATGTAATCGATAAACCCGAGGTTAAATCCACGAGCCACATTCTCCGGAGTCGAGAAGTGCCCGGACATTCCAATGATCGGAATATTGTGGTGCGGATAGTCTGTCTTGATCTGCTCTGCCAAGTCAAACCCATTGGCATCGTTCAATTGCAAATCCAACAAAATCAAATCAAACGAACGGACCTTAAGCTGTTCCAACGCAGCTTCTGCACTTTCAACCGCAATCGTCGGGATGCTTTGCGCCGTGCAGATGGCACTGAGAAAACGACGGATGCTTGGGTCGTCATCAACAATCAAGAGTGAAGGGGGGGGGTGAGTTTCCATCCGATGAACGAGAGGCTACGAGTTCCCGGGATCGGGGTCAATTCTCGTTATAGATCGGCTGTGACGTAAACGTTTCAAACTCAAGTAACCTTAATGTCACACTACTGCGATATCCGGCATAGACGAGCCCCACACAGAGCCCTGTCAGCAATCCCAAACCGTAAGTCCCTTCCCCGAGATGAACTGTATAGGCAGTTCCCGCCGTATTCGTAACGAGAATTAACAGATAGGTAATCAAAACATCCCGTTGTTTATCCAAGTAAAAAAGCAGGGTCGTATAACCGATCAAAACAACCAACACGCAGGCTGCCAGCATCAGGGTCACAAAGACGCCTTGTTGAAGGTGTCCCAGCCCTAAAAAAACACGAGCCTCTTCTCCCGCCAGGAGAATTAACAACGTGAAGACCCCCTGAATTCGAATCATCTCCCACAACCCCGTGAGAAAGGCACGAATCATCAGCCGCTTCGCCTCCTGAATATCACTCAGCGTCGCGTGATTGACCACCCGATGAAAAAACTCCGAACAACTCGCTGAGAAATCCGTTTCCAGGCGAAGCAGAAATGCCGCAAGTCCGGGAATCATCGTCAGCATACTCAAATAGTTGGCCTTGTCATAAACCGTCGAGCTGTACATCAGCCCGGCCAAATGAACGCGATCCGGATCAATTCCCCAATAAATAAATTTGTCAATCCAGAGCGCCAGATTGTAGAGGGATCCGCAGAGGAGCAGTCGCCAATATTTTCGAATGGAATGAAAGTAGTCAAGATGACAGCGAGCGGAACCGGGAAGTTCACGCCGAACTCCACAAACCAGAAGAATAAAGAGAAGCATCTGACCCATGAGAAAGCCGACATATGCCCCCGCGTAAGCCGCATGCGGAGCCAGCAGCCAGGCGCTCAAAAAACTGACCCCATATCCAATGGCATATGAAATTAAAATATATTCAAACCGATTCATTGCCGTCAGATAAACCGAGATACACCAAATTCCGGAAAAAACTGTGAGCAGCATCGCGGCTGAATATCGAGCCAAGAGCGGAAGCTCCGGCGCCATCACCACAAAAAAGTAAGTCCCCAACATCGCAGAAAGTGGAATCACTATACCCAGACAGGAAAGCGTCGCTCCGAGTTGTTCCTGCTTCTTTTTATCATAATCGAGATCCGCCACATGCCGTGTCAGCACCATTTGCAATCCTCCTGAAAGGATCAAACTCAGCGCCACCGCATACGTCACCGATGAAAAAAAGGCCGACGCCGCGACATCCTGCGAACCAAACCCCGGAAGCATCGCCCCCAAAAGCGCCAAAGTTCCAATCGATACCAACCAAGGTCCACTTCCAATCACCGCCGCATAGCCGTAGGCCGCCAGAAGCCCCTCAAAGCTTTTCTTGGAGAGGATTTTGTTGAGTCGAAAACCGATGCCCGCCATGTGCGTCCCCCTTTAGTTCTTTTCGGTTTGATCCAAAAGCCCGCGATAGAGCTCCCGATAGCGTTGATAAACCCGCTCGATTTGATAATAGTCAGTCACCCGCTGAAGTCCTGCCTGGCCCATCTTTAATCGGAGCTCTTGATTTTTCAACAAGGTCAAAAGTGCTTCCGAAGTTTCGTCGGGCGAACTAATCCCCGTCAGAATCCCGCCCCGACCGAGCGCCTTGTCCGAGGAAGTTCTTCCATAAAGCAAATCGCGACACCCACCAACATCGGATGAGACGCACGGGATCGCCGAGGCAAAGGCCTCGAAAATCACGAGCGGAAGCCCCTCGCTGATACTGGTCAGCACGAGGATATCAATTTCCTTCAGGATCTCCTTCACTGGGAGGGATCCCATGAAACGGACACGATCGCCGATTCCGAGAATCCGGATCAGTTTGAGGCATTTCTCATAGTACTCTTCATCTTCCTCAGCCGGTCCATACAGCCGAAGCTCCGTGCGCGGGGATTTTTGAAAAACGGCATGACTCGCATAAAGCAGTGTCTCCACATCCTTGATCGGAACGATTCTCCCGATAAATCCAATGACCAGCGGACGGGAAGGCGAAAGCGTCGCACGATGCAAACGCACTTCTTCGTATTCGCGGGGATCAATTCCATTGGGAAGCACTTCTTGGATTTCCGGATCCGCACCAAATTCCACCTGCAGCCGGGCATTTCCTTCGTAGAGAGTCAGAATCCGGCTACAGGAATGATATGTCGATTTTCCAAGAAGCATGAAAAGTTGAATCCACAATTCCTGAAGTTTCCTCCAATCGGATCGAAAATCAAAGTAAAGCATGTCCGGAGTATAAATCCATCCCGCTTGATTGATTTCAGAAATACGTTCCTTTGTGTAAATTCCATGCTCCGTCAGAAGGAGTGGCGTTTCGAATCGCTGCTTCATCATCGAACCGATGAATCCCGCGTAGCCAGTACAGATCGTGTGATTGATTTTAGCAAGGGGCTGCTGGGGGATCTGGCTCCATGCCTGCCAGAGCGGGAGCAGCATAAATCGGGTTGCCCAAAAGAAATCAATGAAGGAGAGATTCGAAAATTGGGCATGATAAACCTCCGTCAGGGTCTCCCACGCCTCATGATCCTGGAAAAGGTTCCCCAACGTCACCGGCTTTTTCGCCATAAAGTCGGTGAGTTGATAAAACTTTTGAAGAATCTCCTTCTCGCCCTTGGAGAGGAGGAAGTTTCGAAGTTTCTCGTGAAACTCTTTTCGGACTGCAAGCGGAA
>CAZKRU010000073.1:0-20743 GCA_964555235.1 uncultured Verrucomicrobiota bacterium
TCCCTTCTTGATCCTTACATCCTCGATACCGCGCCGGGGACGGCGACGGCTACACTCATGCGCAAAACTGAAATTTAGATGCGTCTGCCCTCGATCCTGAATTCCTGCTCTCCTCAGCGAAACTCTCTCTCAAAACGAAAATACCCGCAGGGGGTGAGCCCTGCGGGTATTTTATCATTTCCGATGAGACTTACTTTATTTCGGAGGAACCGCCCCTTGGGGATAGATTCTCAAGGATGTTGTCCCGCTGGATCCAGCGTATCCATCAACCGAGATCTGGTAGGTCACTCCCTGCACCACCGGGATCGTAACGATTGATTTCCGATCCGCGTCACTACGTGGAGGAGAGACTCGATCATCGTTGCTCCCCTTTTCAAGAAGCGTTGCCAATTGATCGCCCTCGTACACTCCGAGCACCGTGTCAAATCCGACTGAACCGCCGAAGGTATCAAAGAGATACGTTCCACTTACCGGAGCGACCCATGAATACCAAACGGAGCGTGAGGCAGGATCCCCCGCTTTCGGGGCTTCACCGACTTCAACGGAGCTTCCCAGATTTGAAACCGCAACCTTGACGCTCGCACCCGTCATCATCTGGCGATTGACGAAATCGTCATTCGCAGGCGGAAGATCCAGATGCACCGCAACTGTCCCCGTCTCTCCGTTTTTGCCATCAACCGCAATCAGGTAGCTTTTGCTCTTTTGTACAGGGAAAGTGACCGCACTGGTCTTTTTCCCATTCGCATCATCATTACTGACGAGTGCCACCTTAAGATTACTGCTGGAATAGACCGCCAGGGCCGTGTCAATACTACTCCCTTCGGTATTCAATTTCACAATCCCATCGACTTGCGCCGACCACTTGAACCAGACCGTATGACCTCCATTGATCCCGGCATGATCCAACTCGCCCACTTCCTTCGTTGCATTCTGATTGGAAGTGCGCGCCATCGCCCCATTAACCCCAAGCTTGATTGCCTCCTTGGAATCATCCCCCAAGGGACGCGTATCCGTGCAATTCAATGCCTTGGCAAGACTCAAATACCCTTTCGAGCTGGCCTGATTCAGATACATCAACGGATTACTGGCAGACGTTTTCGCCCCACGACAGAGTCGATTGATCAATTGACTGTACGTATCACCCGGGAAGCGCGCCTTCATTAACGCCAACGCCCCGGAAACGTGAGGAGTCGCCATCGAAGTCCCATTCCATGAGGCATACGCCGCATCATTGCTCTTAATGCAGGAATAAATATAGCTTCCCGGAGCAAGGATGTGAACCATCCCGGATCCATAATTACTGAAGCTCGACTTTTTTCCATCACGAGCAATCGAACCGACCGCGACAACGTTGTCAACGAGGTACGAGGAGGGATAGTGCGGAGCAATATCCATATTCGCGTGATTGTTACCCGCCGCAGCCACAAAGATAATCCCTGCTTTCCGGGCATCATCGATCGCATCATAGAGCGCTTGGGAGAATCCTCCTCCTCCCCAACTATTGCTCATGATGTGAGCCCCCATCTTCCGGGCATATTCAACACACTCAATCGCGTTCGAGGTCGTTCCGGACGGATTCAAAAATTTGCACGCCATGATTTTCGCCTTCGGCGCCACTCCCGTCATCCCAATTCCATCATTCGATGAAGCCGCAATGACTCCGGAGCAATGACTTCCGTGACCGTGCGTATCGATCGGATTTCCATTCTTGTACCCAATGGAATTAATCCCATGAACGTCATCGACGTAACCATTGTTATCGTCATCCACTTTATTCGTTGCCTTGTCGAGACCCTGGGCATCGAGACCGGTCTCACCGGGATTCTTCCACATGCTGTTTTTGAGATCCTGGTGTGTATAACGAACTCCCGTATCAATCACCGCCACAATTACCCCTTCCGCAGAAGGTTGAATATCCCACGCTTCCGGCGCATCGATATCGACATCCACCACTCCAGCAATGGGAGGGTTTCCTCCGATTTGTCCGGTATTATGCAACGGCCATTGAGTTCCATCCAAGAATTTTGGATCATTCGGCATCGCCGTCGTCGTTAATTCATAATCGGGCTCGGCATAATCAACCGCACCGCTCTTCTTAAACTTTTCCATCATCGTCTCAACCGACTCGCCCGCCGGAACCTCAACCACGTGAGCATTCATTCGTTGTGAGATGACTTTTCTCGACTGAGTCTTCAGCTTTTTGTTGACGGAATCAATATCGCCGATCGTTTTCCCCTTCTTAAACTTCACAATGATCTGGTCTTCCTTGAAAACCGGAGGAGGCGGAGTCCCTCCCTCAGACAAATCCTGAGCTTCGAGTGTGGTTCCGATGAGCATGCAGCATCCTGCAGCGACGAGCCATGATTGGATGGCCTTTCGGTATGAGTCGATTTTTTTCATTTTTTTCAATTCCTATCGGTTTTTCTGCGTTTTAGACTAAGGGAGCAAAAGTGGCTTCATTGGGTCGATCTGATTTCATTCGTTGTGATTGCATTATTTACTCCTTTAAAGCATTTAGTCAACAAAATTTTTAAAGCTTTAGAGATCCAAGGCAATCAGACCGATCAATGAATTTATTTTGATTATTCAACTCATTAAAAGACATATTATGTTGTTCATGTGTAGTTTATGAACTTTATAAATAAAAATAAGATTTACATAAAATCTATCCAACGCGAATGACCGATAAAAAAATTTGAACAAAACCGTATTTTAAAATTAAATAAACAGACTCCTTTAATCTTAATTAAAATAGTAGAGCGCTTTTCATGATTCATGGATCCCTCAAATCCCCGATCCCTTCTTGATCCCCGCATCCTCGATACCTCGCCAGTGACGGCGGCGGCTACACGTATGCGTAAACTGAAATTTAGATGCGTCCGCCCCGAGCATCACCAGATTCCACCTTGACTCATCTTCCAATCAAGTGTAAGTTACTCCTTTAAATAATAGGAGATTCATGAAAGCACTTGCCTCAGAACCAGTTCCCTTAGCGCTTCTACAGGAAATCGTCTTGGATAGCTCCCGAGATCTTCCCCTTCATGCTCAACTCCGAACCTCTTTGGAGCGCTTGATCAAGAACCACTTTGAAGATCAGGCCCGCTTTTACTCCGAATCCCAACTCGTTCAGGAACTCGGCCTTTCCCAGGGAACCGTCCGCCGGGCCCTGGCTGACTTAGCCAATCAGGGCCTCCTCGAAAAACGCCCGGCACGAGGCACGCTCGTCTCCAAAAGTAGTGCGCCACACGGCCTCTTGAACCTCGCCGTCTTTCTCCCTGATTACTCCTCCCCCACCGTTGCGCAGCTCCTTGCCTTAATTAATGCCGAGTGTCTCAATCGAAATATCCCGCTCCTCCCCATCTATACCCACAAAGGGGAGCGCCTCCTCAAGGCGTACAGCAGTCTCAAATTTGGCCCGCAGGAAGGAGGCGTCGTTTTATTGGAAAATTCCCCTCGTGCAACCCAGGAACTGACTGCGGCGTTGGAAGAAAAAGGTTATGACTGTGTGGTGGTCGGCACCTTAATGCGAGATTCCTCCTTCCGATTTGTCGGCGGCTGTAATCAGACTTTGATGAAGCTCGGATTTAATCACTTGGTGGAACTCGGACACCGACGGATCGCCCTCCTCGTGAGTGAACCCGAAGAAAAAGAGAACGTCGTCGAACGCATCGAGGCTTTCCGCGCCTGTGCCCGCGAGGCCTCCCTCACTCTGGAAACCAAAGTCATCACCTGTGGCACCCGACTCTGGGATAGCGCTTACAATGCAGTGGAATCCGTGATGGACGAACTCATGAGCGGCCCCCAACGCCCTACCGCCATCTTTGCCGTTTCGGATGTCGGAGCGTTGGCAGCAATCAAGTGGCTGCAACAGCGCGGCATTCAAGTCCCAAAAGATGTCTCTGTGATGGGAACCGATGGCATTGAGGCGGGAACGATGACACACCCTTCCTTGACTACGATGGCACATCCCTTTGTTGAAATGACTCAGGCCGTCTTTGATCTTCTGACCCAGAAGGATTCCAAAGCTCGAAAAACGTTCGTCCATCCGACCCTGGTCGTACGTGAAAGTACGGCGGCTCCTTCGATTTAAATGGTCCCCTAAAACAGACGACAACAGAAAACGACGATGAAACTATTCATCATCAATGTCGAGATGGTGTTCTCCTAGGAGTGCGCTTGAGCTTCAAACATCCTAATGCAACCTCCCCGCAAGCAAGAGGATTTTCACTCGTTGAGATGCTGGTCGTCTTGGGGATTATGGCCATGATCATGGCGATGGCCGGTCCCGCATTTAAAGCCCTCTCCGGTGCCGGTGGCGAAAATCGCGCCTCCTCCGAGCTCTCTGGATTACTGGAGCTCTCACGACTTCACGCCATCACCCATCAAACTTATGTGAGAGTCGGTATTGGCCAGAGTTCCTCCAAACAGACCGTCGTTCTTTCCATCTATTCAGCCGATGGCACTTTGGATACAGACACGGGCGATCAAAAACGCTGGCCTCTTCTGAAAAAACCGTTGGTCTTCGATCGACTTGAAGTAAACGACGCCCTCGACGTCACTGGAAAAAATGGCTCCTTCTCCACCACCAGCGATCTCCTCCCCTCTTCCACCGACATCGAGCCGTTCCGCCGAAAAATGAGCGGCGCCTCCTCGGAATTGGATTTTAAATCAATCATCCAATTTGATCCTCACGGCAATGCTCAAATCAAAAACGGCACCACCGCAAGATTCATCAAAATCGGATTCGAACGCGCTGGAGACAAAAAGAAATCAAATCCTTTTATCATACGGATTTCTGGAACCACCGGCTTGGTCAGCGTCTATCGGAAGGAGGATGGAATTTGAAAACCCTTCCTGAATCAGAAGCTCGCGCGCGGAGACACGGAGTTCGCGGAGGATTGGATTTTGGATTAAACAGCCAAATGGATTTCCTCCGCGGTCTCCGCGTCTCCGCGCGAGAAATCTCTTACTCATCCAAGTCCTTTCGAAACTGCAATGCCTTTAGTTTAATCGAAGTCGCCCTCGCGCTGGCCATTGCCTCGTTCACCTTTACCAGCGTCCTGGCGCTCTTGCCCCTGGGAGTGAAAACCAATCAGATCTCGGCCGAGGAGAGTCGCGCGGTCTGCATTTTAAGTACACTCGAAGCCGATCTACGCAACACCCATCCGCTCCAACGCGGAGGAAAATCGGCGATCTTTGGCTTACTTCTCCCCTACGAAGCCGATGAAACCTCGGGAAACTACGCTTACAATAGCCTCATCCAAAGCCCAACCACCAGCCTCTCCCTCGGATCCACAACCACCGGAATTGACGAGGGAGAACGTGCCGTCACTCTCGACGCTTCCTCACGCCCTCCATTCCAAGTCTCGGTCATTTATACGGTCATTCCCGCCAAAGGAAGTTTGAACTCGCTTCAAGCTCGACTTGTTGTCAATTGGATCGCCACCCCCGAGAACGACATCAGCGCCGTGACCGACCTCACGAAAGTTCGTGGCTTCGTCGAAACCGTCGTGAGCTTCCCTGCGCCATGAAAAATAGCTCCGTCCTTCTCGTTCATATTCAGAGTCCCTCGGTTCATCGGTCAATCCGTGGAGCGAAAACGACTGATCTCTTTTTCTCGCCAAGTTCGCCAAGGCGCGAAGCGGAAAAATTCTTTTCTAAAAACCCAAAAAATCAACCGCTTAGCGCCTTGGCGAACTTGGCGAGAAACAATTCTTCCGGTTTCAGCCTCGTCGAAATTCTCGCCGCCCTCACGATTCTCACCGTGCTGACTCTCCTGCTCACTCAAGTCATGAACACGGTGACCAAGGGGACGCGCATCAGCAATCGTGCAATCGATGCCGCCTCGCAAGCACGGGCGGTCTTTGATCGCATTGGAATGGATCTGGCCGTCGCCATCAAACGGCCTGATGCCGATTTTAAAATCAGTGGGGGCTCGGATAAAAAAGACCTTTTGAAATTTCTTTCTCAAACCGCCTCCTCCAATCCGTCTCCCCTCCCTGCAGGATTTGTCAACCGAGGGGTCTCTTTGGTGAGCTACCGAATCGATTCGCTTCCGGTCAACTCTGGAAAACCGTGCCTGTCACGAGCTTCCAAGGCGATCTCCTGGAATATGCCGGCCTTTATCGGACTCAAAACCAATGGGTTGCCGATCTCCTTCGACGAAACCGAATACCCCATCGCCATCACGAGCGCGGATCTGGATGTGGTCAGTCCCTCCGTGATTCATGCCGTGGTCGGAGTACAGCTTTATCCCGATGGAGAGCCGGTTTATTTTCAAGGCGAAGTCACTCCGACCATTCTCAAATCGTACGGCCAGGTCGTCTATCGCTTTCCGGTCCGAGCCGGAGTCGGAAGTGATACGGGGACGCCGGATCCCGGGAATACCTACCTCGACCTGAACCGGATTGCCTCTCTGGTCGTCGGACTGGTTGTCGTCGATGGCGAAGCACTGAAAATCTTAGATTCCGTCAGTACCACCACCCTCGCTTCCTCCTTTATCTCCACTCCCAACGATGGAATCCTTCCGATGGATGCGTGGATGAAAGCGACTCAGAATTTAACCAAGTTGCCGGATTCCATTCCCCTTCCCGTCCGGCAATCCGTCCGGCTCTACCAACGCTTTTATCCGATCACCCCCTACGGGAGTCGCAACCGATGATGACGCTCCAAAAATTAATCGAAGCCAAACGACCGTTCCGCAAGGGAATGGCGCTGATCATTACCCTCTTCACGGTAGTCCTTCTGACCCTTTTGGTCATGGTCTTTTTCTCCAAGGCAATGATCAATCGGCAGATCTCCTTTTCAAGCGCAAACCTGGCCAAAACCGAAATGCTGGCACAAGCCGCCTTGGAAACGGTCATCGGTGAATTACGTCAGGAAATCGTCGAAAACTCAGTCGCTGTGGACAATATCAGCACCGCCTCGCCCGTGTATCAGCCCTCGACTCCCGCCAAAGCATTTCCTTCGAAACTCGGAACCGTCACTCCAGACACCATGGGAAAAGAGACCCTCGTGAAAGTCTCCGCCAAGGAGATTGGGATTCATGCAAAAAGCACCGTTGTCGCTTCTCCCATTCCACTCGATACCGAAAGCCTCAACGGTCGCGCGGTCTCCTCCAAACGCTGGTTCGGAAGCAAGGGGCCGCAGTTGGGATCTCAATCGACCCTGCCGACCTGGCTCTACATGACCCGCTCGAATGGCGTGAAAAACCCACCCATTGCCGACGCCAAGCAATCAACCGGCAAGGACTACGTCATCGGACGATTCGGCTATTCCATCTATGATGTCTCCGGGCGATTTGACGTGAATGTCGCCGGATATCCAACGTCCGCAACCAATGTGATCGGCGCAAAATCCTCCCAAGCTTACGCAGATCTCTCGGTTTTAAGAACCGTGAATAGTTCGATTGACGAAAAAGCCGTTGATGATTTTATCACCTGGCGCAATGGGACCACCGACACCGCCACGGGAACCAACTATCAGGCACACGTCAGCGAATACTCCTCCAAGTACGGATTCCTTCAGGTCAAAGATTCCCACAATGTCCTTCTCTCCCGGGGCGAAATGCTCCGCGCGATGAAGGAAAAACTGGTTCCAAACACCCCGGAATATTTCACTCATTTTTCAAGGGAAGTGAACGCCCCCTCGTGGCGCCCGAATACGAACTCCACCTTCATGACGAATTATGTCGGCGGAGCAGGAACCACACCGGTGAATTATTTAAGCGACGCCAACAAAGATGAATCCGCGAACCGCTTTGCAACGGGAGTTCGCCACACCACAGCCACAACCGTCACCCACTACAACGACGATGGAACCTCTGACAGCTACCGGGTCAAACCGGGCGATCCCGTCATGCAACATCGCTTCTCCCTCGCCAAACTCGCCTGGCTCGAACACGCAGGCGCGAAATCCGGAATTTCCGCTGCGGCCATTCGCGCCTGCTTTGGACTGGAATGGAAATCACCGACCGTCAACCAACCGTATTACTATTGGGAATACGTCGAAGTCACGGCTTCACCAAAAAGCATTAAAACCCTCGCACAAGTCGCCACCGAAGGACGGGAACCGAATTTCTTTGAACTCTTGAATGCAGGGATTTTGAGTGGGTCGCTTGCCAAAAGTCCTGGCGCCATCCAAAACCCACTCCCACAACCGAACGTCAGCGTCGTTGGTCCGGGCGGACAATATTTTGAAGATTATGGAGCGGAACCGAGCTTACATGTGATGCAAATTGGAGCGAACATCATCGACCAATCTGATGTCGATAGTTATCCCACAGCAATTTATTTCCCAGCCTTTGCAACCGGAGCACAGAAATATGAATTTTATAATACGGCCTTCGGAATTGAAAACCTTCCTTTTTTACATCGCATCTACCTGATCGCTTTTGAAGATACCAACGCCCCCCCTGAAACGGCGTGGGGAACTGCAACGAACTGGAAGTTTTACATGCAGCCGGAAATATGGAATCCCCACCAAAGCTTACCGACAACCGCAACGGGCGCCAAGCCAACTCATTTACGATTACGTGCGTATGGAGGAGTGCAAGGAGATTTCAATAACGCTCAACTCACCAGTAAGGGATGCGTCGGATCTGTGATTGATTACGACAGTAATCCCTCCTACCGAGATCTCTATTTTTCGGATGCGAATGCGGGATTGAGCACCTCAAATTTTTATTCCAAGCCAACACTTTTATTGGCAACGATGGCGGATGCGAGCGTTGCCACAACGGATCCCGTCAACCTTTGTACAGCAGCTCTTTTGGGAGTTGCATTCGGCGGTAGCACCTCGGTTCCTGCCCCCTATGATCACCTCAATTTTGCGGCGATTTATGCAGGTTCTTCCTCATGGCCTAAAAACCTGGCCCAAACCCCTTGGAGCAATGCTCTTCCTTCGATGAATCCTCAGCTTTCACCAAATTTTAGATTAACTCTTGCACTCGAATATTGGGACGGAAATCGTTGGACACCCTATACTTTCATGTCCCGAATTGGAATCTTGTTACGCAATAATTCCACATGCCCACAGGTTGATATGGCACTCCAAAATGGCACCTTGCAAACCGCCGGCTGGACTTGGAACCATGCATCTGATCCCCGCACAGATCGGCTATCGATCTCCGTGACAAGGACGAACGGGGGAAATATTGGCTCTAACTTCTTATATCCCGAGCAATCCGTTGATTCCGATTTTAATGCAGCAAAAGGCTTCAGTAAACAAGTTGCAATGGAGGACTACTATCCACGCACTACTGACGGATTTTACTACCAAACCACCCCAGCAAGCACCAGCAGTATGAGCGGAAAAATGGGAATGCCGATGTGGATGATGAATTTAATCACCAACCCTGATGCAGCCAATAATGCAGGATCAACCTACAACTCCTATTACATGGATCCCGATGGGGTCGTCCGTCCCGGAGACGGAGTTCGCAGGAAAGCAAGCACCGGAGAAGGGTGTTATTTGTATCACTCCACCAGCCAACCCACAACGACGGATCAGCGGCGTCCCGTGATTCTGAATCGATCATTCCGTTCCGTTGGCGAACTCGGCTATGCCTTTCGAGATCTGCCGGGAAAGAATCTCGACCTCTGGTCGACCTCCAGCGCCGATGCAGCCTTACTTGATTTTTTCAGTGTGAATGACGGACCGAATGTCGTTGCAGGAAAGATCAATCCGAACTCAAGTAACTCCCTTATTCTTCAATCATTGCTTTCAAGCGCAACCAAAACCGAGTATCCGGCAACCACAACGATCAGCACCACCGAAGCTAACACGATAGCAACCCAAATTATGAACGGCCTAGCCGACAAGTCGCTCTTGCCGATTGCGAGCCGAACAGATCTCGTTCTTTCATTGAGTGACAGAATCAACGCCGCATTCACGCAAGATTCTGACAAAAAAAACAAGGCATTGGCAGAAGCCCCCACGCGTGCACTCTCTGAAAATTTAAACACCGGAACCTGGAATCTCCTCATCGATCTGGTCGCTCAAACGGGACGATTTCCGGAGTCGGCCTCGGGCCTCCATCAATTTCTCGTTGAAGGAGAAAAACGGTATTGGCTTCACCTCGCCATCGATCGACAGACCGCCAAAGTTGTCTCACAGCAGTTGGAACCCGTTTATGAATAAAAGACTCAACGCAATCGGATTCGCGCTCATCGCCTGGGGTAGAATCGCACCATTACAAGCCGAACCGCTGGCACGATTGCCAGAAGGAAATATAAGCTATCAGATTGAAATCACCTCGAAACCGACCCCGACGATTCCTGAAAAAGAAAAACCAGATTCAGCGGGAACTGCACCTGAAGCGATCCTGATGACTCGCGCCAAAGTAAGCCGTTTTGAAAAGACCGTTCGTTATCAGTTAACTTGGTCGAACAAAAAATCGACTGAGATCTGGGAACTTCCAGAGGAGGGAATCTCAATCAATCAAAATATCCGGTCCGGACAGGTTTATGTGGATCGGGGGGGGCTACGACGCCTCCCCCCTTTAGCGCAATTAGATGATAAAGCCCTCTCATGGATTAACCCCAAAAACCAACAAGAAAAGGGTGAAACAATTTATGGGAAAAAATGTCTTTTTTTTAAAGATCAAGTGACTGTTTATGTCGGTGGAGGAAATGCCCCCGAGACCGCTATTTACTCTGCGTGGATTGATCCGGAAACCCGTCTTCCTGTTGCCTTGGACGATGGTGACGCGCGCTATAAATTTATCTTTGGAGATGCCGCTCCGACAACTCCATTGGTCATGCCGCCCGCATTCCAAGCAGAGTTAGATCGCTATCGAGCGATCATGACAAAGCCCAAACGTTTATAGAATCCCAGAAACTCCCGCAATGCCTTCATCCCAATCTCCCAATATTCTGATTCTTTTTACCGATCAACACCAGGCCGCCGTGCTTGGTGCGGAAAAACATCCGGATGTTCAAACGCCGAATCTGGATCGTCTGGCAGCGTGTGGAGTTCGCTTTACCAGGGCTTATTGTCAGGATGCCATCTGCGCCCCAAGCCGCAACTCGCTCTTCTCCGGACTCTATCCCCGGACGCTCGGGTGTCGCGGCAATCTTGACCGGAGTTCCGTGATGGATGAAGTCGTCCCCCTCCCCGATGCTTTTCGTCAGGCCGGATATCGAACGGCGGCCTTTGGAAAACGGCATCTTCACGCGGGCTGCGATACCGGATGGGAAATTCGTCACAGTCACTTCATTCACGAGAGCGAGGGTGAAAGTTATCCCGACTGGATTGAGAAAGAGGGCTTTTCCAAAGAACTCGATCACGATTGGGCTGCCGAGTGGGGTCGCGGGATGGAGGGAACACCACGTCAAACGCAGGAGATGCCGTTCTCCATCTTTGCGGTCCGCGAGTCCCAACTCCCCGAGACGATGACGATGGAGGCATGGACGAAACAAAAGACGGTTCAATTTATTCACGAGCAAAAAAAATCCGAGCAGCCATTCCTCTGCTTCGCCTCTTTTTATCGTCCTCATCAACCGTACACCCCGCTTCCGCGCTACTACCAACGGTTTGACCGAAGTCATTGGGGAAAAGGACGACTCGCCTCCGATGGAATCGCGATGCCCGCCACCCTGCGACAACCGTTCGAAGAACTTCCTCCGATGCTGCAAGAACAACATTGCGGGAAAAATCGCGTCTGGCGCATTGATCTCGCCCGTCAGGATGAACAGATCTATCGCGACTATCTCGCCGCCTATTATGCCTTGGTTGAGGAAATTGATGATCACGTCGGAGAGATCCTCAAAGCGTTGGAAGCGACCGGGCAATTGGAAAATACGATCATCGTTTATACCTCGGATCATGGCGATTTCGTTGGAGCCCACGGAATGGTCGAAAAATGTGCTCCGGGCCATAATGTTTATGAAGAGACCCTGCGCGTTCCGATGATAATCTCCTGGCCTGGAAAAATTTTAGCAGGTCGCGTCTCGGAAGAGTTGGTCCAACTCGTCGATCTCTATCCAACCTTGCTCGCACTCTCCGGCGTCCCAGCCGCCCCAGCCAAACATCCGCTGCAAGGGAAGTCGTTGGCGTCGCATCTCATCCAAGGCACCCCGGTCGGAAGAATGTATCTGGTTTCAGAAAACTGGTCTCAGTCGACGGTCATTACCGATCGCTATAAATTAGGCGTCTGGATGAAGCCGGAAAATTCGAACTATACCGATTACCGTTCCTTTGGAGATCAACTCTTTGACCAACAAAAAGACCCCGGCGAAGTTTGCAATCTTGCCAAACATCTGGACTCTGAGATCATCGAGCAGAAGCTCCGCTCTTATCTGGACGAATGGATTACTCAAATTCCACGAACTGAAAGCACTTTACCTCCTCAAACGCTTTCCGCATAACCCCACCCATCCCCATGCAAGATAAGCCAAACATCATCGTTTTCTTCACCGATCAACAGCGCTGGGACTGTTCCGGGCTTCACGGAAATCCTCTCGATCTCATGCCGAACTTTGATCGAATGGCGCGACTCGGTACCCACATCGCAAACTCATTTACCTGTCAGCCGGTCTGTGGTCCCGCCCGCTCCTGTCTCCAGACCGGACAGTACGCAACAACGACCGGCTGCTGGCGCAATGGAATTCCTCTCAAAACAACTGCACCCACTTTGGCTCAGTGTTTCAATCAAGCCGGGTATCAGACCGGCTATATCGGCAAATGGCACTTGGGCGACGACGAAAGCCATGGGCCGGTTCGCGAGGAGCAGCGCGCCGGATATCAGGAGTGGCTCGCGAGTAATATCCTCGAATTCACCTCCGACGCCTACGATCTCAATCTTTACGATAACGCAGGTCAGGAACACAAACTTCCCGGCTATCGAGTGGATGCCGAAACAGATGCCATCATTCGCTTTATCGACAAGCATCAGAAGAAACCATTTTTTCTTTTCAGCTCATTCATTGAACCGCACCACCAAAACTCGCGTGACGATTATCCAGCCCCGGTCGGTTACGAGGAAAAATATCGAGGAAAATGGATCCCTCCCGATCTTGCGGAACTCGTCGGAAGTACGCATCGCCACATTGCCGGTTATTATGGAATGGTGAAACGCCTCGATGAAGCGCTCGGCCGTATTCTCGACACCCTCAAGAGTCTTGACCTTGATCAAAAGACGATTGTTCTCTTTACCTCCGATCACGGTTGCCATTTCAAAACCCGCAATGGCGAATACAAACGCTCCTGTCACGACTCTTCGATCCGGGTTCCCACGGCTTTCGCCGGCCCCGGATTCCAAGGCGGCGGACATCTTCAGGAACTTGTCAGTCTGGTCGATCTTCCGCCGACCTTGCTTGATGCCGCCGGATTGGAGGTTCCCAAAACGATGCAAGGCCACTCCATTCTCCCCTTATTGCGAGGCAAGGCCGCGGATTGGCAGAAGGAAGTCTTTATTCAAATCAGTGAGAGCCTCGTCGGCCGCGCAATCCGCACTCAAAAATGGAAATATGGCGTCACCGCTCCCGATCAAAATCCGTGGGAGGTTTCAACCTCCGACCGCTATCTCGAAACCGAACTCTACAATCTCGAATCGGACCCCTACGAACTCAACAACCTCGTCGGAAAACCGCGGTATCGCGAAATCGCCGACCGATTAAAAGAACGTCTTCTCATTCGAATCCAGGAAGTCGGAGAAGCAAAACCGACCATCCTGAACAACTCGTTATAATCAACGTTTATTTTTTTTAAAATCCGGTGCCGCTTTGCTTGGTTGCTTGACCTTTTCAGCGGTATGGGCTCTCTTTAATTCCTGCTGATATCGATAAGCAAGGGGACTGACCCCGACCACCCGTCGAAATTGTTTGTTGAAATATTGTGGATCCGGTATCCCCGCTCGACGTCCAATCTCGGAAACTCGCAAATCACTTGTGATGAGTAAGTGACGCGCAAGCTCCACCCGGCGCAAAAGGAGGTAGCGCTGAAGTTTCATTCCGTAGCGTTTCGCAAAGAGTCTAGCGACATAATCCGCACTCAAGCCGACTCCCTCAGCCAGATCTCCGACCAACATCGGCTTGGTCAAAGAACTCTCGATCGCCTGATTCAGCTTGAAGATCGATTCGTCCACCAGACTGCTCCGCCGCGGGCGCTGCCCTTCTTGATTTTGCAAGTGAAGCCAGAGAATCAATTCCTGAAGCAGGGATGACGCCGCGCAGCCTGCCAGAGAATCCGCCTCCTTCCCCGATTGCCGTGCATGATCGATAATTCGCCAAAACCGGTCCCGTGCCGCAGCGGTTTGAGATCCCAAGCGAAAGTGAAGCCGCAGCGGCAGCAGGCTTCCTCGGAAGCGCTTCTCCGGAGAGAGGAAATGAACGCAAAGATGCGAGCCGCCGGTTTGGAGCTCATACCGGGAAACCACCTTGCCAGGGGAAATCGTGATATCGCCAGGCTGAAGAACGATTTTATTTTTTCCAATCCAGAGTTCCCCCACATAATCATGTAAATGCAACGCCACAGTCTCATGCAAATAAGCCTTGTTACAGTCCGGCGCAACCATGGGAAACGTTCCTGAATTTCGGACACTCAATTTCGGAAAATAGCGCATCGGCCAAAAATACTTTGAGGAAAAAGGGTTCATTGATTTTTCCGTAAAATTACCACTATTTCTTCGTAATTACAATTGAAAGCATTGAAAGATATGAGATATGTTTTACGTATGATTACCACAAACCATCGAAATATCCATACCTCCGAAATTACTGAATTCTTCCAAGAAAACGGCTACTATCTCGCTCGGGGAATCTATTCTCCCGCCGAAGTCTCCGAGCTTGAAGAGGAGTTCGATCAGATCGTCATGCAACTGACTGCCAGCGGTGAATCCGTTGCCGTACGATGGGAGGGAGCTGCCATGGATAAGATCGCCCCAAAAGACTCTGTCTTCGTCCATACGCATAATGTTCAGATCTTCTCCGCAGCATGGCATCGCGCCTTTTTACAGTCGCGTTTTCTTGAGGCGTCCCAGGCCATCCTGAACTGTCCCGATGTCATCCTTCATCACAGTAAGCTGTTTCAGAAGCCAGCCGAAAAGGGAGCTCCCTTTCCAATGCATCAAGACTATGGCTACTTCCCAACCGTCAACGACTCCATGGTTGCTGGAAGCATCATGATCTCCCACGCAACGGACGAAATGGGCTGTCTGCGCGTCTATCCGGGTTCTCACAAACTCGGCCGCCTTCCTGAAAGCAATGGTCAAACCGCCACGGAATCCCTGAAGGATTATCCCCTTGAAAATGCAATTCCAATCGAAGCCGAACCCGGCGACGTCGTCTTCTTTCACTATCTCACCCTACATGGCTCGATGCCCAATCGCTCCCCGTACACGCGTAAATCCGTTTTGGCCCAACTCCACCGCGGCGACGATAGAATTGAAGATGGCAACGATCACCCCAATTCCCGTCTCGTCCTCTCAGGCTGGAACTACCACGCAAAACGTAGCCTCGGCAATCAATCATAACAAAAACCATCGTTCGTAAGACCATGCCCATGAAATCCGAAAGCTGCTGCTCCCGTTGTGCCTTAGTTAATCGTCAGAAGCACACAACCTGTGCATTCCATCGAGCAACCCCATGTCAAAACAGTACGAAATTGAAACCCGCACCTCATAGCCTGCCCAGCTTGATGCATAGAAAATACATACCCGCGGTTTTAGACAGGATGTCATTTTTCTAGTAACGAAGGAATCAGAGAATTTTGACTCGCCCCCCCCTGGATCGGAGAATAAAATCTCCACCCATTGCCCCTTGAGCAGAGGGGCGGCTGCTTCGTGTGAGGGAGAAAGCTTACTCACTCCACTTTTGAGAGTGCCGAGTGAATTTTTTCTTTAAGTAACTCCGCACGGAAAGGCTTGGGAACAAATCCGTCCGGGCCGTTTTCTCCGAAGCGACGGTGAAGTTCGCGTTCGCTAAACCCGCTCGTGAGGATGATTTGAATTTTCGGATCAAGTCTTCGAATTTGCTCCAATGTCTCGGCCCCGTCCATTTGAGGCATCATCATGTCCAAAAGAACCAATCGAATCAGGCCCGGAAATTCCTTCACCTTGACAACCGCATCCACTCCATCAACCGCCTGAATCACCTTGAACCCAAAGGATTCGAGCATCCGCGTGGCGACATGCCGAACGGGCTCCTCATCGTCCACCACCAAAACCGTACCACTCCCACGCCAGTTTGAAGATGTCGCGGTCCTCGAAGCGACCTGTTCCGAATGGCCCTCCGCAATAGGAAGCAGAAACCTTACGGTAGTACCAAGCTCCAGCTCACTTTCAATTTTCAACGCTCCTCGATGGCCTCGAACAATCCCAAACACCACGGCAAGGCCCAATCCGCGTCCTGTAAATTTGGTGGTGTAAAACGGATCCAAGATTCTCGATTTGGTCTCTTCGTCCATTCCGCAACCGTTATCCCTCACCTCAAGAAAAACATATTCTCCCGGTTCCAGCTCCTGAGGAAGATGCGTCGAATCCAAATAGGCCTGATCAGCCTGAAACGTTCCGGTCGTTACTGCAATGACCCCATTCTGATTCCCAATCGCTTCGGAGGCATTGATCACGAGATTCATGATCACCTGACGCAATTGGGTCGGGTCGGCAAGGACGGGAGCAAGTCCTGAAGGGAGGTTAAATTTGAGCTGCGCCTTTTTGCTGATCGAAATTTGAAGAAGATGTTTTGTATCCTCAACAATCGAACTCAGATCCAGTCGTTGCACCTCAAAACGCCCCTTGCCCGAGTAATCCAGCATCTGACGACAAATATCAGCCGCGCGCAACGAGGCATTTTCGATATGTTCCAGATATTCATTTGCCAGCGAATCGGGTGCCACCTCAAGACGTGCCAAACTCGCATTACCAAGGATTGCCGTCAGAATATTGTTAAAATCATGAGCAATTCCCCCGGCCAAAACTCCCAGGCTTTCAAAACGCTGCCCCTCCTGCATCTTTCTCTCCGCCTCAAACCGCTCGGCCTCCGCCTGCCGTCGCTCACTGATATCCCGCAAGGAGGCAAAAAACGCCTTTTCTCCCTCCCACTCTGTCTCCTCCACCCGCATCTCCACAATCGAAACGCCTCCATAGCGTCGACCCACGGTCGCCTCAACCGTTTTCCCGGGAATAATTGAATAACCAAACGCAAAGCCGATCATCTCGGCACTGGAGCGATCCAGAATTAATTCCGCCGCCGGATTTGCATAGCGGACAATTCCAGTGCGACTCAAAATCACGATCCCGTCCGCGTTCTTTTCAATCAGATCCCGAAGGCGTGACTCGCTTAATTTGAGATCGTTCACGTAGCGATGTAATTCCACTCGGGTGGAATGGCGTTGAATCGAGTAATCGATGGCACGGATCAGATTCCGGCTATCGACCTTTCCTTTAATCAGATAATCCTGAGCCCCGGCTTGAACCGCATTGACCCCCATCGTCTCATCCTGGGCACTCGTCAAAACGATGATCGGAATATCCGGAAAGTCTTGATGCAGTTTGGTAATCGAATCGAGGCCATAACTATCCGGCAATCCGAGATCCAAAAGAACCACATCTGCCGGATCCTCTTTCAGATGATCCAATCCCTCAAAAAAGAGCGGGGAATGATGGAAAGTGAATGAAGTTCCCTTGGCCTCCTGCAACATCTCACGAATCAAAAGCGCGTCATCCGGATTGTCATCAATGAGGCAAACTTTCATCTGACCCAAGGCTTGCCGAATTCCCCTCAAAATCAAGTGAATTCATTTCCCTGTTTGACGCTCAAAACCTTTTCTCGGAGGGAAGCGTCCATCCGCCATCCGTCCTCGCGCAGAGTTCGCAGTGGACGCCGAGAAATTTGAAAATCTCTGCGGCCTCTGCGAACTCCCATTTTCATTTCATTCTTTCTTAATTACGCACGCCCCGGGGCAAAATACTGGATCTTTACAAATTTCGGAAGACGGGCATCAAATGCCAGTCCATCCTTTTCCTCTACAAAAAAGACATCGATGACAATCGCTTGCGATTCCTGAGGATTTCGAGCGGTTTTGCGCACCGCCACGCGATCAATCACTGCACTCCCACAATCCGCAGCCACAAACGCGCCGGGAACGCCTTCAATCAACACAAGACTTCCGTAGGGAATCACCTTCGGATCCACCGCAACCACGCCGCGTCGCAAGGTCACTCCCGTGCTGGACTGACCCGCTCGCGTCCAATGATCCGTATCCCGTCCAATTTTCCAATAGCAGGTGATCGAAGCCAAACAGCTTTTTCCCGAGCCCCCCGGCCTCACCCCTTGGGTGCGTGAAACCATCTCAATGACTTGTTGAATTTCCGAAGGCGAAAGCCCTCGTCCTCTCTCATCGCCGCGATGAACCGAAACCCATTCTCCATTGCCCTGCCAATCGGGAATAAAAACCTCGTCATGAGTCCGATAAAATCGATCCAACGCTTTCCGCGTCTCTGCCTTCTGGGAATCAACCGCCTTTGCAGCTGAAGCAATCTCTGGACGATTCGAGCGACGCGCAGGCAAATCCCGTGCATCCATTTTCCATGGAGCCAAAAGCAACATCAATCCATAGGTAAGAATCCCCAGCTTATCCCCTCGCATGCAAGGGGATAAGCAAGAAGCAGGCCAATCATTTTTGGTAGGGCGGCCTCTCCCGCCTGCCCCGAATTACTTTCGGGGAGGGCGCCGCGAACTCCACCACCCCAATCATTAGCGAAGAATTGACGCGGCGGATGGTTTCACACAAAGGCACGAAGCTCACAAAGGGGGAATCCCTTTTGTTCGATCCTTTGAGAGACTCGTTCTTGGTTTCCAAAAATAAAACCGGATTTCCTTTGTGAGCTTCGTGCCTTCGTGTGAAAACTCACCAGTTTTCTTATTTTCTATGGGATCGCTAAGGATTGGGGCTCCATCACTTCCTTCTGTGAATTCGGTGCTTTTTGTGGGCTACAATTTTACAACCACCCTCAACACTTCGGCGGCAACGCTGTCAGCCAACCGCTCGCATGATAATCATCCATCCCAAGTTCAAGCGTGTACTCGGGCTTCGTCTTTAATCCCAAAACAGTCTCCGTCAGATCCGCTTCCGTGTGCGGTTGATAAAACGAAAAGGGATTTTCGATGTAATCCGGCGGTAGATCGGTCTTCAGGACGCGATTCAAATTCGCAATGATGTCATTGAAGGAACGCGCAGCTCCGGAGCCTGCATTGTAAACGCCCGAACCTTTTGATTGGGTCAATGCGGCAATCGTGTAGCTCACGATATCCTTCACATAAACGAAATCCCGCATCTGCTCGCCATGCTTGAAAACCCGGGGGCGCTTTCCTTGCAACATCTGATGCGCCAACTGGTACATCATACTCGCCGCCGCCTGCTTGTGCGTTTCACGAGGGCCATAGACGTTGAAGTATCGAAGCCCGACAACACGCTGCTTCGGATATTGCTTCACAAAAGAGCGTGAGAGGTTTTCAAGTTGAACCTTGGAAAATCCGTAAACATTCGCCGGCTTCTGAGGATGGTCTGCATGATTGATTCCCGAACCAATTCCGTAGGTTGCCGCCGATGAAGCATAAACAACAGGCGTCTTTTTCCCCGCAACAAAATGAAGAATATTTCGCAGGCTCTCCACATTGTCAAACGTCTGCTTGCGCTGATTATGCTCCGTCGTGTCCGTGATCGAAGCCAGATGAAAAATCGCATCGAACTTGACCCCGCGAAACCACTTCTTCAGATCCATTCGCGATAAATCCTCCGCCACCACGTCGCCTCGATACCCTTCGAGGTTCTTAAAATGCCCCGAGCGAAAATCATCGACCACCACGAGTTGAGCCTTCGGATAACGCTCCTGAAGCGTCAAAACCAGATTCGAACCGATGAACCCTGCGCCGCCCGTGACCAAAAGACGTTTAAACATAAGGGCAAAGGTTTAAAAGAAAAGTCCCCCCACGGGAAGGAAAAAAGGGAAGATGAAGTTTCACACAAGGGAACCGTCTCACACAAAGGCACGAAGCCACAAAGCTTTTGAGTCCATTTTTATTTATTGTGAGATGAAACAAAAACACCTTCCGATTGTGACTTCGTGCCTTTGTGTGAGGCAATCCACGATCATTGAATTACCCCCTCCTACCGATCGACTTCGCCCAAAACAATATCGATGCTTCCAAGGATGATGACTGCATCCGCAATGAGATGCCCCAAACAAAGATCTTCCAACACCGTCAGATTCACAAAGGAGGGCGCCCTCACGTGATAGCGATACGGATGAGGAGATCCGTCGCTGATGAGATGAAATCCGAGCTCTCCCTTTGGACTTTCAATCCGACCATACCGTTCGCCGGCCGGTGGCTTAAAGTTTCGAATCTTCACTGAAGTCACGCAGCTCCCCACGGGAAGATCCCGGAGGGCCTGATCCAAAATCTTCAAACTCTCCCGCATCTCCAAAAAGCGAATCATCAACCGATCATAACAATCCCCATGATCTCCCAGGGGAACTTGAAACTCAAAACGCCCGTAAACTCCGTATCGATCCACTTTGCGTAAATCGTAATTCACTCCACTCGCCCGTAACATCGGCCCCGTGACCCCCGCATTAACCGCCTTTTCAGGAGTCAGTACTCCGATCCCCTGCGTCCGGGCCATCACAATTTCATTGGTCACCAACAAATCTTCCATTTCATCCAAAAACTGTGGAAAATCCGCAACAACTTTCCGTGTTTTCTCCACCCACCCTTCCGGCAGCTCGCAACGACACCCACCA
>CAZKRU010000074.1:0-20468 GCA_964555235.1 uncultured Verrucomicrobiota bacterium
GGAGTATTCCTCAGGCAGTTCCGACCTTTGAATGTGTGGGACTTTATTGGAAGCCACCGGGGGCTGCTGCGGATAATCCCTGCGCCGTCAATTACCGCATTTCTGGAGAGAAAGAATGGAAGGGGGCGTTGCCGCTCTGGTTTGATCCGACGGATCACCCGGCCCTTTCGGAGCGCAGTCAGGAATATCGCGGAAGCATTGTGAATCTCAAGCCCGGAACGACTTACGAAATCAGGCTGAAACTTGAGAAAACGTCCGTGGAGAAGCTGCTGACGGTGAAGACATGGGATGAAAAATTTCCGATTCTAAAAACGGTTTATTTGGATCAGGGGATTAAAGAGACGATTACCATTTCGGAGGGCGGATCCAAAGAGGGATATGTTCTTTACACGACTCCCCTCGGAGCTCAACCCGGTTTTGATGTGGGAGGAAAGTCGGATGTCAACATTCAGGTCAATGCCTCGTTTGTGATTCTAAAAGGGTTGGTTTTAAGGGGAGCAAAAATTCATGGCATTCAACTCGGGGACGTTCAAGACGTCGTCATTGATGAGTGCGACATCAGTGGCTGGGGTCGAATCAACAGTAAAACTGGATTTGGGGAAAACCTTGATTCAGCCCTCTATTCCAGATCCTCCCAATTGGAACGCATCATTGTTCAAAACTGCAAACTTCATAGCCCCCGCAGTAACTCAAGCAGTTGGGTCGAATCACGGGAGGATGGGAAACCGAATGCCGCGATGTTTAGCGGTCCCCAAGCGATTACTTTTATGAGAAGCAAAGGGCATTTTGTCATTCGGCGGAATCAGATTTATTCAGACATGACTCACCGATTTAAAGATGGAATGGGGGAGTTGAAAAACAGCAGTTTTGCCGGATTTCCGATGTGTGACAGCGATATCTACGGAAACGTTCTCTCCAATGTCAGTGACGATGCGATCGAGGTGGAAGGGGCCAACATGAACGTGCGGGTCTGGGGAAACACTTTCAACGAAGTGGCGGGGGCCATCGGTTGTGCGACCACTTCGTTGGGGCCGATTTACCTCTGGCGCAATGTATTTGGGAAGAGAGGATCCAATTCGGAAGGCGAATTGAACCCGGGTGGCTATTTTGTGAAACTTGGCAGTGAGAACGATACTTTTAACAAGGGAAAAATGTTTCTCTTTCATAATACCATGCTCCAGCCCCCTCCTCGAACGGGCTCTACCGGGAACGGAGGGGGAGGGACCGGTTTCTTTGTGACCGGCGCAACCAAACGCCAGAGCCATATGACTTCGCGAAATAATATCCTTTTTGTTTACGGCCCCAATCAGCACTCGATCAAGGATCCGGTACAAGATCCGACGAATGATTTTGATTATGATCTCTATAACGGACTGGTGGTGGTTGGCGCGGGGAACGAGTCGCATGGTCTCTTCGGAACCCCTGAATACGACCTGACGCGAAAGGATCGGTATCCGCTGAAGTCAGGATCCTTGGGGGTGGATGCGGGGTGCCGCATTCCGAATTTTAACGACGAGTTCACGGGGAAAGCTCCTGATTTGGGGGCATTTGAAATATTGCTCGAGGATCTCAAGAAGTAAAATTTCCTCCGTGCCGCCTTTCAAGTTAAAGAAGAGGATTGTGGGGACTTCAAAGTTGATACGTGTATCTGATCGGATCAGTTGCAAAAAACCGCTCTGCCTCCTATTTTATCCTTGGATAGCAAACCAAGCAATTACCTAACTTAATCCCTCCCAGAAGGAAGCGTTTCATGAAAAAAACTACCAAATTCATTCAAAGTCTTTATTTGGGATTATTGCTGGGCGGGATTCCTTTATTCCTCTGGAGTGAAGAGTCGCCGGCGGCTGGGGCTCCTTTGGCGGTGCCGACCTTCGAGTGTGTCGGACTTTATTGGAAGCCGACAGAAGCGGCGGTGGATAATTCCTGCACGGTCCATTATCGAGCGGCTGGCGAGAAGGGGTGGAAAGAGGCGTTGCCGTTATGGTTTGATCCGACCGATCATCCTGAGCTTGTAGAGCGTAGTAAGGAATATCGTGGAAGTATCGTCAATCTCAAGTCGGGGACTACTTACGAGATCAAACTTAAACTTGAGAAATCCTCTACAGAGAAGCTGGTAACTGTGAAAACATGGGATGAGAAGTTTCCGATTCTTAAGACGGTCCTTCTGAAGCCAGAAAGCACAAAACCGATTACTATTTCCGAAGGTGGATCTGCATCGGGTGGATATGTGCTCTATACAACCGCCCCCGGAGCCGAGTCAACTTTTGACGCTGCTGGAGAAGCGGATGTCAACATTCAGGTCAATGCTTCGTTTGTGATTTTACGTGGGCTGGTTCTCAAGGGGGCCAAAATAAATGGCATTCAACTCGGAGACGTGCAGGACATTGTGATCGAAGGCTGTGATATTAGTGGATGGGGAAGGGTGAGTAGCGTAAGTGGATTTGGACTGAATTTGGATGCGGCGATCTTCTCAAGATCGAGTCAATTGGAGCGGGTGATCGTTCAACAGTGCAAGCTTCATCATCCTCGCAGTAACTCCAACAGCTGGGCGGAGCCTCGACCGGATGGAGGTGAAAAAAACTCTGCGCATCCCTATGGCGCACAGGGAATCTCTTTCTTGGGAAGTAAGGGGCATTTTGTGATTCGCCACAACCAGATCTATTCGGATCCCGAGCACAAATTTAACGACGGGATGGGAGAGGTGAAAAATAAAACATTCGCCGGATTTCCGAGGCGGGACAGCGATATTTATGGGAATGCCATTTCAAACGTCTATGATGATGGGGCGGAAATCGAAGGGGCTAATCTCAATGTACGGGTTTGGGACAATAAGTTCGACGATGTTTATGGGGCCATTGGTTGTGCGACGACATCCTTGGGGCCGGTTTACCTCTGGAAAAACGTGATGGCGAGTTCACGAAAGGGACCTAAGCCTGATGCGGATTCCAATCGAGGGGCTTATTTTTTAAAACTTGGAGGGAAAGATGCGACTTTCACCAAGGGGAAGATTTATCTCTATCATAATACCATGCTGCAACCTCCGGCGCGCTCTGGATTCACGGAAACCAGTGGAGGAAGCATTGGGATCAACACTTCAGGAAAGGACCAGTTTCAGAGTCATATTACCTCTCGCAACAATATTCTCTATGTTCGTGAAGCGACAAATACTTCCATTAAGGATAGCTTTAATGATCCAACCAATGACTTCGACTATGATCTTTACAATGGAGTCATTGCGGCACGGGAAGGAAGTGAAAGTCACGGGATTACGGGAGTTCCGCAATTTGACATCTCTAAAGCGAATGCATGGCCTCTGAAGAGGGGCTCCCCTGGTGTTGATGCTGGGATCCGCATTCCGAATTTTAATGATGACTTTCTCGGCAAAGCCCCTGATATGGGAGCATTTGAATCGCATCCTGAAGAGACCAAGGGGAGTAACTCGTCTCCTCCCAAGCCACAATGAGCGGAGGGCTTGAAATCGAAATTCTATGCAAGGTCTGGCAATCAAAAAAGGATTTTCATTAGTTGAGTTGGTGATCGCAATCGGAATTTTTTCGTTTGCAACGGTTGCGATCATCGGTCTCATTCCGGTCGGACTCAATATCTTTCAAAAAAGTTCGACCTCGGTTGCACAGACACTGATCTCACGGAATTTGAGTCGTGAAATTTGGCAAACGGATTATTCCTCTATTCTCACGAACAGGCCCAATTTTGTGAAGATGTTTCCCCGGTACTATGACCATGAGGGAATGCAGGTGGATTTGCCACAGAATGCCTTCTATCAGGTCCCTTATCCAATTAAAGTGGTCGCTCCGTCGATGGGGGGAGATTCGATTTCGAATGTTTTATCACTCGAATTCCGGGTGCTTTCTTTGCGGCAGAAGCGATCGCAAGAATCCCCGTTAACCACGATCCTGGTTTCCGACAATGGTCGTTAAAACTCCTCAGAGATTCGGGAGGGAGGGATTTTCGCTCATCGAGCTCCTTGTTTCGATGGCGGTCTTATCGATTTTAATGGTACTCCTGTCGCAGATGATTTCAATGGCCTCGGGAGTCTCAAGACGATCGTCTCAGAAGATTCAGGCCTTTCAACAATCCCGACGGGCTTTCGAGATCATTTCGTCACGTTTGGAATCGGCGACGCTGAACACCTATCTCGACTATGATAGTAAGTCGACACCGACCCAGTATTTGCCCTCCTCGCATTTGCATTTTGTGATTGATCGGGCATCGGCGCTGGTTCCCGGGGCCACTCCGGCAAGCCATCCCGGTCAGGCGATTTTCTTTCAAGCACCACTCGGTTTCTCGACTCCCCACTCAGGGAACTCGTCGCTAAACGAGCTGGTCAATACTGTCGGGTACTACGTGGAGGGGAGTAACGATAAAGACTACCCACTTTTTTTGACGAAATTTATTCCGGGGATCTCCAAAAAATATCGCCATCGATTGGTCGAGTTCTTACAGCCTGCCGAACAAAACCGGATCTACACTTCGACGGCGAAGAGTCAGTATGATCTGCTCTGGATGCAGAGTCCGCTCTCTGCGCCAAATCCGCCGATCAATGTGATTGCGGAGAATATCCTCCTCCTCGCGATTCGACCGCGATTGACATTTGCCGATGAACTGGGGAAAAATAATGGGGGAGTGGCCAAGGGAGATACCATTGCTCCGAATATGGCGTATGACTCAAGAGCCTGGCAGAATGCAAGATTGGAAAATCTGTCACCCATTAGCGCTCCGTTGGTGCTCACCACGCAAAATGTTCTCCCTCCCCTCTTGGATGTGGTGCTCGTTGCGATTGACGAGCAGAGCGCACAAAGGCTTTATCGCCCTGGAGTGCAGGAAACTCCGGCGGAACTAATTTTTATCAACAAGCTTTTTCTCAACGCGAGAGAATTTGACGACAATGTGAAAACCGTCCAGGAAACCTTGAATAAAATTCCACAGCTCAATTACCGGATTTTTCGTGCAGAGGTGGCATTGAAAGGAGCCAAATGGAATCGCGGCTCGTAATGAAATCGCCTTTTCCCAAGGGGAGAGAAACTTCCCGGGGGTCCGCCTTGATTTTGACCCTCACGGGAACCGTTCTCGTGACGCTGATCCTGCTCGCATTTTTGGCAAATGTGAAAACCGAAAGTAAGATCTCCTCTTACTACACGGCTTCTGCAAAAGCGGTCGACTTGGCGGACTCTGCATTGAATGTGGCGCAAGCGTGTATTCAAAATGGAAGTAAGACCAGTGCGGGCGAAGCCTGGACCTCGCAACCGGGATTGATTCGGGTTTTTGATAGTACGGGAAATCAAGTTCGTTGGCGCGCGCTTTACAGTACATTGCCGATTCAAGGGGACGGGAAGTTTGTGGCGAGTCAACATGCGGTTCCTGCCGACTGGGCTTCGAAAGAAGAAGAATATGTGGATCTGAATAAGCCGGTGAATGGGATTTATCCGATTGCTGATCCGGCGGCCTTTAATGGGGATATTGAAGGGGCGACCCTGGGAATGATGCCAGGCGTGGATCCGTCGCTTCACCCTTTACCGATGCCGGTGCAGTGGCTCTATCTTTTGTCGGATGGTTCGATGGTAAGTGCGGATGAAGCCCGGGGATCTTCGAAGGAAGTGCAAGGAAGGGTTGCCTTTTGGACCGATGATGAAACTTCCAAAGTGAATATCAACACCGCTTCCGAAGGAAACTTTTGGGATACGCCACGACTCTTCACGACTTATGAAAGGGATAATCTGGCCCAATATCAGCCGACATTAAAAGAATATCAGCGATATCCGGGACACCCGGCGACCACCTCACTCAGTGCGGTTTTGGGGAAATGGTTGCCTTCGCCCGATACCGTGACTCCTGCCAACTATGTCCAATTACGGGAGTATTACAAAATTACTCCAGGAGTGAATGATACCAAAGACGGTCTCAGTACCGGAGCGCAAACCGGATCCAAGGGAGGCACCGCTAAGATATTGACCACTTCAACCGATACCATTCTCCCGGACAGTGACCGTCTGTATGTTTCGGTGGATGAGTTGTTCTATGATCCGTTGCGCACGAAAAACTTTTCGGCTTTGAATGCGGCCACCATTGAAAAAACGCGCTTTTTTTTGACTTCGAACAGCCAGGCACCCGAGACGACTCTCTTTGGAACTCCCCGGATTTCCATCTGGCCGGTTTTTAAAAATCTGGATCCGACCAAGACGACGATTTTTGATCGATTGATCGCCTTTTGCTCAACGGTTGGAGGGAAAGCTTATTATTTTCAACGAGAGGATCCGTATTCACCGACGAATGACTATGATAATATCAGCCGCAATCAAGACTTATATAGTTATTTGCAGCGATTGACGAGTACCCCCATCCCGGGATTTGGTGAAAAAACGTTCCTGATGAAGTATGGGACGGATCGGGACCAGATCCTGACTGAAATCTTGGACTACATTCGTTGTACCAATCTGAATGATGATGGGTTGAACTACGACAAGCGCTATGCCATGGGGAAGCCGAAGCCAGTCACCAGCTCGGACTGGACAAAAGCCATCGGATTCGGACAGGTGGCTCCCTTGCGAATTGGCTCCACGATGGGGTTTGGACGATTTCTGACAGTCGCCGAGCCGATCATCATGGCCAGTCGATTGGAAAAAATCGGAACCAAAAAATATGGAGGAGCGCTCTCCGTCCAAGACCGAATTCAGCTCACTTTCTTGATGACCTATGGGTGCGTTGCCTTAGGAGATCGTCCGACTCGGCCTGGAATGAAAGTTCGCATCTCGGGTCTGAGTAATCTACGGGTGAATGGAAATGCGGTGAACTTTCCGAACGACAATACTTATCTTGGAAACTGTCATAATGTTAATATGAATGCATCGCGTGAGAAGGGAGGCTTGCAGGATCTGAGAGTGTGCGTTCAAACCTCTGCGAGTATTGGCGGTGTCGAGTATCCTTATATCAGCGGCGCAATTGATATTCCGGCTCCTGCAGTCTCTCCGAATTTTGTTTTAAGTCAGGTGGGCGACATTGTGATTGAACTTTATTCGGACTCAGGTGCTGCCCTCACCGCTGCTAATATTTATACGGCACCTGTCGGTGGAGCGAGCAGCTTGGTGCAAACCATTCATGTGAATTTTCCTCAGGTGACGCTTCCGGTTCCGGAGATGTTTCTGGATAGTGCTACGCCGCAGCAAGGGACCATGGTGAGTGATGTCATTCAACGCTTAAAAGACAATAATACCGTCACTGGGAGCACGGGAGGGTTGGGGCTTAAACGCGCTGGAGTGATTCAGTTGAATCCAAATGCTCCGTATGCCGGAGATGTGGTTCGCAACTTGTATGTTCAGGACGGAGATCTGCGTTTAGCTGCCGGGCGTCAAACGGTGAGCAGTACTCTTTTTAAAAAATCTCATTCGGATTATGATCTCTCCACCGTTCCGATTGTGTTGCTTTCTCGTCAGCAAGAGGGGGGAATTGTTCTGAGTAGTGACGGGAGTCTTGCGACTCCAAGTCCCGATTATGGGAATCCGACCTTAAAATACATTGAAGCGTCAACGCTCGCTTCGGGATTGCAATACTGTCCGATTCCAATCCCTTTGAATACCCACGTGCTCAAGGGAGTTCCAACGGTGCCACAAAATGGATATCTGGCTTCTGAAAGATACGGCGATTTTGATAACGGGGTCGGGTATGATTTTGATGGTCCCTGGATCAATAAACCTGACGAAGGAAATACGCAAGGGTTGGATGTGGGTGAGATTCCATATTTCACGGATTGGGAGAAGACCGACAGTGCTGCGACTTATTTTACTCCAAACCGAATCATGCCTTCTGCCGGAATGTTTGGATCATTGTCTTCCGGGATCAAGGCAGAGATTCCCTGGAAAACCCTCCTCTTTCGTCCTCAGAGTACTCATCCCGGAGCAACAGCCCCGGCGGATCACCTCTTGCTCGATCTCTTTTGGATGCCTGTGGTGGAGCCGTACCCCATCAGCAGTCCCTTGGCGACCTCGGGAAAGATTAATATGAATTACCAGATCATTCCTTTCACGTATATCAAGCGAGCGACCGGATTGCATGCCGTCCTCAAAAAAGAGCGAATTCTGGCAATCCAAAATGCGGATACCCAAAACGATTACAAAAATCCTGGGGTTGCCGCTGTGAATGTCTTAAGCGATCGACGGATGGATCTTGATGTCAAGGAGACCTTGCGACAATTCGATACGAAGTTTGAGGGGGACGATGTCTTTCGCTCCGCTTCCGAAATCTGTGATCTGCATTTAGTTCCCAAAACGAAGACCTTGGAGAACATGAGCACCTTTTGGAGCAACTATAAACCGACGGGCGACAACAGTCGCGAAAAGCCCTATGCGGTGATTTATCCACGACTGACGACGCGTTCAAACACTTTCTCGGTTCATGTCTGGGCCCAGTCGATTCAAAAGGTAAAAGATCAGTCCAAGTTTCAAGTCTTGGGAGAATACCGAGGGCATTATAACGTGGAGCGCTATGTCGATCCGGCCGATCCGACGCTTCCCGATTTTGCGCCGTTGTCATCTGCACGGATTGAGGACTACTATAAAGTGCGAATGCTGAATCGCGTTCAATTCAATCCTTAAAAATGAAATATCACCTGCGCGATTAGCATGCCATCAGAACATTTGACATCTTCCGGTCGACAGAATATTCGCGCCTTTAGTTTGGTCGAAATTCTGGTCGTGATGGCAATTGTTGCCAGTCTTACCCTGATCTCGATGCCATTGGTGAGTCAGGTCGTTTCCTCTTTGGATCTCTCTCGAAGTGCGCAGTCCTTGGAGAATGGGCTTCAACTTTCCCGTCAACACGCCGTCATGGCGGGGGATCCGGTCCAGTTCTGTCTTTATAAAACGGAGGAGGGCTATTGCGCTTTCCAAGCATATCTTCGAGAAGATACGGGAGCCTGGAAGCCCATCATGAATGTGGGAAAACTTCCCCAGACGATGATTATTAATGATCAACTCTCGGGGGGCTATTCGACCCTGCTTCAATTTACCGTTCCACTGACCTCATCTGAAATCCAGCGAGTCAAATCGCTCAAAGTGGTCGAAGGGAGAAGTTTTCAGTTTCGAGGCAATGGCAGTACGGACCTCTACGCGATTGACGGTCCGACCAGCTGGCATCTGACGATCCATCGACGAGCCGAGCCGGTCATCAATGGTCTGCCGAAGAATTTTATCACCCTCAAAGTGAATGCGTTGACGGGGACGGTTAAGGTTTTTCAACCCTAATCCCTCGGTTTGTTTAAGAAACTCCCAATCTTTAGAGATCCTATGGAAATAAGAAAAAAGGTGAGGTTTCACACAAAGGCACAAAGCTCACAAAGGAAATCCAGTTTTTATTTTTGGGAGCAAAGAACCGGTCACTCAAAGGATTGAAACAAAAAAGGATTCCCCCTTTGTGAGCTTTGTGCCTTTGTGTGAAACAATCAGGGGTCTGGATTCTACGCTCATGATTGGGATTACGAAACCGGTTTGCTTCGCATCTTGCTGACGGTTTCCCATAAGGCCCGCTGACAGCGCTGAGGCGGAAGGCCTTTGAGAACCTGTTCTAGGTCATCGACGACCATGTGTCCCATCCAGGGCCAGATTTCAGGAATGTTTCCTGCGCGATGGGCTTGCAGGAGGGTGTTCGGAGTTTTTCGGGCCCGGTGTCCTGCAGGAATCGGTTCATCCGGCCATACATCAATAGCGGCACGAATTTGACCTGCCCCAGCGGCATCGAGGAGATGATCAAAGTTGACAATTCCAGCGCGACTTACCAGGACCACAATGGCGCCAGGCTGCATGCTTGAAAAATATTTCGCATCAATTTTTCCAGAATTTTCCGTGGTGGTGGCAGCCAGGAGGAAGACGACTGCGGATCGTTTGAAGCAATCTTCCAGCGAAACCGATTCGACTCCGAGCTCGTTCAGAACACTCGAGTGGATCCACGGGTCGTGAACGAGAATTTCGCGACTGAAAGGACGAAGCAGAGGAAGCAATGCCTTTCCGACATTGCCACAGCCGACCACCCCAATGGGACGATTGCTGAGAAGGATTGAATCTTGGTTGTCTCCTTCACCGTAAAGCGTTTCATTTCCCTGACGGATCGCGGCATCGGCTTGATGAATGCGTCTGGCACAAGAGAGCGCCATCCCGAGGGCCATCTCAGCAACCGGTTTTGAAAAGACCGGAGCGGTGGAGAGGACGTAGATCCCCCGGCGATGACATTCCATGTAATCAATGTTGGGGAGAAAGTTGCTCTCGACATTAAAGACTACTTTCAAATTGGGGGCCCGATCCAATCGTTCTTTCGGGAGAGCAGATTGCCCAATGAGAGCGACCGCTTCGGGAAGATGCTTTTCAATGTAGTCATCGGAAGCAGGTGCGCTGTCATGCCAGATCACGTTTCCAAGCGATTCGAGTCTTGTTCGGGTTGGTTGATCAAAAATCAATTTGATGGGGCGAGGATGCGTGTCGGTTAAAATTAGCGGTCGGTTCGTGTTGCTCATGGTTTACAGGTGGTTTTGATTTGGTTCTGATTGATTTGAAAGTCAGGGATTTGCGGGTGATCGCTCCAGCTTGGAGACTTGGAAGTTGGCGAGGGTTGCCTCCATATTACTGCCAGAGAAAAGTCGAATTCCAAAACAACCCTTTTCCAGAGGAGTGCCATACACGCCACCATCCAGATAACTGTGGATCAACTTCTCGTCGACATAGATTTGAATGGTGGACTGACTTCTTAGAATCTCGACATGGTAGGTCTTTCCGAGTTGAGCGCAGGGATCCGGAATAACGGTGGAGAGCATTCGCAGGCCTCGTCCCGTCTTGCGAAGATTGGAACAGCCGGTTGTCCCACGATAGAGGGAGACATGGTAGGTCTCGATTCCGTAATTGTAATCGACCATCGGCCCGGAGGAGCTTTCATAGCCATTCGGAGTGAGTGGAATCGCCGGAAATGCGAAGAGACATCCGGAGCCGATTCCCTCCGAAGCGATCGGCTTAAAATCAAATGAGATGAGGGCATTGTCAAAGGGCTTCATGCAAAAAACAGAAATCCCATTGCCGTTAAGATGGAGCTGTTTGTTTTCCGCTTTGACTTCACCCTTCCCAAAGACCTTCCATTGATCGGAGAGGGAGGAAAAGTCATCCGCAAAGAGGGTCGATTTCGGGGTGACCTGAAAAATCTTCGGTTTTGACTTGAGCAGCAGACAAAGTTTTTGCGCTTCTTTTAAGTAATCCTGGGCGTGTTCCGCTCTGAAAAAGAGATCAATTCCGGGTTTGGCTTCGACCCATGCCATCATCCAATCCTTTACAATCGCTTTGTCATCCGAGAGCAATCCATGGACCGACTTCAAAGTATCCCGCAGTTGTTTTTTCCAGAGCTCTGAGATTTCTTCAGAGGTCTCCTTTTTGTAAATAAGAATCTCCGCTTCTGGATTCAGGGAAGAGGACGATTCCTTCATTCTCGCGGTGATTCGTGCGGAAAGATCGGGATACGTGGAAGAAGTCTGTTGGCCGGTTTTTTGGAC
The DNA here is from genome assembly GCA_964555235.1 of uncultured Verrucomicrobiota bacterium. GTDB lineage: Bacteria > Verrucomicrobiota > Verrucomicrobiia > Methylacidiphilales > CAMAQI01 > CAZKRU01. The sequence goes on from CAZKRU010000074.1 coordinate 11,537, forward strand.
GGCGGGCTTTAATAATTCCAAGAGCTGATCGGCGTTCGACTTGATTTCTTCCAACGGGAGTGGGTCGCTTTTGGAAAGTTCAACCAGTTTTGCTGACAGAAGAAGACATTCGGCTTGTTTTTCGAAATCTGCACGCACGAGGTTTGTCATAACAGTAACTCCGAGGATGATAAAGATGAATATCAAACTCCTGATTTTTGAGTGGTAACCGAATTGAGTGTTGATCTTCATGTGATGTAACCGTAGGGAGCGAGTGGCGAAGTCGCCGAGGCTATGCGACGGCAATTCGGGGCATTCGCAACGTCTCTTTTTTCATCTCGGTTTTGAAAAACTTGCGGATCAGGGAGTTTTTTAGTTCCTGAGAATTTGGTTCGTTCCAGAGATTCATCGTTTCGCCGGGATCTGATTCCAAATCGAAGAGCTCACCGTCATCACTTCCTGCGTAAATCGTAATTTTATTCCGCTTGGTGATGTACGTGTGAAGGTGAATGGTGGTCGGCTCATGCCGATTTTCAACGATCACATGATCCCGTGCCGAGGGGCTTTCATTTTGCCAAACCGAGAGCTGATTGACTCCTTGCATCTCTGCCGTTGGGGTAAGTCCAGCGGCGGTGAGAAACGTCGGAGCCAGATCGATGAGGCTTTGGAGGGCGTCATTCACAGTTCCGGCGGGAACATGCCCGGGGTAACGCACAATGAAGGGGAGTTTGAGGAGGTCTTCGTAATGAAACGGGCCTTTTGCGACGAGTCCGTGTTGGCCGAGGAAGTGGCCATGATCGGTCGTGAAGACGACGATGGTATTTTCGGTCAAATGATTCCGATCCAAGGCATCGAGAATTTTTCCAATTTCACGATCCATCAGGCCAATCATTCCATAATAGGTTGCCATATCCTGGCGTAAGGAGCCCTCTTCGTGGAGATGGGAGTGAAAGCCATGCATGGCGTATCCGGTCTCTTTCCATGGAGAGAAATCCGCCTCTGGTTTCTGTGTTTCCGAAAAGTGCGATGGATTCCTCTCGTGTTCGCCTGGCGTCACTTGACCAATCGGCATTTTTTTCGGGTCGTATTGCGAATCCCAAGGCTCGGGGACAAGATAGGGAGGGTGAGGGTCGTGAAAGCTTGCCCAGAGAAAGAACGGTTTTTCTTCAGCCGCATAGCGATCCAAATGAGCGATACTCCGCTCTGCCGTCCAACAGGAGTAATGAAACTCCTCCGGCAAATCCCAGCGGTGGTGACGTTTTTTTGCGGTGGGATCAGCAGGCCATGATTGGAAATAGTCGCGCCAGTTTTTCAGGCCCTTTTGCTCCATCCAAATCGCGTAATGCTGGCCGACGTGCGATTCATCGGCATGATTCCGGGCAAGTTCAACTTCCTCAAACCCATACCACGGGCCCCGGAAATTTTTCCAGAACTCCAAATCTCGCAAGGTCGGTTGGCACTCGATGGAGGTCCATGGTTCCACCGAGGCGAGGGGTTGAAAGTGGGCTTTTCCGATCAGGGCGGTGCCGTATCCATTTTCGCGCAGGTGATCTCCCAAAGTCTTTTGATCTTCGCAGAGTTTCGTTCCCAGGGTCCAACACCCATGTTCGGATGGATATTGTCCGGTGATAATACTGGCGCGGGTCGGCGAGCAGGTCGGGTTGGGACAATATGCCCGGGTGAAACGGGTTCCTTCACGAGCGAGTCGGTCCAAGGCAGGAGTTTTAATGAGGGGGTTATCAATCCCGAGTGTATTCCAATGCTGCTGGTCACTCGTGATTAAAAGAATGTTGGGTCTTTTCATAAAAAAACAGCGCCTGACTCAGTCTACACACAATGTACCTTCATGCTGCAATAGTTGGCAAGTTGATGGATATGATGCACGTAACAGAAAGATTATGCGCTAGAAATCTGATGGGTGAAACGATCCACGCTCTTTTTGTCTGAGATCGTCTTAGGATCTACACCACGGTTGATCCGTAGTTACAAGAGGGGTTCCTGCCTCGACTGCTTTGGAAATCATCATGCCGAGATAGTGATCATGTGAGGCTTCCGCTAAGGAGTAAAAACTTTCTCCGCCCTGCGTGTACTCATGCATTTTCTGTAAGCAACTCGCCACTGCAATTTCGTCATCATTGAGTGAAGCGGGTGCAAAAGGATTTTTGTAAATCCAGCGATTTTCAAAAAGAAATCCTTTGTGGTAATTTCCTTCCAGATTTCCTTCTTCCCCTGCATTTTGACGGATCAATTCTCCTCGAATCGGAGTGCGATAGTCTTCCAAATAACGAACGGTCTTGTCGTTGATTTCTCCTCGCTCCCCTCGGAGCAAAACCCGTAGGGAACGGATCCAAGAAAAGTACTGGTCTCCTGCGAAATCAAAAATCCCCATGCGATCTCCAAAATCGAGCCAGGCCAAGTCCTGGCTTGAGTCCTTAATTTTTTCAGCGGCAGGAGGACCGTTTCTTCCGGGTCCCTGTACGATCGGGGAGTTAAACTTCATCGCCCGAATCGTTGCTTTTTCAAACCCGATCCCAAGATATTTACGGATCAAACTGACGCCATGATAGCCGTGTGCCACTGAAACCTGGGCTTCACTGACTTTTCCAAGCTTTCCTGTTGCAATCAGATTCAATCGGGCTGCGTGAAACGGTTGAAGAAAGTATTGTTCTGCGACTTGAATCTTCGTCTTTCCTAGATCGCTTTGGTAAAGTGCCAGTAATCCCTCCAGATCCGGTGCCGGAGGGGTTTCAGCCAAGATGTGCATCCCCCGTTCGTTTGTTTCCCGAATCAAGATCGGCATGGAGGGCCATGAAACTGAGGCGACGACAAAATCCGGTGCCGCTTTTGATTTCACTTCATCAAGCGTCGGATAGGTTGGAACCCCCCACTTCTTTTGAAAGACTTTTGCCTTTTCGGGGTCCCGGATAAGCGCGGCGTTGACGCAGAACTTTTCCGGCAATGCCTGCGCAATCCTTAAGTAAAAATCGGCGCGCCATCCTCCCCCAACGATTGCAAATGGAATCGGCTTCATAGCGTTCTCCCGTCTCTTCCTCCGCCTGTTCCCGAGTACGGTTGACCGGGATTCCAATCCACGGCAGGTGGAGGCGAGAATTGATGAAGGGGAAAGGTGACTTTGCAGCGGTGCTTGCTGGAAAGATAGGCGCCGTCACATAATTCTGAAGCCATGAGAGAGCTTTCGAGAACTCGATAATCAGTCTTTTGGGTCGCAATCTGCTGGGCAAGATTTTCCAGATGTCGTTGATGTCCGGCATTGGGGAATTCCGTTGGAACAATGTAATCTCCGGCAGGATGCGAGCTATTCTGAAGAAAATAACCATTTTCCCAACCGTAGAACTCGATCTTTCCTTTGCTTCCAATCAGATGAAAAACCACATTCTTATTGGCGGCATTGACCAAGACGAAATCTCCGGTGTTCATGACTAAGCGAACCCCGCTCTTGGTTTGAACATAAGTCACGGCGGTGGTTTCCACCTGCATCCCGTCGCGATACGTTCGAGTGCTTGAATCGCAGATGGCTAGTAGAAAATCGATCGGCTCCAGTCGGGTCAGATTCACAAAGAAATTAAACCAGTGGATCCCCGCGTTGAAGAGGTCCCATTTATTGCATTGAACTTCAACGAGTTGAAGGTCTCCGATTTCACCATTCTGAACGCGCTCGATGATTTCCAAGGGAGTTTTCCGGGTCAGGAGTCCATGAGGGACGACCGTGGGAATCTTTTTTGCTTGAATCGCCTCTCGGATCCGGCGCCCTGAAGCGGCATCACACCCGACCGGCTTTTCGACCAGCAATCCTTTGAGCGTGGGCATTTGTAAAGCGGCGAGCGTAATTTCCTCGTGCGAGGGAGCGTAGGTGCTGACACAAACGACATCCGTCGGACATTGCTTAAATAACTCCGGATAACTGGAAAAAGTCTGAATCCCGGGATAGGTTTCCTTCAGTTTTTGGCAAACCTCCGGGCGAAGATCAACGACTGCGGTGAGATCATAATCGTTGGAGAGATGAAGTCCCCCGAGGCTTAATTGGCCTCCGAGTCCTCCCCCGATAACCGATGCTTTTAGTTTGGTTCTCATAGATTGTTGTTTTGAAGTTTTAATTGGAGGAGGGCTCTTTGAGAAGGGACGCTAAAGGAATTTTTTGCGCTCGTAAGGAGGTGGTGAATAATTCTGAGACCAGACGCGCTCCGGTTTCGGAGAGGTGGGAGTTATCGGATTTTCCATTCGGGTAAAAGGAGAGTGCTCCGGGGGCGAAATGCAAGTAGAGTGTTTTTGCCTTTTCGGGCCCGAAGGATTCAAGAAGCGTTCCTGTCTGCTCGTTCAGATCCACGCAGGGAACCTGGAGCAGGGCGGCGCATTGTCGAACGGCTTCCGGATAGGCGCCAAGGGTGGGCTTCGGCTTACCGTCTTCAGAAAACGAGCAACGATAAATGGATGTTGCAAGAAGGGGAAACGCTCCTTTGGCCCGAGTTTCCTCGACATATTTTGTGAGGAACGTGCGATAATCGGTGTTGGAGTCTGTGTAGAGTTTTGGCTTCTCCTTTTTTTGATCATTGTGCCCAAATTGAATAATGACCCAATCCCCGGGTTGAAGAGCGGAAACAATGGGAGTCCAGAGTCCTTCATCAAAAAAGCTTCGAGTGCTACGGCCGTCTTTTGCATGATTTTCAATTTTGACTTCGCTTTTAAAATATTGCGGCAAGAGTTGCCCCCATCCTCGCTCCGGGTTTCCTCCTTCCAGGTTTTTCTGGGCCATCGTGGAGTCGCCAATCATGTAAATACGGGGGGATCGAGTGAGGCTTTCAGATGAAAACATAGGCATGAGGGTTAAAAAGAAAAAGAGGAGGTTTCTGAAGAGGTGTCCTGACGACATGGCGGTCATTATTTCCAGTTACTTCGATGCCGCTTTCACGGATTCTGAAAATTTGAAGAACCCTTTTTTAGGCTGATAAGCGCTGTCAAAGTTTTTGCCTTCTCCGTCCCAGTCGGCTTTGGGCGCAACAAACTTAGGGTCTTCTCCTGATACGCCTTCGATCCATTCGATGCAATCGCTGGTCTGCAGGGTTGCTCCGCTCGTAACGTCGGATAGCTTTCCTTTTACCTTCGAATCAGTCGAAATAATGGACTTACTGATAGTGACGACTGCTGCCGAATAATCCAAATCGAGTTGAATATCGTTATTATGAAAAGTACAGTTCTCAATGTTAACTTTGCCCCTCGTCCAAAATCCAACCGCCTCACTCGTTCCTCCTGGAAAGCGTGAATAGGCGCCGACGCAACGAATCATGGTTGCGCCTTTATCGGGTAACTCAGACCAAATTCTAAAATTCTTTTTATTTCGAAGTGCAATACAATCCTCGAGGTAAACATCTTTAGACTTTTCGTCCCATCCTCCATCGGTGTTATCAAAGGCCTTGCAGCGGATATAACGGATATTATAGGAGTTATGTTCGCTGACAAAGCCATCCCCCTGCCAATAAGCACTCCCGTTGTCAAAGTAATGATTTTTGGACACACAATCGATAAAAGTAATATCATGATCGTAGGGGATCTCATGGGCGGTTGGAATGACTTCAGCAGGGCTCCCTTTCAAGACTTGATCGCGGGCTTTTTTCATGATCTCACTAGTGCCTTTATCGGCTGCAACTTGAAATCCACAGGGGAATTTTTCTGTTCCATAGGGAGCTCCACCGCCATCTGCAGTACAAGCGATAATCTTTGTGTCATAGACGCCACCTTTGATGCGGATTCCTCGCTTCGTATAATTCGAAATTTCACAGTCTTTAATCACAACGTCATGAGTCGCATCCGTGAGGTTTTTAAGATCGACATCGCCATCAATAATAATGCCTTCTTGCGCCTCCTTGAAATTGCAGCGTTCGATTTGAATGTTGACGTTTTTACCTCTAAAGACGATTCCTTGTTTGTAATTGAGGACGGTAAGGTTTTTTATGGAAAGATGGCTTATTTTATTTTGGAGGGTGATAAATTTTAAGCCGGCAGAAGGTGCGCTTAATTTCCAATCACCACGAAAACAAGGAAGACCACTTCCCGTGTCTACGCCCAAAATATTTACGAGTTGATTGGGGGCCCCTCCTTTAGTGAGATCTAACGAAACATTGAGATACTGACCGCTTCCAATATGACAGGTTTCACCTGGAGCAAGCGTCTCACACGCCTTTTGAAGGCCCTCTCCGCCAGCCGATAAAGCATTCTCAAAACTAGAACCATCTTTTGTTCCAGCTCCTTGGGGAAGAATGTACTTGTCGCCAGCAAAACAACTGATGGGGATCGGACAGAAGAGAATCAAGAATGTCAGAAGTGAACGTTGGATGCTATTGTTGAGGTGCCATGCGTCAGGGTAAATATTCATCTTGTTCTAAGATACATTCATCTCCCGACCCTGCGCAAGTGCATGGATCTGGTTCACGTAACAAGAAATGGCGATACCCGAATTGATCCACGAGGATCAATCGACTGGTGGGGATGACAGAAGCCGCACCGCAATTGAGAAAAATGACGCTCAGGCAAAGCAATAAAATGTAGAGAGGGCGTGTGTGGATCATTATTTTTCAAAATTACTTCATCGTTTTGAAAATGAAATGAGTTTGAACCTTTACTCGTTAAGAAAAATTATTTGGTAGGGCGACTTCTCCGAAGGCGCCGTGCAGCGGATTGACTTAGTGAAAAATCTTTCCCGAGAGAATGCTCTTTTGCTGTTTTGAAGGCCAATGGGGGTGATGGATGGATAGGCCTTGAGCCGTTGGCATATCCATGCTGAAATCAAGGCCGAACAGAGAGAAAAAAGTTTCAGATGAACCGAGATAAACCGCAATTTTATAGTGGCCTAAGTGTGAGCGTTCTCTCAGAAGGGTCCGATGTTAGGCCGAAACGGCCTATTAACTGTTAGCTCAAGAAATCTCCATGCTATCGCAAGTAGTCACCTCGTATCTTAAAGAGCGGATTCCCGAGAAGATCGAAGTGGTCGAACACGGAGAAGGCCGAACACCGTTCATACGCATCAAAGCGGAAAATTCTGAGTTTGGTGATATTGAGCTCTACGACGATGGAGATGAGGTCACGATTTATTTCGGGAGGTTCACCCACTCTCACTTTTCGAACTACGACGAAATCCCCCTGGATGAGAAAGAGGCTCAAATTGCTGAGGATGTATATGACGTGCTGACGGCTACCTTTGAAGACGAACTTGAATTCTGGGGATCACATCAAGACTCAGGAGGGTTCCAAGGTGTGAATTGCGCTAAGGAACAGAGCCAGGGGATTCTTTCTCGCATCCTCAGCCGTAGGGGATCTAAAACCTTTTACCGATGGTCGGGGGCAACAAGAGAAATCAAGAACTAACGATATCGTCCTGCCAATGCGCTAAAGCGCGTCGCTCACTTTGAGCGTTAGGAGGGAGTAGTGCATGGAAATGTGGCGGAGCTTAAGAGTTGAATAATCTGCAAAAGTCACGGAGAGTATGACGCGAACGCCATGAAAATTTTGAACGGCATCCCACATGCACGACTTGCGCGCTTTGTTCTGATGTATTTGATTTACGCACGGGTTTTCATTCTTGCTTTCATTCCGGTCATCGGTCTAATTGCTTGGCTCAAGCTCCCAGACCGCTATTATGAATACTGGGCACTCTGTTTCGCGGCAGGCTTTTTTCTACCCAGTTTCATCGTTATTGCGTTAGCGTTCGCTCCCAAGTGCCCATTCTGCGCCAAGAGCGTTTGTGTCACCCCTTTCCGTGGCCGGCATCCAGACTTTCCGGAGAACAAGCGATTTTGGAATTTCTGGGAGGTTTGGTTTTTTGAGATCATCCGGCACTTGCGCACCGACACTCTTCCGTGTCATCATTGCGGACGTGAGGTGCATTTGGGAGGAACTAAACCGCTTCAGTCAACGCAGGTCAGTGTGCGCCGCTGAGCTTTCGTGTTTGTCCAAAATACCGAGATGAAGATAATTCTCGCGATTCTCATGTTCTCCGTTGCGCTCGTCGCGGAGGCTACGCCAAAGCAAGTGCGCGTTTTTGTTGCGCTTTGCGACAATAAGACGCAAGGAATTGTTCCTGTGGGGGAGAAAATCGGAAATGGAGACGATCCTGACGCCAATTTGTATTGGGGTTGCACGGATGGATTCGGTGCTTACTTTCGTTCGAGTGGACGTTGGACTGTGGTAAAATCTGAAAAAAATCTCAGTTCATCAATTCTTCGACGTCTTGAACTCAAACATATTGATGGGGATATCGGAGTGATTGCGGAGGCCTATCGCGGAGCGGAGATACGACAATGCTTGAAGGACTTTGAGGAAGCCGCGACTTCGGGTAAGTACGACCTGGTAGCGTTCATTGGTCACAATGGATTGATGGATTTCAGTCTGCCAGATCCGTCCGCACCCGGAGGGAGCCAGTCCAAGGTGATCGTTCTCTGTTGCAAAAGTGAGGCGTATTTCGGGAATCGGTTGCGGAGTTTGGGATGTCAGCCTTTGTTGATGACACAGCAACTGATGTATCCCGGTTCATTTTTGCTGCATGCTGCACTTGAGAGTTGGAAGAAGGGAAACACCGCCGAGGAAATTCGGATGGCGGCCGCAACCGCCTACGCCAAGAATCAAAAGATTTCGGTGCGTGCGGCGACCGGGGTCTTTTCACCGCCAGCCAGTCCGGCCCCATCCGCTGCGGAGAAGCGCATTTTGCACGGTGCTGGGTGAATTCCGGTCGCTTATCGATCTCACGAGGAGAACGCCGTTCGGCGTTCCTCATCCAATCCCAAAGCCCGGCGGGGTCGATTGACCCCGCTCTGCCAACTGTTGAACTTCGAAAATCCGACGAGAACTATCACTCCTGTCCAAAATAAAACCCGATCACCAAGGTGAAACCCGGGGGGGGATTGAAATTCAAAAGGAGGGGGCATTTTCCGCGAAATACGCGAAA
>CAZKRU010000075.1:0-19773 GCA_964555235.1 uncultured Verrucomicrobiota bacterium
AAAAATGCCCGTGATCCTCTTCCGTCTCAAAGAGAGAACGTCGATTACTCCCTCGGTTCGTCACATGATACCAGCCCCCCTTCACCCTCACTCGTGCTGCTCGTGACATCTTCCTTTCCTACCCCTTCACCATTCTCATGTCAATTCTCTAATCTCCAGATACGTCCCCATGGCTTTTTTCCGCTATCGTTGCTTCAATATATTGTGTCCCATCAGGCAGACATTTGATTTCCCGTTGATGCTGATGCAAGAGCGTCATGGTGCGAATGAGCGTTAAATATTTTACATGGTCACGGCGGGTTCTCGTGCGGTCAGATAAAAAGGTAAGTTGCGGGGCAAAGGGATTGACGACTGCCAGAGGACGAAGGAGACGCTGGGCGTTTTGATGAACCCGAAGCACTTCCTTCTTTTCAAGTTTTCGTTGTAAACCTTCTAAGGTTTCCGCTTCCCGTTGCAGTTTGTGGATGGCTTCGGTTTGCAATCGGCTTTCATCCACGGTGAGAACGATGCAACGATTTAAAAGTTCTTCGTCCACATCTGCCGAGGTCGTCGTTAAAAATAAAGCGAGAGGTCCTTCCACATGATATTCCTCGGTCGTGAGCCGTCCCGTGGAGGCTTCCTTGCTCGTGCTGGCGATAGTGAGTTCTCCTTCTGATTGTAAAAGTTTCAGGGCGTAACTCGCTTTTTCCGCACCCTCTTCCTCCACGATAGCCAAAATCTTATGCTTCAAATCTTTTTCCCCAAGGTAGTAAAGCGATTGACCTGTCATCGCACTGTATTTGATTTTTTCCTCCTCGGGAAAAAACGAAAGCACCGCATCCATGAGAGAAGATTTCCCTGCGGAACTCGTGCTTTGAATGATAATGGCAAGAGGACGGTCCCCGCCCCAGTATACGACACTTTCAAGCCAGCGTAATTAAAATTATTTTTCACAAAGTCATGGCGGATTTTGAAATCTGAGTACGTTGGAAGTATGAACCTAACAGAAAACTATAAAATCGGGATTTCACCCACAGGCGAAATCATCTACGGCCAAACCCTTCCTTCGGGCAGTCAGCTCATTTTTGACTACACAGACCAAAAGGGAGTTTCATCTCGGAGGATTGTCAAAGTGAAGAGCGTTCGCAACAACGTCCTTACGTGTCACGACCTTTCAAAAAATGAGTGTCGTTCCTTCAAGATCGGAAACATGGAAAACGTCCAACTCTGTTAAACTCACTCACAGCAAAAAATCATCAGGCGACACTCACGCCTGATTTTTTTCTCAAACACATTAGCGGTTTTACGTATATTTACGGTTTCACCCTCTCATTCAAATGTAAATTGTCGGGATGCGTCCCTTTTGGTCCCCCCTGCCTGTTTTCGTAAACTTCTCCCCATTGCTTCGGACGACTGTTCCACCTATGGGATGACTGTGGAAATTTGTTTATAAACTACATACTTTTGTTCTATGAAAAATTCAATTCCTTGACGTGACTCATCCCAGTCGCCTTGTTTGCCATTAATTAATTTTGCAGGCTGTAAAAGCTTTCCTGTCATATGATCGATTGATTCCAAGAAATGATTAAAAACAATAATTTTTGGAGGAGTAGCTATTTTAAGGAAAATTTTTGATGTTGGTTTGTCTACGATCTTCCACGTCCCTTTGTTCGTATATTCCTGATTTCCATTAAGAATTAGTCTCTGCGTAAAAGTTCCATCCTTATCGATCTCAAAAAATTCCTCCGCCCCCCCATAAATTCCTTTGTAGGTACCAACAACATCAGACACGGCTAGGGGTTTTGATGCACATCCGAATAAACCTATTAAAATCATGAGTAATATTTTTTTCATTTTATTGACTACTCGAAGAATTGATGCGGATTGTTTCTTGCCAATTAAAATTCTGTGTCTTAGTTCCAAACCAACCTCCATCTTTATTATTAAAAAGCGAGCTTGGAATTAAATCTGTAAGTATCCAATTTTCTGGAAGAGGTGTTTTAAATAAATTAGGCAATGTCGCTCTTGGCGATCCATCGCTTCGAGGAGAGTATCCAAAATAAGGAAGATGTCCTGCGGACTCACCTCCACTACTATTGCTCACCGTATAATTTATCGTAGCATACCCATTAGAAACATTCGTTACACTTGCAGAACCATTAAAACTTCCTAAATAAGCACGCGTTGGATTGGTAACCATATCATTAGCAAAATCCACTACAAAACCAGTGTTAGCCCAATACCCCTCGTATTTCAGGGCGATAACGACGGAGTTGCAACCGTCTGAGCCATGACTTCACCCAGAGCAAACACCAAAAAGCACCCTAGAATTATTGCGATTCGTTGCACCGGCCTCGGACCGTAAAAGAGATGGAAGTAAAGTCAACCCTATTAACATTAGAATATTTACTGTTCAGGAGATTGGCGCAGTAATTAGGGGATATTAACTAGTTTTTAACTCTAAAGCGGGTTCTCAGTGTGTCTTTCGTTCTGAGTCGATCCAATCCCAGAGTCCGGCGGTCTCATCGACCCCGCCGAATTAAATCATCCTAACATCGACCCATTGACCTTGAATTTTTCTCACCACCCAAAAACCTTCGTAACACGAAATTCGTCGTCCAAAATAACGATGAACTCCCAGACAAACCCCCGGATGAAAGGCCTTGCCTGTTTTTCGATCAAGAACAAAATCCTTTTCACAGTTAAGCTCCATTTCCTTTAAATCCACTTGATCGGCTTGGAGCTCCAAATCGTCGCCGCAGAGAATTCCCCCTTCTTTCACTAAATTTCCGACGAGATTCAAATCCTGATAAAAATCCGAATAGGCGTGTGACCCATCCACGAAAACAAGATCGAACCGACTCCCCATCAGCAGTGGCAAGACATCCTCACTACATCCCCTGAAGGGAATGACAGTCCTTTCCAGTCCAGAGGATTTGATATTATGACAAAAAAGCGGGAAGATCATATCCTTTCTCGCAATCTCATCCATCATCTCAATCGCCGAATTCATTCCATAGTGGGCTTTCTTCGCAAACGGAAGCCATGGATCAATGCAGTAGACATGTCCGATTCCTTTTACTTCTTGCCCCCAGAGAATTGCGGATTCCCCGGCCCAAGATCCAATTTCTAAAACCAACATTGGTTCTGTTGGACAATGGCTTTCGATTTGCAGCCGAATCGCTCGACGCATAAACGGTGCTCGATCAAGCCGAGATTGAAGCGCAAGACATCGCACCCCGACATAGACCTTTCCAAAAACCATGCAGAAACAATATCGAGGCAGCTCCAAAAAACTCAGAACCTTAATCCCTCCCTTATAAGCGATTTTGTAAACTTCAGGGCATTGCTCTTGCAACGATTGAACGAACTTCGAGTTTCTCAGAAATTGAACGAGTCCGGACATTGATTCTGGATGATTCTGGTTCGCAATAAAATAACAAGTCAAATCAGGCCAAGCCCATTTCTCTGAGGAAAGCACTTTCCTTTTCGCGCTCACGCGCCCATCGTTTTCTTGGTTAGTTATCATATTGATTGTCGAGTTTGGGGGCCGGTGCCCCCGCTCGACAATCACCATGCGACCAGGAACTCAGGATGGTTTGTCGATTCAGATAAGCGCGTGAACCATAAAACGTAAAATCAAGATTTTCCTGTATTCCTGCTTTCCTCAGAGATAAATTCTTATCACCAATTCCACTATTTTGTGCTTTTTGTGGTCAACTTTTCTCAATACTGTCACAGAATGATTCCTGGCTTCCTGCATTCCTCGGAGAAAAATGCGCTGCGTTTTGGAATCTGCTGTCTACTTGGCGCCGTCATTTTTTACATCTACAGCGATGTCAGAAATTTCGAGTTCAATAACTACGATGATCCACTGATTATCTACAACAATCCGACCATTACCGGCGGCCTCACGTGGGAGGGATTCAAAACCGCTTGGACACAACCGGTTGTCTACGAAATGTGGTATCCCCTGACAGCACTCTCGCACATGATCGACTGGGAGCTCTTCGGCTCCGATGCAGGAAAGCACCACCTCATCAATGTCTTCTTTCATCTGGCAAATGTTTTATTGTTGCTTTGGGGGCTTCACCGAATGACTGGATCCTTCTGGCCTTCCGCATGTGTCGCTTTTCTTGTGGCGGTTCATCCTTTAAACGTCGAGGCCGTCGCCTGGGCCTCTCAACGAAAAACCCTCCTCTCGATGTTCTTTTATCTCGGTTCCCTCTGGTTTTACGCTCGCTATTGCGAGGAGCCGAATCGTCGCCATTACCTCTTCATGCTGTTGCTTTATTTCTGCGGACTTTTGGCCAAGCCCCTTTTGATCACCATGCCCTTTGCGCTTCTCCTCCTTGATTTCTGGCCGATGAATCGTTGGTCCGGAGATTCCAAGCGACATCCGGAAGCATTCTCCCTTTTAATTCCCGCGCTCAGACGCTGGAACCTCAGCAAAACCGAGCTTCTTCTCCTCGAAAAAGCCCCCTTCCTTTTACTCACCCTGTTTTTTTCCGTACTCACCTATCACTTTGCGTTTATTTCTGGAAATCTCAAAAACGATCAACTTCTCCCAATACTCAACCCGATCTGTAATGCGATCCAATCCTACGCCATCTATCTGGGCCAAACTCTCTTTCCGAATAATCTTGCAGTCTTTTACCCATGGGAGAATGTTTACTCGCCGACGCATATTGCTTTATATTTCCTCTTTCTCACAGCCATGTCAGTCCTAGCATTGTGGCTTCGAAAAAGACTCCCTTTTTTAATCGTTGGCTGGCTCTGGTATCTCGGCGTCATGTTCCCGGTCATTGGCCTAGTCGATTCCGGAACCCGCGCACACGCCGACCGTTATGCCTATGCCACTTTAATTGGAGTCTTTATAGCACTCGTCTGGGCTGGCAAGTCCCTCACTCAAAAACATTGGATAAAAAATTTAATATCCATTTTAACCCTCAGCTTAATTCTCACATATGCACAACTTTCCAAGCACCAGGTTGCCGTTTGGAAAAACAGCTTCACTCTGTTTCAGCACGCTATTAAAGTCGGCTATCCTTCAAGCCTCGCCTACAACAACATCGGGGCAGCTTATGTCGACTCTCGTCAAATTAAGAAAGCGCAAATTGAATTTCAAAAAGCAGTGGAACTGGATCCCTCCTACCCCGAAGCCTTAAACAATTTAGGAGCGACTCTCGTTGAAGATCAAAAATACGAAGAGGCCCGCATCCTCTTGGAAAAAGTTCTTAAACTCCATCCAAGACACACTAGCGCTCTATTTAACCTCGGGAACGCCCATTACGGCCTCAAAAAGTACGTGGAAGCCATTGAGTTTTATAAGCAGGTACTAACGATTAAACCCCATTTTCCAAAGGCTTATCACAATCAAGGAAACAGCTTTATTAAACTCGGGCGCTATGAGGAAGCCCTCTCATTGTATCAAAAAGCTTTGGAGCTAAACCCAAAACTCTCTGAATCCCACTATGCTGCAGGGAACGCCCTTCAAAGATTGAGCCGCCTCAACGACGCTGTATCTAGCTACAAAAAAGCACTTCAATATACCGTCGAAACGCCGGAGGCTTACAACCAAATTGCCGGAATCCTTTTTCTCATGAGACGATTTGAAGATGCTATTCCTTACTACGAGAAAGGACTCCTGCTTCAACCCGACTCGGCTGAGCTACACAACAATTTTGGCGCCTGCTTAAGTGCAATTAAGCGCCATCAAGATGCGTTGAAGGAATTCGAAAAAGCCATTCAGATTCAAGCCAATAACTTGTTCGTTCACTACAATCGAGCGAATACCCTTGCGGCCTTAAAGCGATACCCCGAGGCAATCCAAGAGTTTCAGCACGCCTTACAGATCGACCCCAAAAATCCGGAAATTTTCTTTGATCAAGGAATCACCTGGATGTCCATGCAAAACTGGAAGCAAGCTATAACCTCTCTAGAGCAGACTCTACACCTCAATTCCGACCATGTTGGAGCGAAATTAAACCTCGGAGTGATCTACTTAAAAACAAGAAAGCGAACCGAAGGACTGAAAAGATTACGGTCCCTTGCCCAAGTTGAACCTGCGAAAGCAAATGCCGTTTTTGAAGCGGCCCAAGAGTTGCAGGCTCGAGGTTTGTATCCCGAGGCGTTGCTTTTTCTGAACGAATTTTTAAACACTCACTCCCATCATCCTCAGGCGCTGACTCTTTCAGCGTGGATCCTAGCAACCGCTCCTGAAAAGACACTTCGTAACGGTCCTGAAGCCGTGCGATTCGCACAAAAAGCTTACTCTTTATTTCCCTCCCCTTCAGCGACCGTTCTAGATACTCTGGCCGTCGCCTGGGCAGAATGCGAAGAATTCGATGAAGCCCTCTTTTACGGGAGGAAGGCCTTGGAAACCGCTCAAACCCATCAAGAGAATTCCTTGGCGAAAGAGATCGAAAAACGAATCGGACTTTATCGATCACATCAACCTTACCGCGACTTGGTAGGGCGGGTTCGATGAACCCGCCGGGCTTTGGTGCTGAGATGGAACGCAGAACGGCGCGGTGTCCACTCCCGGTGGACAACAGTCATCGAGGTCGCCCATTTTAATTTCCCTTGAGAGATTCCCGAACGTCGCTTATCTTATTGGGCACGGACGCGTATGAAATACTGGCATGGAACGCTTCTATCCCTGACTTTGACCGTTTCCGGTTGGAGTGAAGAGAATCAGCTGCAAAAGGTAAAATTCACAGATGTCGTTAATGACGTGAATGTTACCTCCGTTGACAAGAAGGCGGTTCGAGCCGCGAAAGTAAACGACTCCTTCGAAGTTCCAGAAGTCGTCAAGACGGGTACCGACTCCCGAGCCGAACTTCAAGCCGACGATAAAACGATCACCCGCGTCGGTTCCAATACGATTTTTTCCTTTGATAAAGATAAGCGGACGATCAATCTCGAAAGCGGCAGCGTCCTCTTTCATTCCCCCAAAGGAATGGGCGGTGGAACGATCAAAACAGCGGCTGCCACGGCAGCCGTGACCGGAACCACCATCATGGTTGGTGCGACTTCAAACGGAGGGTTCAAGCTCTTGGTCTTGGAAGGAAAAAGCAGGGTCACGATGGCGAACGGGCGAGTACAGAATTTACAGGGAGGTCAGATGACTTTTATTGTTCCTGGAGCCACCACTCCCACTCCGGTAATTACCTTCCGCCTCGGAAGTCAGACCGAGGGCTCCAAACTCGTCAATGGCTTTGATCAGCCGTTGGCCTCATTGCCCAAAATTCAGGAAGTCACCGCCCGCCAGGAAAAGATGATTACTTCCGGACACATGGAAGGAACTCAATTAGTCGTCGGAGATGCCAAGGATCGCAAAGGCGCACAAGTGATTGATGCAACGTTGCTCCAGAATCGGGTTAGCTCAAACTCGTTCGAGGCATTGGCAACGTATTTGGATCGGCGGTTTAAGGTCGACTTTACCATTTTTGGGGAAATTCTGAGCGGAGAGGTTTTTAAATCCTTTACTGGTGCCAACGGAGTCTTTGAGGGGCATCAAATCAACACGAATGGGGAGAATTTCGCAGTGTTTGCTGCAAGGCGCTTGACGTTGAATTCTGCGTCAGGAGATGTGAATCTTTCATTTGCGAATGGGTTTTCGACAGCGGCATTAGTGTCGAGAGGAGACCTTGAATTCAAGCGGGGAGTCAATTTTGCCGGTTTCGGGAAAAATCTTCATATTGAATCGTTTGATGGGAGGCTTTTATTCCCTGATACTCCTGCGACTTTACAAGAGTTTCGGTACGATGGAGCGAAAATGGGGTTTAAAACCCACCAAGATTTGTCATTAAATGGAGGAACCGTGCTGCAGAAGCTGAAATTTACCGGACAAGAGGTGAGCTTTAGAGCTTCGCATGTGATGAATATTCGGGGAGTCGAATTCAATTCTTCTAAAATCCTTCTTGACGGGGATACAGTTAACTTATTTAACGTAAACTTTGGCACTGCGCCACGGGTTGACATTAAGACACGAACGGGTACTTGGTTTCTATCTGGAACGGACCCCACCACGCCATCACTAAGTAATGGGGCCGCAAATCTCAAAAATGGCGGAAGTCTTACGGGAACCGCGGCCTCAGGCTATGACACCTTGGGCTCCACATCTGGTTCAGGAAAGGTGAATAGTTCTGAAATTTATGTGAGTGCTGGAGGCGGTCAATAATACCACTTGCCTCAAAACGCGCTCTAATCTAGGTTTCGAGCACGGATGTATATGAGATACTGGCATAGAACGCTTTTGACATTGACTCTAGCCGCTACCGGTTGGAGCGAAGAAAATCAACTGCAAAAGGCGAAGTTTACGGATGTCGTTAATGACGTGAATATTACCTCCGTTGACAAAAAAGAAGTTCGCAGTGCCAAAGTAAATGATCTCTTTGCGGTTCCCGAGATCGTCAAGACTGGACCGGATTCACGGGCGGAGCTTCAGGCAGACGACAAAACGATCACTCGCGTCGGTTCGAACACCATTTTCTCCTTTGATAAGGATAAACGAACGATCAATCTCGAGAGCGGCAGCGTCCTCTTTCACTCCCCGAAAGGAATGGGCGGTGGAACGATCAAAACAGCAGCAGCAACGGCAGCCGTCACCGGAACAACCATCATGGTTGGAGCGACTTCGAACGGAGGCTTTAAGCTCTTGGTTTTGGAAGGGAAGAGTAAAGTCACGATGGCCAATGGGCGGGTACAAAATTTACTAGGGGGACAGATGACCTTTATTGTTCCCGGAGCAACGACTCCGCCTCCAGTCATCACGTTCCGGCTCGGAAGTCAGACCGAAGGCTCCAAACTCGTCAATGGCTTTGACCAGCCCTTGGCCTCCTTGCCCAAAATCCAAGAAGTCACCGCTCGCCAGGAAAAGATGATCGCCTCAGGACGTATGGAGGGAACTCAATTAGTCGTCGGCGATGCTAAGGATCGCAAAGGCGCACAAGTGATTGATACGGCGTTACTTCAAAATAGCGTAACCGCAGGAAGCTTTGAAGCTTTAACGGCTTACTTAGATGGTCGCTTTTCAAGAGGGCCTTTCACCTTATCTGGAGCTCCACCATCTCAGGATATTTTTAAATCCCAAGGCGGTGCATCGGGAGTTTTTCAAGGTCAAGATATTGACAGGAACAAAGAAGGATTCGCTCTTTTTGCCGCACAAAGCCTGACGATAGGATCTCCTACCATTGATCTTGGATTTGCGAATGGATTTAAAACTGCTGCACTCGTAGGACAAGGCAACATCAATATTCCACAAGCGGTTCAATTTAATAATTTTTCTAGAAATTTATTAATCAATTCATTTGAGGGACAAATTCTCTTTCCTAACAACCCAGGCTCACTTCAAATTATTGGATTTAACGGTGAATCGATGAATTTTGAATCCAAACAGTTCATTGATATCCAAGGTGGCACTACCACTAAAAATATTGAGTTTTCAAATCCTGCTGGTGAAATTAAATTCACCACTTCTCAGTCTATGAACATTATCGGGGTAAGCTTCAACTCAACAAAAGTCTTCCTAAGCGGTGACACTGTCAATCTCGAAAACATCAACTTCGGAAGTGCAAGCCGAGTGGATATTTATTCGAGAAATGGACAATATGTCATTAGCACTACATCCCCTATCGGCCGTACAGATGGCCATGTAAATCTTTTCTTTTCAGGTATTATAGGCACAGCCGCCAGCGGATATAACTCGGGACCCACCAATACCCCTCAAGCTGCCGGTCAAGTTGGCACTTCTCAAATATTTACGGCGGTAAAAACGAACTAATGAAAACTGTAGCATACATTGCTTTGTTCTATTCGTTCGTCACAGGTCTAGCATTCTCCCAAAACATTGACCGCGCCCAACAGCTTGATCAGGTGAACAAAAGACCGAACCTACGAGACAACCCTCTCGTCTCTGATATTTCAACCGAAGAAAAAGTTCCCGAGATCATTCCCGGAGAACACGCGGATATGGGGCCGCAGTTTATTGTAAAACAGAAAAAAATCCGGAAGTGGATTTCTGCTTATGTCGATAGCCAGTACTATTACACTTCCAATGCCTTTTTGGAAGAAGACGCCCCCATGCGACATCAAGCAACGGATTGCGGTTTGTTGGTGAGTACGGCCGATTTCGCGGTTGCGCCGGACCCTTTCGAGTTTGATGGAGATCGGTTTTATCCAAAAGTCGGGTTTCGGCATCAATGGTTCAATTATGGAGTCGGAACAACCACGGATCCGATCGAACGTACCTTTCAAGGATTAAATAGCTCTGACTTTGATGCACAGACAATTTATACCGAAGGAACTTACGCACTTGGAGAAAGTTGGAGTTTTGGAACGGGTTTTGAGTTCGTCCGACTTCTGACCCATGAATCCTCTGATGGTGATTTCGATCAAGATTACCAAGAATTTTACAAAGAATATGCACCCAAATGGAGCATTGAACGGTATTTTCCAATCAACGACAGTATGTTCTTCTCGGTTCGGTATGATGGAAAGTGGCGTATTACCGATGTAGATCCCGCACAGCCCAAACGCCAAATCAATGATCGGGATGACCACTCTTTGACGTTCGCTTATACTCAAGAAGTCCTTCCGAAGGTTTACATTCAACCGAACTTTCGTTTTCAATACAGCGACTACATTGTGAATGGGGATCGGAATGATTATCTTTACAATTTGGGAGCCACCATTTCATGGTCAATTACCGATTGGGCGTCGGTTCGCACTTTTGCGACTTGGGAACATCGAGAATCCGATGATCCGACGGTTGCCGATTATTTCAAGATCGATTCCGGTGGCGGGGTGACGCTTTCGTTGCGGTTTTGATTCCGCCAAATTACTGGCAGTGCGACCTCGTTGAAACGGTTTTATTTGGGATAGGTGTCTCCTCGCCCCATTTTTTCCCTTGAGTGATATTTAAACCCAGATTTTTCATCTCCCTAATGCAAAATCTGGGATTAAAACAAACAAAAATTCTTACGAGCTCAAGCTGGATCAGGCACTAGATAAAAATAATTTGCGCTTCCGACGCCAATCGTGTTCGGATTTGCGACAAACCAGCGGCGGGAGCCGCTCTTGGCGCGGTGATAATCGTTGGAGGCGATCAGTTCGGTGATTTCCGCCCGGATCGTGATTTTTTTTCCGGTTTCATCTTCGTAATATCCTTGGAATTTGTCTCCGACGGAAAGATCCTTCCAAAGGCGCGGCTTTTTGATGGAGACACAGACGGTCATATTGGTGTTGGGGACTTGATGAATCGGGATCCGCATCAGGCCGGCAGTTCTTTCGCTCAAGGTTTCATTCACCAAATTTTCGGCGTCCTCTGCCGTCATGCGATTCTCGGGATTTTTCAGACACAGCCGTTGCCAGATTTCTTTGTAATGGATGCGGACTTTACCGTTTGTCAAAAGCGCAGAAAGAACGTCTTGGGTTTGTTGCGTGGAATAACCGAAGCGATTAATGAGGAGGGAGAGCGTATCAACAAACGTAAATTCCTCGTCGGGGTCGGTTTTCCCTTCGACGATATTCTGGCTCAAGACAATGATGCTGTTGGCGAGTTCGCTCACGGGACGGTTTTGTTCGAGGAGTTAATCAGAGGATCTTAGAACAAGGAGGGAATTTCGGCCAGAAAAATTCGGGGTTTAAGGGGATCCCCCAAGCATTAGCGAAGAATTGACGCGACGGATGGTTTCACACAAAGCCACCAAGCTCACCATTTTTCTTATTTTCGATGGGATCACTAAGGATTGGGGGGATCTGCCTTGGTGGGGCGACCTCGATGAGGGCGCCGCTTCTTAGATCGTCCGATTCCCCTAGCCGCGGCACCCTCATCGAGGTTGCCCTACCAAATTAAGTCGCAGCCTCTTTCCACCGTGGGGACATGTTGCGGAGGCGGTCGATGAGTTTGGGGAGAGTGGTGAGGGTGTAGTCGATTTCTTCGGGAGTGCTCAGGGCGTGAACGCCGAGAATGACCGAGGAGAGGGCTTCGGTTTCGTTAAATCCAAGCGCTTTGAGGGCGGGAGAGATTCGGAGCGGGCCGGTGATGCAACTGGTGACGGCACCGAGGGCGATTTGTTGAAGATCGGCGAGGAGAGTCAGGGCCTCGCCTTCGACGGCGAAAAATTGGAGGTGCAAATGTTGTGGGAGGCGTTGAGGCCCGGGCGGGGGACCCATGCGGCGCGATTTGGGGAGTTTGAGAAGTCCTTCTGCCAAACGTTTTTGAAGTCCGGTGACGCGAGTCAGTCGCTCCGTCATTTCGGTATGAGCTAATTCAGCGGCTTTTCCGAGTCCGATGATTCCCGGAATATTTTCCGTACCGCCGCGCCGCCCGTTTTCTTGGTTTCCTCCATGGATTCGTGGTGGAAATTTAAATTCTTTTTTCAAGTAAAGTGCGCCGGCTCCTTTTGGTCCGTGAAACCGATGCGCCGAGAGGGCGAGAGCGGCGATTCCCCATCGCTTGACCTGAATCGGAATCCAACCGGCCGCATGGCAGGCATCCAGGATGACAGGGATTTTGCGTTCGTGGGCGGAAACGGTCAGGGCTTCGATCGGTTGAATCGTTCCGAGATCGTGATGGCCGAGGTGGAGAATCAAGGCCAGGGTGTCGTCGCGAAAGGCTTCCTGAATTTGCTGGGGATGCAGAAATCCTTCGGGATCGACCGGAAGACGCGTGGCGGTGAATCCTTGAGTTTCGAGAAATTGAACAATCGATTCGATGGCAGGATGTTCAATGGCCGAAAGGACGAGATGCCGTTTGGGCGAAGTGGTTGCAAATCCCTTGATCGCTTCGTTTAAGGCTTCCGTGCCGCTACTGGTAAAAAGAATCTCTTCCGGGGTTACTCCGCCAAGAAGAGAACTCACCTGTTGCCTTGCGAGATCCAAGGCCCTCCGGACTTTGAGTCCCTCTTGATGTAAGCTTGAAGCGGTTGCGGGAAGATCTGTCCAATAGGGGCGCATTGCTTCCGTCACTCGTGGATCGAGCGGGGTTGAAGTCGGTGCGTCGAGCCAGATTCTTTTCAAATTTTCCTCCGAAGGAAAGCGGTGTCAGATGGTTTGCGAGAGGAATCCACCGTCGACATTGATATCGGTGCCGGTGACGAAGCTGCTCGCTTTGTGGCTGGCGAGAAAGACGGCGGCGCCGATGAGCTCGTGAGATTCGCCGAAGCGCTGCATCGGAGTGTGGCCCAGAATCGACTGAGCGCGTGGAGTCGGAGTCCCATCATCTTTGAAGAGGAGCTTGCGGTTTTGATCGGCCGGAAAAAATCCGGGAGTGATCGAGTTGACGCGAACACATTTTGGAGCCCATTCGCGCGCCAGAAATTTTGTGAGGTTCAGCACGGCGGCCTTTGACGCAGAGTAAGCGATGACTCGGGAGAGCGGAAGATGGGCGGAGACACTTGCGATGTTGATGATGCTGCCGCGACTGCGCTGGACCATGCCGGGACCGAATTCCTGGCAGGGGAGAAGAACGCCGCCGATGAGGTTCAAGTCGAAATTCACTTTCCAATCTGCGACTTGAATTGCTTCGAATGGAACGTCGGAGGTGACCGTCACTTTCGGATCGTTTCCACCCGCAGCATTGACGAGAACTGTGGGATGCCCGATGCGCTGCTGAATTTCTGAGTGGGCTTTGCGGAGGCTTTCGCGGTCCATGGCGTCGGCAGAAACGAAAATGGCGTTTCCCCCGGCTTTTTGAATCTCTTTCGCTCGCGCTTCTCCTCGTTCCGTGTTGCGTCCGAGAACGGCAACCTTTGCGCCAGCTTGCGCCAGGCCTTGTGCCATCGAGCCGCCAAGGACTCCGGTTCCGCCGATCACCACTGCGACTTCGTCTTTCAGATCAAAGAGATTCATGGCCTCAGACAATGCGGGGTGGAGAAAAAAAGAAAAGCGAATTAAGAAGAGAATCCTAGTTTCTCGCCAAGATCGCCAAGGCGCAAAGTGGGGATCTGTTTTGTTTCGAATCCAAAAACTTCGCGCCTTGGCGGACTTCGCGAGATATTGAATTTATCGCTTGCGATCAACGACGGCTTGGATGATGGCGGCATCATCGGTTTCGTGATCGGCGACGAGTTGAAGAAATTCGGCTGGGTGAAATCCGTTTTCCCGGAGAAACTTTCGATCTCCTCCGCAGCCGTACATGATTTCGGGATGAAGTTCTCCCCGGAGTTTGGCTTTTGCTTTCGGGATGATTCGAGGAAGCCAGCGAACTCCACGAGCTTCCGCATCGCGAGCGGGGAGGGTTTGAGGGTCGAGGATTTGAGGGCTCCGCTTTCCATTTTGGTGTTTGAGGAAATAGTGGTGCCGAATTTCATGAACACGGAGAAACGCATCGAGATCCGGCTCTCCTCCATTCACAAAATCCTCTGCGTAGTCGTAAACTTCCTGAGCGTTAACGCCGAAGGAATCGAGGGTGCGAGTTTCTTCCTCGTTAAAATAAGTGGAGCTTCCGCGTTGGCCTTGGCGATAGCATTGGACGGCTTTTTCCCAGAGCGATTGAAGGGAGAGGTTCATTTTAAGAATTCCTGGCCGTAATCATTCCACGTAGGAAATTTTCGTCTGATCGCCTCTTGAGTGAGTTCTTCATATTTTTCGGAAATGCTAAGGAGGGTGAGAATTCCATCGGCCAGGGCTTGAACAGAAGAAGTGTCGACACAGAGGCATCCGCCGCCGGTTGCGGTCTCGGCAATGGCACCGGAATTTCCGCAAAGGGAGGGGCGCGCATGCCAGAGGCTTTCTAAAATCGGGAGACCGAACCCTTCCTTGATGGAGGGGTAAACCGTGAAGGAGCATTTCTGATATTCCTCGTGAAGAAGATCGTCGTCGACTTGTTGGAGCCAGCGGATCGGGTGGCCGCGCTCTTGAAGTTTCTGAAGTTTTTGACGAACTCGAGGCCCCCCTTCTTCGCAATCTTTACCGACAAGCATCAATTCGAAACGGGTGTTGCGTTCCCAGAGTAAGTCGGCGGCATCGAGAAGGGGGAGGTGATTTTTTCGAGGCTCCAGGCTTGAGACGCAAAGGATTCGCTTTGCCGAAAAATTTCCAGTGGTTCCGCGTGGGACTTCAGGAAAATCGGTGGGCCACGAAAGGACTCGCGTGGGAGCTGATTGAAGGGAGGAGCTGCTCCAAAACTTCTTTAAATCGGCTTCCGCTTCGTGAGAGACGCAGGTGACGAGATTGAAGCGATTCAGAGTGGTGAGATAATCCGTGAATCGCGGGCGTCGTTCCGGCGCAGTCAGGGGTGAGTGGGTCCAGGCGATGGCGTCATGAAAGATCGCAGCAAGGATGGCGTCGGTCTTGAGATTTTGTAGAAACTCGATGCGCCAATCTTGAAAAATTTCAGGGACGATGAAGGCATCCTGAGGGCCGAGGGCTGAAGCGAGATTGAAGCGATTGAAGCGATGTTGAAAGTTTCGCATCCAATTGGGAAGGGGCCGGGTCGGTTCGGAGGCGAGAAGACGGGCTTCACGTTTCGAGAGGCGGCAATAAGAGCCGAGAGCGTTATCCCAGAGAATCGGCGTGATCGGTGGAAAAGGGGAGAGCGCTTTGAGAAGGCCCCGAACGGTTCGCGGCACTCCCGTATTGAGGGGAGACTTGCAGGTGCTCGTGACGTCGAGGTAGATCATGCGGTGGACAAGAGAGAGCGAAGGTAGGTGGCGTATTCTGTTTTACCGAGAGCATCGGCACGACGGCTCAGTTGATCAGAGGTCATCCATCCAGAGCGAAAGGCAATTTCCTCGAGACAGGCGATTTTAAGGCCTTGGCGGTCTTGAACGACTTGAACGAAGTTGGCGGCTTGAAGTAAGGCGTCAGGGGAACCGGTATCGAGCCAGGCGGTTCCACGTCCAAGAATTTCAACGCGGAGCGATCCTGAGTTGAGGTAGCAACGGTTGAGGTCGGTGATTTCAAGTTCGCCCCGTTTGGAGGGTTTGAGGGCTTTTGCGTAGGGAACCACTTGGGAGTCGTAAAAATAAATTCCGGGAACAGCAAAATTCGATTTGGGCTGTGCCGGTTTTTCTTCAAGGGAAATGGCGCGTCCGGTGGAATCAAACTCAACCACGCCATAGGCGGATGGCTGAGCGACCCGGTAGCCAAAGATTGTTGCTCCGGAAGCTTGCGAGCTCGCATGTTTGAGCGTGTTCGAAAATTTTTCTCCGTAGAAAAGATTGTCCCCGAGGACAAGTGCCGAGGGAGCGCCGGCGAGGAAGGATTCACCAATCACAAAGGCTTGGGCCAATCCTTCAGGCTTTGGTTGTTCTGCGTAAGAGAATTTCAGGCCGAGAGATTCGCCGGTTTCGAGAAGCTCTTGAAATCGGGGGAGATCGGTCGGAGTGGAGATGATTAAAATTTCCCGAATTCCGGCCAGCATCAGGGCGGAGAGAGGATAATAGATCATCGGCTTGTCATAGACCGGGAGCAACTGTTTGCTGACCGATTTGGTCAGCGGGTAAAGTCGCGTGCCGGAGCCGCCGGCGAGAATGATCCCTTTTCGAGTTGAAGATGCAGGATTCATGAAGTTTTCCTTCCTTCGCCGGAGCCCAAGCGTTCGCGTGCATAGTTGCGCTCCGTGATTTGTTTACACCAATCCGAGTGATCGAGATACCAGCGAACCGTTTTTTCAAGGCCCGTGGCGAGATTTTCAGTCGGCTTCCAGCCGAGCTCTTGATGGAGCTTTGAAAAATTAATGGCGTAACGGCGATCATGGCCGGGGCGATCCGCGACAAACGTTTTCAGGTCGGTATACGGCTTTCCGTTTTTACGAGGGGCAAAACGTTGGAGAAGCGAGCAAAGCGTATCGATGATTTCGAGATTGGTGGTTTCAGCATTGCCGCCGACGTTGTAGGTTTCGCCGACACGACCTTTTTCCAAAACGAGGCGAATCGCAGCACAGTGGTCCTCGACAAATAGCCAGTCGCGAACGTTTTTTCCATCGCCATAAATGGGGAGCGGTTTTTCTTCGAGGGCATTCAAGATCATGAGGGGGATCAATTTTTCAGGAAATTGATACGGGCCGTAATTGTTGGAGCAATTCGTGGTAAGGGTCGGGAGTCCGTGCGTGTGATGAAAGGCTCGAACGAGGTGATCGCTGGCCGCTTTTGATGCGGCATAAGGGCTGTTCGGAGCGAAGGGGGTCGTTTCTTCGAATGCGGAATCTTTCGCTCCGAGCGAGCCGTAGACTTCATCGGTGGAGACGTGTAAAAAGCGAAAGGCCTTGGAAGATTCGGAAGGGAGTGCTTTCCAATAACGTCGAATGGTTTCAAGGAGGCGAAGCGTTGCGGCGACATTAGTTTCGATAAAGGGTTCCGCAGAGTCGATTGATCGGTCAACGTGGGACTCGGCAGCAAAATTCACGACGGCCGTGATCGAGTGTTTGGCTAATAATTCAGAAATAAGCGTGGGGTTTCCGATGTCGCCATGAACGAAGGTGTAACGTGGATCGGTTTCGAATTCCCGGAGGTTTTCGGGATTTCCGGCGTAGGTCAGTTTGTCGAGATTAATGATCTGAACGGATTCAGAGGATTGACGGAGTTGGCATCGAATAAAATTCGATCCGATAAATCCGGAGCCTCCGGTGACGAGCCAGACGGGAGTTTTCATAAGCTTTGCTTCCAATGTAAAAGGGCTTTCTCAACGGCCGTGTAACCATCGGTCATCGGAATTCCGAGTTTAAGGAGCTTGCTGGAATCGAGAACGCAATTGGAGCGATGAGCTTTTGCGGCTTTTTTCATGAACTCGGCTTCGTCTGCAAAGAATTCGTAGTTTTTGCGGCAGACGCCGGTTTTGATGATGAGATCGACGACGCCTCGAGTGGTGACAGGGCCGGGGTTCGTCACGTTGTAAATTCCAAACGGAGCGCGTCGCTCCCAGGTTTCCCATGTGGCGGAGACATATTCTTGGAGTTGTGAGAGGGAATTGGTGAAATCAACGACCTTTTCGTAGCGAATTAACTTCGTGATGTAATTTCGAGGACTATCAACTTCATTAAACGGGAGGCGAAGTCTCCAGAGGTAAACGTTCGGAACACCGGTGAGAATTTCTTCGCCCAGGGCTTTGGTTCCGCTGTAGAAGCTGCAGTTGTTTTGGCGGAAGGAAAAATTTGGAGCCTCTTCTTCGGTAAATCCCGAGCCATCCGGATGTGCGCCGGTGTAGATACATCCGGAGGAGACATGGCCCCAAGGGAGTTTTTCATCGGTGCAGACCTCGGCCAAAATTCCAGGAAGGATGGCGTTACCAAGGAGACAATTGGTCTGATCCGTTTCACAGGCATCGACGTTCGGTTTTCCGGTGTAACCGGCTGCGTTGATTAGAAAATGGGGTTTGGTAGTTCGAATCAGTTGTCGCAAGAGTTCCTTTTGCGTGTAGTCGCAGTCCTTGCGTGAGACAGAACGATAGGTCACCCCGCGAACTTCAAATAGTTGACGATACGCTGCGCCGACGTACCCGGTTCCGCCCAAAAGAAGAATCATGACGGATTAGCAAGCCAGAAAACAGGAGAATGACAAGCTCGAGCTCGGATTTCCCCTCACTTCTGTCCAAAATAAAGCCCGATCTCCGAGGTGAAACTGGCTTAAACCGCAAAGCCTCAACGACCTCAAAGGGATGGGATGGTTTGGATTTGAAAACAGAAGCCCCCTCTTTGAGTTTTTGCGTCGTCGCCCTGCCCGCAATGCCTACGGCATAGCCGTTGCAGGCGGGGGTGGAAACTGCAACGCTCCGATTGGATCGCAACGACTCCAATGGCTCGAAGAGAGGCGCTCATTGACAGATAATTAAGTAAGGTAAACCTCTCCGTCAGCTGACGGACTGGAGGTATCTGACTTCTATTTTGGACAGGAATGCTTTGAATTAAGCGGGAGGATTGGGGCGTTTTTTTTCAATCTGAACGACCATGGCCGTAAAGGCTCCGACAAGGGTCATGGGGACTGCGATGAGAAAAAGGACACTCCATGAAAAGCTGTTTTGAATCGTTTTGATGTCAGCGGTCGCCGTGATGGTTGCGGGATCTTTGCATCCCGGGCAGGCTTGAAGCGGGGAGAGAGCTCCCCAGAAAAGGGCCAAGGCGGCAAGTGTGAAAACACGTTTCATCGAAAATGAGGTTAGTCTCAAAAAGGGGGAAATTCAATCCGTAATTTTATGGACGTCCCATCCCTGTCCAAAATAAAGTCGGATTGAATTGGAGAACTTCGCGGTTTTGACCTGCCCGCATTGTTACGCAAAGCGTTGCAGGCGGGGGTGGAAACTTCAACGATCCGATTAGACCGCAACGCCTCCGAGGGCCCGAAGGGAGACTCTCATTGACGGGTAATATTTTGGACACCAATGTGGAGTCTTAAATCGTTTGTGAGGGTTTCCATGACCTGATCGATAGTTTCATTTTCTTGGTTCGCTAATTGCGACTCAATGGCCTCATCGCGTTTCCAGAGAATGTATCCGGTGACGTTCAGAGCAACATAGACGACTTGCTGAACGATCAAGGAATGGTGATGACTCCAGACGCCGCTGAGGAGCCAGCCGACATCTGCTCCGAGAAAAATAAGAAATGAAAAAGCCCGTTTCTGGATGCAGTACCAGAAGCCAATTAAGGAGAAGAGCGTCGAAGTCCACTCCAAAAGATCCTTCCAATCGAGACCTAAATCATCCATTCCTCGCCGTAAACCGACCGTGACTGATAATAACTCACTCATAACTCCCACTTTCCCTAAAACCAATTTTTAACCGCGTGAATTTCTTGGGCAGATTTAACCCAAATTTTGCAATAGCCCCTCTATTTCAAAATTTGCCTCATAAAAA
>CAZKRU010000076.1:0-19561 GCA_964555235.1 uncultured Verrucomicrobiota bacterium
CGCGAGAAACAACTTCGGCCACTCATCCGGACGCTGCGCCTGCAACGTCGTGAGAACCGGCTCTTGTTTTGAAATTGCCAACTGATCCAACAACGCGCCGAGACTCCGAAGATCTTTCGGAATCAATGCACTGAGTGAGCGAGGACCTTCATCCGCAGGACGACCGGAAAGCTTGAGGAGTTCCGCACGGCCCAATGAGAGCTCAACGAGAACTGCCAGTTGCGAGGCCGGAGTCCGCGCCATCGTCTCGTCAATCTTGGCAATCACTTCGTCCGCAAATCCACCTTGATTTAAAGTACTCCATGATTTGATCAGCGGAGAAATTTGAGCGAGAACCGCTTTCGTTCCGACTGCATCGCGAAAACCCTTTTGAGCCAAGGCAGGCTCGTCGACTTTTTCCTCGAGAAGCACAAACGGATCCGTTTTCTTCGTCGGAATCTCGCAAAGGCCTTCTTTTTTGAGAGTACGCTTGACCGAATCCCACCATTTTTTCCATTGATCCACTGCAATGATATCAGGAGAAAGCACCTGTTGGATATTGTCCGTCGTCGCCTGAGAGCCAAGGCTCTCGATACAATTTTTTACAACGGCAATCGGATCTGAAATCGCTTTTTGTTTGAGCTCGTCACGATGATCTAATTTTTGCGCGAGAATATGAGAGTCGGGCAATAATTGAAACGTTTGCGCTGCGTACTCGATCTGCATCGAGTGACCTTTTTTCGTTAGAAAATCGATCGTCACTTGCTTGAGGTTTTCGTCAACTTCGCGAATGCGACCAAACCCCCAACTCCGATGCGTTCCATATCTACCAGGAACAATTGATTCCATTTTCGCAGTCAACTCGGGCGAAATTGCCGATTCTTCAGTATCCAGTGCCATAGGGACTCTTACTGATGCCAAAAGGAACCACGAAATGCAAATGTTTTCGTAACCTCCGTGACATAAATTGTTTGGAGCAGAAAGAGAGAGAGGTTAAAGGTTTCTCTCGCCAAGTTCGCGAAGGCAGCAAGAAAAGAAGAATAGAGAAGAATAGAGAAGAATAGGGACGTATCCCTAGTATCTAGTATTTGAAATAGTTTCATACGCCTTTCGTAGGCTTTTGTCCTTTGTCATTCTCCGCTTCGCTGCTTGGATTCCTGCCCATACCGCTCGCTCTTCCACTCCTCCGCTCCGTTCCCCCATCTCTCGGATTGTCATTCTTCCCTTTTCCTGCATCAACAAGTAGACTAAATCTCGCCCCCAATCCCCATACCGATCCCGAAATTCCTCCCATCGCTCTCCTTTCGCTCCCTCAACCCCCTTTACCGCCTCCTCCCACTCCAACCCCCCCTCGATCGCCCTCAACTCTTTCTGCTCCGAACGTTTCCCTTTCACTCCCCCCTTCACTCGGGATGCCAGCTCTTTTCCACCCAAGATCAACCCCCACTTGACCTCCTCCCACGGATTCTCAACCTGCCCCTCCCTCACTTCTTTCTCCACTCGCTTCCGGTACTCCCCTTTTCCTCCCGACTTCTTCAGTACAAATTCCCGAGTCAACCACTCCGCTCCCTTCTCCAATCCCACATACGCTCGGTAACTACTCCAAGGATATTCCCGCAAAACTCGCAGTCGCTCCTCCACCGCTCCCCCTTCGCTCTGTTTTCCCGCCCGGATCGCTTGGGATTCACGCTTATTCAACCCCAACCGCTTCACCCGAACTGGATTTAAATGCACATACCGACTGACCGAAACCCCTCGCTCCTCCGGATCCAAGATCACCCCCTTGAATCTTCCCTGAAATACCGGCCCCACTCGATGATGTCTCCGATTAAAGCTCATCCCATAACAAAGATTGAGCCATTTCATCCCCTCGCTGATCCGTAACTCCGGATCTTCGATCAACAGATGATAGTGGTTCCCCATCAACACATACCCATGAATCTT
Source organism: uncultured Verrucomicrobiota bacterium (assembly GCA_964555235.1). GTDB lineage: Bacteria > Verrucomicrobiota > Verrucomicrobiia > Methylacidiphilales > CAMAQI01 > CAZKRU01. The sequence goes on from CAZKRU010000076.1 coordinate 1,924, forward strand.
AAAACCATATCGCTCCGGCAACTTTCCCAAATAATCCAAAAACTTCCGATGATCCGCATCCCCATCAAAGATCCGCTCCCGATCGATCCCTCGACTACTCACATGATGCCAGACCCCTTTGATTCGTACTCTTGCCGTTCTTCCCATCTCGTCACACTACCCATCGCGCTTCTTTCCTGTCAATACTAGATTATAGGGATACGTCCCCGTTGTCTTATTCCGTCCCCGTTGTCTTATTCATTAAGAGCAAGTCAAGATCTGCCCCCACCAATCTTATCCTCCCATTTCCACCAGACGAGCGCCTTCAGGATAATCTCCATGACGCGCCGAGGGGAGCGTAATCAGCCGCTGTGCTTCCTCAGGTAGAAACTGATGAAAGAGTCGCCGTCGCTCGTCATCCAACGAATGCGTCACATCATCAATTAGCAAGACCGGCCAATGGCCTCGCGCCAGTCGCAACAGACGCGCTTCCACAATTCGCAAGGTCAGAGCGAGCAATCGCTGTTGTCCTTGAGATCCAAAATCTGAAACCAATCGTCCTTGCATCGTGAGTCGCCATTCATCACGATGCGGTCCGAGAACCGTCTGATGAAAGCGGCGTTCCCTCTCGCGAACTCCCGCCCAATCGGGAGCATCCGGTAATCCGGGGCGGTACGAAATTTCAATCTCCAACGCATCCAAACCGATTTCACTCGCCAAGGGAAGAAGCTCCGCTTGCACGCGCTCGGTTCCATTCCAACGACGCGCCGTCATCTGATGTCCCCATTCGGAAAGTTGCTTCGTCAACGCCTTCCCCACTTCTTCATCGGGACGCTCTTCTCGAAGCCATGCATTTCGTTGCTGTAAAACGCGCTGATAACGCTGCGCCAATTCCAAGTATGAGGCGTCCTCCTGCGCCAAGAGGTGATCCATCCAATGACGCCGCAAGGACGCCCCTCCCGAAACAATATTCTGATCTTCCGGAGTAAATAAAACCGTCGGAACCGTTCCCCAAAAGGCTCGAATCTCGCGACAGGGCTCCCCATTTCGATCCAAGGCACGTTGGCCATCACGCCAGGTCAGACCCAAAGTCTCCTCGCGAAAATTCAATTCCACCCGAAATTCGCTCTTTCCCCAAAAAGGCAACTCTTTGAGATGCGTGGTACGAAAAGAGCGCAATCGTGAAATCAGATAAATCGCCTCTAAGATCGAGGTCTTTCCAGAACCATTCGGTCCGAGAAAGACCGTCGCACCGGGTTCAAGAGCAATCTCATATTCGCGGTGACAACGAAACTGATATACGCGAAGACGTTGAAGCAAGGAACTCATGGAGGGTCACCCTTGCTAGCGACCCGGGATTAGAAACGCAAGTCAGCGAGTTTAGAAATGAACTTGCAGACCAATCTGAAACGCATGCGTGAGCACCGAAGGGAAATCTCCATTGGCGTCAGGATTCCAGGAATTCATCAACTTATAACCGACCAACAAATCTCCGAACGGAAGATCCCACGTGACTCCAGCAAAAAGCTGTTGACCAAACGCAAAATTATCCTCGGTTTGAGTTCCGGAGATTGATCCAATTTTCTTGACCGTCAGACGTTCAAAAACCGGCCCGGCACCCGCACCGATAAAAGGCTTAAACTTACCTCCACCCGGCCAACGGAAAATCACATTCCCCATCACCGGCGCTTGAATCAGATCTCCTTGTGCCTTATTGGAGCCGATTGCAAGTGCTTGCCCCTTGTAGGCACCTGCTCCCGAACTGATCTCCACTCGCTCCAATTCGTTGTAAATCACCCCCGCTTCAACCTCCAACGCGAGCCAGTCGTTCAAATTCACCCCGGGCGCCACATCAAATCGAAGTCCTTCACGAAAAGAGAGGCGATCATCTCCACCAATGAAATCAATCCCCGTGATTTCCTCCGCCTTTGCATCTTCAACCAAAGTCAGCCCTGCATCCGCGCGAAAATAATAGCCCGGCTTCCCCGACTGCTCTTTATTTGAACCGCGTAAATGGGCCGGAACCTTTCCCTTGAAGGGCTCTGATTTGGTTGCGGCAGGAGCCTCATCCAACGGAGTCGTCCGCATATTGGAGGGAACCTTACTCTTAAAGGAATCTTCTTGCGCGCCGAGCGAGGCCACCATTGCTGTAATAAGAACAATCGAAAATAAGTTGCGTTTCATAATATTTCCTCGGTTCACGAGCGCAGGTAGTGAAGGAATGTCCTGAGAATTTCCTTCGCCGTTTCACGCGGATTGTAAGCCCGCTCTTGTTTATTTCCATCCCATCCGGTTTGAAAAGACATCACATACTTCTCTTTCGATTTCGACAAATCAAAGAGGTACACCTGGGTGCGAATCCGTTTGATTTTCATCGTCGAGGAGATTCCTTTGAGAAACTCTCTTCCCTGACTCGGTGCCAAAGCACTATCACCGGCATAAAGAAATTCCCCAGAAACAAGCCATCCCTCCGAGGGAATCCGCTCAAGCCATTGCGCTTTGGCCGGAGCAATTTCCACCAATTGTTTGGCGATTTCATTTTGAAGCTCAAAGACCAGACTGTTCCGGAATTCGTAAAGTTCCCGGCTATTTTTATCGATCTGCTCTGCCGCAGTCTCCAGCGTAAAGGGAGCCACAATGATCTTGGGTGGGTTTTTGGTCAGAGAAACCCCCTCCGCAATCCAGACATCACGGGCAATCTCTTCAGCAGGGAGCGGTAAGCCCGTCAAAGCCATAAAAGCAAGCCAAAGTAGGGCTAGCGCAAGATTTTTACGCATATTGTTGTAAATACTACTTCTTTTCTCTAGGAATGAGCAAGGAAAAAATCATGCCCCTCTTTCTGACCCATCTTGACCATACCCTACTCGATCTCATCAATCAAGTCGGCATCAATCCCTTTTTTGATTTTCTCATGCCGATCGTCTCCAGTTTTAATTTTTTTAAGATCCCCCTCCTTCTCGGTGGACTCGCCCTCATGATTTTCGGTGGATTCCGGGAGCGGCTCTTTCTGATTTTGCTCGGCCTTCTCCTTCTGGTCGGAGATGCCGGAATCGGAAGCTCTCTCAAAAAGGCCGTGCATCGCCCCAGACCTCATGAAGTGATTCCCGGAGTTCGAGTTGTGACCTCCAGCGAAATCTTCTTGGGAGAACCGACGACCGGATCCCGCGGGCGTTCCTTCCCCTCCGGACACACTTGGAACAACATCGCCATCGCCGTACTCCTCCTCAAATTGTATGGGCGAAAAGCAAGCCCCGCGATTCTTTGGGCCTTCCTCGTCGGTTACAGTCGAGTTTATACCGGATCTCATTACCCAAGCGATGTCATCGGATCGCTCATCCTCGGAAGCCTTTTTGCCTGGGGATTTCTCGAGCTTCTCCATGGAGCCTGGAAGCGGTGGGGCGAGCGATCATTTCCGAAACTTTGGAAGCAGCACCCGACTTGGTGGGGAACTCCGAAGCAGATCGAGTGACGCCTAGTAGGGCGACCTCTCCGAGGGCGCCATGCTTGTTGTTAGATCAGGAACTCATGAACTCAGGAAAAAAATAATCAATCGTCTCCTGAAGCTCCAGAGCGGCAGGAGCGAGAAACTCAAACTTCACTTTTTCTTTTTCAGCCGAAGACGTTTGAACACCTGATCGCCTGGGATCGAGGGAATGATTCCAGCGTCATAAGCATCGATCCTCTCTTCAGCCTCTGCAGCCCATTGCTCCCGAATCGATATGGCACGGGGGCCTTCCAAGCTTTGGAGAAGACGAGATGCCAGTCGAATCCTCGAACGGGCAGGAAGAGAAAGGGCGTCTTTCGTCAGTTTTTCAATGGCTTTAACCATAAAAGAAGTGTCGCTCCACCAAACGAGACGTCAAGTTTCTGTTTTTGGCAATATCGAAGCAACCGTCCTCGTGCCACTTGGTGCGCGAGGTCCGCGGTAAGCCAATCTAAGATTTAAGGTCATGATACGCGGGACGGCTCGCAAGGGGATTACGGATCACGATGATGGAACTCCGCGTGCAACTGCCGAAGCGTCGGCGGGAGTTTCTGCCAGTATGCCTTGCATTTTGGGCTGGGAACCTGCCAGAAGAGGTTTTCCACGAAGGCAACATCAATGCACTTTTGGACGGGCTCCAAGCCGTTGGAAAAAGCGTCTTCCAAGAATTGGAAGAGTGTTTCGTGAACCGTGTATGAAACTTCACTGCACATCTCTGCATTGAGCGCATCCGCGAGAGCTTCGAACCATGCGTACTCTACACCAACTTCAAGACTGTCATCCCACCTCACCTCATGGAAGCGGTCAGCGGATGAGCTGATTTGCGGAAATCTCTCTCGTACTTGGCGATAGAGTTCAGCGACAGGGTCCATTTATGCGTCCTAACGTCGGCCGAGAGACGTCTGTTTCTGTTCCACAATGGTCCCTTCAAACGCGATTCTTGGATCACTCACCTTGACCAGTTCGTTCAGCTCGTAAACGTTGCGATAACCATATCCATACAGATTAATGTAGGTTGGAATATTCAGCGCCATCATGATCGGTTTTTCTTGTGCAGTGATTTGTGCTCCCACCCCGTTACCTGGCTTCACACGTTGCGCAGCAATCCCAGGGATCCCAGCAACCTTCGAGGCAAAATCCGTCTGGTTGCCGTCAAAATTGTTGTTGCAGTAAATCAGGATCGTGGTTTCGAAAGAGGGAATGACTTTCTGTAAATTCTCCTGCGTAAAGTCGGTAAAAGCTAAGCTTTTTGCCCCTTTCATATGAATTCGCTCAAACCGAAACGTCGAGCGAGCATCAAGAATGAGGACTCCCGGTTCTTGGCTCATCTTCATAAAGGTATTGAGGTCAACCAGGCGACTTGCTCGGTGAGTCTCCACCTCCGCAACCAGCCCCTTGAAGTCATCATAGCTAACCTTGGCCTTTGGATAATTCGGAACCTGCGCCAATCCCACGTTGGCAGCCAAAAGCATGACCGATACCGCAATACCTCTCATTTTCATCTTCAGTCCTTTCTTGATGGGGCGATTGCTAGATGTTTTTTCAACTCGTCCAACGAGGCAAAGCGGTCACCAGACTCAATCATTTCTGCCTTCTCCAATAAAACATGGAGGTTTTCAACATTCGGTGTTCCGTCGGGAATAAGTTCAAAGGTCTCGGATGAGAAAAATCCTTTTCCCTTCTTAATTCTGCCTATGTATTTCTGGCCCAAGTGATCACAAAACTGATACTCACAATTTTTAACGTCGATGGTCTCGATCCAGTTTGGCGGATTACTGGGGGAGTCAAATGTCTCGATCACTGGATCGTCTCTGAGAATCAGCATCATATTGTCTCACCGAAACATTATTCAACCGACCGGTCGGCTCCGAAAGGATTCGGAGCAGGTCATCCTTAAAAAGCTCGAAACTTTTTCTCCCATGCGATCTCAAATTATCAAGGATATCTGATCGACTCAAGGTCTATCCTTGAATCGTTCTTTATCTCTCTCTGCGATCTCGGCGATCTCTGCGCGGAAAAATCCCCTCCTCTAGTGTACTGAGTCCAAAATATTGTATCTTATGCCAGAAGGGATTTTGGCTGCAATTCGAGGCGTGAGTGCCGGGTTTTATCTGAACGATAAGACCCAAGCGAACAACGAAGAAGACGGCCAAAAGAACTCTGGCCCCAAGGGTTGCAGTGAAAAAGGCCCGCCCCCGGCGTTGCTCGTCGCTCACAGATCGCTGCGGATAGGCTCACTCCTCTCGCCTTGGGTTCGGGCCTTTTTGACTGCAACATAAGATGCACTATTTTGGACTCAGTACACTAGTAGAGTAGAAATTTTTCTAGCTACCAAAGCATTCCTCGCTAAGAATTCTTCCATGTTACGTGGCGTCGCTTCTTCAACGTTATGCGTCCTTGCGCTGACCCTGATTCTCGGGGGGTGTGCGAGTGGCCCCAATAAGGATGGTTTGAGCGGGCCATCCATTGATCCCCCCAATGAAGACTATTATGGAAGCGGTCACAGTCGCACCACCACCAATACGGATGAAGTGAACGTCGGACTCGGTCGTTACAAAAAAACTTTTTGATTTCCCCTGCCATGTCCCATGCCACCAATGTCCTCGGCACTCCTCTTCAGGGATGTTGCTCCTCTCCTAAAACCGGATTCTATCGGGATGGATTCTGTCATACCGGTCCGGGCGATCGGGGTCTTCATGTTGTCTGCGTTGAACTGACGGAGGAATTTCTCGCCTTCTCCAAACGCCAGGGAAATGATCTGAGCACTCCGGTTCCCGAATTTGGATTTCCCGGCCTACACCCGGGAGACCGCTGGTGTCTTTGCGTCTCGCGATGGAAAGACGCGCTCGATGTCGGATATGCCCCTCGTGTCGTCCTTGAAGCCACCCATATTTCTGCCTTGGAATATGTCTCCCTCGAGGAATTACAGAAATATGCACTGAAGTAATTCTCACTGAAGATCGAAGCGGATCGGAATATGCGCTTCAGAGCGGATCGAAATTCCTGCGGCTTGGCTTGGGCGAAATTTCCATCGCAAGACCGCTTTCACCGCAGCCGCGTCCAAATCGGCATGGCCACTGGAGTCAATCACCTCGACCCGGCTCGGATTTCCTTTTTCATCAATGAAAACGTGGAGTCGAACTTTTCCCTCCGCTTTTCGATGTCGTGCGGATTCCGGATAAAGGGGAGGCGGGTTCCGGAGATAATCGGGCTTCTCCACAAATACGGCTCCCGAATCGGAGTGCGCCGTCGTCTGATCCTTTCCTGGTTTTTTAGAGCTTCCATCTCCGCGTTCCGGAGTTGTCGGAGTCGGTTTGGGCGTGGAAACCACCGGTGAAGGTTCCAGAGCCGGCATTGACTCTGGCTTTACCACTTCAGACTTGTGTGAGATGACAGGAGATTCTGGAATCACTTCCTCGACCATGGCCTCCGGCTCGGGCGGGGGAGTGATCGGAGGAATGGATGGCTCCGGAGGTGTCACCGTCGGAGAGGATTCAAGAGCGGGAGCCGCCGCAATCAAATTCACTTCCATGCTGCTTTCCCCGACCTGAATTCCATAGTGCGCCGGCTCCGTAAACGTCCAGGCTCCGACCGCAAGCACGCCTCCATGGACCGCGATGGAGAAAAGAATGCTTTGCGAAAATTTCACGACCCCTTTTTCGGTTTGGTTTCAATCGCGACCTTTGTAATGCCTGCCTGACGAACCAGATCCAGCGCGCGAATGGCCAGGCCAAAATCGGCTTTTTCGTCCCCATTGATAAAAATCCGGATTTCCGGATCCTTCTGACGAAGCGCTTTCAATCGATCCGGGAGCGCCGCGAGGGAGACCGCTTCTTTGTCTAGATAAAGTTCCCCGACTTCGGTGACACTGATGGCCACGTGATGTTTGCGATCTTGCGGGGAACCTGTGGAAGCCACGGGAAGATTCACGGGAATCCCTTTGTTCTTGATCATGGAGAGCGAGACCATGACAAAAGTCGCCAAGAGAAAAAACATGATGTCGATCAGGGGAATGATCTCAATCCGCGCCCGTCGCGCTCCGCGTGGTGAGGGAATAATCATTTCTTTTCTGCCAACGATTCTGGAGCGTGCCCGACCAGCATCAACTCCAACTGGGTCGTGGCATCTTCGATTTCACGCCGCGCTTCTTCCAATTTCGCGTTCAAGTAATTGAAGGGAATCAATGCGGTGATGGCGACCCCGAGTCCGAAGGCCGTCGCAATCAAGGCCTCGGCAATTCCCCCGGTGATCGCCGTCGGGGCCTCCAACTCTGAAGCCCCCAAGAGCCCGAAGGATTGAATCATTCCGATGACCGTTCCGAGAAGTCCGAGTAATGGCGCGAGGGTGATGATCGTATCCAATACAGGGAGCCCGCGATTGAATCGTTTGAGCTCCTGGCTCGCGGCATGCAACACCGCATGAGAGAGGGATCGTTCCCGATGGGAAAGCGCATAAGTCAAAACCCGGGCAACGAAATCATTGGTGCCTGCTCCGGTCTTGCGCGCTTCGTCCCAAGCTCCGGTTTCTACTTGAAAGAGGAGTTGCTCCACAATTTCTGGCTGCCGGCTTTGATGCTCTCGAATCATAAAAACAATTCGATCGATCACCACCGCAACGGCAACGATGGAAGTGAGTAAAATCGGCCACATAATCGGGCCGCCTTTGATAAAGAGCTGTATCATTTTTTCCCTTGGATGAATTTGAAAAGTCGACGAACACTCAACGAAAATCCAGTATAAACTAACAAAGAAGCCCCCCCGGATGCAAGCATGGCTAGCGTCTGTCCTGCGATCCCTCCGGCCTCACCGGTATGAATCCATCGCGCCCAGAACCGCGCTTTACGTCCCGCGTTGAAACTTTCATAGGGCTCCCAGCGAAGAATTTCGCCGCTTTTGGAATCCAAAGTGAGTGAAGATTTCATATCGGGACGACTGCCATCCCCTTGATCAATCAAAAAGGTCAGAGACTTTCCCGGAGCATTCGGAAATCGAACCGAAATACTCTTCCAATCGGCACCCTGTTGCTCTGCCCGCACCCAAAGTGGATCCAAGGTTCCCGTCGTCCATCCTTGAACTTTTGTGACGCGACCCGCCATCTCCCCTCCCCCTTCACGCGCGGGTGGCGCTTCATTTCCCGTCAACTGATACAGAAGCCGAGTGGCCCAGGGATAAGAAATCAGGACTCCGGTCAACACAATGAAAAAAAGAATGGGCGCGAGCCAAAATCCAATCGAATTATGCCAATTCCAATCCCGTGCTTTTCCCTCAAGGTCGATTCGCGGAATGCCGACCGATTGAAAATTCTTCTGACTCCAAGGCCGTGGCCACCAGAGATAAATCCCGCTCACGACGAGAAAAAGAAAGGCGAGATTGCACGCTCCGGTGATTCCCTTTCCCCAGACACGATTTTCTCCATGAGTCCCCAACCAACGATGCCAATCCGTGACTTCGTGAAAAAAAGTGCGAGCCGCTTTTGATCCTTCTCCTACAATTTCCCCCGTGTAGGGATTCGCAAAAAACACCCCTTCCCGACCCAATCCAACTATTGCAGGCAACGAAGGATCTGATTTCAAGATAAGATTCCCAGGGATTCCCTGGGGACGAGCTTCCCTCACCTTTTCAAGAAGCGCTTCCGGAGAAAGTCGTGGCGTTCCTCTGAAAACTTCCACGGTCGGTGCGGCATCCGCCCAAGCGGTCATTTGGCGCTCATACGCGAGCAAGACTCCAGTGACGGACATCACCAGAACCACCGCACCCGCCACGACTCCCGCGACGAGATGCATCCAAAAGACAACCTTTCGCGCGCTCATGCTGTCATTTCCATTCGTTGCTGGATCATTCCTTCGATGCGGTCCCTAACTCGGCTCATCTCCTGATAGCGCTGAATCAGCGTCTCCACCAAATCACGATCTGAAGAAGTCAGGAGAAGATTGGAGATTCGGCGATGAATCATCGCTTCCGAAACTCGAAACGCGTCACGCATCGCTTCTGCCAGCAGAGGATCCATGACAATTCCTCCCTGGACGTTTTCCCCTTCCAAAAATTCCTCCAAAAACTCCGTCAGAAAATGCGGCAAATGAACCTGATAAAATCGGAGCCCGAAACAAAAGAAGACCCGAGCCAGCGGAATAAACTCAGAAACACCTTGCTCCTTCCAGTCCTGGGCCAAGCGAATTCCCGCCTCGACGATATCGGTCACTTCTGAAACTCGATCGGGAAGCACTTCTTCCGAAAAACATCCTGCATCCACCTGGTTGCCGATCGCTAAACAGAGCAACTGTCGGGTCTTGAGTCCGATTTCTGCCGCGTGACGGTCCGTTCGTTCTTCCGCCTGCACTTCCGAAAGAATGCGCCGCGCCTCGGCTTCAATCGGAACGTCTTTTCCCCCTTCATGAAATTGAATCGTCGCCTGATTCGCCCAGATTCCCGCTCTCAAAAAAAAGGAGCCCGGAACCTCGTCCGTTAGCACCGCTTGAGCCTCTTGAAAAGAACGCAATGACTCCCGATCGTTTCCTTGCTTCATCAATGTCACACCGCGATTCGTCCAGGCCACCACGCGGCGCTGGCGAAATGCCTCATGCGTTTCGACGGGAAGTTTTTCCAAATGTTCCAACGCCACATCAAAACAGCGAACAGATTCCACGAGCCGTTCCTCGCCTCCCAATCGGGACAAGGCCTCGCCCCGATTCAGCCAGCCGGCAGCCAGCCCATAGCGGGACCATGGATTTTCCTCCAAGGGAAAACGGTTTCGGAGTTCAATCGCCCCTTCAAACCAAGGGAGTGCCCCCAGGGCTCCATCCGGTTCTTCCAAAAGTGAAATTCCCCGACGAGTCCAGGCGGATGCCAATGCTTCTCGTTGCTCTAAACTCAAATTTCCGTCCATTGTCGCAACAAATTATGATAGACCCCGGTCAACTGAACCGCCGTTTGTGTCGCCACCGGATTCTCGGCCAAATCTCGTCCGAGCCGTTGAATCGCCAGATCCAGATCAAAAAGTAAGCCTCGCTGGGTGTCATCGCGAATCATGCTCTGCAACCAGAAAAACGAACAAATCCGCGCCCCACGAGTCACCGGCTTAACGTGGTGCAAACTGGTGGCGGGGTACAAGACCATGTGACCGGGCGGCAGTTTCACCTGATGGACCCCATACGTATCCTCCACGCAAAGCTCCCCGCCCTCATATTCCTCCGGTCCCGCAAAGAAGAGCGTCGCTGAAATATCCGTTCGGATCCGATGCGGCGTTCCGGGAATCTGCCGGATTGCATTATCAACATGGGTCCCAAATGATTGTCCTCCCGAATACTGATTGAAGAGCGGAGGAAAAACATGCAAGGGCAACGCCGCCGAGAGAAAGAGCGTATTCTTGCTGAGTGAGGCAAGGATCATCTCTCCCAATTGACGCGCGGCAGGATGTCCTTCCGGGATTTGGAGATTATCCTTCGCCTTGGCCGATTGATGACCCGCCGTGACGCGGCCATCCACCCACTCGGCCTGATCGAGGATTTGTCGTGCTTGAGCGACTTGCTCAGTGTTGAGGACATCGGGAATCGTGATTAACATGGAATCCTTCGTACTTAGAATTTGATGCTGCTGGACAGAATCATCATTCGGCCCGTTCCAGGAATGGCATGTCCACCCCCGACGCGATCGATATACTCCGTGTCCCAGAGATTCTGAATGTTGAAACGCACATCCATGTGATCGTTCACTTTATAAGAGAACAATAAATCCTGCAGCCAATATCCATCCACCGAGTTGGTGTTAATATTATTCGCGTAACGTTTATCAATAAACTGAACCCCGGTTCCAATTTCCAGATGGAAGGGGAGCATATACGTCGTCCAGATACTGGCCGTTTGTTGCGGCGTATTCGAAAGCGTGTGACCCTCCTCAGGAATTCCTGCCACGCCATTATAAGTGGTGACCGTTTTCGATTTCGTGATCGCGCTATCCATAATGGTATATCCACCAAAGGCTTTCCATGCCTTGGTGAGGCTCCCAGCGACACCTAATTCAATTCCTTCCACTTGGACTTCGCCGGTGGTCGAGACTTCAGCGGTTACAGGATCCGTCGTTCGAAAATTGCTTTTGGTCGTGCGAAAGAGCGCTCCACTCAGAGATAATTTTTCATCCAAAAGATCCCACTTGGTTCCCAACTCAAAGCTTTCGCTGGTCTCAGGCTCCAAGGCCACCGTGCTCGTTGCTAATGTCAATCCCTCCGCAGAAGGATTGAACGAAGTTCCATAACCAAAGTAGATGCTTCCATACGGGACCGGCTTATACGTCAACCCTGTTTTCCACGTCGGCTCCAGATCCGCTCGTTCAAACTTGGTCATCGAAGTGTCAGCGGCGACCTGATCATAATGGGTTTCAAAATAATCCCCACGCGCTCCCAAGGTCAGAATCCATTGTTCCGTGAGCTTGATCGTATCAAAAACCGAAACCCCCACGGAATCCGAAATCGCTCGATTATTTGCGCCCGTTCGACTCACAGGTCCTGTGGATCGGTCATAAGGGTTAGGACTGTAAGTATCTCCCAGCAATGCCTGAAAGTTCGTGGTGCCAATCCGAAACAGCGTTGGAGCAGACCGCGCGTAATTGATCTCACTCTCATAGCTGTATTCAATACTCGAAACCATTGAATGAGGGACTTTCCAAGTCTCAAATTCGGTCAGTAAGTTCGTCTGATTGGCAATCACCTGATCAATCTGATCGCGCGACTGGATTTGACGATTGACTCCGATCGGTCGTGCGCCATTCGCCGCAACGGTATTTGCCTGAAAACGGGGCGCAGAGATTACAGAATCCCGATAGGTCCGCCCATACCGTGTTTGATTTTCCAATTTGACGTTGTCCGTAAAATCGTGCTCGAGCTTCATTCCATAAATATCATTGCTGATATCTTCGTAGTCCCGATTTGCCAGACCAAAGAAGGTGCTGTAAGGAACCGGAGCCACTCGACCCAACGCGTCGCCTCCTCCATAAACCGCCGCATTGGCGGTCGTGGCAACAAACGGCAATCCATAAGAAGGAAGATTTTTTTCCTCAAGATGCAAGTAACTTAACGTTGCTCGTGTCGGTGTTCCGAGCCCGAAAGCCAGCACCGGCGCGACCGCCCAACGTTCATCACTCACGTAGTCTCGACCGGAGTAATCCTGACTGTGGAAAAGTCCGTTCAGCCGAAATGCCGCAGGATTCTCTGAACCAATCAACGTCAGCGGGATTTTCTGATTCAAATCCACCGTCGTGCGATAGTATTCATTCGTTCCGTAAGCAACATCGCCATCATAGAAGTTTTCCAGCTTGGGCGTTTTGCTTACCATATTGATCGAGCCCCCGGTTGAACCGCGTCCAGTGTAAGCAGAGGCAGGCCCTTTGGAAACTTCCACCTGCTCGAGATTAAACGGATCGCGAGTGTAACCGCCAATATCACGAACCCCATCGACAAACATATCGGTTCGCGCGCTGAATCCACGAACGGAAAGCTGATCCCCTGCCGGAACGCCTCCCTCTCCCGCCTGGACACTGATTCCCGGTACATTGCGCAAAACATCCCGAAGCGTTGCCGTTCCTTGATCCTTGATCACCGACTGCGGAATGACCGTGACCGTTTGAGGGGTGTCGCGTAACGATTCTGTATATTTCGAAGAAGACACCCTGGTCGGTTGGTAGGAATTCGGATCTTCCTTTGCCGTAACGACCACTTCGGGAAGATCGGTTTGAGTAGTAACTGGTTTTTGAACGGGTTTCGGCTTTTTTCCCGTTTCGGTAGCGGCGGGGCTATTGGTGCTCTGCGCTGAAACACTTCCGACCATCATGAGTGCATTCACCAATTTCAAGAGGGAGGCAGCCTTGGAGCGACTCCGATTTTGTCGGACTTTTTTCGCGTTCAGTTCGTTGCGGTTCTCGTTCATAAGAGTCGTATCCTAACAACTCTTCCAAAACTCCGCTAACGGACGCTTGCTAATTTTTAATGGCAGATTGCGTTTGCCTGTTCCACCAAAAAGTACAAAAGCCGCACAACGAGAGTTTTTTTAATGGCTTGTGGAACTGAAATCTGTCTCCATCTGCGAAAATCTGTGAATTCAACCCGCAGGATTTTTTATCCGCAGATTCACTCCGATTTTCACAGATTGCACATGGCGGGAATATATTTGATGATGAGAGTCAAACGACCTCCTTCAAAAAGTCCTCTGGCTTTTCAACACTGAGCAAGAGCGGTGCCCCCTTCTTTCTCGGCAAATAGGCCACCCGTTTCCGATCCGTCAGAAAAATCAGCGCGCGCGATCCATTCCGCAATAAGTACCAACCCGATTGATAATCGAACAATCCCGTCCCCATGAGCTTCATCACCGGACGAAACTCCAAGGCTTCGGTAAGATCGAGGATTGCTGCCGATTTTCCCTCGAATTCCGTTTTCAGAATCTCCGTCCCCCAGAGATCCCCACGGATTTTAAGTCGATCTGATTCAACAACGAACTCCACGTCACGAGAGCGGTCTGCCCATTGGATTGCTTTTGCCACCAGGATCAGAATTCCCAGATGAATCACCAATGAGGAGACCGACTCAGTCGCCGCAAACGCAATTCCGATCAGAAGCCCCCCGAGCGCTGCCACTCCCCACAGCAGACGCTCCGGTTTGGCCTCTGGATTCACGGTCAGACGATAGCACATCGAGTTCATACCACCTCCGGAGTTTTGGGTTGTGTCACCTCACTTTTTTTCGGATGCATCAACATTCCGAGCATTCCATCCACGAGACCTCGTCCCTCTCCCCCTGCGACAAGCACATCCGGCATGATCCGCACATTCCGTTCACCAATGGTCTGCATGATATGAGTCAGCGTATACGGAACCGCTCCCAGCGACTCGACTCCGAGACGATACGCTTCGGCTTTGGCCGCACCGGTCGAACGAATCGCTTCGGATTCTCCCAGCGCACGAAGTCGCGTTGATTCCGCCTGCCCGTTCGCCTGCTGAACATCCGACTGCGCCTGGAGTTCCGCAATCCGGACTCCCTGCTCCGATCGCACCAACTCTTGTTGAATATCCGCAATCGCGGTTTCACGCACCAACTGTTGTCGTTGGCGTTGCGCCTGTTCCTGCACCGTAAAGGTCTGTTGCTCTTCTTCCGCAATTTTACGATCGGTCTGCGTCTTCATGAGCTCCGCCGGAGGATTAATATCTCCAATCAGTGTATCGATTGCCTGCACATCATACGCATCCAATGCCGCACGAATATGCGAAGCCGCCTCATGTTGACGCTCACTGCGGGAGCGCAAGAAATCGAGCACGGTGTTGTATTGTGCCGAATTCCGGAAATAGTTTCCGACAATCGGTTGCAGGACGTGATCGACCAGATTTTGCATCGATCCCGCACGCGAGATCACCTTCGGCGCATCCGTTGCCCCGACGTGAATGATCTGCGACACATCGAGATTGAACGCAAACCCGTCCTTGGAACGAACCGTGATCGAATTGAGTTTTGCATCATAATGATGTGCCTCTGTTCGATTGGCCCAATTCAAGACGATGTTTGTCGTCGGAACCAATTCAACTTTCATGATCCGCGCGTTGAGGGGATGTTTTCCCGGATAGAGCGGCGTCACCCAGACTCCTTTGTGACCTGGCAGGACGAGATCGCCATGTTTGAACTCCACGCCGCTGACATCTTCGTGAGCCAATCCAACATACGAGATGACCACACCGACATAACCAATCGGCACTTCCACCATTGGTACCGGCTCCACCCGAACAAACCACGGATTCAAATTCCAGGTTCCGGAGAGGAGGATCTGTTCTTGAAGTCCACGACGTCCCCCGTTCTCAATAAATCCCTGACCATTTTGGAAGTTTTCATGCCCCGGCACCACCGGTCCGGCGATTTCTCCAGCCTCGATGGAAATCCCATCTAACGTCGTAACGACCCCAACCTGATCCGGCAAAATCTCGTGAACGCGAAGATCCATCGTGATCATTCCGTTGTGCTCCGCATTTGCCGAAGTCACGATGCTAAAGAGCGCCGTATTGATCCGGTACGTTCCCGCCGTTAATACTTCAAGTTGACGGCCTTTTTCCCCGCCATTTTTCAAGAATTTACGGGCATCCTGGAAATGATCCGACTCCACGACGCGACCGAGGATCCGCTCCTGCGGAATCTGAGCACCTCCTTCCGCCACAACGAGTCCAATCTCTCCGGCGGAAATCACGACGACCGGAATTTTTTCAATCCGATACATCCAGCTCCAATAACCAAAATGAAGCCCCGGCGCGAGTAAGTCGGCCTGCACTCCCGCCTCACCCTCCAACGCAATTAATGCGCCGGCAGGAAGCGAGCTTGACGAAATGCGCTTCACCACCAATCCGGATTGGAATTCACGAATATAGACCGGCCCCAACCACCATCCCATGGTGAGAAAGAGGAACGATAGAATAATTCCCGCCTGAATCAGGAAGGGCATTTCACGAAACAATTGCAACAAGGACATACGAACTCCACGGTTGTGGGTGAGCCGCTTCGTCCTGTGAAGGCACGACGGCGCCCGGTTTTTTACGGGGAGATTTGCACGACCGGTCGGTCTGCGGGATCGCCCTTCCAGTTGCCGACGAGGTTAGCTGACGGGCTCGGCCTTGGAAGTGGCCGGGGAAGCCGGTTACCCGGATCCCTTTGCCCCCTCCGGAGTTGCCTCCGGAATTTGGGTCCCCCGCATCGATCCCCAGGAAGGAGGATCAGTTTAGGCTGCGTTTACCATTAAAAGATCGTCAAGATCCGGAGATTGTCAAACGACCACCCCGCAAGTGGCTGATGATGAGGTGAATTGAGTTTAAAGCTTTCGCTTAAACCAGACCGTAATTCCAAGCGTTGAAATAATCGTAAGCCCAATGATGATCCAATACCCATTAATCCATTCCAATTCCGGCATGATTTTGAAATTCATTCCGTACCAACTCGCGATCACCGTCGCCGGGGTTGTGATGACGGTTACAAAGGTCAATGCCTTGATGACTTCGTTCGAGTCGTTCGCCGCCTTATTCAAAAAGACATCCATCGAGAGCATCAACTGTTCCGTGTAGTTCGACGCCGTCTCTTCGATGCGGAGAAGATTGTCGTAGACGTCTCGAAAATAAGGATAAAGCGATGGTCGGACGATTTTAAATTCCCCATGCACAATCCGATTAATCACCTCCCGTTGAGGCCTGACGATTTGCCTCAACCCTGAAACATCCTTCTTCATCGTAATGAACTCTTCCATGATTTCTCGATGTCTCATGGTCGATTTTGTAGAAAAGATCAACTCTTCCATTTCCTGAATTTCTTCCGTCAATTCCGCCGTCACCGGCTGATAATTATCGACCATCAAATCAATAATCTGGTGCATGAGTCGATCAGGAAACTTCGCCGCCTGCTGATGGTTTTTCTGAATCCGCTCCATCGTCGTCTGCAAACTGCGCAACGGCACCGTATGATGCGTGACTAAAAATTCCTTTCCTAAAAAGAAATCGAGCTCAGAGGTCTGAAATTTATCTTTTCGCGAAAAATCAACCGCGTGCATGACGAGAAAGAGATAATCTTCGTAATCCTCAATCTTCGGGAGATGACTCACCGCCAGACAATCTTCAATCGCCAAGGGGTGAAAATTAAAAACCTCTTCGAGAATCAATTTTGACTCCTGCGGAGTCGGCTCAAAGAGATCGACCCAAATATGCAATCCTTTGTCCGAACGCACAATCTTCAGGGCATCGGGATCGACATTTTCCCCGATGACTTTCCCCTCGCTAAATACAAAGGAGCGAATCACCCCCCTGTTAAATCCCAAAAACGGTAAAAGATCAACCCGTAAAAATTCAGATGGCCTCTTTTTGTTTCAATCCTTTGAGGGATCCGCTCCCGCCCCCCCCAACCAAAAACTCCGTGTGAAATAAGACATTCCTCACACGAAGCTCCTGCCCGTGGAACGTGCCGGCACGGTAGTGAAGCAGATTCATCTCTCGCCAAGCCCGCCAAGGCGCAAAGCGTTTGGATTTCATTGGTCTCTAAAACAGAAAAAGACCATCCACTCGTAAAGGATTTTCCTGAAGAAACCAGGAAGTGAGGAATTCAGGAATTTTGCCCGCGAAACACGCGAAACGTAAGAATCCCAAGTTGGAGGCGGGCTCCTTGGAGCCCTTTTCAGGA
>CAZKRU010000077.1:0-19023 GCA_964555235.1 uncultured Verrucomicrobiota bacterium
CATCTCTTCCTCAAGCATTTTTCACGCCACTTCACCACTTTTGCAGAGGTCTCACGTAAAAAGTCGCGCAATCCGATTAAAGCCAAGCCACGCGACCTTTCTTTCCATAAAAAAAGTTTAGCGGCATCATTCAGAAATCTATTTCCCGACCGGCTCATCCCCCTCCTGATCCACGATCCCACGCAGGGCTTCGATGGTGGTCTTGCGATATTTTTGAGGGACTTGAAATATTTCGGCCGAAACTTCTTTGGATTCGTGTGAAATTAATTTCCAGCGGCTTTTTTCCTTCCCTCCGCCCCATTCGATTTCCACAGGGGCCTGTTGATAGGCTCGCAGAGACTCGGTTGCTTCATCAATCCAGGCCGACCAGCAGGGACGGACCACCGCTTGAGTGATCTGATGGTGAATCGGTTGAAATCTCCTCAAGAAATCGATCACCGCCGGATCGGCACTGGCCCACGTCGTCACTGGCCCCACCCCATTTCCAACTCCCTCGCGACGGTAGGCCTCCCAGTTCCGAATTTTTTTAGATTCCGTTCCCGCCTTCCAATTCCAAACGGGGCCCTCGGGCGCTGGCTTTTTGACCGGATCGGAAACATAGCCTTCCGTGGTCCAATCAGAAAAACGAACGGCCTGCTTTTGAGAGCGATGAATCGCCGCCTCCACTTGGGACCAACGAAATTTCCAAAAAAGCGCATTCCGATGCTCCAGCCCAAAGTACTGCTGATTTTCTTCAAAATAGAGAATCGAGTCAAAGGCCCGATCAATCCTCCAATTCGCTTTCTCAACCGTGATCCGGGTCTCCTCAATAAAAGTGCCCCCCGTCACCTCAAACTTCCAGACCTCCGCCGCCTGCACCGGAACGACGAGAAATAAAACCGCCAGCAGAACCTTCACGGACCCTCGCCTTCCCCCTCCCGAATCGGTTTAGGGCGAGTGCCAAATAAAATCGTTCCGAGCCGGACCATCGTGCTCCCCTCCTCAATGGCCACTTCGAAATCATGACTCATCCCCATCGACAAGTCCGGAAGCAGAAGTCCGGTTTCACGTTCCATCTGATTTCGCAACTCCCGGAGTTTTAAGAAATAAGGACGTACCTTTTCCGGATCCTCCGCCACGGGAGCGAGCGTCATCACTCCCCGCAATTCCAATCGAGGCAGGGAATTGAATTTTTCTGCCAAAGCCGAAGCCTCTTCCGGTTTCACTCCAAACTTACTCGATTCTCCCGCGATATTGATCTCCATCAAAATCGGAATCGTTTTTCCAATCGCCTCCGCCCGTTTACTGATTTCCTGTGCCAATTCCAATGAATCCACGGAATCGATCCGGTCAAAGACTTGAACCGCGACCTTGACCTTATTTGTCTGCAAGTGTCCAATCAAATGCCAGATTCCTCCGCTCACCTGCTCCACTTTAGTGCGAGCTTCCTGAACTTTATTTTCACCGAGATGTCGAATTCCCGCACGAAGCGCCTGCTGAACCGCCTCGGGGGGATGGGTTTTGGTCACCGCAATCAACTCGATGGCGGAGGAATCGCGACCCGATTTTTGGGCAGCTGCCGCCATCCGTTCCTGAACGTATAAGTATTGTGACTCAAAGCTCATAAGTGGGAAAACATTGTCTCTTGATTTAACATTAGAATCGCTTATTATTTTGTCATGCAGGTGGAAACATTCAAGGTCTTTCGCGATCTCGTCGAAACTCAAAGCTTTAGTAAAGCGGCAGATCTCAGCTTCATCACTCAATCCGCCGTCAGCCAGCAAATTCGCGGATTGGAAGAACGATTCCACACTCCATTAATCGAGCGGAGCAGCAAGCGCTTCGCTCTCACTCGAGAAGGTCAGCTCCTTTACGACACGAGCAAAGAAATTATTTACGCGTACGACACGCTTCAAAATCAAATCGCCGAAATGCGTAATGTCATCTCGGGAACCATTCGTCTCGCCACCGTTTATAGCATCGGATTGCACGAGCTCCCTCCATACCTCAAGGTCTTCATTAAAGAATATCCGAACGTCAATGTTCACGTCGAATACCGGCGTTCCAATCAGGTTTACGAAGATGTCCTCGACGGCACGCGCGACCTCGGACTCGTTGCCTTTCCGATTCAAAAGAAAAACCTGAAGATCGAACCCTTTCGAAAAGATCGTCTCATCCTCATCTGTCACCCTCAAAACCCCTTTGCTTCCCACGGAACCATCGCGCTCGAGGAAATTCCCAAGGCGAAGTTCATCGGCTTTGAACCGGATATCCCGACCCGAAAGGCAATCGATAAAATTTTCAAGGAAGCCGGAATTGAACTTCGACCGGTGATGGAGTTCGACAATATCGAAACGGTGAAGCGCGCCGTGGAAATCGATGCCGGCGTCTCCATTGTTCCTCGCGCCACCGTCCAACAGGAAATTAAAAACGGAACGTTGATCGCCCTCGAATTCAAAGGGGTCACCATTCATCGTCCGCTTGGAATCATTTATCGGAATGGGCGCGTTCTCTCCCCCGGAGTCATTCGCTTTATCAAAACCCTCCACGAGCATCCGGAGCATATCCGGGATGAGCCTGCGCCGGAGCCACCCAAAGCCAGCCCATGATGGATCAGGCCGTTCGGGAGAAAATTTTAGGCCATCTCCAATCCAAAGGACTTCGGATCACCTCCCAACGTCGAGCGATTATCGAAGCCGCCTTCAGCACCAAAGAGCATTTTTCCGCAGAAGCGCTTTTGGATGCAGCAAAAAAAATTGATTCGACGGTTTCCCGGGCAACAATTTACCGAACCCTCCCCCTCCTCGTCGAAACCGGACTGCTTCACGAATTGGAACTCGGCAAAGGATTCAAACATTACGATCCAAACTACGCCACCAATCCGATCCATAATCATCTGATCTGCCTCGACTGCGATCAGATCTTTGAGTTCGAGGATGAACGACTTGAGTCACTTGGAAATACGATGACAAAAAAGCTCGGATTTCAGCCCAAGAACAAACATCTTCGCATTGAAGCGCGCTGCCAGGCAAAGCAATCTTTGGGGAGTTGTCCCCGTGCTTCCGAAAAATTACTTCATCCTCATTGAGCCAAAGCCGCCACTCCGAGATCCCCGCTCAAAAAAATTGTTTTTACTTTTTTAACGAAAGAACGCCTGTCGTTTGGCCCAGATGAAGATAGCGATCTTTCCACGAGCCGGAACGTAAAATCACCTTCAAGCGAAACGAATATTTCGTTTGCTTCCTTGGCAATTTGGATTTTATTGAGTGCGGTAGTTGTCAATTAACTTAACCGAGGAGTCCTTCATGAAACGTCCCATGTTATATGAGACCACTTCCACAAAAAACCCCAGCCGATTCGGAACCGAAGGACTTAAATTCATGCTTTTCTGCAGCAATCGTGAATCCCCCCGGCGTTATTGCATCCCCAATCGCATTCAAACTGCAGCATCGACTTTAAATTTAAAGATGCCCTTTTCAAAACGTCGAGTCCTTTCAAATACCTAAATAAACCCACCCGCCCCGGAACGGGCAACTCCGGGCACTTCGGTCCAAAATAAAATCGGATTTCCGAGGTAAAACCGGGTGGGGGGGGATTCTTACGTTTCGTCTCTTTCGCGTGTTTCGCGGTTAAAAATTTCTGAATTCCTCATTTCCTGGTCTTTAGGAAAATCCTTTACGTGTGGATGGTCTTTTTCTGTTTTGGACACCAATGAACTCCGGGGGTTTTTGATTCTTGCCACTCCGGAGATTCTCCTCTATTAAGTGCGTTAGGATGACTCTTTCACCTTCGCAAATCATGATGCTTCGGGAGTGCTCGAGAGACGAAGCTTCCTTTACTAAAATCCTCGATCTCTTCGTTGCCATCGCAAAAGAGGCCCGATCCACTTCCGCTTCGGCTCACCCTCAAAAATCTCCGGGATCCACAACACCCGCAAAGCCTCCTGCCGCTCCCAAAAATGGAATCCATATTCACGCCGTGGATGACAGCATTGCGCTCTTGGATATCGTACAACGAATTCTTCAATCGGAAGGATATCGGGTGACTGTCAGCGCTGAGGCGGAAGGAGCTCTTGAGAAAATCACCAAGGATCATCCCGATCTCGTTTTACTAGACGTCGAAATGCCCGGCATGGATGGAGGCGAGTTTCTCAATAAACTTCGCGCCCGCCCCAAACTTAAGGATATCGCGGTCATTTTCATGACCGGCTTGGTCAGTAGCGAAGAAGCTGAGCAGCTGAATAAAAAAGCGGAAGACCCTTACCTCGCCAAACCATTTACTCGGGAAAAAATCGTCGCAATGGTGAACGAGTTTTTCACCAAGACCAAATCAAAGCACTCGGGCTCAACTCCCGCCAAAGCCGAGAAGCATTAACGCTTCCGGTTCAAGATCAATTCCGACCCGTTCCCCCACCCGTAGCTCCTCCGGTGAATTCCCCTTTATTTTTTCACCCTCTTCCGTTTCAACCACAACCGCATAGCGGTTTCCCCAGTAAGCACAGCTCTTGACTCGCACCGGGAGTCCCGTCGCCACACTCACCCAACGCACCGACTCCGGCCGAAACCCAACGGTTTCTCCACGCTTCGCTCCCAATAAATCCGCAAGACGTGATTCCCCTCCACAATAAAGATTCACCTCTCCCAAAAACGCCGCCACAAAGGGAGAATTCGGATGGCGATAAACTTCCTGCGGCGTCCCCACCTGCAACAAACATCCCTCTTTCATCACTCCCAACCGATCTGCCATGGAGAGCGCCTCTTCCTGATCATGGGTCACATAAAGACTCGTCATGGCCGCGCGCTTTTGAATCGCCCGAATCTCCTCCCGCATTTCCGCTCTCAAGCGAGCATCCAGATTACTCAACGGTTCATCAAAGAGAAGGAGTCGGGGCTGCACCGCCATCGCACGCGCCAGGGCGACCCGTTGTTGTTGTCCTCCGGAAAGCGTCGAAGGATAGACTTTGGAAAAATCCTCCAACCGCACCCGGACGAGCATCTCCTCGACTTGAACTCGAATCTCCGCTTCTTTCATCTTCCGCACGCGCAATCCGTAAGCCACATTCTCTTCAACGGTCAGATGAGGCCAGAGCGCATAGTTTTGAAAAACCAACGCTGTATTCCGTTTCTGAGGCGGAACCTCATTCATCCGATCCTTACCAAAGAAAATTTCCCCGGAATCCGGAGTTAAAAACCCTGCCAACAAGCGAAGAAGCGTCGTCTTCCCACAGCCTGAAGGACCCAACAAAAAGAAAAACTCCCCCTCCCGAATCTCCAGGCTCACCCCTGCCACTACCTCGCGAGAACCCAATCGCTTTCGCACCTGATCCAATTGAATATGCATGAGTGAAGGGATTTAACCCGTTGGAGAATTTATTTTCTTCGCGACTCCCACCTCACGACCCGCCGCCACATGAAGTTCCACCCAATTCAAACGATTTTCCAGTTCCGTCGAAAGCGCTTTACGACGGGCATCCGACAAGCGCCTCAAGGAATCCAAAACTTCCAGATAACCGACTACCCCACGCTCATAATCCTGCTGTTGCACCTGATAATTCTCCCGTGCGGTCGCCACCCATTCCCTCGCACGATTGAGCTCGATCGATGAAGTCGAAAAATCATTAAAGCGCGTTCGAACTTCGCGATCCGCCGTTCGCTGCAGCATCCGGAGATTCAACTCGCTCTTCTGCACCAATGCCTTTTTTTCCCGGACTCGCGCTTCGATGAGTCCCCCATCAAATAAAGGAAGATCCATCGTCAACGCCACCGTCCAATCTCCATCGTTTTGAGAGGGAAGCTCCTTCAACGAATAACTCCCTGTCACATCCACCCCTGGAAGATGCTCCGCTTTTGAAGCGGATAGAATCTTTTTTGAGCCATCCGTCTCCGCCTGTGCCGCAAGAAGATCGGGGCGTCCCTTCGCTTCTCGTAAAAAAACTTCCAACGAATCCGAAACGGTCTTGATCTTACTCTCCTCGACTTGCAATTGCTTGGAGGGAACTCCTGTCAAAAATGCCAGCAATTCCCGAGAAGCTCCGAGCGTTCCTTTGGTCTGCTGCAAAACCACCCGAATCTCCGCAAGGTCGGTCTGCGCCGAAAGTTGTTCACTTCGACGTGATTTCCCCAACTTCACCCGACGCTCAAGCTCTGAAGCACGATCGATTAAGGTTTTCTCCTGTTCCTCCAACAATCGCAAATCTCCCTCGTAAAGTTCCACTTGGTAAAACGCACTCGCCACATCCAAGTAGAGAGTCCGACGCGCCCAGCGAAGATCCTGTTCCCGTGCTTGAATCGTCGACTTCTGTGCCGCCGCGCCATAAAAATCACGAAATCCATGAAAAAGCGGCTGACTCATCTGAAGCTTTCCCTCAAACGAATCCATACTCTTGTTACGAGAATTGTTTGAGGAAGAGAAATTGCTTCCGCTACTGGATTGATTCACCCCTTTGGGATCACTCCAGGTCTCCGTACCAATCGCATGAATTTTAGGAAGTGACCCCGAAACCGTCTGCCAAAATTGAGCCTCGGCCACCTTGGCGTCTGCCGCTTTCATCCCGAGCGATTCCTGATGAGCGAGCGCCAGAACATAGCAATCCTGTAAGTCGAGTTTGCGTGTCTCCGCAACTACTCCGCTGATGAGGACCATGACAAGGATGTAGATCCTAAAAATCATGGCAAAAAACTGCACCAAAATGCTTCAAATGTCCATCCGCAGAATCGGTAGGGTCACCTCTCCGCAGGTGACCGTGCTTTGGGATGCGGACAGCTCGGAGATCCGTCCCTACCACTTTAAGACAACTGCCGAACTCCATCCCGCAGATGAATAATTCCAGACGCCACCGCAAAAACTCCTCCCGCGACACAGGCCCAATAAAAAAACGGGTATTTGAGAAGGAACATCAGAATCGCTGCAAACTGAAAAAAAGTGCAGAACTTTCCCGTCCAGTGCGGATGAACCACCAGATGTTTCTTTAACGCATGAATGACCGTCGCCAAGACCACTGAGACAAGATCACGGCTAATCATCAAGATCGTAAACCAGATCGGAAATCGCGGAAAATCCGGGAGCGCCACAATGGTGAGAAGAAGTAAACTCCCGACCACCAGCATTTTGTCCGCCAACGGATCAAGGATCGCCCCCAGTTCGGTTTGTTGATTGCAATAACGTGCAAGAAACCCATCCACTCCATCTGAGATCGCCGCAATCACAAAGACCCAAAATGCTGCGACACGCAAGGCTTCATTCGGCACTCCCGCCTGAAGACTCTCTGCATAGTAAAGCATCAGGACAATAAAAACCGGAACACAAAGAATCCGAAAGATCGTGATTCGATTCGCCCAAGTCATCATTTCCTCCTCAAGTCGGCGAAAGGGCCAGCGCCCGATCCACACGACTCAAAACTCTCTCACGACCGAGCACTTCCAATAAGTGATAAAGACTCGGCCCAACCGATCGCCCTGAAACTGCCAGACGAATCGGATGAATATACGCACCGACTTTCACTCCTTTTTCAACGGCGAGCGCTTTGAATCGCGTCTCCAGAGAAGC
Organism: uncultured Verrucomicrobiota bacterium; assembly: GCA_964555235.1. Taxonomy (GTDB): domain Bacteria; phylum Verrucomicrobiota; class Verrucomicrobiia; order Methylacidiphilales; family CAMAQI01; genus CAZKRU01. The sequence continues at coordinate 7,525 of CAZKRU010000077.1, forward strand.
CGAATCAAACGTGGATTCTGTCGAAAGTGTCTCACGAAGCATTTTCAAATGAGTCATCCCCTCCGGAGTAAAAACTTTTTTTGCCGCCGCCGGATCGAATTCGTAATCTTCCCGGAAGAAATACCCCATCCACTCCGGGAGTTCGCGCCCCACCTTGATTTTTTCTTTTACAATCGAAAGCGCCGATTGGAAGTAAGCCTCATCGACTCCCTCCGAAATCACTCCCGCTTTTTGAAGAATCCGCTTCGCCAGTGGAAGCAACGTCTCGAGGGGAATACTCCGGAGATATTCCCCGTTCATCCAGAAAAGCTTGTCATGATCAAACCGCGCATTGCTTCGATTAATCTGAGGGAGGTCAAATTTTTCGATCACTTCCTGAATCGTCACAACCTCGCGATTGTCCCGAGGCGACCATCCGAGCAGGCAGAGGTAGTTTCGGACGGCTTCGGGCAAAAATCCCTGCTCAATATATTCCGAAATCGAAGCCCCCGCATCCCGCTTGCTCATCTTCGATCCATTCGTATTCAGAATCAACGGAATGTGCGCATACAACGGAGGCTTCGCCCCGAAGGCCTCGAAGAGCGAAAGATGCTTCGGGGTATTGGAAAGATGATCTTCCCCTCGAATCACGTGCGTAATTCCCATCTCAAGATCGTCCACGACATTCACCAAGTGAAAAACGGGCGATCCATCTTTACGTTGAATCACCAAATCCTGTTCCAAAGTCCGATCAAAAACGACATCGCCACAAATCAAATCATGAACCGTCACGAGAGATTTCGGTGTTTTAAATTTAACCGCTCCTTCGAATTCGTAAGCCTTCCCCTCTTGAAGGAGTCGATCGACATAGCGACGGTAAATCTCACCCCGCTGACTTTGAAAATAAGGCCCACGATCTCCACGAACCGTCCCATCCGCATGCGGACCCTCGTCCCAGTCCAACCCCAACCACTTGAGCCCTTCAAAAATAATCGCCACGGCTTCCGGAGTATTTCGCGCCGCATCAGTATCTTCGATCCGAAGCACAAATGTCCCACCCACATGACGTGCGTAGAGCCAGTTAAAGAGCGCGGTACGAGCACCCCCAATATGAAGTAGCCCGGTCGGCGACGGGGCAAAACGAACGCGAATATCACTCATAGATCGATCGGGAAGTTAGTCGTCCGGAGAGAAAAGGGCAAGCGTCGCTTTGGAACTTTTTTTGTTTTTCCCTCGTCTTTAAAAAAAGACCCCTTTAGGCTCAGCTTAATGACGAAGCTGTTCCTTTCTCTGCTTCTGACGTTAAGTTTGGAGCACCTCGCGTTTTCAGCGCCCGCGGATGAAATTTCAAGCTTTGCGCTTTTTCAAAAGGAAGCCCTTCAAAAACTTCCCCCCGGTGAAGTTCTCACCACCAAGCCTCCTCTGATGGCGTTTGAGCGCGGCCTCGCTGTGGAAACCTGTTTCCTCGCCCCTTTTCCATTGGAGAAGGTCCGCGACAACTTTAAAAACTGGAATCAAACGCTCTACCCGGATTTGGGAGTCTACCTCCAGGGTGCGATCACTCAAACGTCGAGTCCTGAACTGGAGAGACTCGTTTTTAACCCATCCCTCAAACCGGTCAAAAAACTGATGGAAAAAACGGCGGACGCTCGAGCCAACGACTGCCCGCTTCATCTTTCAAAAACGGAGGTGACCTCCTTATCGGAACTCAGCGCCGACAAACTCCTTCCTGAAACCGCCACATCACTCTGGAAAAAACTTCTCACCAAACGCCTTGCCGATTATACCGATGGGGGACTTGCCTCCCTCTCCCCCTATGACGCAGGAAGACCTCCGATTCAAACCCTCTCCGAATTTAACTCCCTTTTTCAAGAACTTCCGGCGGTCTCCAACCGATTCGCTCCCCTCCTCGATGCCGCCCGAAGTGGAAAATCGGAGGGCACCCCCTATCACTACTGGCAACTTATCAATGTGGATGGGACTGCCGTTCTTTGCCTTGGATCCATTTACACTCGTGAAGTTCCTGAAACGGGTGCCACGCAACTTCTCGATCTTCAATGGTATGTCAGTGGAGGATACTATGTTTCAGCCACCTGTATGGAACTCTATCCGATCCAAGCGGGAAAAACACCTGCGACGTTGATCTGGCGTGGCGATTACACCGCAATCTCCATGAAACAAATCCGAAAAGGAATGGAACGACTCTTCTCCGTCAATATCATGCTTCAAGAAGTGAAGAAATCGATTCGCTTCTTCCTCCAAGATCTGGCTCAATCCAAATCGTAAGCATATTTCGCGCTGAGTCGCCGAGACGCAAAGCAATCTTCATTTTGAAAAGACAAATCTCGGCGGCACTGCGCCTCTGCGCGGAAAATCTACAAACAAAAACCCTTAGGCGAGCGGATCGTGCCCCAGCAAACGTTGGGCCTCTCGGTCGACTTGCCGCGCCTCCTCTATCGACGAAGCCAAAACACAATAATGCCCCATCTTTCTCCCCGGCCGCGCCTCGCTCTTCCCATAAAGATGAAGCTTAAATCCAGGCAACGCCAGAAGACGATCCCAAGGAGGCGTCCCTCCAGACCACTCATCCCCCAATAAATTCCGCATGAGGACCGGCCTCAAAAGCCGTGTCTCCCCCAAAGGAAGTCCGCAAACGGCACGAAGTTGTTGTTCAAACTGACTTGTCTCGCACGCATCAAAACTAAAGTGTCCCGAATTATGAGGGCGAGGCGCCAGCTCATTGATCACAATTTTTCCCTCACGAGTCAAAAAGCATTCCACCGCAAGCAATCCCACCAACCCAAGACTCTCCGCAATTCCACGAGCCAACGTCACCGCCTCCTTTTCCACTCCCGGAGAAAAACCGGCAGGAACTTCACTCACTGCCAAAATGTGATTCTCATGATGATTTCGAGCCACCGGAAATGTTTTCATCTCTCCGCGAATATCCCGAGCGACCAAAACCGAAAGTTCCGCTTCAAACGAAATCCATTGCTCCAACACCCCCACCGGAGCCCCATGACGCTTCCAGATTTCCTCTTCTCCTCCGAAAGCTGTGATCTTTTGTTGCCCTTTTCCGTCGTAACCAAAGTCAGCCGTCTTTAAAACCGAAGGAATTCCGATCGCTTTCACCCCAGACCGGAGCGATTCCACATCCTCGACCACTCGAAAATCTGCCACCGGGAATCCCGATTTCCGCAGAAACTCCTTTTCCCGACGACGGTTTTGACAAATATGAAGAATCTCCGGCTTCGGATGCAATCTCACGGTGGACTGAATCGCCTCCAAGGAAGTCGAAGGGATGTTTTCAAACTCATACGTCAGAACATCCACGTTTGACGCAAAATCCTGAAGCGCTTTTAAATCATCGAACGGGCGATTGATCTCCAGATCCGCGACTTGCCCGGTAGGACAATCCGGCGTCGGATCAAAGGTATGAATCCGATATCCCATCTTCCTGGCAGCGATCGCAAACATCCGACCGAGCTGACCTCCACCGAGCAACCCAATGGTTGCGCTTGGTAATACGGGATTCATGACACTTAAAGCTTCTGCTTGAGCACGGAAGCCGTTTGTTTCCGGCGAAATTCCTGCCAACGCTTGGCAAGGTCCCTATTCTGAAGAGAGAGAATCGAAATGGCCAGGAGCGCCGCATTTTTAGCCCCCGGAACTCCAATCGCGAGCGAACCGACAGGAATTCCCGCCGGCATCTGAGCAATCGAGAGAAGCGAGTCGAGTCCTTTCAACGCCTTACTCTCCACAGGAACTCCCAAAACCGGTAACTCACAAAACGCTGCCACCATTCCCGGCAGATGCGCCGCACCCCCAGCCCCGGCGATGATTACTTGGATCCCACGGGAAGAGGCACTCTTGGAAAATTCCCTCAATTTCTCGGGAGTTCGATGCGCGGAAACCACTTCCTTCAGATAAGGAACCTTAAATTGATCCAAAATCTCCGAGGCAAACTGCATCGTCGCCCAATCGGACTGACTTCCCATGATAATCGCCACTTGCGGCGCCGACTTCTTTGATTTCATTACTCCACCCCTATAAAAAAAATAGGAGAAGCCCGAATCAACGAGCTTCTCCTATGTAAGTTTCGAAGAGATTTATTTCTTCTTCTTAGCCGCTTTCTTTACCGTTTTTTTAACGGCCTTTTTAGGAGCGGCTTTTTTGGAGGATTTTTTCTTAACTGCCATCGAGATCACCCCCTCTCATTTGTCGAAATAAAATTTCCAACATCGTTGTATTATTTCTAGTCACTGTTTGTGATTTTGACAATGCAAAAACTTTCGAAATCGAAAATATTTTTCTCACTTCGATTTTCCCGAAAAATAATTCAGCACACGTTCTGCGATTTTTTCGACCGGCCACAAGCGTCCCATTCCCTCGTAACCACACGCGAGCAATCCATTTTCCGGTCCGAGAAACTCGATTCCTCGAGTGCGAAGCACTTCCACGTGCTGCTGCGTTGCCGGATGAAGCCACATATTTCCGTTCATCGCAGGGGCCATCCAGAGCGGCGCGCGCGTCGCCAATAAGAGCGAAGAAAGAAGATCCGGCGCGAGACCAAGCGACGCTTGTGCGATGAGATTCGCCGTCGCCGGAGCGACCAACACGAGTGAAGCGCGATCCGCCAACGCAATATGAGAGGGGAAACCGTCGCGAGTCAGATCCTCATCAGGAGTATAAACCGGACGATGCGATACCGTCTGCAAGGTCAGCGGTGTGATAAATTTTAACGCATCACGAGTCATCACCACATCCACTTCAACTCCCGCCTTCGTCAAAAGACTCGCCAGATCTGCTGCACGATACGCAGCAATCGATCCAGTCACACCAAGAACTACGGGGCCTAAAGCAATACTCATAAGAGGGTAAGACGTGAACTTAAATAGTGTTCCGCCCGCATAATCGCACGAAACTTGGTTAAATCTTCCTCCATCGAGCTGCTCAAAATGGTGTAGCGATAATCCGGCCAGAGCTTCATCTCTTCCCGTCCCCGAGCCAGACGCTTCTGAATCTGCTCCTCGGACTCCGTACCTCGCTTCCGGAGACGTCGCTCCAATTCCGTCAACGTCGGCGGCATAATAAAGACATCCACCAGGGAGCTCCGAATGAGTGGATCCCCATTCGAACGAATTTGAGAGGCTCCCTGAATATCAATATCCAACAAAACATCTGTTCCATTTTTGAGCGCCTCCAAGACCGGCGCCTTCGGAGTCCCATAAAAGTGATCATGAACCGGAGCGTACTCCAGGAGACTTTCCGAGCGGATTTTCCCCTCGAAAACCTCTTTGGAAACAAACGAGTAATCCTCCCCTTCGACTTCTCCCGGACGGGGAGGGCGCGTCGTACACGAGACGGAGTAGATGAAATCTGAAGTTTGACGCAGGTTGTCGCAGAGCGTGGTCTTTCCCGTGCCACTCGCCGCTGAAACGACAAAGAGAATCCCCTGCCGTCGAAATTCGTTTTTTTCACTCATGTTTCTTTAAAAACCGATCACTCAATATTCTGCACTTGTTCCCGAATCTTTTCCAACTCTGTCTTTAATAGCACGACCACCTGAGAAATCGAGAGATCATTTGCCTTATTCCCCAAGGTGTTCACTTCGCGATTCAATTCTTGAATCATAAAATCGAGCGAGCGCCCCACCGGTTCCGCTTTCCCCAGTGCCTTGTCAAACTGCTCAAAGTGACTCCTCAACCGGGTCAATTCCTCCGAAATATCCGAACGATCCGCAAAAAAGACAATCTCCTTCAGCAGTCGTTCGTCCTGAATTTCGACCTCCAGCTTCGCCTGACGGACCCGGGCCAAAAGATTCTCCCGGTAACGTTCGACCACTTGAGGGGCAAATTTTTCAATCTGTGCAGTCTCTTTCCTCAAAAACAAAAGCCGTTTACGCAAATCTTGAGCCAGATGGGATCCCTCTTTCTCACGCATCTTCTGAAAATTTCGAAGTCCGGCATGCAACGCTTCCTTCAACGGGAGCCAGTACGACTCAGGATCGATACTCGTCACCTCTTCCAAAATCACCCCCGGCCCCCGCAAAACATCTTGAAGCGTAATCGTCGGCTCCAACTTCAATCGTTTCGCCAACTGACGAAGTTCCGCCAGATAGGATTTGGCCGCCGGTTCATTCAAATGGGTCGCCCCGTTTCCTTTTGGGATTCCGTGCAACGCCACGGAGACATTCACCCGACCTCGGGAAATTTGGCTCGTGATCTCATCCCGCACCCGGGGCTCCAATTCCGTTAAAATCCTCGGCAGCGAAACTGAAATCTCGATCTGCTTCCGATTCACCGAACTCAACTCAACGCTAATCTGCTGTCCACCAAAGACGGCGCGTCCTCGTCCATATCCGGTCATGCTTTTCATAAAATCATACTCCGAGAATTTTTTCCGCCGCCTGTGCCACATCTTTATCACCACGACCGGAGCAATTCACCAGCATGATCTGGCTCTTTTTGAGAGTGGGAGCCAATTTCATCGCATGAGCCACAGCATGTGCCGACTCCAACGCCGGAATAATTCCTTCGGTCTCACTTAAAAACTGAAACGCCTTCAGCGCCTCGTCATCGGTGGCATATACATACTCCGTCCTCCCCATCTCTCGAAGATAGGAGTGCTCGGGACCGACTGCGGCATAATCCAATCCGGCGGAAACCGAATGCGTCAGCTCAATTTGACCGTCTGAATTTTGAAGCAAAAAGGTTCGTGCCCCCTGCAAAACACCGAGAGATCCCCCTTGGAATCGTGCCGCATGACGACCGGGCTTGATTCCCTCCCCTCCCGCCTCGACGCCAATCATCCTGACTTCAGTATCTTGAAGGAAATCATAGAAAAATCCGATCGCATTACTTCCGCCACCGACGCAAGCCACTAAAAGATCCGGCAAACGCTTTTCTCTCTCTAAAATTTGTCGACGTGCCTCCGCGCCGATCACCCGGTGAAAATCCCGGACCATCATCGGATAAGGATGCGCGCCCAAGGCGGACCCGAGAATATAATGCGTCTCGCGAACATTCGTCACCCAATCCCGCATCGCCTCACTCACCGCTTCCTTCAATGTCTGTTGTCCTGCGGTAACCGGAACTACCTTTGCGCCAAGAAACTGCATTCGCGCCACATTCAGCGCCTGACGCTGCATATCAACCGCCCCCATATAAATCACACACTCAAACCCAAACCGGGCCGCGACCGTCGCCGTCGCCACTCCGTGCTGACCCGCTCCCGTCTCCGCGATGATTCGCTTCTTCTTCATCCGACGCGCCAATAAAATCTGTCCGAGCGCATTGTTAATCTTATGCGCCCCCGTATGAAGCAAGTCCTCCCGCTTCAAGTAAACGCGACAGCCCCCCAATCGCTCGGTCATCCGTTCCGCAAAGTAAAGCGGCGAAGGACGACCGACATATTCTCCCAATAAACGATTCAATTCCGCATGAAACGCCGGATCCGCTTTTGCCTCTTCGTACGCCTGACTGAGCTCTTGCAACGGTGCCACCAGCGTCTCAGGAACATAACTCCCTCCATACGCTCCAAAATAACCCCGGGCATCCGGGACCTTTCCAGGCACAAAGGGCTCTTTCGTCAGATCACTCATCACCGGATTCCCTTACAAATTTGAATAAAGTCCCGCAACTTTGCATGATCTTTTTTCCCAGGAGAATTCTCGACGCCACTCGAAACGTCAACCCCGTAAGGATCAACCTGACGAATCGCCTTCTCGACATTATCCACCGTCAATCCTCCGGAAAGAATCACCGGGAGATCATATTGCTTCTGAAATTCAACCGCAAGATTCCAGTCAAAGGTCTTTCCCGTTCCGCCAAATTCCGGCGATGCGGTATCGAGCAAAAACGCATTCACGAGATAATCCTCCACATCCGCATGATGCTTGGAAAGGGGGAGGTGAAGCGCCTTGATCAAACAACGGGGATCCAACTGCTCGCAAACCTCCGGAGGCTCCTCCCCGTGAAGCTGCCAAGCATCAAAAAGCGCCACTTCTTCCATTTCTAAAATATCTTCCGCATCGAGATTCACCGTCACCCCGATTCGCTGAATCATCGGCGGCAAATCACAGGCAAATTCCCAAGCGGCATCCGGAGTAATATGCCGTTTGCTTTTAGGATAAAGAATAAACCCGAGCGCATCGGCCCCGGCATCAATCGCCACCAAGGCATCCTCTTCATTCGTAATCCCACATATTTTGACGCGTACCATGAGTAATCTCCTAACTCTCCGCCTCTGGACGAAGCAACAACTCCGCCATCTTGGCACGCACATTCGGAGCACGCATCAAGGTTTCACCCACCAAAATCGCATTGATTCCCTGATGACGGAGAAAGCGCACATCCTCCGCACTTCGGATCCCGCTCTCACTCACCGAACAACAATCCCCCGGAATCTCCGTCGCCAGCTCTTCCGTTGTTTTCAGATCGACCTGAAACGTTTTTAAGTTCCGGTTATTAATCCCGATGAAATCTCCTCCCAAATCGAGCGCCAGATCCATCTCATCCAGATTATGAACTTCGACTAGGACATCCAGCTGGCAGGTCTTCGCCAGATCATAAAGCCGTTCCAGGTGTTCCGGGGAGAGCGCCGCCACAATTAACAAAATCGCATCCGCCCCCGCCACCACACTTTCGAAGATCTGTAGTTCGTGAACAATAAAATCTTTTCGTAACAACGGAAGATCCACTTGCTCCCGGATTCGCTTCAGATAACTCAGATGACCTTGAAAATACTTTTCATCGGTCAAAATACTCAAGGCGTGCGCCCCGCCCCGCGAATACTCGCGCGCCTGACCGAGCGGATCAAAATCGGCTGCGATCACTCCCGCCGAAGGAGAAGCCTTTTTAACTTCCGCAATCAATGAAACCTGATCCCCCAGCATCAATGCCGAGCGAAACGGACGAAAATCATTCCGAAGCAGCGCCCGCTTACGCAGATCTGCAGCAAAAGGCTCCAATCGCTTCACCTCTTCGTGCTTGGTCGCAATAATTTCCGCAAGCTTGTCACTCATCATAAATCCTCATCCGTATCGACATCCGAGCGCTTCTTTCCTCGTAGAAACGCTTCAATAAAGGCATCCAACTTCCCATCCATCACTCCCTGAACATCACTCGTCTGCTCGCCCGTTCGCAAATCCTTGACCATCTGATATGGTTGAAAAACATACGAGCGAATCTGGCGACCCCACCCGATCTCCCCTTTTTCACCATAATACTTCTCCATCTCCGCCCGTTTCTTGTCCATCTCCACTTCATACAAACGCGACTTGAGCACTTTCAGGGCTGACGCTTTGTTTTTAATCTGGGACCGTTCGTTCTGACAGGTCACGACCATTCCACTCGGAATGTGGGTAATTCGGACCGCCGAATCAGTCGTATTCACCCCCTGACCTCCGTGACCCCCGGCGCGATAGACATCGACGCGAATATCTTTCTCCTCGACCACAATATCAATATCATCATCAACTTCAGCAATGACATCCATCGACGCAAAGGAGGTCTGACGCTTTCCTTGGGCATTAAACGGAGAAATTCGAACGAGGCGATGAACTCCCCGCTCCGCTTTCAGATTTCCATAGGCATACTCGCCCTGAATCATCAACGTCACCGTTTTGATTCCGGCTTCCTCGCCTTGGAGAATATCAAGCATTTCGATCTTGTACCCGCGACGCTCTGAAAACCGTTGATACATCCGAAGCAACATACTCGCCCAATCGCACGCCTCCGTCCCTCCAACTCCCGCATGAATGTTCAAAATCGCGTTATTACGGTCGAACTCGCCCCCAAGAAGGATTTTTAATTCAAAATCATCCAGTAAATCCGAGGCCGCCTGAAACTCGGCGCGATAATCCTTGCGGGCCGCGTCCGTATTTTCCTCTTTCGTCAACTCCTCGAGAACCTTGAGATCCGCAATCTTTCGCTCGATGTCGCGATAAGGAAGGAGTTTTCCTTTAACCTGATTGACTTCTGAAATGGACTTCTTCGCAAGGGCTTGCTGATTCCAGAAATCAGGCGCAGCCATACGCGCTTCCAGTTCCGCAAGGCGGGCACTTAGCGTGGCGAGGTCAAAGAAACCTCCGCAGCTGAAGCAGACGACCCTCTAACAATCCCAAATCCAAATTCGATTCATCCATACTTTTAACCAATCTTAAACAACTTATCAAAACTCACGACATGAAAAATATGGCGTAAGTTAGAATCCGCATTTTCAATCCGAATCTCCGTCATCAGATGCACACGTTTTTTTACCGAGATAAAAATTGAGAGCCCCGCACTGGAAAGATGTTTTACATTCTTGAGATCAAGCACTAGTGGCGACTTGTCGGCAAATGAAGAGGCCGCCAATTCCTCTCGAACCTCCTGTGAATTGAGATCATCCAGGTTTTTCGAGAGAAAAAGAATGCGAGCCCCCTTCGGCGCCTCGTCATGAATCTCCACAAACTTCATGTCGCTTTTATCGCTGAGGCCCCGCAGTTTAGCAATCGAATTCTATGTCAACCAAAGCTTACGACGGCGCAAAATGAAGAGGGATTCGTTTTAGAGAGGAATGAAAACACATCGTTCTTCCTGCTTTCCTAGTCACCCCTCTTTCTGCTAGGAGTTTAGGATGAAGCTCGATTTTCCTCTCGTGGTTGGAACCATCTCAACTCCCCCCGGTCTCGCCCATTTAGATCGATACTCGAAGGATGCGGATTGGCTGGAGCTTCGCGCCGATGCGCTTTTGAATGCTGGCATTCCTCCCGAATCGTTGATCCCTCGTCTGAAACACCGCCAGACTCCAGTACTCTTAACACTGCGATCCAGAAAAGAAGGGGGCCTTTTTCAATGGCACTCCCAAGAGCGCGGATATCTGTATTTGGAACTCCTCCCCTTTGTCGACGCGATTGATCTCGAACTTGCATCGCTTCGCTCCCTTTATCCCGTTTACCAAGAAGCCCATCGTCAAAAAAAGCGCGTCATTCTCTCAGCGCACGCCTTCGGAAAATTTCCAGGCGAAGCCAAACTCCGGGCATGGACTCAATCCTTTCGACGGCATCGCGCCTTCGTTTACAAAATCGCCTCGCACCTTGAGACCGCGCCCCATCTGCGAGCTCTCGCTCGTCCTCTCTTCGATTTTCCAAAAAATCCGTGGGCGCTCATGGGAATGGGGCCACGCGCCGCCTCCTCCCGCCTCGCGCTCGCTGCCCTCGGATCCCGCCTCATGTACGGCTACCTCGACCACCCCGCCGCCCCTGGCCAGCCGAGCGCCAAAGAGTTGATGGCCTGGAAAAAATCTCAATAAAACAACACGGCCGCGATATTTTTTCGCGCGGAGGCACGGTGCACGCCGAGGAAAAAGTAATCTCATAGTCTCAAGTAAATTTAGAACTCAAGAAACAAACAGGATCACCCTATTTTTCCTGAGTTCGTGAGTTCCTGATTCAACAACACGCGGCTACTGTTTTTATCAACTTGAGACCTCTGCAAAAAGGGTACTTTTAAGTGAAGGTGATGGGATTTAAAAAAT
>CAZKRU010000078.1:0-18825 GCA_964555235.1 uncultured Verrucomicrobiota bacterium
CATCTCTTCCTCAAGCATTTTTCACGCCACTTCACCACTTTTGCAGAGGTCTCACTTTAATTATTTGCAGTAAATCAAGTTTTTAAAATTAAGACGCCAAAACGTTACAATCTTTGAGATCTCTTCGCCTGGCTCAATCGCCCAAAGTCACGCGCTGTGCATTTTTCTTTCAAGCGCGCTCTTTCTACCTCTATCAGGCCCTTGAAGTACAGTCGCTTTCCTAGCCCATATTTCACTTTTACTTACACTTTTTTGACTTCCAGGTGTTCCACCGCAAGTCTTCTCCCGATAAAAATTCAATCCTTGCCTCCACACAAAACCGTCTTGAAAGAAACCCTATTCCTTGCAAGAGTCTACGCTTCGTTATGAATCTGCCTCAACCTGATCTTCCCGGACTCCGATCCCTCCGCAGTGGAAAAGTCCGCGATCTCTACACGTGGAATGACGAACTTTGGATCATTGCCTCCGATCGCCTCTCCGCCTTCGACGTCATCCTTCCGGATCCGATTCCCGGAAAAGGCATTCTCCTGACGCAACTTTCCCGGCTCTGGTTTGACCGGACACGTCACCTCTGCCCCAATCATATTCTTCACTACGACCTTCCCGAAGGGGTTCATTTTCCTGCTTGGGAGGGACGCTTGGTCCGCGCCAAAAAAACCGAAGTCATTCCAGTCGAATGCGTCGCCCGCGGTTATCTCTCCGGTTCCGGTTGGAAGGAATATCGTCAATTTGGCACTTGCGGAGGGTTCCCGCTTCCGAAAGGACTTCAGGAGTCGAGCGAACTTCCGGAACCACTCTTCACCCCGACCACCAAGGCGGAAGCGGGACATGATGAAGCCCTCACTCCCGAACAGGCCCTTTCCATTCTTGGAAAAGAGCCATACCAACAACTCAAGTGCCTGACTCTTTCGATCTACGAATGGGCTCGCGATTTTGCCCGGCAACGAGGCATCATCATCGCCGATACAAAATTCGAGTTTGGACGTCTCAACGGCGAGATCATTCTCATCGACGAAATCCTCACTCCTGACAGCTCGCGATTTTGGCCCTTGGACCAATACCGCCCCGGTGGCTCGCAACCAAGTTTTGACAAGCAGTTCATTCGCGATTATCTGGAAACCCTCGACTGGAACAAACAACCTCCCGGCCCTCAAATCCCGACGGATATCATTCAAAAAACCTTGTCCAAATATCAAGAAGCCTTGGATCGTTTGAGGTCGTAAAAAATGCCTCTCGAATTCTCCCCGCACCGCCATCACGGGATTAAAGCCTTTTGGGAATCGCTCCGCTATGGAAACGCTCCGCGAGTGGAAATTCCCTCCGGTGCCGCACTTCTGATTACGAACGGCCTGAGAGAATCCGATGCCTTTCATCTGGAACTGGCACTCGGCCGAAAAATCGTTTTCCTCGCAAAATCGCCAACCCCCCATCAATGGAAGGGATTGGAATTTCTCACAAATCCCCACCAAGCCAAAGAATTCGCACTCGCTCACCTTCAAAGGGGAGAAACCGTTTGTCTCCCCGCAGGAGGAATCATTGGAGCTCAAGATCATGCCCTTCATCCGGATCTCGAATGGATCCTCTCGCGAGTTACCACTCCGATCATTCCGCTCTGGGTCGATTCAAAATGGGATGAAATCTTCCATCCCGTTTGCCCTTCATTTCTTCCTTTCGTTCGTTGGTGGCGACGGCGGCGTATCCGCACAGGCATTCCACTCACAGGAACAGAAACCTCCGTTGAATCCCTTCGTCACGCCCTCTATCAGTTGAGCGAACAAGCCCTCCGTTCCCGAGAAGAGCTTCAGGAACATCTCGGGAGCGCCCTGATCCATGGCCTCAAAACTCACGCCACTCACCCGGTCCTCATTGATGGATTTCTTGAAAACAAAACCCTGAATGGATACCGTCTCCTCGCTGCGGGACTTCTGCTGGCCGACTGGCTCCGAAAATCCGTTCCGGATCGCCGCATCGCCTTGGTTCTTCCTACCGGGACTGCCGCCAATGTCGCGAATTTAGCCTGTATCCTTGCCCACAAAATTCCGGTGAATCTCAATTTCACGGCAGGCCGACTCTCCAATGAAATTGCCCTTCAAAAGGCCGGCATTCGCGTGGCTCTTACCATTCCCGAAATGGTCAGCAAACTCGACGATTTTCCATGGCCCGCCACTCGCTTGGATTTGAAGGAGCTTCTCAAAACCTTCACTCCCATCCACCGGCTCTCTGCTTATCTTCGCGCGCGATTTCTTCCGTCAAGAATCCTCAAAAAGCAACTGCGACTCCCCGAGACCGGCGATCAAACCGAATGCGCACTCCTCTTCACCAGCGGCAGCTCCGGAACTCCCAAAGCCGTTGTTCTTTCTCATCGAAACATCCTCGCCAATATCGCACAAGTTCAATCGGTTCTCGGAGATCTCAAGATTTTATCCATGCTCGGATCTCTCCCCGTCTTTCACAGCTTTGGCTTTACCGTCACCCTCTGGTGGCCGATGCTTCGGGGGCCACGAGTCATTACCTATCCTTCCCCCTTGGAAACTCACGCGCTCCTCGACTTGATTCAACAGCATAAAATCGAGCTCGTTCTCAGCACTCCGACTTTTCTTCGCTCCTTTTTGAAACGTGGAAAATTTGCACAGCTTCAATCAGTCCGAATGGTTGTCACTGGTGCGGAACGTCTCCCTCCGGAACTCCTTCAGGAATTCGAGAGTAAATTTGCAGTTCCCGTTTGTGAAGGCTACGGAATGACCGAAGCCTCCCCGGTCGTCTCGGTCAACTTAACCCGATTTTTTGCACATCAAGAGGGCGCTTGGGCGAATGGGGTCGTCGGAGGGGTCGGCCCACTTATTCCCGGAATGTCATTTTCCATTCGCGATCCAGAAACCGATGCGCTCCTTCCGTTTTCGCATACCGGAATGCTCTGGCTTCAGGGAAGCAATCTCTTTCCCGGATACCTCCACGATCCCGAGCGAACGGCAGCAGTCCTCAAAGACTACGGCTATCGGACCGGAGACCTCGCACGTCTGGATGAAAAAGGATATCTCCACATCGAAGGCCGTCTCAGCCGGTTTTCAAAAATTGGCGGAGAAATGATCCCTCACGGCACCTTGGAACAAGCGATCACTCAGGCACTTCAACTCAACGAAGAGCAGGCGGCGGGAATTGCGATTTGCGGAATTCGAGATGAATCCAAAGGAGAAGCCCTCGTCCTCGTCACTAGCTTCCCCATTGAAATTGATCCACTCCGCAAGTCCCTCCTTGCTCAAGGACTCCCCGCGTTGTGGATTCCAAAAATTATCAGACGTGTCGAAGCCATCCCAACCCTCGCCTCCGGAAAACTCGATCTCCAAAAACTTCAAGCCTTGGCAAACGGTTAAGCTCCGATTAGGATATTTCTCTCGCCAAGTTCGCCAAGACGCCAAGTTCTTATTTTTCAAATCCAGAACAACCGCCGTCACAGCCCATTCACAATTCGAATCACTTGTCCCTTAAACATTTCTCCTCCGAAGTTAATTAAGAAACCGAGCTTTATTTTCGTTAAACGCAAATAGGTCAATGTCTGTTTTTTATGAGTATCCGTAAGCAGCGAAATCGACTTGAGCTCTACTATCACGCTCCGATTAACCATTAAATCAACCCGGAAACCCTCGTCGTAACGCTCGCCTTGGTATTCGATCGGCACTCCTACCTGACGTTCCACACCAAATCCCCTCGATCTCAACTGCTTCGCTAACACCGCCTCGTAGACCGATTCCAACAAACCACTCCCAAGATTTCGATGAATCTGAAACGAACAATCGATTATTTCTTTACCAATCTCATCTTCGCTCGTGTTAAATTAAACCCCAGCACTGAGGAAAAGTTTCAAAAAACATTTTTCCCATTTTTAAAATCAGAACCGAACTAAGTTCAGGAAATATATTTTGCTTGGCTTGTAAACAAACTTGGCGCCTTGGCGAACTTCGCGAGAGATCATTCTTATTTCTGCCTTTACTGCATCCCCACCAACTGGTTTCGATTCAGGTCCGCGGTGCGGCCGGCCAACTGGGGATTGGTCTGGTGGTGAAGGATTTTGTTCTCCGTCTCATGGGCAAAGAGAGTCACCCATTCTTGAGAGGTCGTTCCTTTGACCCAACGTGGCCGAGGTGACTTCGCATCCATCGCCCAATAGCGGCCTTTTCCGTCTCGATAAACTACGATCGCATGACGGCCGGTGCGCCGATCTTCGCCGGTCCACTCGTAGATGATCAAGTGTGCCTCGCCACCCGCCAAATCCAGCCGTTCATAGAGATCCCTCGCAAATCCAAGACAGGTAAACCAACCCCCTTTTCCCTGCATATTGGCGTTCAACGAAATCTCCCACGCATCATCACGCGCCGAAACTTTCGTGAGCCCCGCCAGAACCAACAGCATCAAGATTGCATAGAGTGTTCGTTTCATCGTTACCTCCTTGAACGAATCCATAGCTAGTCGAATGCCAAGATTTACAACTATCCTGCAACCAGCTAACTATCAACGAGATAGATCATATTGAGGATTTTTATTTTGAATCCCGATTGCTTCCTTTTTTAATAAGTGATAAGAATCTTATCATTCGTGGAAAATATTTTATTCATCCGCTTCTGAAACAGGCACTTTCATGAACTCTCCCCGTATTCTGGTGATCGAAGACGACCCGCTCGAGGCTGAACTGTTTCGCACGCTTCTCAGGTCAAAGCGTTACGAAGTGATATGTGCCGAGGATGGAACCACCGGGCTTCAGAAAGGATTAACGGAAGAACTCCAACTCGTCATTGCTGATTTTCACCTTCCTGGACGAAATGGGATGGAAATTATTCGAGAGCTTCACCGGGCGCGTCCGAAAATTCCAATCATCTTAATGACCGCCGACGGAACGGTCGAAACCGCCATCGAAGCGACCAAAAGCGGCGCCTATGATTATCTTCTCAAGCCGTTTGATCCTCCTCGATTTCTGACCCTTGTCGCCAAAGCCCTTAAAGCTTCGGAATTAATGCAGGACCCGATCGTCATCAGCCCCAGTCGCACCGCTCATCCTAAAACGGCGCTGATCGGCCGCAGCCGTCCCATGCAGGAAATTTACAAGGAGATTGGCCGCGTTTCAGCGCTCCCGGTCACCGTCCTGATTCGGGGTGAAACCGGCACCGGGAAAGAATTGATTGCACGCGCGATTTTTCAACACAGCGATCGGAATGAAAAACCGTTTATCGCCGTTAATTGTGCCGCCATTCCTGAAACGCTTCTTGAAAGCGAACTCTTCGGAACCGAAAAAGGGGCTTACACGGGCGCCCACACCAAACGCATCGGCCGTTTTGAGCAGGCGGATCAAGGAACTCTTTTTCTCGATGAGATTGGGGAAACCAGTCCGAACACCCAGTCCAAACTCCTCCGCGTCCTGCAAGAGCGATCGATTCAACGATTGGGAGGAAAGGAATCGATTCCGATTAATGTCCGAATCATTGCCGCAACCAATGTGGATCTGGAGGCAGCCATCGAGAAAAAGCTTTTCCGAGAAGATCTTTTCTACCGCCTCAATGTCATGGTCATTCGAGTCCCCGCGCTTCGAGAGCGACGTGAAGATATTCCGGCCATGATTCATTACTTTCTCACCCGCTATGCGGAGGAATTTGGAATCACCTCTCCCTCGATTGATCCCTCCGCCGTTGATTTTCTCTCCAAGCTTCCGTGGCCCGGCAATGTCCGACAGTTGGAAAATGTGATTCGAAAAGCGCTTCTCGAAGCAAGAAACTTCACCATTCAAGTCGATCACGTCCGACCACTTTCTCAAGTGGATGCCCCCGTTCCGACGATCTCCTCACCTCCCGAAACACCGACGGAAGGATCCTCGCTTAAAACCCTGATTCAAACCACCCTGGATCAAACCGCTACCGAGGTGTTGGGAGACGCCTACGATGCGGCAATACGCCAGGTGGAGCACGAACTTTTCACTCAAATCCTTCAACGCACCGGAGGGAATCAAGCCCGGGCCGCTCGATGGCTCGGACTCTCTCGACTCACCCTTCGCACCAAACTTCAACAACACCAGCTTCACCCCACCCCTCCGCCAAAACCGGTGAAGTCGACTTTGAAAAAATGAAGCGGTTGCATCTCTTTTTTTCAGGTCACGTTCAAGGGGTCGGATTTCGATATACGGCTCAGCAGGTCGCCACAGGATTTGACCTTCTCGGCACCGTCCAAAACCTTCCCGATGGTCGGGTCGAAATGATTTTAGAAGGGGCGGAGAGTGAAATCACCGAGTACCTCAAGACCCTGGAGGAGACCCACCTTCACGCCTGTATTCGCGAAAAAGAGATGCGCTGGTCGGAAGCTCAAAATAATCTAAAAGGATTCCGCATTCTCGCCTGACAAAGAAGTTTATGAATGCGATTGAACTAAAAGAGATCCACAAAAAGTTTCGTCTTCCGTGGAAACGGAAGTCGCTCGTGGCAGTGGAATCGTTGGACCTCACCATCAAAAAAGGGGAGATTTTTGGACTCCTCGGTCCCAATGGTTCCGGCAAAACCACCACGTTCAAAATTCTTCTCGGCTTGATCCAGCCGACCCGAGGCACGGCATCCGTTTTTGATAAAAGCGCCGGCACCCTGGAAGCCCGGGCCCTGCTCGGATTTCTCCCCGAAAATCCTTACTTTCCCCGCAATCACACCGGGCGGGAAGTGCTTCGCTACTATGGCGGAGTTTGCGGACTTCAAGGTTCCGCACTGGAAACCCGTATCAAAACCCTGCTGGATCTTGTCCGTCTTGCCACGGGAAGCGATCGCCCGCTGCACACCTATTCCAAGGGAATGCTGCAACGCCTCGGCCTTGCGCAAGCGTTGCTTCAAGATCCGCCGCTTCTCCTTCTCGATGAACCGACCTCCGGCGTCGATCCGATTGGCGCGAGGGAAATGAAAGAACTTTTGCTTCGGCTCAAGTCCGAGGGAAAAACCATCCTCTTCTCCTCCCATCTTCTGGATCAGGTCGAGGAAGTGGCCGATCGCATTGCCATTCTTTACTCTGGAAAAAAAATTCTGGAAGGACACGTCACAGATCTCCTGACCGATACCGGACGGACTCAAATTCTCACCTCGGGACTCTCTCCCGATCAACTTCCCCGGGCACTTGAGGCAATCCGCTCACTTGGGGCCACCGAAGCGGTTGCTTCTCCGGTTCGCCAGACTCTCGAAAATCTTTTTATCAAAAACGTCTTATGAATTCTTTCTTCCGACTTCGCGCCATTGCCCAGCACACGTTGATGGAATTGATCCGCCAGAAAGTGCTGATTCTCCTCCTCTTATTCGCCCTAGCGGTCATCGCCTCTTCCAACCTTTTCAAAATGTTCACGTTCGAAGAGCAGATCCAATTTCTCAAGGATTTCTGCCTCGGCGCCATGACCCTCTTCGGAATGATCCTGGCCATTCTCGGAACCGCCCAACTGCTTCCCCAGGAATCTGAAAATCGCACCCTCATCACCTTGCTCGCCAAACCGGTTCATCGTTGGGAAGTTTTGGTTGGAAAATTCATCGGAGTGGCCGGACTTCTCTTCATTGCCACGACTCTACTTTCTCTCTGTACGCTGGCCCTTCTTCGAAATGCCGAACCTTCCGCGCCCCTCCTGACTGCAAACCTCACGACTCCGGAACAGATGGCGATTGAATCAGAAAACCGCGCGGCGATTCTCGCCCAAACTCGAGATCCCCATCTCCCCCAGGCATTCCTCCTTGTCTATGCAAAGGCACTGCTCACCGCTTCCATCACCCTACTTCTCTCGACCTTCTCTACCTCACCGCTCTTCACTGCCTCCATCTCATTTTTGATTTATCTCATTGGACATCTCCAGGGAACCGCACGCGAGTACTGGCTCTCTCAATCCAACACTTTAACCATCTTTCCAAAAATCATCCTCGGGATCATCGCTCTGGTTTTTCCGGATCTTGGCGCATTTTCAATCATCGAGGAGATTGCGATTGGAAATTCGATTCCGTGGATTCGAGTCCTCGATTTAACGCTCTACGCCCTCACCTATACCGGGGGATTCCTCGTCGTGGGGGCACTCATTTTTGAAAAACGGGAACTATGAAGACTTTCCACCGCAGAGGGATCCTGATTCTGGCGATCTTGCTGCTGATTAAAATTCCCTGGGAGCACCGACTTCAACAAGAGCTCCCCGAAATCTCCGCGCTTTCGCTCCCGCAACAACTTCAACAGGGATTGGTCATGGGAGCCCTGAGCGGATTTCGCTCCGTCATTGCGGATCTCCTTTGGATTCAGATCATTCCGGTTTGGGAGAAACAACAATGGCCCCGCGTGGAACAACTCATCGCCCTGGCCTCCACGCTTCAACCCCGATCCATTTTGTTTTGGGAAATGGGGGCGCATTATCTAGCATGGGACGCCAGTCTCGACCATCGACGCGATTGGCGCGAGCCTCATGAAGCCCGTCGACTTTGGGCCGAACAGCAATGGATTCAGGCCGGAATCCGGCACTTGGAGCGAGGCCTCTCGTTTCACCCCCATCACCCGAAACTCTGGATTCAACTCGGTTGGGTCTATTTTCAACGGAAAGGCGATTACCGTCGGGCTGCCGAAAACTTTCAGAAAGCCGCTCAAGAACCCAATTGCCCCCACTATGTCGAACGACTGGCAGGCTACTCCTTGGAAAAAACAGGCGACATGGCAGCAGCCTATCTTTATTGGAAATCGCTCCTGGATCAACCCGTCCGCCCCGGACAACCGAGGGACCGAAGACCCTTGATCGAGAAACGTTTGCGTATTTTAGAAAAGGAGCTTAGTCTTTCCAAGCAACCAAGCGTACAGGGATACAATCAAGAGCACCGACGATGAGATTTGGAATATTTGGGGACATTCATAGCAATTTGGAAGCGTTCGAGTCGGTGCTCGAGGATATGCAAACCCAGGCGGTGACGCATACCATTTGTATCGGTGATGTCGTCGGCTATAATGCCAATCCCCGGGAGTGTCTGGAAATTGTTCGAGCACTCGGATGCCCGGTGGTGAAAGGAAATCACGACGAGGAAGCCTCTGAGCTGAGTGACGCCAGCAACTTCAACGATCTCGCTCAGATCTCCATGGATTACACCCGCTCGCAATTGAGCAAAGAAGCCAAAGATTTTTTACGCGGGCTTCCATATCAGCGCCCCATTGAATCTTTCACTGTCGTTCACGCCTCCCTGGACCGGCCTCACAACTGGAATTACGTTTTTCGTGGAGAAGATGCGGACCTCAGTTTTGAACACCAAAAGACGGATGTCTGCTTCCACGGCCACACCCACGTTCCGAGAGTTTACATCAAGGATGGCGACCACGTCAGCGAATTCAGCTATCGAAAATTTAAAATCGAACCGAAGAAAAAATATTTCATCAATGTTGGGAGCGTCGGTCAGCCTCGCGATGGAGATTGGCGGGCCGCCTATGTGATCTACGATACCGATGTTCACTCCATCGAGTTGCGTCGCCTCCCTTATGACCTCGCGCGAGCCCAGAATAAAATCCTGAAAGCGGGACTTCCGCCTCGTCTGGCCGAACGTCTTGCCAACGCCACTTAATCCAGTCTTTGATTTCGTCTCGATCCTGAGATGATCCGCTCTTTTCGTGAAAATTCTTCTCATCAAACCGAGCTCATTCGGAGATATCATTCAGGCGATCCCCGTGCTGACAGGGCTTCGTCGAAAATGGCCGGACGCACAAATCGATTGGCTCGTGTTCGAAGAATACCGTCCCCTTTTGGAAAATCACCCAGCCCTTTCCCATCTGATCTCGCTTCCACGACTTCGCCTTAAAACGTGGAAATCGTTTTTCGCTCAATCCCGTTCCCTCGCGCTTGTCGGCTACGATCTCACTCTCGATTTACAAGGACTCTTTCGCAGCGGAATCCTTACGCGTTTGAGTGGCGCCTCGAGACGGATCGGATTAAGCTCGGCGCGCGAAGGGAGCTGGATTTTCTACAACGAACGGATTCACGATACCGCCACTGCAGCGGCTGAGCGCTATCTGCAAGCACTGGATTATCTGGAAATCGCACGCGCCCCCCACGACTTTCAGATCCCCTCACCCAATCCCCTTCCCTCCTCCCTTCAGGCCGGAACTTACTATGTCTTTCATCCGTATACCCGCTGGAGAACAAAACTCTGGCCCTATCGAAATTATCAATCGCTCGCGCAGGCCCTTTCTTCAACGCCGTGTGTCCTGGTTGGAAATGGCCCTTGGTTTCCGTGTGAATCATCGAATGTCATCGATTTTCGAAATCAACTCTCGATTGGAACCTTGAAAAGTGTACTCGCCCAAGCAAGGGCCGTCATCAGCACCGACTCCGGACCGGCGCATCTTGCCGCCGCTTTGAAGGCTCCGACGCTCGTTTTGTTTGGGGCAACGGATCCGCAAAAAACAGCTCCGGTCGGCTCAAGCGTTTCGATTTTGAACAGCAATCTCCCCTGCGCTCCGTGTCTCCGAAGAGAATGCCTTCACACCACTCCGATGCAGTGCATGAAAGATATTAAAATTTCTAATATTTTGGATAAATTAGTATTATTTAACACGTAAGTATCTTTCCTTAAGCTATTTACAATAACATTATTTGACTTTAATGAGATCTGCCTAGATTAAAAAGATCGCACCTGCTCTAAATCATTTGACAGCAAGGAATTCCTGAATAGGTTCAAGCCCGAAAGAGACTTTAAATAAAGAACAACAACACAAGATCAAGGAGCCTACTCATGACCGCAACAAAAAACCGCAATTGGAGTCAAGAAACGATTGTCAGCGAAATCCAAACTTGGAGCCGCGATGGTCGCCCTCTCTATTCCCACTTCATGCGTCAAAATTTTCAAGAACTTCTCGCCGCGGGGATTCGCTATTTCGGAAGCTGGAAGCTCGCCGTCCAATCGGCAGGCCTCCCTTACGACGCCGTTCGTAAATATAAAAAATGGACCAAGGAATCGATCGTCAGCACCATTCAAGAACTTCGTCAACAGGGAGTCGATCTCTCCTTCCGTTCAATGATGCTCAGTGCTTACGCTCCAATGGTCTATGCGGCCATTCGCACCAAATACTTCGGTTCTTGGAGAATCGCCCTTGAGGCAGCAGGTCTTCCGGCTGAAGATATCTACCGTTATCGCTCTTGGGATGAGTCTTCCATCCTCGACGAGATTCGTCAGCTCAATGAGAAGGGAATCGATCTCAGTTCCAAGAAAATGGACGAGACCGAGAACTCCCTGATTGCCACGGCCCGGCGTCGTTTCGGAAGCTGGGAAAAGGCAGTTACTCGTGCAGGACTTGATTATAATGACATTCGTCGCCGTCAACGCTGGACGCGTGAGAAAGTTGTCTCCCGGATTCAAGAGTTGCTCCAGGAGCACCCCGATCTTCGCGGCATTGATGCCCGTCGACTGGATCCATCGCTCTTTGCCGCCGCTTGCAAGCCGCGCCTCTTTGGTAACTGGAGTAAAGCTCTGGAGAGTGCCAAAGCGAATACGGCCTTGGTCAGCTAATCGTCTACAGTTTCAAAAAACGCGGATCTCTCACGGGATCCGCGTTTTTTCTTGGAATTTCCCCGCTTTCCGCGATTCTTTCTTTCTTCATGCGTCTGCTTCGTTTCATCTTACTCTACGGATTTCTTCTCGGAGGCGTTCAAGCGCAATTACAAATCGGAATCCAACTCACTCGCGATCAATTTGTCCTCTTTGAACCGGTCCCGATCCAATTGACCATCGCCAATAACACTGGCGAAGAAATCGTTCTCGGAACAACGGGAGACTCCCCTTGGCTTAGTTTTTTAGTCTACGATCAAGAACATCATTCAATTCGGGCGGACCAGAAAATTTCAATGGAGCCCGTAACGATCGCCGCTCTGACCCAGAAAACCATCTCCGTCAATCTGACCCCGCTCTACTCCATTCGTGACGCGGGACAATACCGGGTCCAAGCGGTTGTCACCTGGAAGGGGCAACAAATGATTTCAAAAACGATCAGTTTTAACGTGGCAAATGCGCAAAAAATCTGGACAAAAAATCGCCCGGTTGATGGCACGCCCCGTACCTACTCCTTGCTTCGCTTCTCTCCAAATTCAAACTCCATGCTCCTCTTCATCCGGATTGAGGATATCGAAAAAAACCTCGTCTACGCGACCTCCCCCTTGGGCGAATTCGTCACCTTCATCCCTCCAGAAACGATGTTTGATACCGACGGAAAGTTACACATTCTTCACCCCAAAGGCCGCGGCTCCTTTCGCTATTCGAGAATTGATGAAAACGGCACCATCGAACACCAGGTTGATTATAATACTTCAAATCGAGGTCGTCCCACACTCACCAAAGGGGACGAAGGCCTTATCCTAGTCCAAGGCGGAATTGCCGATATCGACCAGCCGAAACGCGAAAAGCTCTCAACCAATCAACGCCTCGCTCCTTAACTCGCTCGATATCCCACGTGGAGCGCTGAAATCCCCCCCGTCAGATTCAAATATTCGACTCTCTCAAAACCTTCCGCTCGAATCATTAATTCCAGACTCGTTTGGTCTGGAAAATGGCGGATGGATTCCGCAAGATAATCATAATCCTCCGCAGGCGCTCCAAATCCCTGAGCCACACTTGGAAGAATATTTTTCAAATACCACCAATACGCCTCTTTCCAAAAAGCAACGGGATGCGAAAACTCGAGGAGGTAAAATCCTCCCCCGGGCCGCAACACTCTCCCCACCTCACGCAACGCCGCCCGACGATCGACGACATTCCGAAACCCAAAAGCCATCGTCACCGCATCAAAGGAAGCGGACTCAAACGGCAATCGCAACGCATCTCCCACCACCAAAGCCTCCAAGCCTTTTTTTGAAGCGACATGCAACATCGGCAAACAAAAATCCGCACCGATCGCCCGCTCCTTGCCAAGGCCACCCGCGATTAGCGCACGAAGAACATCCCCGCTTCCCGTCGCCAAGTCGAGGATTCGGGAGGGATTTTGTTTCTTCACCTCTCGGACCAGAATCCGGCGCCACCCAAAATCCATCCCAGCACTCAAAAAGTGATTTAAAAAATCGTAACGCGGGGCCACCCGAGCAAAGCGTGCTTGAATTTCTCGCGCTTGAATCGGAATCGACATCCTCTCCTTTACCCTCGACGCCTCCCTTTCATCAACTTAAATATGGCGGGGTCATCGACCCCGCCCTACCAAAAAAGAGATGAATTATCATAAGCCACGATGTGCCGGAGTTTGCTATCCCCGCAAGGAAGACGAGGTCCTTACCTATTTCCGCAATTTCTACGATCAAACCGATGGCCCTGCCTGGCCCACTTCGGTCTCGTCAGATCCCTTTCTCGGAATCATTGCGCCCCATATCGATTATCGCGTCACTACCCGCGCCTATGCTTGGGCTTACGAAAAACTCCTCTGCGCCCCTACTGCCGATGTCTATCTGATTTTGGGAGTCGGCCATAAAGCCAAACAAGAGTGGAGTTGCGATCCTCGAGGTTACCTCACGCCGCTCGGCACCGTCGAAACTGCTTCAGAAATTCTGGACGATCTCCAAAAGGAATCCCCCTCGCTCTTCACCGATCCCCAAGCACATGCAGGCGAACATTCCATTGAATTCCCCCTCATTGCACTTCAAGCTTTTCGTAAACTTCTTGGCATCGAAACCCCATTTCGCTTTGTTCCAATCCTCTGCGGAGGCCTTCACGAAGCCCTCTATCTCGGTCAAATGCCTGGAAAAAATCATTCCCTTTTTCAATTGGGAGCTCTCCTGAGAAAATGGCATCAAACTCTTGGCTCGAAGATTCACCTGATTGTCAGCATCGACGGCTGTCACATCGGCCCCCGGTTTCAACACCCCTACGCCGTCAACGCCCAACGCCTTCAAGCTGCCGAACAATGGGAGGAGATTCTCTGGAAAAGTGTTGAAACCAAAAAGACGGAAACCTTTTACAATCATCTCTTCACCGATGCCAACGCCCGCCACTTCGACGGCGTCGGCGCCCTCGCCCTCATGATGGAGCTGCTCAATGACGACTACACCCTCACCCGAACCTGCTACGAACAATGGTTCGAAGCCGAAGACTTCTCCGTCGTTACCTTTACCAGTGGTACGCTGACCCGATGAACTCCGATGGGATCACCACGAAGTGGCTGCTGGAAATTGCCGGATGGAAGACGTTTGATCTGGGGAAAAAACTTTTTACTCAAGGCGCGGCCTCGCTCGCTCGTTATGAGCCTCCGTTTTTATCGGCGCTGGTTCAGGATGGGCGAAAAAAATTCAAACCCCGTCTCAAGGTCGGCGCAAGCGCCACGGAAGTTCTCAACCTCTGTGATTGCCCCGAGACCCGCCAGTTCGCAACGATCTGCCCTCATGTGGTCGCGGCCGGACTGCAATTTGAGCGTCTCCATCAATTTCGAAAAGATCAGCCGAGCCCTCCGGAGCCAATGCCGGTTGAAAAACCGAAGCGATTTCACTCCGCGCTCGCCTATGGCGAAATCAATCCTGACTTTCTGTTGGAAATCCACCTCCCAAAGGAACTCGCCACCACAAAAATCCCTGACGAGATTTTTATCTCCCTTCGCGGCATTCGACCCGGAGAACCATCCCTCCCCATTGCCTCCCTCAAGTCTCGCTCCAATGTCGACTTCACTCTTCAGGAAGAGGATAACGAAATCATCCGCTGGATTGGCTCCTTTCCTCAGGACCGCACTCAAAGTCGATGCCGCATCCCGAAAACCCATCTCCCTCGACTCCTTGAAAAACTGATCGGACATCCTCGCGTTTTTGTCGAAAAACCAGTGACGCTTTGTTGGGATCGCGATGCACTTGAACTCCGAATTGAAGCCTGTGAAAATGGCGAACTTCTGGTTCACTTTAAAAGTATTCCCCCCGAAAAACCGTTTCTCATCTTTCAGGAGGGCTCCTGGTCTTCTCGCAATCAAGAATGGCACTATCGCTCCAAACTTCCCCCTCCCTGGGATCCGCTCCCCCCTTCTCCTCAACGCATTCCACGCCAAGAGGTCGCTCCTTTTCTTCACGTCTATCTTCCCAAAGTTCAGGAACGAGCGAAAGTCGACTGGAATCCAAAATCGGTCGAATTCATTTCCCTCGAGCCAATCTTTGAAGTGGAAATTGAGGGAGGCCTTCGCGGACTCGAGATTCGGGTAAACGCCAACTACAGAAATTCCCGTCGTGTCACTCTCTCGGGATGGCCGAAAGAACCGGTCGAGGGTCCTCAATGGTTTCCCGATCCCGAGCATCCGCTCCGCTACGGAGTGCGCCCCTTGGAACGGGAAGAAGCCGTTCGCGAAGAACTGATGCGGCTCGGGTTCACTCCAACCAAGACCGACCGGACTCGATACCGGATCGACGGAAATCGCGAGTCTGAATCGTTTCTCGCCAATCATCTCCCCCGTTGGCGCGGAATGCATCAGGTCCAAGTCGGCCCCCATCTCTCCCATGTCCTTCACGAAGTGGAGTGCATTGCTCCGGAAATTAAAATTTATCCGTTTGATCACGAATGGCTCTCCGTGGATGTTGAGTTTCGCGACACCTCTGGAAAACACCGGCTCACCGCCTCCGAAGTTCAGGAGCTTTTGCAAAAGGGAGAGACCCGTCGACCGATGAAGGGAGGCGGTCACGCCTTGGTCCCGACGGAGCTGATCGAAGATTTCCAAGAAATGATGCGCGACTGTGCCGTTGAAATGACACCGCAAGGATTCCGAATTCGAAAAGAATATGCCGCGTATCTCAACGAAAATCTTCAAAACAATCAGTGGGGAATCAGTCCTCAATCGGTCTGGAATCCTCCTCCGGAAATTCAAGCACTCGCCACCGTCCCGGTTCGTGAAGAACTCACATCCATTCTCCGAAGCTATCAACAGCAGGGGGTGAATTGGCTCGAATATCTGGCGATCAACGGATTTGGCGGAATTCTTGCCGATGAAATGGGCTTGGGGAAAACCCTGCAAACCCTCGCGTGGATCGAATCGTATCGACGCCGCGAAGCCTCCTTCCTCCCCTTTCTCGTCATCTGCCCCACCTCCCTTGTCTTCAATTGGCGCGAAGAGACCCGCCGTTTTACTCCCGAGCTGAAGCCCCTTGTGATTCACGGACCAGATCGGGAATCCGCTTTTTCAAAAATTAAAGATCACCCTCTGATCATTACGTCGTACGCCCTTCTGCGGCGAGACCTCGAGCGTTATGCTGGAATCGAATTCGGCGCCGTTATTCTCGACGAGGCGCAACATATCAAAAATCGTGCGAGCCAAAATGCGAAAGCAGCCAAAGCCCTGCGAGCCAAACACCGTCTCGTCCTTACGGGCACTCCCTTGGAAAATTCGGTTTTGGATCTCTGGTCTCTTTTCGATTTTCTCATGCCGACCTACCTCGGCTCCGCTAAAGAATTCAAGGAGCGCTACGAGATTCCAATTTCCCGGGATGGCGATCGTCACGCACAAGCCCGACTCCGACAGCGCGCCAGCCCCTTTCTCCTGCGCCGAACCAAATCGGAAGTCGCCAAGGAACTCCCGGACCGCCTCGAACAGGTCCTCGCCTGCGATCTTTCCGAGGAACAACGGCAAACCTATCAATCGATTCTGGAGGAAGGCCGACGTGAAGTGGAATCTTCCATCTCAAAATTCGGCGAAGAGAAAAGCCGTATCGCCATGCTCACCGTACTCACCCGACTCCGACAAGTCTGCTGCGATATTCGACTCATCCCAAAACTCAAAGATCGCAAGTGGGCCTCCCCCTCCGGAAAACTAGACTCCCTCCATGAACTTTTGGAAGAAGCAATGGATGGCGGCCATCGCGTCTTGATCTTCAGTCAATTCGTTCGCCTACTTCGTCTTGTAGAAGAAGATTTGAAGAAAGAGAAAATCGATTATGCGTATCTCGATGGAGAGAGCACTGATCGCGAAGCGCAGGTCGAACGATTTCAAACCGGAACCGTTCCCCTCTTTCTGATCAGCCTGAAAGCCGGGGGTGTCGGCCTCAATCTAACCGCTGCCGATACCGTCGTCCTCCTTGATCCGTGGTGGAACCCTGCCGCAGAAGATCAGGCGACTGCCCGGGCCCATCGAATGGGACAAACTCGCGTCGTCACCACTTACAAGCTCATCGCCAAAGGAACCGTCGAAGAGAAGATCCTCGAGCTTCAACAAAAGAAACGCTCGATCATTTCCAATACATTGACCGGAGAAGAAGCGCTGAAATCCCTCACCATGGACGAACTCCAGGGACTTCTGACAAGTTAAAACTGATATCTAAGTGAATTCCCCCAATCCTTAGTGATCCCATAGAAAATAAGAAAAATGGTGAGTTTTCACACGAACCCGCCCGCAACGCTTCGCGTAGCGATGCGGGCAGGGTACGCCAAGCCGCTAAGAAAGCCATTTTGGTTTTAAAGTGGAGCATTCCTTCGCGCCTTGGCGGACTTCGCGAGAGGCAAAATCCTGTTCTCCCCACTCATTGCCCCATGGACACAGGGGCTGAAGCTTTGTGTGAAACGATTATTCCCGTGGGCGATCTAATTCGCCTTCGGCTTCTTCAAATTCCGCAAAATGATCGGATCGAAGCGGCTCGCTGATTTTGTTTTCGCCATCAAACCACTTTCCGAGATCGATTAACTTACAGCGCTCGGAACAGAAAGGCCCCCATACCGCGTCCAGCCACTTTCCCCGTTTGCGACAACCCGGACACTCCACCTCTGGATACGATTTTGCCATGCTATTTCCATAACGCTTTTATTTTAAAATCACAAGCCTCCTCCGTTCGACAACGCACTACGAATGGTAGGGCTCGACCTCCGGGCGAGCCGGGCAGTTGAGATGGGAGACGGAACGGCGCCCTCGGAGAAGTCTCCCTACCACTCATAAGTCATACGGATCGGCGCACATTTCATCAAAAAATGTTTGGATTTTTTATGAAAAACGCTAAATAAAGGCATTACTGAGGAATGCCATGAAACCCGTATTAATGACACTTTTTGCTGTCGGAGCCCTCACCTCCTTCAGTATTGCGAATGAGGTGACCAAGTTGAATGAAAATGACGCCAAACGTCTAATGCATCGTTCCGTTGCCCAGGAGGAAAGCCTCTTTCAGGAAGATATTCTCGGAATTCAGCAGCTCGGTGGCGCGCTTTTCTCTCCGATTTTTTCCGGGAAAACCCGTGAAACGTTTAATTATGCCCCCAGTATCACCCGCTTCAGCTGGATGCTCAATACTCCGGAAGGTGAAGGATTTTTCCGGGGAAATGTGGAAGCCGTTTTTGATCTTTTTGCGGCTGGAGTTTTCAGTGACTTCGGGAGCGTCGTGATTGGACCAACCGCTCTGGTTCGTTATAACTTCGTCCAGCCCGGCTGGAAGTTCATTCCCTATATTCAAGGAGGCGCTGGGATCGTTTATACCGATGGCTACGAGAAAAAAAATCAACGCCTCATCGGTCAGGCGATCGAATTTACCCCACAAGCCAGCGTCGGATTCCGCTACTTGATTGATCGCAACTGGTCGATCACTCCCGAAGTCATGTTCCACCATATTTCAAATGCCAACATGGCCTCCCGCAACGTCGGCATCAACTCACTTGGCGGATTCATTGGGGTCTCCTATCTCTTCGACCGCCAACCATAAAGTCTCCTATCGGCTCACGGTCAGCTACGACGGAACGCCGTTCAGCGGATGGCAGCGTCAGCTCAACACTGTCACCGTTCAAGGAGTACTGGAAAAAGCGCTCGAACGGCTTTGGGGTGAACCGATTCATGCCGAAGCCTCCGGGAGAACCGACACCGGAGTTCACGCTCTTGGGCAGGTTGTTTCGGTCATGGCTC
>CAZKRU010000079.1:0-18742 GCA_964555235.1 uncultured Verrucomicrobiota bacterium
GAGTAAGGCATTGAGACTGAAGATGACTAATAATTAACATCATGACACCTTTTTCTGACTCTATCAATCGCATCACGCCTATCGAGAGACACCTTCTTGGCCTAAGAAGCATTGATTCGAAAAACGGAAAAAGGGGGCATGACCTTTGCTCCCAGCAAAGAACATACGATGAGGGCGCCGTTCCGCTCTCTCTCAACCCAAAGCCGCGGCGGGTTCATCGTCCGTCAGCTGACGGACCGCCAATTCTTAAGGCTATTTCGCAATGGTGGCTAAAATTAAAGATTGACGGAACAAAACGGTTTCCCTTGACTGGCGGGCTCTT
This sequence comes from uncultured Verrucomicrobiota bacterium, assembly GCA_964555235.1. Taxonomy (GTDB): domain Bacteria; phylum Verrucomicrobiota; class Verrucomicrobiia; order Methylacidiphilales; family CAMAQI01; genus CAZKRU01. The sequence continues at coordinate 323 of CAZKRU010000079.1, forward strand.
ATTTACTTGGAGGAGATTATGGCAAAGACTGTAGCATTAAAAGGATCGGTGAGAACAGAACTCGGACGTCGTGGCGCCCGTGTGACGCGGAGTATGGGATTAATTCCCGGCGTCATTTACGGAAAGCGTGGCACCCGTGCCTTGCAGTTCAACGAGAAGGAGTTGGGAACCATTTTGCTGGATGCGATTGGCGGAAACGTCCTCGTGGATCTGGAACTGGAAGACGGCGGAAAAAAGAATCAGCATTTGGCGTTGATTCAGGACATTCAAGTCGATCCGCTCGAAGACAATGTGCTTCATGTCGATTTGCACGAAGTCGCTCGTGACGAGAAGCTGCATGCCGAAGTGCGTGTGGTGGAAGTTGGCGAGCCGGTCGGTGCGAAAGCGGGCGGGCTTCTCGAGCTCGTGATCCGTCACTTGCGCGTCGAATGTTTGCCTCAAGATCTTCCGGATGACATCAAGGTTGACGTTAGCAAGCTTGAAATTGGTCAGGCGATTCATGTGGGTGAGATTGCACTTCCTCCGGGAGTGACGGTGCTCAACCAAAAAGATCTTCCGGTATTTACGGTATTGGCTCCTGCGGTTGAAGAAGTTGCCGCTCCTGCGGCGACCGAAGTCAAGCAGCCTGAAGCGATCAAGGAAAAGAAGCCGGCGGACGGCGCTGCTGCGGCGGCTCCTGCGGCGGCCGATAAGGGCAAGGCGGACGCCAAAGCCAAGAAATAAACGGTGGCATTTCGCTTGGTGGTTGGACTGGGAAATCCCGGTTTTCGCTACGAAGAAACCCGTCACAACGTTGGGTTCTCCGTGGTGGATCATCTGGCAAAGGCGGGGGGATGGAGTTTTCATTCTGAAGCCTTGGGGTCGGTAGAAGCCGCTCGGGTTCCTGAGGGGTGGCTCATGAAGCCGCAAGGTTACATGAATTGCAGTGGTGAGGCGGTGGCGGCATGGATTCGGTACTACAAGATTCCTGCGGAAGCGGTTTTGGTGGTGGTCGATGATGTGGCGGTGGCGTTGGGAACGCTGCGATTGAGGGGAGCAGGTTCGTGCGGGGGGCACAATGGTCTGCGGTCGATGGAAGAGGCGCTCGGGAGTGATCAGTATGCGCGCCTTCGGTGCGGGGTCGGGCCCTGTCCGGAAAATCGGCCTTTGGAAGTTTTCGTGCTGGAGCGTTTTTCAGAAGTGGAACGCCCGGTGGCGGAGCGGATGGTGAAGCGAGCGGCGGAAGCGGTTCGATGTTGCCAGACGGAGGGGATGGAGATAGCAATGAACACTTTTAACCGGAAGATGGAGGAAGTATGAATTTTTACGAAGGACTGTTTGTCCTGGACATTCAAGGTAAGGACGAAGGACTCAAAGAGGCATTGACCTCGGTTGAGAAAGAAATTACGTCGCTCGGCGGCAAGGTCAAGGGAACCCAGAAGATGGACAAGCGTCGCTTTGAGCGGATTGCCGGAAATCTGGACTCTGGATTTTACGTCAACATTCAGTTTCAATTGGATCCCGCCAAGGTGGATGCGTTGAACAAAAAGCTGAAGCTGAACGAAGTCGTTTACCGTCAATTTTACATTCGCAAGGAAGAGTTCGCCGAGATGGCGGTCGCTTCTTAATTTGCGGAAAATTCCCGGGAAACTGATATGCCCGATCTGAACCGAGTCATGCTGATGGGGAACCTGACCCGTGATCCCGAAGTTCGCTACACCCCCAAGGGGACGGCGGTCGGGGATCTGGCGATGGCGATTAATCAGTCATTTCGAGGTCAGGACGGTCAGGCGCGCGAGGAAGTTTGTTACGTTGATGTCGTCACGTGGGGACGTCAGGCGGAAACTTGCAAAGAGTACCTGACGAAGGGCTCTCCGGTTTTTGTCGAAGGGCGGTTGCAATTGGATCAGTGGGAGACGAAAGAAGGGGAAAAGCGGAGCCGACTTCGGGTTCGGGCTGAGCGCATTCAATTTTTAGGTCGTCCCCGCCAAGGATCGACTCCGGGAGGCGCTCCTTCGGGTGGGGCTGCTGCTTCGTCCCATGGAGAGTCGGCACCGGCGCGTGGGGCGCAACCGGCGTCGGTTGCAGAAGAGCATTTTGATCATCCTCCCGACGATGATATTCCATTTTAAAGTAGTTGGTAAAGAAGAACGAGAAAGGAAGAGGTTATGCAGGTTGAAGTTATTCTGAATACAAAGGTCGAGGGATTGGGTGCGGAAGCGGATCTCGTGAAGGTTCGTCCCGGGTATGCCCGTAACTTTCTTTTCCCGCAAGGGATGGCGGCTCCCGCCACGTCTGCTTCCAAAAAGCAGGTCGAACTTCTCAAGAAGAAACGTGCTGAGCGCGAAGCCAAGGAGTTGAACGATGCTCAGGAGTACGCAGGAAAGTTGAGCAAGGTCAAATTGACCTTTGTTCTCACTGCGGGAACTCAAGACAAGGTTTTCGGATCCGTCACAGCACAAGACATTGCGAACCGGCTTAAGGAGCAAGGTCACGAAGTGGATAAGCGCAAGATCGAACTCGCGCGTGGAATCAAGGATCTCGGCGAGCACGAAGTCGTCATCAAACTTCACTCCGATATTACGGCGAAGATCACGGTGATCACCGAAAGTCCTGCCAAGGAAGAAGCTCCGGTCCGTCCTGCGAAGAAACCTCGTGGCAAGGCGGATGCGGAAGAGGCTCCGAAGGCTGAGAAGAAGTCCAAAAAGAGCGATAAAAAATCTGAATAAGATTTGGGCTTGACCATTTCTCTGAACCACTTCAGAGTCTGGCGTTCCTCGGTTTTGTTTTAAATTAACGCAAGTACAAGGAACAGAACTTGAAAGGTAACTTTTGAAAGCTGGAACCGGAAAAAGTAAACTGAAGTGGTTGGCAATTCAAGCGGGAATTCTGCTGGTTGTCTGTGGATCGCTGGCTCCTGTAATGGGACAAGCGAGTGCTCCGGCTGTTGCTCCTGCCAAGGAGAAGCAAAAAAAAGTTGTTGAAGCTCCTTCTTCGAACTCTTCCGTTGCTCAGGGAGCGGTGGTCAAGGAAGTCGAAGTTGTTTATGTTGGGCCGAAGTCGGTCAATCGCAGTGTGATTCTTTCGAATATGCGGACGACCATTGGTCAGCCGTACTCTCCAAACGCGGTGGAAGAAGATATTCGGACCCTTTACGCGACCGGATTTTTCACCAATCTTCGCATTACCGATGAACCGCTCGGCGATGGAGTGAAGATTACGGTCATTGTTCAGCCGAAACCGCTCATCAAAGAGATCGTCATCAACGGTTCGAAAAAACTTGGTGAGAAACGGGTTCGCAAGGAGACAAAGTCGAAGGTCGGAGACCCTCTCAGCGAGCAGCAGATTTCCGAGGATGCGGACAAAATCAAAGAGCTTTACCGCAATAAGGGCTTTAGTCGCATTGAAGTGACTTACAAAATTGATACGAACGAGGAATTTGGTCGTTCGGTCGTAACGTTTACGATTAACGAATCGGCCAAGGCCTATGTAACGCTCGTTCAGTTTATCGGAAATAAAAGTTTGACGGAAGAAGAGCTTCGCAAGCAGCTCAAGACCCGGAAGAAAAACTGGCTTTCGTTTATTAACAAGTCCGGTGTGATGAAGGACGATCAATTCCTTGAGGATAAGAAGAAGCTTAAGGAATATTACCAGAGCAAGGGCTACATCGACATGGAGATCAAGGACGTAAAGTTCGAGTATCCCAAGGAAGATGAGATGAGTGTCATTATCACGGTCTTTGAAGGAATTCAATATACGGTCGGAAAAGTGGACGTTCAGGGTGGGAAGCTTTTCAATCGCGAACAAATTCGGGGGCGTCTCAAGATGTTGGAGTCCCAAGTTTACTCGCCTCAAGGGATGGAAGCCGATGTCAAGGCGGTTCGTGATCTTTACGGTGAGAGGGGATACATTGATACGGATGTTAAGCCGGAGCGGCAGGCGAATGTTGAGAGCGGGAAGATTGATTTGGTTTACGCGGTGACCGAAGGACCTCAATCCTTTGTTGATAAGATCGTCATTCAGGGAAATAACCGGACGAAGGATAAGGTTTTGCGTCGTGAAGTGGCGCTGGCTCCGGGTGAGGTCTATGACAGCGTTCGTGCGGATGCGAGCAAGAAGCGCCTTGAGAATCTTGGATACTTTGAGAAGGTCGATATCAGTCCGCAGGACACGAATATTCCGAATCGCAAAAACATGGTCGTGACGGTTGAGGAAAAACGAACGGGATCGATAACCTTCGGGGTTGGATTCAGCTCGGTCGACAGTCTCTTGGGCTTTGTGGAACTCCAACAGGGAAATTTTGATATCGCCAACTTCCCGTATTTCACAGGAGCCGGTCAAAAATTCCGAACCCGGGTTCAATACGGATTGCGTCGTAAAGATTTCCTGATCTCCTTCACGGAGCCGTGGTTTATGAATCAGCGGCTCTCGCTTGGGTTTGACCTCTTTGCGAGCGAGAAGCAGTATTTGAGCAGCCTCTACGATCAACGAAATATTGGTGGCGCGGTACGCTTGGCAAAGCCGTTGGACCCGTTCTGGACGGCCTCAATGAAGTATCAGCTTGAAAACATTGAGCTTTTCCACTTTGACGACTCCGCTTCGACCGAGTTATTGCGTGAGAAGGGGGGGCGCTCGAAGAGTGCGGTGACGATGGCATTGACCTACGATACGCGGGATAATGTCTTTTTGACCCGTCGAGGCGAACGAGTTGAACTTTCAGGTGAAGTCGCGGGAGGTCCGCTTCTGGGACAAACGGATACTCACAAGCTGAGTATTGAAGGTCAGAAGTTTTTCCTTTTACCCTATGACATTATCATGATGACTGGAGGATCGACCGGCGTGGTTGGACGTTATGACGATACGGCATTTGTTCCGATCTTTGACCGGTGGTTTATTGGTGGATCCCGCTCGGTGCGTGGATTTGATAATCGCGAAATCGGTCCCCGGGATTCCCGTGGGGAGCCGACCGGTGGTGCGACCTTCGGCTATGTAAATCTGGAATTGACCTTCCCGGTGATTGATCGGGTTCGATTTGCAGTCTTTACGGATGCTGGTTTTGTCGATCGTCAGTATATGCATTATGCCGATGTTCTGGATGACTACCAAGCGGGCGCGGGAATTGGGCTTCGTCTGAACCTGCCGATTGGGCCGTTGCGACTGGATTTTGGTGTGCCGATCAAGGCGACCAAGGAAAACGACTCATCGGGTAAGTTCCACTTTGACGTCGGTTATCAATTCTGAGACGATCAACCTCTAAAATATGAGCATCAAGATGAAGAAATTAGCATTGTGGTTTACGGGGCTGCTGATGGCGGCGAACCTTTCGGCGGCAGAAATTAAAATTGCCGTGATCGATATGGATAAGACTTTCCGTGAGTACTATAAGACCAAAGAGGCCGAAGCGACGATCAACGAGCGCCGGGCTGCCTTTGAAAAAGATCTTCGCGATCAGATGGCGGACTATCAAAAGATGGTCGACGAGATTACCAAGTTGAAACAGTCTTCGGAAGACAAGACACTGGCGGAAGGCGTGCGCCAGGAGAAGATGAAGGCTTACGAGACGAAGGTTCAAGATATTCGGACGTTGGAAGCCAAGATCAATCAATTCAAGGCGCAGCGTGGACGTCAATTGGACGATCAATTTGTTCGGATGCGGAAAGGGATCATCGATGAAATCACAAAGCTCATTCAAGATTTTGGGGCCAAGGAAAAATACACCTTGGTGATGGATCGTAGTGGGATGTCGATGTATGGAGTTCCGGTCCTTCTTTACAGTCAAGACGTCAAGGATGTGACGGATGAGATCATCAAGGGATTGAATGCGAGCAAGCCAGCGGGTAGCGCTGCAGCAGCTCCGGCTGCGCCCGCTCCTGCGAAGAAATAAGCTGTGGAGTATTCGGTTCGGGAATTGGCCGCCCTCGTTGAGGGAACGGTCGAAGGAAACCCCGAACTTAGGGTCTCAGGGGTTGCGGATCTTCGCTCTGCTCAAACGGAACAACTTTCCTTTCTCGGAAATGATAAATATCTTCCGGCCGCTCGAACCACGCGTGCGGGGGTGATTTTGATTGGACGGGAGTTTCAGGAAACTCTCCCGAGCACTTTGATTCGAGTCGATTCGGCTTCTGCGGCCTTCACCAAAATCGCGGCGCTTTTTGCGCCTCAGCCCATTTCATACAAGCCCGGCGTGCATGCCTCTGCGGTGGTTGATCCGTCCGTGATCTTGGGTGAGGGGGTTTCCATTCAACCGCATGCGGTGATTGAGGCCGGAGCCAGAATCGGCGCGCGATCGGTGATCGGCTCGGGGAGTTATGTGGGGCACGGCTCCCTCCTTGGCGAAGATTGTTTGATCTATCCGCGAGTGGTCATTCGTGAGCGGTCGGTACTGGGGAATCGCATTATTTTACACAGCGGTGTGGTGATCGGTTCCGATGGATTTGGTTATCAGATGGTTCAAGGGCGTCACGAAAAAATTCCTCAGCAAGGTTATGTTCAGATCGATGACGATGTTGAGATTGGGGCAAATTCGACGATTGATCGAGGACGTTTTGACCGGACTTGGATTCAAGCGGGGGCCAAAATTGATAATCTGGTGATGATTGCCCATAATGTGGTCGTCGGGAAGCATTCAGTCCTGGTGGCTCAGTGTGGGATTTCGGGAAGTACCACCTTGGGGAATTACGTGACGATTGCGGGCCAGGCCGGATTGGTCGGACATATTCACGTGGGAGATCAGGCGGTGGTCACGGCGCAATCTGGGATTAGCAAGGATGTTGGCTCGAAAGAAGTGGTTGCGGGAAGACACGCGGTTCCCCTTCGGGAGAGTCTTCGGATTGAAGCGCTGATTCGGAGATTGCCAGAGCTTTGGGAGCGCGTGAAGCAGTTGGAGAAAATGCAGGATTAAGTTCGCAGGAATGATTGTCTCACACAAAGACACGAAGCTCACAAAGGGGGAATCCTTTGTGTTCGATCCTTTGGGTGACTCGTTCTTGGTTTCCCAAAATAAAACCGGATTTCCTTTGTGAGCATTGTGCCCCTCTTCGCCCCCGCACCAAACCGGTCACGCCTCCGGCTGGAGAGTTTTTCTTTCGGAAGGGTTTTGTGCCTTTGTGTGAGGAAATTGTTTTTTAGGGCTTCTTAACGATTGGAGGAGATTGCGATGAACTTGGATTGGAATACGGTTTGGTTGGGAATTATTGAGGGGATTACGGAATTTTTGCCGATCTCGAGCACGGGCCATCTTCTCATCGCAGAACATTGGTTTGGCGAGAAGTCCGATCTTTTTAACATCTTTATTCAATCGGGCGCCGTGCTGGCGGTTCTCTTGATTTATTGGGAACGTCTGGTCAACTTGGTGACACGATGGTCGGAACCGGAGAATCTTGATTATCTGATGAAATTGGGAGTCGCCTTTGGACTGACGGCGGTCGGTGGTGTGATGATGGGGAAGTTCGGCTTTAAGTTGCCTCATACCTTGGGGCCGATCGCGTGGGCGGTGTTGGTGGGGGCTGGGGTAATTTTTTTTGCGGAATGGCGCCTGAAAGGAGTCACGGAGGAAGCGAAGTTGACCTGGTCCGTAGCGGCTTGGGTCGGCGTGGCTCAGCTGGTGGCAGCGGTGTTTCCGGGAACCTCCCGTTCAGCGGCTTCGATTTTAGCCGCCATGTTGTTGGGCGTTTCACGGAGTCGCTCGACCGAGTTTTCGTTTTTGGTTGGAATTCCAACCTTATTGGCCGCAGGGGCGTATTCGCTTTGGAAAGAACGGCATTCGTTGGAGCAGATGCCGCGTCAGGAGTGGTTTGATCTGGGAATCGGATTTATCGTCTCAATGATCGTTGCCTTTGTGGCGGTGAAGTGGTTGCTGCGTTATGTTCAATCCCACACCTTTTTAGTCTTTGCGTGGTATCGACTGGCGCTTGGGATTGGGTTGGTTGCTTGGTTGCTAATCAGTGCATGAGGAATTCATGTTAAGCGAAAATCAAAGCGCGAGTTCTGAGGAAGGCAGGAATACAGGATTTTATTCAGGGGATCAAAAGGCGTTATTTTACGCTGTCTTGAAGTTCGCAATCAGCCATGTGTTCGCAGGAATAATAGTTATTTTTGGGTCATTATTTGTGACATTTTCGTGCTACATCATCACGCTGATAATGAATCCTCATGGAATTGACAATCCAATCGGTATCATTCCAGAAGTTTTGGCATTGATGTTCACTGCAGGTCTCTTTGCGGCGGGTGTTTCAATCGCTTCGTTTGTGCTTTCTATTATTTTGACGTGGATTCGTTCAAAAAAGCGCTTTCATCTTATACTTCCCATTCTTGTCACTCCGATTCTTACATTTGTAATAGTTTCTCTGATTTTTCGAGAGATAAGCGAAAAGGGGGTATTCACCACTGTAGTGTTGTGCCTCTATTTTGGAGTATACTGGATCGCACTTGCATCTTCAGATGTTGTGATTGCTCTTTTCAGAAAAAACAAAATGGAAAGAGGACTTAAGGACGTTCCATTCCTGACTTCCTGTATTCCTCAGAGGAAAATCCAAGATTAGCTTACGAGGAGGCTGCGAGGGCTCAATGTGCTTTTTTCTTTGCTTCCTCTGGTGCAGCTCCCGGAATTGGTTCGGGAAGAGGGAGCGGTTTCCAATCGGGATGCCCGTACTTGCTGAGGATTTTGGCAAGTTCGCCTGAAGCTCGAAGTTTTTTCATTCCTTCGGTCATGAACCAGGCGTAACGCTTTGAATTCGTTTTTTTAGGAGAAGGTGAGAAGGCGAGATAGACTTTTTCTCGCTTCACCAGTCCTGCTTCCCGGATCTCTTTGCGGTACGGCTTATCCTGGAGAAACCAGGTCATCACGGAGCTCTCTTCAACTACGGCATCAACACGGCGCTCATTTAAATGATCGACATTGGTGCTGAGTGCGCTGGTGCCATTCGAGATGAGAATGCGACGGGGATCAATTCGATAGGTTTCAATATATTTGTCAATCTGGCCGTAGGCATAGCCATCGATGACGGCAATTCGAATTTTATCGAGCGAGGGAAGACCGGTATAAATCCAAGGGGAATCATTCATTGCAAAAAAACGATTTTCGCAGATGGCCTGTTCCGATGCAGGAAAAACAAAATCGGGGGCATCGGCCTTAAAGGAGCCGACGATTCCATCGAATTTTCCAGCGCGGGTTTCGGTGATGGCCTGAGCCCAGTCCATGGTTTGGTAGCGAACCGTGAATCCGTATTGATCAAAAACTGCTTTGGCAATTTCGATCAGAAGGCCCGGAGTTTTGGAGGCTGGATCGCCGTTATAGGGCATCCAAGAGTCAGCGACCAGCGAGACCTCCTGGGCATGGATCAGCCCTGTAAAAAAGAGCAGCATCAAGCAGGCAATTCGTGAGACTCTCATGATTTTCCTTGAGAGGAAGCATGAGACGCGTTGGAAGGGCTGGCAAGCGGTAAGTCTGACTTTTCGTCGGAGAGAATCAGGCCATCCTTTAAGGAAATGCGCCGTGGAGCCTCTGCCGCGATTTTTTGATCATGGGTGACAATCGTGACGGTGTGCCCGCGTTGATGTAGTTCGTGAAAAAGGTTCAAGATTTCACGACCGGTTTTGGAATCGAGCGCTCCGGTCGGTTCATCGGCGAGGATGATTTTGGGCTCGTTAACCAAGGCGCGGGCAATGGCGACGCGTTGGCATTGCCCGCCGGAAAGTTGACTGGGGCGATTTTTAATCCGATCGCTCAACCCCACCGATGCGATGGCTTTTTCGGCCCGTTCGCGACGGATCTTAGCGGGAATATTGGAGTAAATCATTGGGAGTTCGACATTTTGGCGAACATCGAGTTTTGGAAGAAGGTTGAAGCTTTGGAAGACGAAGCCGATTTTTTCATTCCGGAGTCGTGAGAGTTGTGAGCTGTTGGAGTGGCTGATGTCTTTGCCGTCCAGTAGGATGGTTCCTGAAGTAGGGAGTTCCAAGCAACCGATGAGCTGCATCATGGTCGACTTTCCACTGCCGGAGGGGCCGATGATGGCGGAATACTCGCCTTCGTAAATATCCAGAGAGACGCCATTGAGGGCGTGAATCACCTGATCTCCGACGACGTAGGTTTTGCGAATGTTTTCCAAATGAATGACGGGGGTCATTTTTTTGGAAGTTCTTCCGGCTTCACGAGGAGGACCAGATCGCCTTGCTTGAGTCCGGATTTGATTTCGGCGTAGTCATAGGTCACCACCCCGAGCACGACGGGAACCTTTTCAGGCTCTTCATTTGGATCCTTGGAGGGACGATAAACGATTTTGTTATCATTCTCGTCTGTAAAAATTGCGTTTAAGGGGAGCGCCAGGGTATTTTCAACTTCGAGAATGGGAAAAGTGACATCAGCGGTCATTCCGGGGCGAAGGCGAGGATCGATTTCTTTGACATCGAGCGTGACGGCAAATCCCTTGATATTGTTTTTAGAGGTGGCGATGGGGGAGATGAGAGAAACCACGGCAGGCATCTTTTTTTCCCGAATTGAGTCGACACGGAAATCGACCTTCTGATGGCTTTTAATTTGGGCAATATCCACCTGATTCACATGGCTGTAAATGACCATGTGAGTGAGATCGGCCATATTCATCAAAAGCGTTCCAGAGTTGACACTTCCGGCGCCGATGACGACCTGCCCCTCAACGACGGGGAGGGTCAGGATGGTTCCGTCCATGGGAGCGGGGATTCGTGTTTTTTCAAGTTTGTCCAAGACGGTTCTCATGCGGCTTCCCGCCTTTTCAAAATTATTTTGAGCAACGTCGTAATCGGTTTTGGTGTTTTCGAAAGTTTCGAGGGAGATCAGTTTCCGGTCAAAAAGTTTTTGAGAACGCTCGTAGAGTCGTTTGCTTTTTTCGAGGGAGAATCGGGTTCCTTCAATGTCGGTTTGAGCGGAGGCTTTTTCCGTCAGAAGGTCGCGATCATCGAGCTCGACCAGAAGATCATTCTTTTTGACAGCATCTCCGATAGTTTTGGCGATCCGCTTGATCCGACCGCTGATCTCCGCTTTCACTTCAACCGAAACGGCGGGCGCGATATCACCTGAAACGAGAACCGTTTGGAGAATGGTTCGGCGTTCTACGGTGGCAGTTGTTGGGAGAATGAAAGAGCCTCGTGATGGGTGTGATTTCTTTGAGTTTCCTCGAAAGATAAAGTACCAGAGGCCGACTCCGATAACCAAAAGTAAAGCAATAGAGGCGGCTTTTTTCACGACGAAACTTTATCTTAGCAGTGATAGCAAGATAGGCAAGCTTGGAGCGGCCCGTTGAATCAGAGGTTGCCCTTGGGCGGGAGTCTTCCTATAAGGGGAGGCCGCTTTAATGCGCGATCATTCTGCATGAAAAACACGTTTTTGGATAAACTTCTAAACCGGATCAACCGGGTGGGGGCGGACGATCTTCAGATCTACCTGCAGCAGCTCGCCCGGGAAAAGGGGTTTCTCGAGACGATTTTTAATACCTTGCAGGAAGGGGTTCTGGTCATCGATCTCAAGGGGAATCTCATGTACTTTAATCCGAGTGCCCAGAGCTTGATCGGCCTCTTTCCGGAATCACTCGGAGAGCCGGTGGCAAAGCATCTTCGGGAGATGGATTGGCCGACGATTTTGGGGGATCGAAAAGTCGTCACCCGGGATTTTGAAATCACCTATCCGGAGCCGCGCTACTTGAGTAGTTACATTGTTCCCCTGGGCGATGAAAAGAGTGCAGTCAAGGCGTATGCGATGATCCTTCACGATCTGACCGCGTATCGGGAGAAAACGTTGGAAACGATTGAGGAGGAAAAAGTAAATGCCCTCACGCTTCTTGCTGCAGGAGTTGCTCATGAATTGGGGAATCCGCTCAATTCCCTCAATATCCATTTTCAATTATTGGAACGTGATTTGCGGAAGTTGGAGGGGGGACGCGATGGAACGCTTCAAGAATCGGTCCAAGTCGTGCGTCGTGAGATTGAGCGATTGGATGCAATTATTCATCAATTTCTCAAGGCGGTTCGTCCGACGCAGTTGCATCGTCTCTCGTGTTCGGTGAATGAAGTGATTCGGGAGACGGTTGCCGTCTTGAAGCCGGAGATTGATGATCGCGATATTCTCGTGGAATTGGAGTTGGATTCGACGCTTCCTCCCTTGGAGATGGATCGGGATCGCATGAAGCAAGTCTTCTTTAATCTGATCCGGAATGCGGTGCAGGCGATGCGGAAGGGGGGGATTTTACGGATTGGAAGTCAATCGAATGACACTCATGTCCTTCTCGCGTTTTCGGACAATGGGGATGGAATTTTGCCGGAGAATCTGTCGCGATTGGCGGAGCCCTTTTTTACGACGAAGCCGAATGGAACTGGATTAGGACTGTTGATTGTGCGAAGAATTGTACGGGAACATGGCGGAGAGTTGCAGATCGACAGCCGGTCGGGACATGGGACGACGGTTCGGGTTTTGCTTCCGTTGTTGGAGCGGAAGGTGCGACTTTTGACGGAAGGGGATCGGAATGAATCGGAGGCGAGTAAAACGCAATGAGTACTGAAGTGAAAGGAGTGCTTCCAGGCCTATTGGTGGTGGAGGATGAAAAACATACCCGGGAGGGATTGCGTCGGGCTTTTTCGGATCATTTTGAAGTTTATCTGGCTCCGGATATACAGGCGGCCTTGAACATCATTGAGTCGGAATCGATCGCAGTCGTGCTCTGCGATTTGAGGCTCGGTGCGGATAGCGGAATGGATTTGTTGGCAAAGATTCGGACGCTTCCAAAGCCTCCGGTTTGTGTGATGATGACGGCGTATGGATCGACGGCGAATGCGATTGAGGCGATGCGCAAAGGGGCGTACGACTATGTGACGAAGCCGTTGAATTTGGATGAGTTGGAAATGCTGCTGCGACGAGCACTCAAGTCTCGTACCGTGGAAACAGAAAACCGTCAGCTTCGCCAGGCGTTGGATCATAAATTCGGGATGGAACGAATCATTGGAGCGACTCCGGTGATGCGGCAGATTTTTGAAAAGATCAAACAGGTGGCGAATTCCCGCGCGACGGTGTTGATTGAAGGAGAGAGCGGAACGGGAAAAGAATTGGTCGCCCAGGCACTGCATCAGTTGAGCAGTCGAAAAGAGAATCCGTTGATCTCGGTCCATTGTGCAGCGCTTTCTCCCCAGCTTTTGGAGAGCGAACTATTTGGGCATGAGAAGGGAGCCTTTACCGGAGCGATGGAGCGTCGGATCGGGCGTTTTGAGGAGGCGAATCACGGAACGCTTTTCCTGGATGAAATCGGGGAAATTGATGCGTCGACGCAGGTCAAATTACTTCGGGTGTTGGGAGAGCGGGTGATTCAACGGGTCGGAAGTAATCAGAGTATTCCGGTGGACGTTCGCGTGATCGCGGCCACGAATCGCAATTTAGAGACGATGGTGAAAGAAGGAAAGTTTCGAGACGATCTTTTCTTCCGCTTGAATGTGGTTCGGGTCACCCTGCCGCCGCTTCGGGATCGTCGGGAAGATCTTCCATTGCTGATGAATGCATTTGTGAAAGAGTTGTCGCGGGAAAATGACAAACGGATTGTCGGGTTGACACCGGAAGCGCAACAGGCGTTGCAGAAATATCATTGGCCCGGGAACGTGCGTGAATTGCGGATGGCGATTGAGCATGGGGTGGTCCTGGCGCAAGGGGAGCGCATTGATTTGAAGGATCTTCCTGACCGGGTTTTTGCGGTCTCTCCCGCTTCGGTTTCAAGTGGTGGGGTTTCGCTGGATCCGGGGAATTTGAATTTGATGGAAATGGAGCAGCAGATGATCTTACTCGCACTTCGGACGACCGAGGGAAATCGGACGGAAGCCGCCAAAAAATTGGGAATCAGTCGCCGTACCCTCCATCGAAAACTCAAAGAGTATCGGTTGGAAGGGGAGTGAGGGTGAGTTTGAACGAAATAAATGACGATTTTTTGGTAATGAAGATCGTGCTGAGCGAGATTTTAATAGATCCATACTCATGAGTAAAAAGTTAGCTCTTATTGCGGTGATCATTTTATTGGTAACAATTCTTGTTTTTTTTAAAAAACCAGCAACGGAGAGGCAAGCCCAAGCTGAACCCTCAATAACCGAGAGTGCTAAAAAAGAATGGGAACGGATGTTCGCAACTCAGATCGTATTTTATGGGAAAGTTATTGATGAGAAAAAGAATCCGATTGAAGGAGCGAATGTTCTTCTTTCGCCTACTCAGACGCCCACTGGAGAAAATAATCCGAAATTAGAAAAACTCACCGATCGAAATGGATTATTTTCAATCAAGACTCATGGAATGGGTTTGGTTGTGATGGTTTCAAAAGAAGGCTACTATCAACTCAAGGAGTCTAGTGGAGATTTTGACTATGTTGACCTTGGGAGTACGAGTGCAAATATAAAATCCCCGCACCCGAATGCGAGTGATCCAGCGATTTTTGTTCTTAAAAAAATGGGACACCCCGACGCCCTCGTGAATTTTGAAAAAAGTTTCTCGATTTCTAAAAACGGAAATCCGGTTCAAGTGGATCTTGTGACCAGTCTAGAGACAAAAGATGGAAGTAATATTATAAAAGTGGAGGCGTGGACTTTTGATCAAAATATTACTGATCCGAACTCAAATCTTCCCTATAATTGGAGTTGTCGTATTACTGTTCCAGGTGGTGGGTTGATTCGGAAGAGCGGAGAATTTAATTTTGAAGCGCCTGCGGAGGGGTATCAAGCATCGGATGAAATTGCAATGCCGGCAATCTTAGGGAAGGAGTGGCGATCCCAAGTGCCACAAAGTTATTTTATAAAACTTGGAAGTGGAAAATATGCTCGAATTGATTTTACAATGTCAGCTGGCGGCAGTCATTTTTTTGCGATCAACAGTTATTTAAATCCTTCTGGCTCCCGTAATTTGGAATACGATCCGAAGAAGGAGTTGAAGTGGGATGAGGAGCTAGGAAAGCTGGCCCCAATTTTAACTGAATGACTTAGGCCAATCGCATTTACTGATGAGGAAGAATTTAGTGTTGCTTAATTTTTTCTCGCGCTGAGTTCGCAGAGCACGCTGAGAAATTTGAACCCCTCGGCGTGCTCTGCGAACTCAGCGCGAGAATCTGGATCTCGGATTCCGGTTCGCTCAGCTAAATCCAAGATCGACTTTTGTTGAAGTTCAGGGAGAATCGAAAGTTATGGGGATCCAGGATACCCTTTATTCTTTAGAAATGGGTGGCGGAAGAATCTGGATACGTCGTGGATTAGTTTTGCTTTGTGTCTTGGGATTATCCCTCTGGTATTTTGTCTCTCAATGTCGGGGACTGGCGCGTCCGGAGGCGATGGAATCCGCCCAGATTGCCCGTGAGATGGCGCGTGGAAATGGTTTTTCAACCTTGCATCTGCGCCCTCAATCACTGGCGTTGCTCCGGGAAAAACTTCCGACGAATGGCGCGTTCCAGCGTTTTCCGGAGATTCATCAAGCTCCGCTTTATCCCGCCGTTTTATCTTTCTGGTTTCGATTGACCCAGCCGGAATGGAAGAGCGATCAGGATAAAATAAAAGAGCCCCTGTATGGGCCGGATCGAGTCATCGCTTTTTTTAATCTCGGATGTTTTCTGGCGACCGTGCTGTTACTTTATCTGTTGGGGAGTCGCCTTTTTGATGAAAAAGTAGGTGCCCTGAGCGCGGGTGTTTTCGTCGTGACCGATCTGGCATGGCAGTATGCCTTTTCGGGATTATCAACTTCCTGGACGATGCTGTTGTTAACAGGAATGGGGTGTTGTTTTTGCGAAGCGTTGCGATCGGAAGAGGAGGAGCAGGATGGAAAGGCAATCGGGTGGATGGCGGGAATGTCCATTTTGATGGGATTGGCGATTTTGACACGCTTGAGTCTGATCTGGATCTTGATTCCGACGTTGGGTGTGGTTGCTGTAACGATGCGAACGCGTCTGGTTTCTCTGGCGATTTTACTCGGGGTCGTCGGAATTTTTATCGGGCCATGGCTCATTCGAAATTCAGGAGTCTCCGGACATTTTCTCGGAGCGTGGGGAATTTCGACGGTACCGGTTTCCTTTGAGACCCGTGCCTTTCAAGCGACGGGGATTGAACAGGCCGGAAAACGTCTTGCGGTGCGTCTTCTGCAAGGGGGCTCAACGTTGGTGCAACGTCAGGGAATTTTATTGGGAGGAAGTTTTGCGGCGCTTTTATTTTGGGCGGCACTGCTGCATCGGTTTCGTCGTCCCCGGATTCGAATTTTCCGCGCATGGCTTCTACTTACCGCGTTTTTTGTGACCTTTGGGGGTGCGATTGTACAGCCTTCTCCAGAGGCGTTGGATGTCTGGAATCTCCTTTTTTTGCTTTTTCCTGGATTTATCTTAATGGGGGCAGGATTCTTTTTTGTCCTTTTGGATCGGATGGAGTGGGAGTACCCGTTCCTCAATACGGCGGGGATCGGGTTATTTGTTTTATTGAATGCGACGCCACTTGTTTTGACGCTTGCCCCGCCCCGGGAAGCTCCGATGCAGTACCCGCCCTATTTTCCGCCGCTGATTCAGATTGCCTCGAGTTGGTTTCAGAAGTCAGAAGTTCTTATGGCCGATCTTCCGGAAGGCGTGGCTTGGTATGGGGATCGGTACTCCATGGATCTACCGCTGACGCTCAAGGAATTCTATCAGATTCATGATTTTTTAGTTCCCAATCTGGGGGGGGTCTTACTATCTCCAGTGACCAGCGAGATGAAATGGTCGGAGCAAGGACAGTCGCCTGAGTGGCGAGAATGGGGGATATTACTTAAGCGAATGGGGGTTCCGGAAGGATTTCCTTTCACTTCGGGGAGTTCTCTCTTTGGGGAAGGGGCCTATTTTATCCTATCGGATCGTCCTCGCTGGCCGGAGGTGAGAGCGGAACGGCGGTGAGGCTCGATTTTTCTCCCGAAGATCATGTGAATTTTGAGATAAAATAATCTGGGGGTTTTTAGCTGGATTTGTCGATATTTTCCTTGATCTAAGTTTTTTGGGGAGATAATGTTGCAACAGTAATGAAAGTCCAAAAGTATGGTTACGTTGCTTTCGTTATTACGTGTCTTTACGTAAAAACGAGCTACTCCCAAGAAAATACGGCTCAAGGACCCGAGTATCGCGCACAGGAATTAGGTGGCGTGAGTGCGGCAAAAAAGCAGAAAAGTGGACGACCAATTACGGTTTCGGCGAGTCTTCGCGAAGAGTACGACGATAATATTTTTACGACGAAGACCAATAAAAAAGCTCAATTTAAAACGATCATTGAGCCGAGCATTTTGTATAATCTTCCTCTCGATAATACACTGCTTTCCGCTCGTTATACCTTTGGTCTGACTTATTTTCCAGACCGAGGAGAAAAAGAGACGGATAGCAGTCACGAATTTACGGGACGTCTCAATCATTCCTTTACGACCCGCTTCAATGTCGATCTTCGTGATCGGGTTCGCTACTCTCAGGAGCCGCAGATTTTGGAGGGAGGCGCACGGACTCAACGAACGAACTCGAGCTATTTGAGCAATCTCGGATCAATTCAGGGAAACATGCAGTGGACTCCAAAACTGGGAACATCGACCTCGTATTCGAATGACTGGCTGCATTACGAAGAGAAGGAATTGGAGCTCTCCAGTGACCGTACGGTTCACACAATTACGCATGATTTTCGCTATCTTTTAACGCCAACGATCACGGTGGTGGTTGGGGGCTTTGCTCACGCCGATGATTATGTTCATGCGAATAAGGATTCAAACACCATCGCCGGTTCATTTGGAGCGGACTATTCCTTGACCCCTCAAATTACGGTGGGGGCGCGCATGGGACCCTCTTTGACGGAATTCGAAGGGGGGGGAGATTTTCTGACCCCTTATGGAACGCTTTACGGAAGTTGGATTTTAGGAGCTCGGAGCAATGTTGAGGCGAGCTTTACTCACTCCGTTTCCGAAACTGACTTGGGCGGTTACTTTCAACAGGAAACCGATACCTTCTCTTTTAGCGGGAAATATCAATTTACCTCCCATATCTATGGGAAGGCTGGTGGCCGGCTTCAAATCGGGAACTTTGATCAGGATCAGGGAACGACTGGAACAACGACCAGTTTTAGTGAAAATGTCTACGGGGTCGATCTGACACTCGGATATCGGATCAATCAATTTTTGGATCTTGAAACCGGATATGGTTACACGTTGGTCAGTTCGGATAGCATTGCACGTGAATATGACCGGAATCGGATTTGGATCGGGATTCGCGGAACGTATTGAGTAAAGCGTCGACTGGAGTGATTGGGTTGTTGATCCATGTTTCTCGCGAAGTTCGCCAAGGCGCAAAGCCTCTGATTTTAACTAACTCAAAAACTCATTTACTTGGCGTCTTGGCGACCTTCGCGAGAGATGAATCCATTGGTGTCCAAAACAGAAAAAGAGCATTCTCTCGTAAAGGATTTGTCTGAAGA
>CAZKRU010000080.1:0-18705 GCA_964555235.1 uncultured Verrucomicrobiota bacterium
TTGATGAGGGAATTGCCACGCTCCTAGGATCGGAGCGTGGGAAATAACAGCTAATGATTGAGGTGCGGAAGTCCGAGAAAAGTTTTTTTGACAGAAGGAGGGAGCCTGTCAGGATGGAGCGGTCGTTATGATCGGGATTATTGATTACGGGATGGGGAATTTGCGAAGTGTCGAAAAGGCGTTTCAAACGTCAGGGGCATCGACCCGTTTTGTTCAAGACCCAAAGTGTTTTGATTCTCTCCAAGGACTCGTCCTGCCGGGAGTCGGAGCGTTCGGGGATTGTGTTAAAAATTTAAGAGCTTCCGGGATGTGGGAGCCGATTAAAACTTGGGTTCGTGAGGGGCGTCCCTTATTTGGAATTTGTCTTGGATATCAAATGCTTTTTGACTCGAGTGAGGAGGCGCCGGGAGTCGAGGGGCTCGGGATCTTGAAGGGAAAGGTCATCCGGTTTAAAAGTGCCACACTCAAGATTCCACAGATGGGATGGAATCAGATTTATCGTTCCAAAGCGACCCCCGCATTGGAAGGAATCGAAGAGGGAGCTTACGTCTATTTTGTTCACAGCTATTATCCGGTGCCGGACGATTCCAGCGCGATTGCTTTGGAAACGGAATATGAAGTGCGCTTTGCAAGTGGGATTCAACTGGGGGCGCTTTTTGGGGTGCAATTTCACCCGGAGAAGAGCCAGCGGGTTGGGTTGCGGATGATTCGAAATTTTGTCACCGGACTTTCGGCCTGACCTTGGGGAATCATGGCTGAATCCGTGCTGAACGTTCTCGTGGTAGAGGAGGATTCAGAGACTTTGGAGCTCCTGAGAAATGGATTAACCAAAAATAATTTTTCCGTTCTGACTGCCGCATCGGCAGCCGAGGCCCAAGCCCTTTTATGCTCCCGGGGATTTGAAACTTTCGGTGCCCTTCTGGCCTCCTACCGTCTTTCAGGAACCAGTGGTTTGGAGCTCTTTCGTTGGCTGCGGGAAAAGGACGATTCCCTTGCGATGATGCTTTTTTTGAAGCCTGAGGAGCGGGATACGATTTCGGAGATTGGCCGAACCGGGGTGTTGGAATTTCTCGATAAACCGGTGATCTTGAATCAGGTTCGAGTCGCCGTGACTCGTGCCATGGCACGAACGCGCGAGATGCGCACTTTGATTGAGCATCGGAATCAAGTTGAGTTGATTGGTCAGGTGCATCATCAATTGATTGGCCTTCAGGAGATGGCTTCGATTCCTCAGGTGACCTTTCGATTTCATCCGAGGCATGGGGTTGGAGGAGACTTTTCAAATGTTTATCCGCTTTCGACGCATCGATATCTGATCGTGACCGGGGATGTTTCAGGGCATGATCTGAAAGCGGCGTTTGTTTCCGCTTATTTTCAGGGAATTACCCGGGGGATGATTGAGAAGGGGGCGCCGATTCAGGAAGTTTTTTCATTTTTTAACCGTTATCTGACAACGGAATGGAAGAGTGAAGTCACTGGAGTCACGATGTCACTTGCGGCTTGTTCTCTCTTGGTTGACTTACAGCAAGCGACCGCGGAGATCTCCAGTTTTGGGTTTCCGCTTCCGTATGTTGTTTCAGAGGAGGGTAAAATTCAGAGGTGTCGGCAGGCTGGTTCTCCTCTGGGATGGTTTGAGGCGTTGGAGGTCTTTGAGGAGCGCATTTCAAGTCAGGGAGGGGGAGCCGTGTATCTTTGGAGCGATGGAATTGAGGAGTTGGCGGATAGCCTTGGCATCAGTCCGCTGGCTCTTATCTATCGGATGCTTTTTTCGGAGGAAGGCGAGGAGGAGGTCAAAGCACAGGCGACGGATGACCTCATGTTTGTCAAATTTCGGTTACAAAAGGAAATCGTGTCAGAAGAACAGTGGCGGCCGATTTTTGAATGTTGCTATGCGGCCGATCAAGATGCCGGTGTTGACGGATTTCAGGAGGACTGGAAACGAAATATTCAGTATGCGGTCCCCTTTTTGCTCGAAGAACAGCTTTATGATGTTCTCCTTGCTTTGCGTGAGTCAGCGCTGAATGGAATGATTCATGGTGCGCATCGGGATCCGGAAAAGGAAGTGGGAGTGAATCTCTCTGTCAGTCCAGATGGAGGGAAAATACGAGTTCGGGTGGAGGATCCTGGACCGGGACATGGGTACGATCTCTCCCTTCCCATGGAAGAATTGCAGCCTCAGTTTCACGACGAACATAGTGGATTGACGATGCTGAAGTTTTTGGCAACAGAAATTAGGATTGAACGCGGTGGCGCGGTGATTATGATGGATTTTGAAGTAAAACGTGGAACAACTTAAGGGAACTATCGCTATGCGTCACGAAATCAAGGGCAACTGTTTTATTCTCGCGTTTTCTGGGGATATTTTGAGCACGAATGTTGGGAAGTTAAAGGAAGAGATTGAGAGGGTAATGGCGCTTCCTGAAGTTGCATCGTGCGGTTACACTCGCTGTCATTTTGATCTGCGCAATACGAAGATGATCGATTCCATGGGGCTGAATTTACTTGTGACGATTGTTCGAAACGAAAAGGCGCATGGTCACAAAATCACGGCGGAAGTCTCCAGTCCTCACCTCCATCGAACCTTGGTTTTCACCCGCATGGACAAGCAGATGGAAATTGATTTAGTCGTGGCGGCGTAACGCTCAGGAATCGCCGAGAACTACTTTTGCCGTATTGTAGCCGCTAGCTCCAAAGACGCCGCCGCCCGGATGCGTACTGGCTCCCGTGAGATAAAGTCCCGCGAGCGGGGTTCGATAAGCGGCCAATTCCGGAAGCGGCCGGAAAAAGAACATCTGATCAATACTCATTTCGAGGTGCATGACGTTGGCGCGAATCATATCGAAGGTGCGCTCTAAATCGAGCGGGGTCTGAATGTAACGATCGATCATTTTCCCCTTCATATTCGGGGCATAACGACAGACTAAATCGTAGAGCTTATCGGCTTCGCGCTCCCGAATGGCATCCCAGTTTTCGCCGTTACGCAATTCGTACGGATGATACTGAGCCCAAGTGAAGAGAGTGTGTTTGCCTTCCGGGGCGAGGGTCGGATCAATGGCGGAAAAACTCATGGCGACAACGGACGGATTTTGTGGAGGGCGGAAGGCAAGGAAATCCTGATAGGAATTTTGGAGATAATCCCCGGAAGGACAGAGGAGTTGCATCGCGGAGTGATAATCTTGAACTCCTGTTCCCCCCTCGTACTGAGGAAGTTCTTCGACGGCATGACGTACCATCATTCCAAATCCATTCCCGACTCGAGTTTTTCGAATCCGGGATCGAAGTTTTTCGGGACAATTTTTGAGAAGCTTTAAGAAAAGGGTTTGGACGTGGCACGCACTGACGACATTTTTGGATTCAAAGGATTCACCGGAGGCGATCTGAACGGTCCAGCGATCACCTGTCCTGGCGATTTCGGAGACCTCGGCGTCGAGGCGGATTGCTCCTCCGTCGGATTCCAGGCGTTTAGCAAGGGCTTGAGTAAGCATTCCGCTTCCACCCTTCGCACGCTTGGCGCCGCTTTGATGGATCATCGCATTCCATCCGAGCATATCGCCACTGGCCACTTCGCCTGGGGCAGGGCCGGATTGCGCGGAGAGCCAGAGGAGTGCCGTTCGGACATGAGGATGCACAAAAAGTTCTTCGATCAAGGAACCATAAGGGGCCATGAGTTGACGAACGGTATCGAGGGAGGACCAAAGTTTTCGGGAGCGGAGATTCAGGAGATTTCGCTTAAAAATCGTCCAGAAAATTCTCCCGGGAGTCGGAGGTTGGAGGAAGGTTTCGAAGACCCCTTGATTGAGCTCCTGCCAGTGGGTGACGAACTCCCGGTAAGTCGCCGCATCGACCGGGGAAACTTCAGCAATGCTGGCACACGTTTTTTCGACATCCCGATAAAAACGGATCCCGCGTCCGCCTTCGGGGAGGGGGTAGTAGGCCCAAGGGTCCATTTCGATGTATTCCAGTCCGAATCGCGAGAGCTCCAGCTCCTTCACAATTGGAGTCATGTGAATCATGATGTGAACGGAGGAACCGACATCGAGACGATATCCGGGAATGAGATCGGTTTGAGTGCAGACGGCACCGCCGACAATGGAGCGCCGCTCCAAAACGAGAACTTTTTGTCCTGCTTTGGCGAGGTAGCAGGCGCAGACGAGGCCATTATGTCCGCCACCGACGATGATTGTATCATAACGAGCCATCAGTTTATCCTTCCGTGAGAAGCGTGATCTGTCAATCATCCCTCTTCTCAATCCAAGACCAGGGGCGAATTTTGATAACAAGAATGGTTTGGAGTGGGGGGATGATCGAAATTCCTTGGTTCTTGTAGTGTGCGGGCTATGGTGCTCGACCATGAAGTCCGAGCCAATTCCTCCGCCTACCCGCCGAGAAATCTTTGCCTGGTGTGGGTTTGATTTTGCGAACTCTTCATTTACCACGGTGATGATTTCGGTGCTCTACAGCGTCTATTTTTGTAATTTTATTTGTAAAAAAGGGACTGATGGTGAGGCGTGGTGGGGGCTTGCGATGTCCATGGGGCAATGGATTGTGGTGGGAATTTCGCCTTTTTTGGGGGCGTGGGCCGATTGGCGAGCCTCAAAAAAAATGGTTTTGTTTGTTACCTATCTGGTTTGTGTCGTCGCAACCTTCTCTTTGGGATTTGTCTATCCGGGACAACGGACGGAGGCGGTTATTTTGGTGATTATCGCCCTGGTTGCTTTTTCGCTTGGGGAAAATTTTTGTGCCAGTTTTCTTCCGGAGTTGGCGACGCCTGAATCGATGGGGCGGGTTTCCGGCTATGGATGGAGCTTCGGGTATCTGGGAGGAATCGCCAGCTTGTTGCTCTGTTTGTTATTACTCCAGCAGTTTTACCCGAATGATCCGGAAGGGGGCTTGCGGGCTTCGGCGAAATTGACGGCAATTTTCTTTTTGGTGACAGGCTTGCCGACCTTTATTTTTTTGAAGGAACGGGCAATTCCACGGGGTTTTGCGGGGATTCGTGAGGCGGGAAGTCTCTGGTGGAGCGGATTTCTTAAAGCATGCAAGAATCGTCTCCTGACCGTCTTCTTTTCTGCATTTTTTTGTTATTCTGCCGGAATGGCGACCGTGATCGTTTTTGCTTCGGTCTTTGCCGAGCGTGAGTTTGGTTTTACGATGAGTGAACTGATCGTTTTCTTTATTTTTATTCAAGTCTGGAGCGCAGTTGGTTCGTTAGTCTGCGGATTTATTCAGGATCGTTGGGGGGGGAAACGATGTCTGGAGGGTGCGGTCGCGCTTTGGATTGGGGTAGCCTTCAGTGCGGCGACGGTACATTCGAGGCCGATGTTTTATTTGGTTGGGGTGATGGCAGGATTGGCGATTGGCTCGACGCAATCAATGAGTCGTGCGGTGGTGGGACAATTGGTGCCTGAAGGACGTCAGGGGGAGTATTTTGGATATTGGGGAACGATTGGGAAGATGGCTGCTGGATTCGGGCCATTTATTTATGGACTGGTCTCCTCGGGGAGTGGGTCGCCAAGAATGGCCTTGGCTTCGATGGGAGTTTTCTTTCTAGGGGGGGGGCTGTTGCTTCGGATCATGCGAGGAATCGAGGGGGAGAAATCCAATTGATTTTATTTTCCATTTATGGGAAAACTCAGTGTTAATCGATCATGCGTATCTTCTGGGGTTATTTTGGGTCTGTCTTATTGAGTTCAGCACTGCTCGCGCCAGTCGCCTATTTTCTTTTGGAGGGAGTGCTTTCGTACCCGTTTCACCGTTATATGAATCGCCTCCTCATGGTGAATGCTCTCCTGTTTGTGATTGTGTTTCGCCGCCATTTTAAAGTGGAGTGGTGGTACCAGTGCGGGTTTAAATGGGAGATTGATAGTTGGCGCCAATTCTGTTCGGGGATTTTCATTGGAGGAGGAAGCCTCTTTGTGCTCGTCTCTTTGGAATGGATGTTGGGAGGACGGCATGGGGGCGGTGATTACGAATTTTGGCATGTTTGTGATGTTTTGATGCGATCCTGCTTGGTCGCAATTTTGGTGGCGCCAGCGGAAGAATTTTTATTCCGCTGGGTGTTTCAGAGGGCAATTATCAAGCCATTGCGGGAGTGGCAGGGAATTGTGACCCTTTCGTTTCTTTTCGCGCTCCTTCATTTTTTTCTCAAAGTTCCCCCTGAATTTAAACCGGACTCTGTGAAGTGGTACTCGGGTCTCGAAGCGTTGAGTTGGATGATTCAGCCTTTATTGGACCCATCCACGTATGGGCCGAAGTTCCTGTCGCTCTTTTTTGCGGGAATCAGCTTGAGTTGGTTGGTCGTCCGAACCGGTACTTTGTGGGCCTCGGTTGCCCTTCATGGCTCTTGGATTTTCTTTCGGGAGCTAACGGTCCGACTTTCATTGATTCCCCCATGGAAAGAGCAATTTTGGTGGGCTTCTGATGTTACCTCTGGGGGATTGGCGTTGATCATGTTGGCACTGATCTCCGTGGGGATCTGGTTTTATTATCCTCGCTACACGCGAACGTGATCCTAAAAACGAGGGGAATATGGGGTGGTCTGAGGGGTTAAAATCGGGCTGGGAGTGTGGTTTAAATCTACTTTATCCGCCACGGGAAATGAATTCCCCGTGGATTCGTTTGGAGCCTCCATTCTGTCACCGTTGCGGACTTCCGGTGGATGGGGCGGTCTCCGGGCAATGGGAATGTGGAAATTGTCGGCAACGTCCCTGGCATTTGGAGACGGCACGCGCAGGGTTTCGAATGGAGGGAGCGCTTCGTGAGGCGATTCATGGATTTAAATATCAAAATGAATTTGACCGTTTGAGAAGTCTTCAAGCGGGGTTGATTAATGCCTACGAACGCTTTGCTCGTGAGGCTCAATGGGAAGTCCTGATTCCGGTTCCACTGCATCCACTTCGACAACGGGAACGGGGATTTAATCAGGCGGAAGAACTGGCTCGAGGATTAAGTCGATCGGTGGGACTTCCCGTCGTCAAGGGTTTGAACCGATCTCGCGAAACGCCCCGACAGGCACTCTTGAGTCGTGCAGCACGGCTCCGTAATTTGCGCGATGCCTTTGAGTGTCTAAAGCCGGAGGCTTTTCATGAGAAAAGAGTTTTACTCATCGATGATGTTTTTACCACCGGTGCGACGGCAAATGCGTGTGCGCGAGTCTTACGAAAAGCAGGAGCTTTGCAGGTGGGAGTTTTGACGGTGGCGCGAGGATAGTGAGACGTGCTCGGACGAATTCGTCATTCCGTCATCGTCTTCTTGCGAGATGAAAGCTTGGTGGGCTGGAAGTTCCTAGCGAGCTCTTCTTCCTGTCGTTTGATGACAGAGAAAAGCACTGCTTGCTCGCCGTAGGTCAACCACGGACCTTGCGGAACCTCATTGGCTTCAACAAATCGCCAGTCCGTATGATCCAAACCCTGAAGACCAAGATAGTCCTGAATCGCCGGGGAGACATCCAGACCGGCGCCGTTAAAAGCGGTTGGCTTCTCATTTCCAAAAACGTAACGGACGTGATCGAATCGGATGGGGCCAACATCTTCCCACTGGCCATAACAGGATTTTCCGGACTTGTTCCGAATTTGAATCCAGCGCCCTTTGCATTGAGAGACCCAGCGATCTTTCGAGCTCGGGGTTTTATACCAAGGGACAAATTTTTTGGCGAGGTCCGGAAATTTGACATCGTTGAAAGGGAGCGCGACATAGAATGGGTTCAACGTCGCCGCAAAATTTTTCGGAACGAAACCGGTTCGCTTATTCGGATCGTCATAGCCCCCGTAATTGGCTTTCCAATCGGAATCCCAAGCACTTTGAAAATTGGTGGTAGCACTAATGGAAGTACAACCCTGTCCAATCCAAAAAACAGTGGTCACAATTCTCTTTTTCCAAGGAAAGGAGGGAGGAGGCGTAGCTTCGGATTCATTCGCGCGAAGGCTAGTTGTTATTAAAGCAAAAGCTGTAATAACAAATGCAAACTTCCCTGCTTGCCTGATGCCTATCATCTTTATAACCTAGGATATGCGTAAATAATGTCAATGGAAATCACGACAAAATAAGCCATTTTACGGGCTCACTTTATTTTCGATAAAAGGTCTCACCAAGTTGTGGTGTGAATCCGATTTAAAATTTTTAAAAATGATCGAACTGCATTTTGATCGAACTTTCATCGAATGTAAGTCTCTCGCGGATATTTGAAAATAGGGGAGGGGGGATTTACCCCAGATTTTTCTCGCTTAATGGTAGGAATCTGATTTTTTGTTAGCTTCCGAAAAGGGAAAACCGAGTGAAACAAGAAAGCTTATGCTAATTAGCGATTTACTTAAACCAGAGCAGATCAATTTGGCGCTACAAAGCACCAAGCGGACTGCGGCAATTCATGAAGTGGCGCTTTTGGCTCAATCCAACTCGAATCTCTTACAATTCCAAGGATTCTACGACGAAATTTTACTCCGAGAGCGCTCCGAGTCGACTTGTCTGGGGAATGAAGTGGCGTTTCCCCATGCGCGAACCGATCATCTCAAGGGAATGCTACTCGCGGTCGGACGGAGTAATGAGGGGATTTTGTTTGAGAATTGTCAGCAAACAGTTCGATTGATTTTTGTGATTGGAACCCCACGCCGGATGGCGACCGAGTATTTAAGTCTGGTGGGAGGCTTGGCGAGAATTCTTCGGGATGAAAGCTTAAGACAGCAGCTTTTGACGGTGGCGACTCCCCAGGAGTTCATTGATCTGATCGCAGGAGTTGAGAAAAAAATATGAAAAAGATGATGCACGTTTTCGTTTATTTGCTTCTGAGCGTCGCTGCTTGGGCCGATTTTCAAGTCGCTGGGGTTTCGTTTGTGCCGCCCACGGGATGGCAATCCGTTCCGGCCTCTTCCTCGATGCGAGCAGGGCAATGGCGCGTGCCGGCGTTGAAGGGTGGTGAGGTGGGCGAGGTGGTGGTTTTTTATTTTGGTCAGGGCCAGGGTGGAGATGCTGCGGCCAATTTGGATCGCTGGAGAAATCAGGTGACCACTCCACAAGGAGCTCCGGTTCAGGGTGAAGTGACGACGCGTGAATCGGATGGTCTGAAGATTACTCGCTTGGTCTCCTTTGGAACCTATTCGGGAATGTCGATGATGCCTGGGGTCCCTTCCGCGCCAAAGGCAGGGTATGGTTTGATCGGTGTCGTGGTGGAAAGTGGTCAGGGAAATGTTTTTATTCGCTTGACGGGTCCCGAGGCATTGGTGAAAAGTCAGATGACGGTTTTGGAGCAGATGTTGCGCTCGGTGAAGCGCGTCGCGGCGGCGGGAACAAAATCCTGAAACAAGGGGGAATTATGTCTGAGAAAATGGCGAAACTTGAATTGGATGGAACCTCTTACTCCTTTCCAATCGTTGAAGGAACGGAACAGGAAAAAGCGATCGATTTTTCCACGCTACGTCAGCACACCGGGCATATCACATTTGATGAGGGGTACGGGAATACCGGTTCATGCCGTAGTAAGATCACCTTTATTGATGGCGAGAGTGGAATTTTGCGTTATCGGGGAATTCCGATTGAGCAACTGGCGGAGAAATCGAATTTTATTGAGACTGCCTACCTTCTTATTTTTGGAAATCTCCCCTCTCCGAAGGAGTTGACCCGGTTTTCAGATCTCCTTACGGACTCTCAGATGCTTCATGAAAATATGAAGCACCATTTTGAGGGCTTTCCGTTCACGGCGCATCCGATGGCAATTCTTTCCTCAATGATTAATGCAAGTAGCTGTTTTTATCCGCAGCTCTTGCACGGATATAATCCTGCTGAGTTTGAAATTGAGGCGGCTCGATTAATTTCGCAAGTACGGACGATTGCCGCGTTCTCCTATCGGAAATCCCATGGGCTTCCGATTATTTACCCAAAGCCTGATTATAAATTCACGCAGAACTTCTTGCACATGCTTTTTTCGAATCCCTATCAGGATTACGAAATTAATGAGAGTGTTGTTCGTGCGCTGGATTTGATCTTTTTGCTCCACGCGGATCACGAACAGAACTGCTCTACGTCGACGGTGCGAATGGTTGCATCGAGCCGGGCGAATCTCTTTGCAAGTGCGGCAGCTGGTGTTTGCGCGCTCTGGGGGCCACTCCATGGAGGGGCGAATCAGGAAGTCATCGAAATGCTTGCGAGAATCCATGCCGATGGCGATGATGGGCGTCGATTTATTGAGGCGGCCAAGGATAAAAAGAGTGGAAAGAAGCTGATGGGATTCGGTCATCGGGTCTATAAAAACTATGATCCCCGGGCGAAGATTATCAAGAAGAGCTGCGACGATATTCTCAAAAGTCTTCATATCTCTGACCCGCTTCTCGATATCGCGAAGCACTTGGAAGAAGCGGCGCTCTCGGATCCTTATTTCATTGAGCGAAAGCTTTATCCGAACGTTGATTTCTACAGTGGAATCATCATGCGGGCGATTGGAATTCCGGTGGAGATGTTTACGGTCATTTTTGCAATCGGACGGATGCCCGGCTGGATTGCGAACTACAAGGAAATCGCCCAGAGCGCTGATGCCCGGATTTATCGTCCGCGTCAGGTCTACATGGGGCCGACGGCGAACAACTACGTGCCGTTGGATCAGCGTAAAGGATGATCGAATATCTCTTCCTGGCCCCTAGCCATAATTTTTATGGTCATCATGGAAAGCCTCCGGATGATCATCCGATGGTTGCTTGTGAGGAGATTGAGTGTCTGGCAGGTCGAGGAATTCAGGGGGACCGTTTTTTCGATTACAAAAAAGACTACAAAGGTCAGATCACCTTCTTTTCCATGGAGGTCTTTGAAGCGTTGTGTGCTCAATTGAAAGTCCAAGGCGTTGCTCCCTCCGCTGTTCGACGCAATGTTTTTACTCGGGGGCAGGATTTGAATGAATGGATCGGTCGCGAGTTTGAAATTCAGGGAGTGAGTTTTGCGGGAGCGGAGGAATGTCACCCTTGTTATTGGATGAATCAAGCGGTGGCTCCGGGTGCTGAGGAATATCTCAAGGGTCGGGGAGGGCTTCGTGCGAGAATTCTCACGGACGGGGTTTTGAAAGTCGGATCCCCATGAGTTCCTGTGCGGGGCTTGTTTTGGCAGGAGGGGCTTCTTCGCGAATGGGGACGGCGAAAGCATTTTTAGATTGGAAAGGGGAGCCGCTTTGGCGCCGTCAGGTCCGGGTGCTTTCGGAGGCCGGAGCGGATCCGGTGATTCTTTCCGGTCCACGTTGTGTGGAGTGGCAGGGGCATTTAGTGGTGCAAGATGAGAGGCCGGGCTTGGGTCCACTGGCGGGAATCATCAGCGGATTGCGCCAAGGCCTTGCTCCGTTCCTTTTGGTGCTGGCGGTGGATCTTCCTCGAATGAATGTCGCAACCTTGTCTCAACTGATTCAGAGAGCAAAGCCGGAAGGGGGGGCGGTTTTTCGAGGGGCAGAAGGATTTGAGCCGCTCGCCGCCTGTTATTCTCAGGCATTACTCCCGGAAATGGAAGAGGAGCTGCGGTGCGGGCGAGGAGCTCCCCACGTGATCATCGAGCGTTGGGTGCGAGACGCGAAAATGACGGTGCTGCCAGTTCTTGAAAAGGAAGTTTGGACGAATGTCAATTCCATGGAAGAATGGGAGGAAGCACAGAAACTTGCATGAATGCCGCTTCAACCTCCACCTTTGCAGACCAGTATCCGTTGAGGGTCTTGGTGGCAGAGGATCACGAACTGAATCAGCATCTCTTTTTTTCGATGCTCAAGCGGATGGGGTATACCCCGCAACTGGTGAGGGATGGTCCGGAAGTGGTTCAGGCGGTCCTTGAGGGGGAGTTCGATTGCGTTTTGATGGATATTAATATGCCAACCATGGATGGTCTGGAGGCGACCCGCCAAATCCGTGCGGGTGAAGCCGCAGAAGGGTTGAGGGCGACTTATATTATTGCCGTAACGGCGAATGCCATGTCCGGAGACCGGGAGGGATTTTTGAGTTCCGGAATGGATGATTATCTTCCCAAGCCGTTTGCCTTTGCCCAATTGAAGGATGCGCTCCTTCGATGCTGGGAGCGGAGATAGAAGCCAAGGGCCGCACTGATTCTCGCACGAAGTAAGTTATTCCTCACACGAAGCTCCTGCCCGTGGAACGTGCTGACGCGGTTGTGAAGTGGATGATTTTTCGCGCGGAGCCTCGGAGATCGCCGAGTGATTGATTTTGTTTTTCAATTCAAAAACCTGCCCTCAGCGGGCTCTGTTGCTCTGCGCGAGAAACTCTTTATCATGAGGTCCTTAGAAGTTTACTTCACCGAGAGGCACAAAGCTCACAAAGGAGGAATCCTTTGAGTGACCGGTTCTTGGCTCCCAAAATAAAAACTGGATTCCCTTCGTGCGCTTTGTGGCTTCGTGACTTTGTGTGAGATGGGTCCCTTCACAGCTGTATCAGTGTATTCCATTGGCGATTGCTTCGTGTGAGGATTCTCAGTTTTGATCATTTTGAAAAAAAAAGTGGTATTCAGACGAAATTCCAGATTAAGTAATCGTTCCCATGAGTCAAAATGTTGAGATGAGCAATGCTTCGGAACCGGTGATGAGCGATTTGGAACGGCTTCGCCATTCGGCGGCGCACGTTTTGGCGACGGCGATTTCGACCTTGTGGCCGGACGTCCAATTTGCGGCAGGGCCTCCCGTCGAAAACGGATTTTACTACGACATGGAATTGGAGCACCGGATTTCTCCGGAGGATTTCCCGGCGATTGAAAAAGAGATGCGCCGGATCGCGGCCGCAAAACAGACTTTCGAGAAAAAGATTATTACTCGTGATGAAGCAATGGCGATGGCCAAGAGTGGACGTCTCGGAGCTCAAGCCGAGCGTGGTGTGGCGAGCCGGTACAAGCTTGATATTCTGGAGCGAATTCCGGAGAACGAGCCGATCTCGACCTTTCAAAACGGGGAATTCATCGATCTTTGCGCGGGACCCCATGTTGCGACAACAAGCAAAATTTCTGCCGTGCGATTGACCCACGTTGCCAGCGCTTATTACAAAGGGGATGAGCGGAATCCCCAGTTGCAGCGAATTTACGGAACGGCTTTTCCTTCGGAAAAGGAGATGAACGCTTATTTCACGATGCTCGAGGAGGCGAAGAAAAGGGATCATCGCAAGCTCGGGAAGGAGCTGGAACTTTTTACCTTTGATGATGATGTCGGCCCCGGACTGCCGCTCTGGATGCCGCGGGGCGCGGTCTTATTGGAGGAATTGGAGCGACTCGCCAAGGAGACAGAATTTGCGGCGGGATACGAACGGGTTCGGACGCCGCATCTGGCGCGTGAATCGATGTATAAGACGAGCGGCCATCTTCCCTATTACCAGGATAGTATGTTTCCTCCGATGATTTTGCATGAGGGAAAAGACGCCAATGGGGCTCCGGTCGAGACAGATCGGTTCTATCTCAAAGCGATGAATTGTCCGCATCATCACAAGATTTTCGGAGCGATTCCGCGCAGTTACCGGGATCTGCCATTGCGTTTGGCGGAGTATGGAACTTGCTACCGTTATGAACAATCCGGGGAGCTTCTCGGATTGATGCGGGTCCGTTCGATGCAGATGAACGACGCGCACATTTATTGTACCGAAGCGCAATTCGCCTCCGAGTTTCGTGCGGTGAACGAGATGTATCTGAAGTATTTCGGAATTTTTGGAATTGAAAAATATCGGATGCGTTTTTCGACTCACGACCCGGCGCGACTCGGGGAAAAATTTGTGAATGAACCGGAGCTTTGGAAGAAGACGGAAGCGATGGTTCGCAATGTCTTGGTGGAGAGTGGGATTGATTTCGTCGAAGTTCCGAACGAGGCGGCTTTTTACGGTCCGAAGATCGACGTTCAAGTCTGGAGCGCGATTGGGAAGGAATTTACCATTGCGACGAATCAGGTCGACTTTGCGGTTCCGGCACGATTCGGCTTGGTCTATACCTCACCTCAAAATACGAAGGAGACCCCGATTTGTATTCACCGTGCGCCACTCGGAACGCATGAGCGCTTCGTCGGTTTCCTGATTGAACATTTTGCCGGGGACTTTCCGGTCTGGATGGCTCCCGAGCAGGTACGCTTGGTTCCCGTCAGTCAGGATCAGGTGGAATATGCCAAAGTTTTGCTCGCGCAACTGCGTGGAGGGATGGTTCGGGCGACGCTGGATGACAGTTCGGATAAGTTGGGCGCAAAAATACGTCTTGCACAAATCACTAAGATCCCCTATACGCTAATCCTTGGTGAACGAGAAGTTACACAACAACAAGTTTCGGTGCGAAGCCGCAAAAAGGGCGATGAGGGCGCAATGTCCTCAGAGTCGTTTATGATTCGTCTATTAGACGAGATTCGTCACCGCGTACGTTAATGCGTTAAAGTAAAAGGGATAAAGTTACAGTGTTTAATAAGCCATTTCGGGGTTTCTCCAATAGTCATAATCAAACTCGTGTCAATGAGCGCATTCGTGCGCGCGAGATGCTGGTCATCGATCCGGACGGTAAGCCGCTGGGGGTCCTTTCCCTCGGTGAAGCGATCACCACCGCGCGTCGTCATGGACTGGATCTGGTGGAAGTGGCCGGAAATGCCAATCCTCCCGTCTGCAAAATTGTCGATTACGGTAAGTACCGTTACGAGCAGGCGAAGAAGGATCGTGACTCCAAAAAAGGGGTGACGGCTCAGAAGGTCAAAGAGCTCAAATTTCACATCAATATCGATCAGCACGATTACGATACGAAGCTTCGCCATGCCGAACAGTTCATGTTTAAGGGGATGCGCGTTAAATTTTTATTAGTGATGCGGGGTCGCGAAATGATCCATAAAGACCTGGGGGAGCAGCTGATCCGACGGGTTCGGGATGATATGGTCCATATCGGGGTTCCGGATGCCGAACCGAAATTGATTGGCAAAACCATCACGATGATGCTAACACCTTTGCCCGCTCAAAAACGGGTGAGAAAGTTCACTCAAGAAAATGATGAAGAGTTAGAAGAGGTCTTGGAAAATGGAGTGGGTGGGACCTCGGAAGAAAAGGAATGATTTATGCCGAAAAAGATTGCACGTAGGAAAACGAAAAAAGCGGTGGCGAAGCGGTTTAAAATAACTGCGACGGGTAAGGTTCTCACCTCTCACGCCGGACGCCGTCACTTGGCCTCGAGCAAAAACCGGAAGCGGATGCGCCGCCTGGGCAGGACCAAAGTGGTCCATGTCACCGACGAGCAGCGCATCAAGCAGAATCTTCCGTTCGCGTAAATCACTGAGGAAAGAAGAAACTTATGCCTAGAGCAACCAATGCCCCCGCGTCGCGTGAGCGCCGTAAACGAGTTTTAGATCAAGCCAAAGGCTATCGCGGCCGTCGGAGCAAGCTTTTCCGCTATGCCAAAGACGCCACGATGAAGGGCAAGTACTGGAACTATCGTGACCGTAAAACCCGTAAACGCAATTTCCGCGCGCTTTGGGTGACCCGTATCAATGCGGCTTGCCGCGCCCTCGGGATTACTTACAGCCGCTTCGCAGAAGCGCTGGATAATGCCAAGATCGAGATTGATCGCAAGATTCTGGCGGACCTCGCGGTGAGCGAGCCGAATACGTTTGCGGCGATTGTCAAACAAGCCAAGGCTTGATTGAAATGCTGATTTAAAAGGGTCGCTCTTCCGAAAGGGAGAGCGGCCTTTTTCATTTTCTCCTTATGCCGACTCCCCGACTTTTAGTGGCGACTCGTAATCCCGGGAAAGCCCGGGAGTTTCAGGACTTAATCGGAAACATTTTCGAAGTCATCTCCTTGTTGGATCTTCCCCCCATGCCAGATGTGGACGAAACAGGTGAGACCTTTGAGGCGAATGCACGTCTGAAAGCCTTGGCGCTCACTTCTAAGCTCGAAGACTGGGTGCTGGCGGATGACTCCGGATTGGAAGTGGATGCTCTAGGGGGGGCTCCTGGCGTCAAATCAGCCCGTTATGGCGGCGAGATGAAGTGTGAGGTCCGGAATCGTGAGATGCTCTTGAAGGCGTTGACTGGGATTCCGTTGGAACGCCGCCATGCCCGATTTCGTTGTGTCTTGGTGCTTGCTCGAAAAGGTGAAGTTATCGCGGTTTGTGAGGGAACCTGTCCTGGACGAATTTTAGAGAGCGCTGAAGGAGTCGAGGGATTTGGGTATGATTCGCTTTTTGTTCCCGAAGGGGCCTCCCTCGGATTTGGGCAAATGACCTTGGAAGAAAAGCACCATTACAGTCATCGAGCCCGTGCGATGAAAGCCTTGAAGGCTCATTTGGATCGGATTATCGCAGCGTCGATCTGAGCATCATGAGTTTGATGCCGAGCATGATGATGCCGCCGGCGATGAAGAATCCAATGACTCGGACGAGTCGAGGATGCTCTTCAAAAAAATCAGGGGGCGGAACTCGTTTGGGGACTTTGCTCGTAACCGGTGCGTCGAGGTCGGGAATCTCTACCTGTTCTTCAATGAGCTGACGGCGTCGGAGTTCAATGTAAGCAAGCCGCGCTTGATTCGGGTCTTCCTGGCTTTGCCGAAGCGCTTCGTTCCAAAGCTCCTCCCGAAATCCTGTTTCCAGAATCTCCTTCAAAATCCAACGCTCGTAACGGTCCTCACTCATCCGAGGGGCATTTTATCAGGATTTCCAGTCGAGATGCACGGAGATTTTTGGCGGTCGATTTTTGGTAGGGACACCTCTCCGAGGGGGCCGCTCATTTAAGTTCGGACGCTTACGGAGAAGCGTCCCTACCGTCGGATCATCAAAATCCTTCCCTTCATGAAAGATTTTGGGTAGGAGCATAGGCATGGATTGTTCACGGCTTTCTCTTTTATTCCCGCTCCTTCGCGCGAGCCATGGGCAATTCGTAGGGGCCCTCCAATGAGTCGCGTCTGGACCCTTCCCAATCAGATCACGTTTGGAAGACTTGTCCTCTGTGGCTTCTTCGTCCTCGTGCTGGCATTGGATAGCTCGGAATCGGGAGATTGCTGGGCCACAGCAGCGCTCGCGATTTTTGTCGTAGCAAGTATTTCTGACTGGGTGGATGGATTTCTGGCCCGCCGCTATGGATTGATTTCCGATCTCGGTAAATTGCTCGATCCCCTGGCCGACAAAGTATTAATTAGTGGAGCCTTAATCGCCTTGATCGAGTATGGACTGGTGCCGTTCTGGGTCGTGGTCTTGATTATCAGTCGAGAATTTTTGATTACAGGACTTCGCATTGCCGCGGCGCATCAAGGTAAGATACTGGCGGCAGAACGCGCGGGAAAACATAAGACGATCAGTCAGATGGTGGCGATTATTTCATCTCTCACGCTCCTCTCCTTGGAGGAGCTCGGCTTTGGAGAGAGTTCTGCCGCGCAATTTTTAGTAAACATCGGTTCCTGGCTTTTTGGGTGGGCATTGCTGATCACGGTTGTCTCGGGAGGTTATTACCTCTGGAAAAATCGGTCGCTTTTTAATGATGAAGAGAGTGAGGCAACTCCGCCACCCCTTCCGAAGCCTGTAGCAGTCACTTCGACCGAGGTAAAATCGCCGGCCTTCAAAGAATGGCGAGCCGTGGTGGAAGGATTGGGGCAGGGGACGCAGCTTCTGATTTTGCGCAAGGGCGGAATCTCCGAGGGCGAGGAAGGATTCAAGCCAAAACATCCCGGATTCTGGCTCCTCCCCACCGAATTCCATCAACAACTCGAGCGGACGAAGCCCGAAGCGAAACAATTTTTTGATTTAGGCTCCACCTTGGTTCAACAAGTTGAAGTTAAATACTGGGCTGAATCGGTTGAAGTGCGCTACCTCAAAACATGGGGCGAAGTCCGAGCCTTGGATCGATTTCACCTTTGGAAAGAAGAGATTCTCAAGGAACGATTCGATTTTGGGGAAGCCCCCGGCATTCACGCCTTGGTCGTTCGTATTTTTCGTCTGAAATCGCCCCAAATCCTCCCGTGGTGCAGCGACTACGACGGCTGCAAATCGTGGGTGGAACTCCCTTTGGATCCGAAGGCATTGGTGATGGACCCCGTGATCTCGAACGAAGAGTTCCAGAAGCGCGTTCAAGAAATCCCCCTCCCGCCTTCTCCCAGTTAAATCCCCAGCGACCACTGCGACCTCCGCGCGAGAAAAAGGATCTCGGTCTTTTCTTCCGTCTTCAGAAAATCCGTTCGCCATTTGTTTAAACTTCGATAACTTGGATTCATGAACGTCGATGTCATCTTGGCGACATTAGGTCGTTATCAAGTGGACTATCTCTTGATCGGGGGAATGAATTATCCGATGAAGAATGCTCCGATCTCAGGAAGAAATGAGCATCGAAGGCGATGGTAGGGACGCTTCTCCGCAAGCGTCCGCTCCTCAAGATCTCAAAGCCTACGAAGAACTCAAACGGGAACGCGCTTATTCTCCTCTCGAACGATGGAAGGCCATCCAAGCGACGATCACTTGGGCGGAAGCCAATCTTCCCTATGAAAAGAGAAGGAATCGTCCGAGGGTCTGAATGCTTTGGAAACTGATTAAGAAAGGTAAACCTCTCCCGCAACCGTGGGACTAGAGGTATCAGACTGGTAGGGCGACCTCTCCGAGGGCGCCGGGCTCGGAGAACTCTATTCTTGCGAGTAAGACGCCACCCCTAAGACTCGGCGCGGTCATCGACCGTACCCTACCAAGGTAAAGAGGAGCACGGAGTTTAAATTAAATAGGTAATCCTCCGGCTCTGCCGGAGGACTCCCGAAGTTTGACAAC
>CAZKRU010000081.1:0-18432 GCA_964555235.1 uncultured Verrucomicrobiota bacterium
ATGGACATCAACCGAATAGAAAAGGAGTGGATTATTTCTTCGGATTTGTAAACCACCAGGCAGCACACAGCTATTTTCCGCCGATACTATTCCGCAACGGCAATGAAGTCGTGTATCCAAACAACTCTAATCACGAAGGTGATAATTATACGGGTGACCTGTTCTTCAATGAGGTGATTAACTATATCGGGGAACAGAAAAAGGCCCCTTTTTTTCTCTTCTACGCAAGCCAGATTCCGCACGCGAGCCTCTATGCACCAGAAGAGTGGAAGAAAAAATACCGCGGCAGATTCGAAGAGACCCCGCTCACAGGTCAAACTCATTATCGGAATGAGCCGGAGCCCAAAACCACCTATGCGGCCATGGTATCACGTTTGGACTGGGAGGTCGGTGAGATCATCAAAAAGCTCAAAAAACTAGGCATCGAAAAGAATACGCTTGTCATCTTCAGCAGTGACAATGGACCTGTGAACCTACCCGGATTCGCGCCGGAATTCTTTAATTCTTCCGGCCCGTTTCGGGGCCTCAAAAGGGATCTTACCGAGGGAGGGATCCGCATCCCAATGATCGTCTGGTGGCCTGATAAAATCGCGCCGGGTACAGTAACCAAACACGTTGCGGCATTCTGGGACTTCCTGCCAACTGCTTGCGAGCTTGCAGGCGTTTCGCCGCCGCAGGGAACCGACGGCATCAGTTATCTCCCCACGCTCCTAGGAACACCTCAGAAAGAGCATGAATTTCTCTACTGGGAGTTCTACGAGGGAGGCGGAAAGCGCGCTGCGCTTCTCGACGGACGATGGAAGGGCATCCAACTCAATCTCAACGAGGACCTTAATTCGCCGATCTATATTTATGATCTGCAAACGGACTTACATGAGGACACGAACATCGCGGCACAACACCCCGAACTTGTTACGCGTGTCAAAGAGGTTTTTGAGAGGGAGCATACCCCCTCCGATAAGCTCACATGGAAACGCTAATGCAGATCTGATTTGCATCCTTGTTATTGTTCGTCCTAGGCAGTCTCGCTCTCATCTAGAACGAGCTGGTTGGCAAAAATCCAGAGATCTAGTCGTGGTGGGCGGTGAGGATGATGTGTCACTGGGGCGGGACCTGACCGTTTCAGGTGACTACGGCTAAGATGAGTTGAGACGCGCGGCGGTTATTCTCTCTCCAAGCGTTTTTACTGTGTTGAGATAGAATCAATCCACCCTTTTGACTGCAAAGTTTAGGTTGAGCACAATTTGACGAAGTCCGTAAGTAGGATCAAATCCTTCGGCGAATACAAACTCCAAAAAGGGGCATTATCCCATGAAACTTCACAACCTGGTCAACGACAATCATCCTTGAGTCGTTCGACTTCCTGTTGAATTATTTCTATGGCAATAGCGCGTTGGGTATCGTAGTCGATGGGTTGGAAAACAAGAATATTCCGAAATCTGAACCTGTTGCAATTTGGTCAAATGTGCCTAACGACAATTAGATTTGCGATAAACCGCTTTGAGCGGTTCGCACTTTTCAAGCCTCGTCTTTGCCGGAGGTACCTGACTCGCTCGGAGCTCAGCACCTTAAAACTTGAATCCCCTGAGTTTCAATGGAGTGTAGGGTGGCGGAATTCTCGGGAACTTCTCGAGTGATGAGTTGGTGGATGGCGGTGATGGGAAAGGCGCGGCACATGGCGTTGGTCCCGAATTTGCTCGGATCCGAAAGAACGACAAATTGCTCGCACTGTTCGCGCATGACTCGCTCGAGTTGAACGATGGTCTCACGATCATTGGTTGCCCAATCGGTGTCGATTCCGCCGACGGAGAGAAATCCCCAACGGGCGTGATAATGACGGAGAAAGGCTTCCGCTTGGGGGCCGGTGAGGAGTCCGGTTTCCGGAAGCAAAATTCCACCCGTTAGAAAAACTTCTGCACCGCGTCGGGTTCCTTGATGCTGATCAATTTCATGTGCGATGACGAGCGAGTTGGTGATGATACGGATTTTTTTCGAGGCGAGAAAGGGGGCAAGCTGTAGCGTGGTGGAACCTCCGTCGATCATGACGGTGTCACCCTCTTGAACGAGTGAGGCGGCTCGTGCAGCCAACGCGCGTTTGGTTTCGAGGTGGTGCGTGCGACGGGCGGAAAAAGGGGCGACGGAATTGACGTTCGTGCGGATTCCTCCCCAGGTTTTAATCCCTTTTCGGGATTTCTCCAGTCGAACAAAATCGCGTCGAATTGTTGCGGGAGAGGTATTTAACTCTTTGCAAGCATCCTCGACACGGAGCTCCTCGACGGACTCCAAGAGTTTGAGAAGGGTTTTTTGACGTTCGTGAGATTTCATTTAATTGATTGACAATAATCATAATTAGATCATATTTCAATCATTATTTAATCAAAATAACAGATAACCGAGAAAGTGACTCTATGTCTTATCAATACGTGAACTATTTGTGGAATGACGAAACTGCTGCGAGATTGGATCCGGTCGGTCGTCTGATTTATCGATCAAACATTCTTGGAGCGGATCAGCGCATTACCAATACGGGAGGTGGAAATACGTCCGCGAAGCTCATGGAGAAGGATCCTCTCACAGGTCAGTCGGTAGAAGTGCTTTGGGTGAAAGGTTCCGGAGGTGATCTCCGGACGAGTACGCGCGAAAACTTTTCGTCGCTTTATCAAGCGAAACTCATCGACCTTCAAAAAATTTACGGAACCCGTGCTGACAAGGGACTCAAGTCGACGGCGGAAGACGAAATGGTCGGAATGTTCTCGCACACGATCTTTAATTTAAATCCCCGAGCTTCTTCCATCGATACGACCTTGCACGCGTTTTTGCCCGGAAAGCATGTTGATCATATGCATCCGAACGCGATCATTGCGATTGCGGCTTCGGCGAATTGCAAAAAGCTGACGAAGGAGATTTTTGAAGGGGAGATGGCTTATGTTTCGTGGATGCGTCCCGGATTTGAGCTCGGTTTGGCGATGCAGGAGATTGCCCGGAAAAATCCGAAGCTTCGTGCGATCATGATGGGACAGCATGGGTTTATCTCATGGGCCGACGATGAAAAGCAGTGTTACACTGACACGCTGAATTTTATTGAGAAAGCTTCTGCCTACATTGAATCGAAGTATGCGGCGAAGGGAGGCGACACGAAGGCGTTTGGCGGAGCGAAATATCAGACCTTGGCCGATGAAGCGCGACGCGCGGCGTTTGCGGCGATTCTTCCGTGGCTTCGGGGGCAGGTTTCCAAGGAGAAGCGTTTCATCGGAACGGTGCAGGATGATGCGAAGATTCTTCGATTCGTGAACTCAAAGGACGCGGCGCGACTCTCGGAACTAGGAACCTCCTGTCCTGATCATTTCTTGCGGACGAAGATCAGGCCGCTTTTCGTCGATTGGAATCCTCAAGAGGAAGATGTGGCGACGCTCAAAATGAAACTGACCTCTGCATTGGAAGCGTATCGAAAGGACTACGCAGCCTACTATGCAAAGTGTAAACATGCGAATTCTCCGGCGATGCGCGATCCGAATCCAACCGTGGTTTTGATTCCCGGTCTCGGAATGATTGCCTGGGGGAAGGACAAATCGGAGTCACGAGTGACGGCGGAGTTTTACAATTGTGCTGTGGAAGTGATGAGGGGAGCGGAGGCGATTGACCAATATATTGCGTTGCCTCAACAGGAAGCATTCGACATTGAGTACTGGTTGCTTGAGGAAGCAAAACTTAAGCGGATGCCTGCAGAAAAGGAACTTGCGCGTCAGGTTATTGTGGTGGTCGGTGCCGGGTCCGGCATTGGTAAAGAGACGGCGCATCGGTTGGTGAAGGAAGGCGCCCACATCGTTTGTGTTGATCTGAATGAAGAGGCCGCACAGGGAACGGCAAAAGAAATTACAGATAAATACGGAGTTGGAATTGGAGTGGCGGGAACAGGGCTTTCCAATTGCGGACCGGCGCTCGGTCTCAGCGCGAACATTACGGATCGTGCCGAAATTCGGCGAATGCTCGATGACGTGGTGATTGCTTACGGAGGGTTTGATTCCATCTGTGTGACCGCAGGCATCTTTGTTCCGAGCGATAGGTCGGGGCATATTCCTGACGACAAGTGGGCGCTGACCTTTAATATCAATGTGACGGGAAGCTATCTAGTTGGAGATGAAGCGGCGAAAACCTGGAAAGAACAAAACCTTCGCGGCAATCTCGTTTTCACAACTTCGGCGAATGCGGCGGTCGCGAAAAAAGGTTCGGTGGCTTACGACGTTTCAAAAGCGGCGGCGAATCATCTGGTGCGCGAAATGGCGATCGAACTTGCTCCGCTTGTTCGGGTCAATGGAGTGGCACCCGCAACCGTTGTTCAAGGTTCGGCAATGTTTCCGAGGGATCGGGTGATCGGTTCCTTGGCGAAATACAATATTCCGTACACCGAAACCGAAGAGACAGAGAGTCTCGTCAAGAAACTCGCACAGTTCTATGCGGATCGCACGCTGACGAAATCACCGATTACTCCGGCGGATCAGGCGGAAGCCTACTTTCTTCTCGTCTCGCAACGCCTTTCCAAAACAACCGGTCAGGTGATTGCGGTTGATGGCGGATTACACGAAGCGTTCTTAAGATAAGAGGAGTTTCTTGACTGCTGGGCTCCACGCAAAGAGAGTCACCCCTTGAGCATTTTCAATCGCCACTTGCCGGATGAAATCCCCAACCGAGGGGCTGGCGCCCAAGTAGTGCTCCTCCTTGAGGTGCTTGTTGAATTGAACGATTTGTTCGGCGCTTGTGATCGCAATCATTTCAAGAGCCCCTGCGGTAGACTTGCTCAAAGGCTGTTGCCTTTGTGTGAGGAATCATTTTTTAATCGCGCCTGATATGGACTCCCTGTTAAAACCGTCTTCTATGGCGACGACACGATATCTGGCATGCGACTTGGGAGCGGAGAGTGGACGGGTGATGATGATCACACTCGAAGAAAAAAAAATGAAGCTGGAGGAGATCTATCGTTTTTCGAATGGAGCGGTTCGGATCAATGGATCGTTGCGTTGGAATTATCTTCGTTTGTTTGATGAAATAAAAAAGGGATTGCGTAAGGCCGCAGCGCTTGGGTTGGAATTTCACGGAGTGAGTACGAATTCGTGGGGAGTCGATTATATTTATCTCCATGACCAGGAAGTCTGTTTAACGGAGGGCTATCATTATCGCGATGCTCGGACGGAGGCGTATCCGAAGGCGGCGTTTGCGACAGTTCCGGCCGAGACGATTTTTGACGAGACCGGAATTCAATTCATGTTCATTAACACACTCTATCAGTTGATTGTTGATGTGAAGTCGCGCCCGCGTATCTTGGAGTTGGCAGAGCGATTTTTAATGGTGGGCGATTATTTTAACTGGCTCTTTTCGGGGGTGGCAAAAGTTGAAGTCTCGATGGCGAGCACTTCGCAGATTTATAATCCCCGCACCCGGACCTGGTCTTCGCTTTTGATGAAAAAATTTGGAATTCCGGAACGTCTTTTCCCGGAGATTGTGGCTTCAGGGACCGTCTTGGGACCGTTGACAAAAGAGATGAAGGAGGAGACGGGACTTCAGAATGTTCGAGTAATTGCTTCCTGTTCACATGATACGGCGAATGCGGTGGTGGCGGTGCCGGGCGAAGGGGACGATTGGGCATATTTGAGCTCCGGAACGTGGTCTCTTCTTGGGGTGGAAGTTTCCGAGCCCGTGATTACTCCGAAGAGTCGAGCGTATAATTTCACGAATGAAGTCGGCTACGGCCACGCGATTCGGTTTCTCAAAAACATCAGTGGACTCTGGCTCATTCAGGAATGTCGCCGTGCCTGGGCGGCAGAGGGAGCGGATTACAATTACGATCAAATCACAAAGATGGCAGTTGAAACTCTTCCTTTGGTTTCTCTGATAAATCCAAATGATGCGCGGTTTTCCAAATCGGGAGAGATGCCGCGTCGTATTGCGGAATTTTGTCAGGAGACGGGGCAGCCGGTTCCGGCAGATCATGGGGCGATGATCCGCTGCTGTTTGGAATCGCTTGCGCTGCTGTATCGTCGGACGTTGGAACAGTTGGAAGAATGTACTGGAAAGAAAATTAAAAAAATTTACATCGTCGGGGGAGGAAGTAAAAATGCCCTACTCAATCAGTTCTCGGCAAATGCAACGGGCCGAGAGATCTTGGCGGGTCCAGTCGAAGCGACAGCGGCAGGAAATGGTTTGGTGCAGGCACTCGCGCTAAATCATTTGCCAGATCTGGCGGCAGCGCGTGCCATGGTTCGGAACTCTTTTGCGATTGAGTTGTATCAACCGAAGGACGTGAAGGTCTGGAAGGCTGCGTATGAGCGGTTCTCGAAGTTAGTGTGAATGGAATCCGTGGGTGCTTCTCACGCGGAAGCACGGAGCTCGCGGAGAATATTTTTACTGGAAATCAGACGGGGGACTTTTTGATATCGAATTTTGAGGTAGCGGAGTTCTCGCGGTGCGCTTGTGAATAGAAGATCATGTGATGAATGCGGAAGAGAAATGAAATACGGATTATTTTTCGTGCAGTGATCGCTGAGAACGCAGAGGTTTTCAGATTTCTCGGCGTCCCCTGCGAACTTGGCGCGAGGACGGATGGCGGATTTACGATCCCCTTCGAGGGGGAAATTCAAGCCTTCAGCTTTGCTGGAGGTATTTGACTGAAAATTATGGGTGACGGGGAGCTTGGGAGCGCCATGTTTTAGGAGATCGCCCGAGATGTTTTTTGAATAAAGCGGAGAGGTGGTATGGCGAATCAAATCCAAGGCGTTCGGCAATTTCCTTTAGTTTTAAGTCCGTTCCCGCCAAGAGTTCGCGGGCTTTCCGAAGTCTGATTTCCGTGTGGTACCGCTTGGGTGAAAACCCTGTTCGCTGACGAAACGCCCTCCGAAAGTGCGAGTAGCCCATCCTGCATTCACGGGCTAGTGCGCTCATCGAGAGATTGATTTCAGCTTGTTCAGCCATTCGTCGTTGAGCCTTCTGAAGAGCGCCATGAAACTTCGGCTCGTCCTCGCCTTCCGATGTGGCTAAGACACGTGCGAGCAGGTGATACGCCATCGTTCCGAGGACTTCACCGGAGGCCCGTTCTTGGGTGAGACGAAGGACGTGTTCAAACGCGTCGTGAAGATCTGCTTGATATCGAAGTGTTCGCACTGGATTTCTGGGATCGAGAATTCGACTTTTTTGTAAT
The DNA here is from genome assembly GCA_964555235.1 of uncultured Verrucomicrobiota bacterium. GTDB lineage: Bacteria > Verrucomicrobiota > Verrucomicrobiia > Methylacidiphilales > CAMAQI01 > CAZKRU01. Next base: position 7,190 of record CAZKRU010000081.1, read on the forward strand.
TGTTTTAAAAGGGAGCCTTGGAGCTCGAGCCAGTACTCCGTCCATCCGGTCTTTGGATCCGGACGATAGCGGTGCCAGATGCCGGGAAATAGAAAGAAGACGTTTCCCGTCTGAACAGTCATTTTCGGAAGCCCTTCAACCTCCAACCATCCGGAACCATTGGCCAGAAAGAGTATTTGATATTCGGACAATACGCGGCCTTTTTCCCAAGAGAATTGATGATCCTTGGGGTGATCTTTGGGAGGATAGAACTCACCGGGGCGACTTCGAATGCTTCCAACGGCCGTGAGCGCCACGCCCCAGGCCTTCAGGTGAGGGGAGGGAGGAAGATAGATTTGATCAGAAATCATTTTCTATATTTTTTTTATCAAATCTTCCATTTCAATCAATGGAAATCCGATTAGAATAAATTCAGAAATTATATGAAATGGACACACGCTTACTCTGAGATGGGGATCGACGCGGAAGCCGCTATCCGAAAAACCTTGGAAATTCCAATCTCAGTTCATTGCTGGCAGGCGGACGATGTGCGAGGACTCGAAGAGGGGGGCTCACGGGTTGGATCTGGGTTTGCAGCGACGGGAAATTTTCCGGGAAGCGCGCGAAACGGAGATGAAATTCGCTCGGATCTTGAGCAGGTTTTGAAACTGGTTCCGGGGACCCATCGCGTTAATATTCACGCGCTTTACGCAGAATTCTCGGGGCAAAAGACAGATCGAGACGCGCTCGAGGTTGACCATTTTTCGCGTTGGATCGATTGGGCGAAAAACGGTAAGATCGGGATTGATTTTAACCCTTCCTATTTCTCACATTCCCTAGCGTCGGATGGATTTACGCTTTCGCATCGCGATGAAGCAACACGAAAATTCTGGATTCGGCACGGTCAGGCTTCCCGAAAGATTGCGACGGAGATTGGAAAACGCCAAGGCTCCCCCTGCGTGAATAATCACTGGATCCCCGATGGTCTGAAAGATTCGCCGGCGGATCGTTGGGCCCCTCGCGAACGACTTCGTGACTCGTACGATGAAATTTTTGCTCTTTCTCTTGGTGATGGGGAGTCGCACTGTGTGGATGCCGTTGAGCCGAAGCTTTTTGGAATTGGGTCTGAGGATTTTGTGGTCGGATCGTTTGAATTTTATGCCAGTTACGCGCTCTCTCGAAAAAAGATGCTCTGTCTCGATATGGGGCACTTTCATCCGACCGAAGCTATTCATGACAAAGTCTCGGCGCTGCTTCCGTTTCATGAGCGGCTTCTCGTTCATACCAGCCGCCCGATTCGTTGGGACAGTGATCACGTGGTGATTTTTAATGATGACGTTCGGCAGCTTTTCCTGGAGCTTCATCGTGGCAACGCGCTTTCCCGGATGAACATCGCCCTTGATTACTTTGATGCCAGTATTAATCGGTTGTTTGCGTACGTTGTAGGAATTCGCGCGACTCGAAAAGCGCTCTTGTACGCATTGCTTGATCCTTCAGAAATGTTGAAGCAACTTGAGGCCGAAGGAAAAGGAGCGCAGAAACTCGCGCTGATGGAGCGAATGAAAACGATGCCCTTTGGCGAGGCGTGGGATCAACTTTGCGAAACAGCGGGAACTTCGTCCGAAGCGCAGTGGGTGAAAGAGGCGGAGAAGTATACCGATCAAGTGTTGAAAAAACGTTCTTAAGGGAAGATTTCTCGCATGGAGCTGTTTGTTTTACTTTTGATGATAATTTTGCACCCCAATCCGAATCGTCGGGTTCAGCCGTTTTCAATTGTCGTCAGGGGTGGATGTTTCAGCCGCTGGCACCGGCGATTTGCCTAATCCGGTCCCCGAGGGATTATTGGGGGGGGGGCGTCTTTGCGCGGAGGATTTTCTCTTTTCAACAGCCACGCTCGCCCCTTAAAGGCAATTGGAAAGAGGGTAGGCTTCAACGGATTTTTTCAGAAACCCGAGTTTGTCCTCCTGTCCGTTGTCGGTCTTTTGCCTTTTAATCTACTGGCTAAAGGAGACCGGTTCTCCATATTTGGTCCGGGGATGAACGAAGACGTGAACATGGAGGTGATCCGTGTCGTGATGAAGGCCATACGAAAACCCCAGCGAATCCCCGCGATGATACCGATCCGTAAAATTTCGAAGCGACCGCTTCATGACAGATTGCAAAACGGCATCGGGACTAAGGCCCTTGGCTTTCAGGGCGTTGGTCATTTCTTTTGACATGGAAAAGACCAGTCGGTGATGAGTTTTGCGTTGGCTTTTAAATTTTTTTGCATGTTTTTTCCGAGCCGTCTTGATTCTTTTTTTGTGTTCTTCTTTCGGAAGTTTTTCAAACTGGCATCGGGTTCCGTCCGAATCGGTGCTTGCCATCGTTCGAATGAATCCGGCGGCATAGATCTGCCTGACCTCCTCCTTGTCGATGTAATCCAGTCCATCGACAGGCTTGGGTTTGATTCCGGATTTGTGGGGCGGCGCAAATCGGCATAGTGTTTGAGTGATGAAGTTTCGTCCTGATATTCAGGATCAAAAGGCGAGTACCAGGTCTTGTGCTTGTGTACGATGATGCCATGAGTGAATTTCATGGAGTGCTACGAAAAGGTTTCCTCGATGGTGTTCTGAAGAATGTCTAGCTTGCGACTGATTACGATTGCCCACGGCGGTTCCGGTGCGGTTGCTAGGGGTTTGTGAAGACACTCGAGGATGGCGCGAGTAACGGCTTCATTGGTTTTGAAGTTCCAGCGATCAGCGAGCGCCCGAATGGCAATTTGAATTTCCGGGCCAGTATCAACATTGATGCGATGACGGTTTGATTGTGTTTTTTTCATAAGGATCCTTCGGTTATGGACGTAGCAGGCCCAGACCTGCGGAGTCCTCTTTTTCGAGGTGAAGTACCGAAAAAGTAAAAATGGCGCCCATTTTTACTATGCTCATTGCTGACAAAATGGGGCCTTTTTGGGCCCCTTTGGCAGGCTTTCCCGGCGTATGCCATTCCTCCTGGCAAGACGGGATAATCTGACCCGGAATCGGGGCAAGGCTGGCAAACTGGGCAATGCCCAGGTGGCAGGCAATCGGGAGGGAGGAGGGTTGTTCATGGCTTTTAAAGCCTCATGCTGAAGGATTGTTTTGGGCTTGGTTCCGTGGGTTTGAGTCTTTCGAGAACCTTTGCTTCCTCGTGCGGACTGGAGGTGACCTCATGTTGCATGGCTCGGCCTCAGATGAAATTGGCGGCATGCTGGGCTTGTGAAACGGCCTGAACGACGAGCCTTGGGTCTGTCGAGATTCTCTTTCGCGAAGACCTCGGAGCCGGAGGAATTTTGAATCGGTCGATTGAGCTGGGACTGGTGTCCCGTGGCATGAGTTAGGATTAGATCGCTGTCATGGTCTTCGAAAGTAGCGGATCCTCAAATACTTGAAGTACTCTTAAAAAACGATTGTTCTTAACGGAATTATATACTAACTTTTCCGTTAGATAGAAGATGAAAATAAATTCACAAACATCTTATTTTAAGATACTTAGTCGTATTTATGGGCGTGGTAGGGGTTGTGTGTTTACTCCGAAACACTTTCAAGGGCTGGGCAGTCGTGATGCCATTGATTCTGCACTAAAGCGGCTCACTCAGGCAGGTACAATTCGAAAAATTGCCCGGGGCCTCTATGACTACCCCGAAGCGCATCCGGATCTTGGCGAAATTTCGCCTTCGGCTGAAGCCATTGCCCGGGCGCTTGTTGTTCGCGATGCAATTCGACTGCAGCCTTCCGGTGCCTACGCTGCCAATGTACTCGGTTTGTCTGAACAGGTGCCTTCTCGGATTGTATTTTTGACGGATGGTCCTGCCAAGAAGGTGAAAATCGGCAAGCAGGAAATCATTCTTCAACATACGACTCCGAGGAACATGGCAACTGCTGAACGTAAGAGTGGGACTCTCATTCAAGCCCTGCGTTACCTTGGGAAAGACCAGATTGACGAAAAGATGATCGCCATTCTTCGTCGTCAGATTCAAAATCAAGATCGGTCCTTGATTCGTAAAGACCTGCGTCATGCCCCCTCATGGATTTCCGAGCTGTTGGGCCGACTGATTGAACCCGAGGCGTCATCATGACCTCCTTTCTGAAAAAATCCTCCAATGATCGGCGACTCGCCTTTCAACAGGTCGACGCCAAAATGGGTTTGCAAGCACTGAGCGTAGAAAAGGACTTTTGGGTCTGTTGGACCCTGCGGGAGCTTTTTGCTCTGCCTGGAATCGGCCAGCAGCTTACCTTTAAGGGCGGTACTTCTCTTTCAAAAGCGTGGAAGCTGATCCACCGTTTTTCTGAAGACATCGATCTGATTATTGACAAGGAAATCCTTGGTTTCGGAGGTGACGCGGCTCCGGAGAAAGGTTCTAGTAATACGCAGCGTAGATCGCGACTGGAAAATCTGATGACGGCGGGGCGTCAGTGGGTGCAGGGAATCTTATATCCGGCGCTTGCTTCGAGAATCGCCGACATCCTGAATCAACCGGATTGGAAGCTGGAAGTGGATCCCGATATGGCTGATGGTCAGTGCCTGCTCTTCCACTATCCTTCTGTATTTCCCGCTGGCACAGCTGGATATGTTCGTCCCGTGGTCAAAATTGAACTGGGGGCTCGTTCCGATGATTGGCCTCATGAAGACAAAGTGATTCAGCCCTACGTCACGGAATTTTTTCCGGTACTCGATCCTCATGCCGAATTTTCGGTTCGTGCCTTAGCGGTAGAACGTACCTTTTGGGAAAAAGCATGTCTCCTTCATGAAGAAACCTTCCGGCCTTTCGATAAGCCCCGTAAAGTAAGAATGGCGCGTCACTACTACGATCTTTGGTCACTTCTCCGTGCTGGAGTTGGGAAACGTGCGATGGGACAGCAAGACCTCTTTCAACGAGTCGCCGAACATCGCGAGATTTTTTTTCGATATAGCTGGGTCGATTATTCTACACACAAGCGAGGTTCTTTCCGGCTGGTCCCACCAGCAGATCACCTCATCGATTGGAAAAAAGATTATCAAGCCATGCTCGGTCCGATGTTTTTTGGTGAAACTCCCACATTTGAAGAGATGATGGTTGTTATGTCTGATTTCGAAAAAACGCTCAACGAATCAGTTTTGTTGTAGAAGGGGTCTATTTCATTCTTTCAATATCTGAATCCTGAGGGGCTACATGGGCATAGTGGTCTTCAGTCACTTCGACGGTGTCGCCCATCCATTTTGCTACTTTGTAGATAGAAACGTTTTTAATAACGAGATTGGAAGCAAACGAATGACGCATCACGTGTGGAGTGCACCAGCGCAACTTTTGCGAGGTCATGAATTTGTTGTAGGCCTTTTTAAAATCGGTTCGATACATGTAATCTCCATGCCCCTGATCCGGACGGAACATAAAGGTTGGATTTTCTCCATACTCTTTCTTTAACCAAGGAAGATAGCGTCTTAAGAATTTCTTTAGCAGGGGATGCATGGGAATTGTTCGGTTTTCTCTTCCCTTCGGTTCAAAAGTGGGAGTCGTTGTGACATGGACGGTATTTTGCTTCAAGTCGAGCCATTTGGGGCGGGATTCAATGACTTCGTTTTTTCGCAGTCCGCTCAGGAATCCAATATGGAGAACGTAGGCGAGCTCCATATTTTCTTTTTCGGCGGCTAGTAACAGTTTTTTGACTGCATTAAATTCAAGAAAGAGAATTCGTGCCTTAGTCGGTTCCCGGTTGACTTTGACACTGGCGGTTGGGTTTTCATGAGTCTTTTTGTTTTCGATCAGCCACTTATAAAATGATCGTACATGGGCAACATAACTTCGGGCGGTATTGGGAGAATGTTCGACTTTGAGCTCGTCATGCCACCGTTGAGCGATTTCTGTGGTCACTTGGCGGGGATGTTCAATTGCAAATTTCCGGCCAAAGGCCAATAGAACGCTATGCCGCGAAGGGGCAAAATATTTGGAGAGGATCTTACGATCAAGCATCTCGGCCATGTAAGTATCAACTTCGTGTTTCCAGACTCCAGCCTCGCGAAGTTCCGGACGGGCGGAGACTTCAAGAGCCTTGCGGATGGCTTCTTCTTCGCTCACCGCTCCTAAGGGGAGGGAGCGTCTAAGGCCATTCATTTGATATCGGTAATAAAAATGGTTGCCCTTTTTCCAGAGTCCCCGTAGCTTCGGCACATGTTTTCTGGAGTTGAAACAGTTATTAAGAGTGGACGCATTATCCATGCGAATCAGGTTGCCACTTTTGGTAGCCATTTTCAAGTAAATTACGTGAGTAATGGACTTGAAAATGAGGTTTCTACAGAGGTAAACGGTATTCGGGCCGTAGCACAGCCTGGCTAGTGCGCTTGCTTGGGGTGCAAGAGGTCGCGAGTTCGAATCTCGCCGGTCCGATTTTCCTTTCGATTGAGAGGAGCTAGAGTTTTTTCGCGCGGAGGTGCGGAGGTGCGGAATTTTCTGATGGGGTTCAAGATAGTTTCCTTCGATCCTGCATTCCTCAGAGAGAATTGTTCCCGTTTTGAATTGACCGAAGTTCCGTTTGGAATAGGTTTTGAGGATGTTTCGGGCCAATCCATCCTTAAGGCTCTCTCTTTCCGATCCGGCTCTTCCGAATTCAAAACGTGTGGTGATTACCGGAGGGGAAGGGGCGTTGGGGCGTGCGATGGCATCTTCGTTGCTGGAGCTCGGTTGGGATGTTTTTGCGCCGGGGCATGCGGAATTGGATGTGGCTTGTGAAAAATCGGTGGATGTTTATTTCAAAAACGCGACTCGATTGGATGCGTTGATTCATTCGGCTGGAGTGCTGGAGGATCGTTCGCTTTCGAAGATGGAGCCGTCTGCATGGGATCGGGTGATGGAATGTCATTTGAGCGGAGCGTGGCGGTGCAGTCGTGCGGCGATTCCACTTCTTGAAAATGCGGGAGGAGGTCATTTGGTTTTTATCGGTTCCTGGAGCGCGTTTAAGGGGCCGATCGGGCAGGCGAATTATTCGGCGGCGAAGGCCGGAATGATCGGGTTGAGTCATTCCTTGGCGAAAGAGTGCGGAGCGAAAAATATTCGCTGCAATGTGATTCTTCCGGGCTACATTCCGACGAAAATGAATCAGCATCTCTCCGAGGAACGCGTGGAGGAGATTCGCGAAGGACATGTTTTGGGACGTTTTAACACCTTGGAAGAAGCGGCGCGCTGGGTCGCATTTTTGGTGCAGACGGAGAATGTTTCGGGGCAGGTTTTTCAACTTGATTCGAGGGTGCGACGATGGGTTTGAATTCTTGGGAATCCGAGTTGCAGGCCCTTCGCGCTTCAGGATTGGGCCGGAAACTGGTTCCGATGGAGGGTTCAGCGGGCGTGACAATTACTCGCAATGGAAAGAGGCTCCTTAATTTTTCGTCGAATGATTATCTCGGTTCGGCGAATCATCCCCGATTGCGAGAAGCGGCGACGGTGGCACTGAAAAAGTACGGAACCGGATCCGGGGCGGCGCGCTTGATTTGTGGAAATTTAAAGGTGCATGAGGAATTGGAATCCGCTACCGCTCGCTTCAAGGGAACCGAAGCGGCGCTCAGTTTTTCCAGCGGTTATGCGACAGCGCTTGGGGTGATTCCTGCGGTGGTCGGAAAGGGAGATACGGTGATTCTCGATAAGCTCTCTCACGCCTGTTTGATTGATGGGGCGCGATTGAGTGGTGCCACCGTGCGGGTCTTTCCTCATGGGGATCTGAATTATCTCGAGAAGCTGCTTCAGAAATCGGAAGGGAAGCGATTGATCGTGACGGAATCGATTTTTTCGATGGATGGGGATGCCGCTCCGCTCAAGGAACTCGTGACTTTAAAAGAAAGGTATGGAGCCTGGTTAATGGTCGACGAAGCACACGCGACGGGGATTTTTGGAAAGCGTCATGCCGGATGTGCGGAGGCGGCGGGATTATCGAACCGGATTGAACTGCAGATGGGGACCTACAGTAAGGCACTCGGTAGTGCGGGAGGCTATGTGGCGGGTTCTCGGACGTTGATTGATTATTTAGTGCATCGCGCGCGGAGTTTTATTTATTCGACCGGTCCTTCACCCGTGGTGGCGGCGGCAAGTCTGGCGGCGATCCAGTGGCTCGGAACGGAGGAAGGGAGGGCTCGAGTCAAAAAGCTCTGGGAGAATGTCCGTTCATTTGAGAAATTAAGCGGATTCCGGTCTGCGAGTCCGATTTTTCCGATTCCCATGGGAGGAGAAGTTCGGGCGTTGGAGGCGGCGAAAGAATTAGAAGAATCCGGGATCCTCGCCGTGGCGATTCGCTATCCGACGGTTCCGCGAGGAAAAGCGAGATTGCGAGTCACCTTGACCGCCGCGCATGAGAAAGCGCAGATAAAGTTACTATCAAATGCGTTGAGACGAAGTTAAAGGAACTGGCTCAATTTTCGATGAGTGGGTTCCAAACTTTCTCAAAGCCCAATCCTTGAAAGTCTTTTACATTGGCTGTGGCAAATTGAGTGACGCCGTGGTGTCGCAGCGTCAGTCCAGCTCGAAGATCAAAAATCCGGCGACGGGCGAATAGCGGTTTTGACGTCATTTTCCAGAGATCTTCCATTACGGGTGCGTTTTCGATCAGCGTCCAGAAGGGATTATTTCGTAACTGTTGGATCCAGCCGGTTGCTTGCGCCGGGGTCGTTTTAATCCCCGTGAGACTGTCATTTCTGAGAAGTACATAAAGTTCTACAAGGATCAACTCGGTGATTACGAGATCGGGATTATTCAGATGAGTCTGAAGAAAACTCAAGGCTCGCGAGTGATCTTTGCAATTTTGAATCATTGCACAAAAAAGGATATTTGTATCGAGACTGAGCACAAGGTTAGTTCTTCTTAGTTGCGATTGACTTGGTCTCACGCATTTCACTAATTGCATCGTTGATTTGAGAAATATTGATTGCCTTGGTTCCCTTAACGATCGGTAATTCCCAGGTTTTTTCTTGAACCCTTGCTCGGTTGGTTTCGGTCATGTATTCAAGACCTCTTCTCACAATTTCGGCAAAGGACCATTCTTTACGCTCTGCTACCTTCCTCGCAGAATGATAGAGATTGTCAGGGATTTGTACGTGAGCTTTGATCATGGAGCCAAATTACCACATGGGATTATTTTGTCAAAAACGATCTCGGATGTTTGAAGTGTAGGCTTATTTCTCTTTGAGCACATAAACGCCATCCCAGTCGGGAGGTGGAGGATTTTGACGGAAGGCGGCGATTCGTTTGAGGTAGATCTGGCTCAGGGAGTCGTTGGGGAAAAGAGTGAGGGTTTCTTGGTAGGCGAGTTCGGCTTCGTCCCACTGCTGCTTTTTGTAGGCTTCGAATCCGCGTAGCGTGGCCACGGCGGCTTTTTGTTGAGGTGGTGTGGCTTCGTTGGTGAAATTCAAAAGATCGTGAACAGGAACGGGGAGTTGCTTTCCTTTGACGCGAAGTAGATCGGTGGGTCGGGTGAGAAACTCGGATCCAATTAACAGTCGAGTTGATTCAGCGATCATGATCGTGGTTCCGTATGGCTTGTTGGCCCCCTCAAGGCGGCTAGCGAGATTGACGGCGTCGCCGATGACCGTGTAGTTCCGTTTTCGTAAGGAGCCCATCTGCCCGATGACCATCTCGCCGGTGTTGATTCCGAAGCGGGTATAGAGGGTGAATCCCCATCGTTGTTGGATGTCGGGATTGATTTTTTCCAAGTGCGCCTTGGAGAGGAGAGCCATGCGGCAGGCGACAGTGGCGTGATTGTCTAGGGGGAGGGGGGCACCGAAAACTGCCATAATGGCGTCGCCGATGTATTTATCGATAAAGCCTTTTTCATTGAGAACGAATTCGCTCATTTCGTTGAGATAAAAGTTCATGACTTCAACCAATTCTTCGGGGGAGAGTTTTTCGGAAAAATCGGTGAAGCCGGCGAGATCGGAAAAGGCGACGGTCAGATTTCTTTTGACGCCCCCCATCTTGAGATTGTCTGGTGAGGCGACGAGTTCCTTCAAGACTTCGGGAGAGACAAAATCGCCGAAGAGACGTTGGATTTGACGTTTTTGTTTTCCTTCGCGCCAATAATTCAAGGAGACCAGACTGATGCCGCAAAAAAGAAAGGAGGCGGTGGGGGTGAGGGCCGGAATCCACCATTCGTAATAGAAGAGGAGGTAGGAGCTACCGAGGAGAATCGGGATTCCGGCGATGATCCCGCCCGCTTGAAGGCCCAGATTCGGACGGAGAAAGAGTCCGAGGGAAAGAAGGAACGGAAGGAGTAGAATGAGTGTGATGTGAACGGTGTCGGTCGTTTCTCGAATTCGATTCCCGGTGCGTTGATTCGACATCCCCATGGCGTGGGCGAAGACCCCGGGCTCATGCCCTCCCATCGGGCTCGGAATCAGATCTTGAAGGGAAGAGACGGTGGTTCCGACGAAAATGGTTTTTCCTCGGAGCGGAGCGAGTGCGGGAGGCGCTACGGCTTGTGAAAGCGTTGCCCGGAGTGAGGATTCACTGAAGAGATCGTTTTTTTTGTCTTTGAGGTGGGAGGTTCCCGAGTCAATGAGGGAAATGGCGTGATAAGCCCGGTTCTGGGCGACCGAGGAAAAAGGACCGCTCCAAGCAATTAAATTTCCGGTGGCGGAGTCGCGTCGAACAATGCGATCGGATTCTCTTCGAAGTTCAACGGGGAATGTGGGAGAGAAGAGAGAGGGGGTTGATGCTTTTGCAGCGAATCGAGCTTTTCCGCTCGCCTGACTCATGGCTGTCAGTTGATCGTCTTCCATCGGATCATCGGACTCTGCAAAAAGAAGATCGAAATAAACGCTTTCAACGCCGGCGGCGTGGAGGGCAAAGATCATCTTGGCATAAGCACTTCGGGGCCAGGGCCAGCGCACGGAGCGCCAGGCACCGACTTGGCCGAAATGTTGGAGCGATTCCTCATCAATCAGGACAAAAGCAATGGAATCATCAAAAGGACGATGGGGGGCGGCGAGTCGACTCCATTGATCAAAGAGTTTCCATTCCAATTTTTCAAAAAAGGGGGTGGTGCGGAGTCCGCAAAAGAGAAGGCCGGTGAGCAGAGCGATCGCCAAAGGGGCAATGAGCGGATGGCGCAATGACATGGGCGGGAGCGTAGAAGAAATCAGTGGAGGGGACAACTCTCTTTTGAGGTGGAATTCATTTGAGATCTGATTTCTCGCCAAGATCGCAAAGGCGCCAAGGCCGAAAATGGTTTTGTTTTCACAGCCATCCCATAGAGCGTCGTTAGATGATGTTCTCCCTCTGTAGGGGCTCC
>CAZKRU010000082.1:0-18362 GCA_964555235.1 uncultured Verrucomicrobiota bacterium
GATGCAATGGGGACGTATCTCATTATTAATTAAATGATTGCAATTGGGGAGGGGTGGGATAAAGGAGTGGGATGTCGCGAGCTGCACGAGTGAGGGTGAAAGGGGTCTGGTATCATGTCACGAACCGGGGAAGTAATCGGAGGATGATTTTTGAAACGGAACCGGATCATGAGAAGTTTCTGGAATACCTTTCCCGGCTTCCGGAGCGGTATGGTTTTAAGATTCACGGGTATGTGCTGATGGGAAACCATTACCATCTCCTGATCGAGGATCCCGAGATGAGGATCAGTGAGGGGATGAAGTGGCTCAATCTATGCTATGGGATAAGTTACAATCGACGAAGGAAGAAAGTGGGGCCGGTGTTTCAAGGGAGGTTTAAGGGGGTGATTTTGGATCCGGAGGAGCGAGGATTATCCGTCAGTCGCTATGTGCATTTGAATCCGGTGAGGGTGAGATCATTGAGAATGGGTAAGGGAGAAGCCAAGGCAGTCCGAGCGGGAAAGTTGAGTGATCCAGGATTGATTCAAGAGCGATTGAGACGATTGAAGGAATATCGATGGAGCAGTTACCGGGCTTATATGGGATTGGAAAAACAACCCGAGTGGTTGACGACGGAGTTTGTCATCAAGAAAGCCGGAGGAAAAGGGGAATACCGCAGGCAGGTGGAAAAGGAGATTTGCGGGGGAATGAAGGAGAATCCGTGGGAGGAAATCAAGTGGGGGCTCGTGTTAGGCGGGGATGCCCTTCAGAAGCAAATTAAGCAGTCGTTGAGTGGGAATCGACGGGAGCAGAAGGCATTACGGGAGATGGAATCTGCGGGAGTGTCGTGGGAACGAGTGATTGAGGTGGTGGAGCGAGAGAAGGGGGAGCGGTGGGAGGAATTTGAAGATCGGTATGGGGATTGGGGCCGGAATATGGTATGGATTTTGAGTCAGGAACGGGGAAGGATGAAGCTAAAAGAGATTGGAGAACGCTGCGGAGTGGATTATGGAACCGTCGCCAGTGGAATTCAACAAGTTCGAGCCAGAATGAGAAAAGAGAGAGGTTTGGAACGAGTTTATCAAAAGCTCCGAAAAAGCTTAATTAATGAAAAATGAGATACGTCCCCATAGCGTGCTCTTCTTAGGAATGGTGTAAATCCTTGAGAAGAAGTACGCCCAAACAAGCCCGACCGGAGGGCGTGCTCCACCAAGTAGAAAAAATGGTATTTTCGTTCAGTGGCTTGCATTTTTGAGGAGCTAGGCAAGGATAAGAGGATGAAGTATCGTCGCTTTGGTCGAACGGAGCTTTCCATGCCGGTTTTTTCGTGTGGAGGGATGCGCTATCAACAGGCTTGGAAGGATTTGAAGCCGGAGGAGGTTGAGCGATCGAATCAGGAGAATCTGGAGGCGACGATTCACCGGTCGTTGGAGCTCGGGATTAATCACATCGAGACAGCGCGCGGTTATGGAAGTTCGGAGATGCAACTTGGCCAGATTTTGCCGAAATTGCCACGTGAGAAGATGATTGTTCAGACCAAGGTGGCACCACAAGCGGACGGAAAGGAGTTCCGGCGCGTTTTTAATCAGTCGATGAGCTATTTGAAATTGGATCATGTCGATTTGTTGGCGATGCATGGGATTAACAATCAAGAATTGCTGCGTGAGACCTTAAAAAAAGGGGGATCGATGGAGGCAGCCCGGGAGATTCAACGGGAAGGGCGGGCGCGGTTTATCGGTTTTTCGACTCACTCGACTCCAGATGTAATTGAGGCGGCGGTGAATACGGGGGAATTCGATTATGTGAATCTTCATTGGTATTACGTGAACGATTTTAATTGGAGTGCGGTTGAGGCAGCCCAAGCGCGGGATGTCGGAGTGTTTATTATCAGTCCGAATGACAAAGGAGGGAAGCTCTACGCACCTCCTGCGAAACTTGTCGAGCTCTGTGGCGATCTCTCACCGATGCAGTTTAATGATCTCTACTGTCTCTCGCGTCCTGAAGTTCAAACGCTGAGCCTTGGAGCCTCGCGTCCGACCGATTTTGAAGAGCATGTGAAGGCTTTGGAGTTTTATGATCGCGCAACGGAGACGATCTCACCGATTCGGGAACGCCTCGACGCAGCGATGGTTCAGACGCATGGAGTCGAGTGGATGCGTGGTTGGTGGCAGGGGATTCCGGAATATTTTGCGATTCCGGGGGAGATCAATGTAAGAGAGATCGTCCGGCTTTGGAATTACGCTAAGGGCCTGGATTTGGTTGATTGGGCGAAGATGCGTTACAATTTGCTTGGAAACGGGGGGCATTGGTTCCCGGGACGAAATGCCGAGAGTTGGCGTCAATTTAATCTGACACCAGTCCTTGAAAAATGTCCATTCCAGGAGCGAATCGAAGCGGTGCTCGACGAAGTGCATCCGATGTTGTTCGAGGCTCCTAAGAAACGGTTAAGCGAAAGCTAACTTTAAAACAGAACCTTCGTTTCTCGCCAAGTCCGCCAAGTCGCAAAGGAATTTGTTTTACTAACCCAAACCAATAGACGCTTTGCTTCGCGCCTTGGCGAGCTTAGCGAGAAGAACCTCTCGATCGTTCTTTATCCTTTGACTGCGCCGGCGCTGAGACCCTTCACGAAGAGTTTCATCGTGAAGAGGAAGATGATGATGAGAGGGATGCTCGCAATAAAATAGGCGGCCATGATTTTTCCCCAGTCCTTGACGTATTCTCCGTCGAGGTAAACGAGTCCGACGCCGATGGTAAAGAGCTCGGAATCGCGGAGGACGATCAGGGGTATCATAAAATCATTCCATTTTCCGAGAAATGCCAGGATGAAGAGGGTACCCAAAATTGAGCCGCTCATCGGAATCACGACGTGGCGTATTTGTTGAAAATGGGAGGCGCCATCAATTTCTGCCGCTTCAAAAAGATCCTTCGGGATCTCCTCGATAAAATTTCGGAGAATGAAAACATTGAAGACCTGTCCTCCGGCAATGGCAACAATGATGATGGCCCAGAGGGTGTTGAGGAGATGGAAGCTTTTCAGGAGCTGAAAGAGGGTGACGATATTCGCGACCCCGGGAAGCAGCATCAGAAGCATGAAGATCCCCCAGAGAATATTGCTAAAGGGCATTTTATAGCGTGCAAAAAAATACGAGGCACAGACTGCCAGGAAAAGGGAGCAAACGGTAGCAGTCACTGCGACGAAAACGGTATTGGCAATGTACGGGGTGACGAGATTAAAGCCGAAGACCCAGTTGTCCCACTTCCAGAGGCCGATCGCGTTTGGGAGAAAAGGATTTTCAAGGAATTCCCGGTTACTCTTTAGACTGGTTTGAATCATCATGTAGAGCGGAAGGAGCTCGATGAGGAGGAGGGACCAGATAAACGTGTGAAGGGGCCAATCGCTTTTGCGTTGGGGGTTGACGGCTTGAACGGCGGCACTCATTTGGAAACTCGAACGTATTTGTTTTGAATGAAGGTCAGGATTAAAATGAATGCGAAGAGGACCATGCCAACGGCACAGGCGTAGCCGAATTCTCCCGCAATAAAGGCCCGGTTATACATCCAGAGTCCTGGGACCATTCCTCGTTCGCCAGGGCCTCCACTCTCGCCGAGAAGCAGGAACTGAAGGTGAAAGTCTTTCATGGTTCCAATCACCATGAGAATCAGTGAGATTCGAACTTGAGTCATGATGAGGGGGAATTCGATGTAAATAAATTTTTGAAAGCTGCTGACGCCATCCAGTTCTGCCGCCTCGTAAACTTCCGTTCCGATGCTCTGAAGACCGGAGAGATAAATCAAGACGCCGACTGCGCCGATCCACGGGAATCCCCACAAGATCAAGGAGGGGATAATCAGGTCCGGGGTGCTGAGCCAAGAGGGGGGGAGACCGCTTTGGAAAACACCCCAACCGAACCATTTGTCAAAGTGAATCAATACATTTTGAAGTCCGGTACTTTGGAGGAAATGATTTAAAATTCCGCGGTTTGGGTCGTAGAATGATTTCCAGACCAGGAGCGTGACGAGGGAGGGGACGATCATGGGGAGTACGAGTAGAACGCGGTACCAGTACTGCCATTTGTCGCTGGTGAGGCGATGCACGGTGACGGCGATGGCAATGGAAGGGATCATCTTGAAGAAGTTGGCGACAATCAGAACGGAGATGGTTCCAAAGGATTTCCAGAGAGTGTTATCCCGCAAGATTCGCGAGTAGTTGTCCAGGCCGATGAACTGCTGGAAGTCGCCACCCTGCCAATCGTAAAAACTGTGCACGATGGCACTGATTGCAGGGTAATAGGCAAAGATGCCGATCATGAGTAGCGAAGGAATCACGAAGAGATAAAGTCTCCATTCGAGAATCGCCTTTTTGTCGGAGATGGGGAGCGCCATAAGATTATTGTTTTAAGGAGTAGCCGGCGTTTCGGAGATTGAAATTGTTAATGAAAACCAGCGACTCTGTGGCGTTTTGAGCTTCGGTAAGGTTGTCCATTTTGGAGAGGGTTGCGGGGATGGGGTTTCGGTTGTTTAAAAACCGCAAGGCTTCCAATGGCGTGTCAGACCGTTGGACTCTTCGGAAATTGGTTCGATTCAAGATACGGATATCGTTAGCGATGGTATCCGCATATTTTGGTTCTACCGCTTTAAGGAAAGCGTCAACGCCTCCATTTCGACTATAAAGAAGGTGAAGGTTGGTATCAATCAGGCGTCGGGCCTCTAAGCCGGCACTCTGTACGGTAAACCCCGGGGGATATCCGTTGATGTTGGGACGAAACGGTTCGAGGTCCGGGGGGATTTCAACGCCTAAAATCGATGGGAGCCATCCGCTTTTTGTGACAAAGAGTTGATTCCCTTTTTGAGAGGAGAGGAACTGGAGGAAATCGAGGGCAATCTCGAAGTGTTTGCAATTTCGGGGAATTCCAAAGGCCGAGTTGATCATGCCGGTTTTTGAAGTTCCTTCCGACGTGGAGCCGAGTACATGTTTTCCAAGTCCTTCGGAGCCAGGGGTCGGTAGAGGGAGGCGGCAAACGCCGACATGAAAAATTCCTGCCGTTTCCTGATTTAGACTGGTCCGATCCCAGCTTCCGGTGGTAATCATCACGGCCTTTTGTTGTACAAAGTAGAAGGTGGCATCATCTCGTGAAAGGGAGAGAAAGCCGGGTTGCATGTGTTGTGTCACATCCCGCATGATTTGAAGGCCCGAGAGAAAACTGGGATCATGAAGGGTCCATTCTTTTGCCCAGTAGGATGATGTTAAATTACTCCAATCATGAGATAGCGTGAAATTAGAGGTCGGATGACGGATGATGGATTGAGTCTGGCTGGAGAAAAGATAATCAACCAAGGAGGGGGTGTTGTATTTTGAGCCGGCAATTGGGAGGATGGGGTTTCCCTTCTTACTGGAGACTTCCTCAATCGTTTCACACAGCTTGATAAAATCCTGATAGTTGTCAGGGGGGGCATCCAGGCCGGTGAGTTCTTTGAGGAGCTCTTTGTTATAGAAAAGCCGTGTCACGTACATGGTGACCGAGATGCCATAGTATTCGAGAAGATTATTACTATAGCCGCCCTGTAATCCATCCAGGTAGGTATTGCTCCAAGGAATATGTTCCAATTCGGTTCCCTTGTTGTAAGGATTTGGTTGGGAGACATAGGGGGTGAGTGGAATAAAATATCGGGCCAGACGCTCTTCATCGACTCCCTTGCCAATCAAGATCATGTCCGGTGGGTTTTCTCCGACCAATTGAGTAGTGACCCAATTGGGGTAGACTCGTTCAGGAACGGGGGCTTGAATGACTCGGACGTTCGGGTGGAGTTTCATGTACTCCTGGGCCACGAGATCGAATCCTTCACGAACCCCTCCCTCCAGCTGCCAGTGGGAGAAGCGGAGGGTGACTTGATTGGGATCTGTCTCCTGCTTGGTGCGATTGAAAATACGGATGGCTGAGAGGATGAAGCAGATTCCAATCAGGACTCCTGCGCAGAGATTGAGGTATTGGTCGCGTTTCATGGCTTGAGAGGTCCCTTTTTCAAATCAGCTAAGGATTCCTTGATCATGAAGGTCCGTCGGTCGCGTGGAAATTCCAGAAGAAATTTTTCATAGTATGAAATTGCCACGGAGGGTTGGTTGAGGGTGCGGGCGATTTCGGCAATCTGGACAAGTGTATTGGAACGCTGTTGTTGGTTGGTGATGCCTGATGCATCGGCGAGCTGGAAATGGCGCATTGCTTGGCTCGTCTCCTTGGTAAATCGGAGGTAGGCGTCGGCCATAATGGTGTGGTAGGAGGTGCTTGCGGCTCTGGAGGTGATCAGGGGGGAAAACTTTTCAGCTTCATGAAGTCGAATCGCAAGCTCGTCCCTGTTTTTTGCAGTGTAGATACGTTGGGTGGTGAGTTTGACCATGGCTTGTTGAGCGAGCACGTGGGTGGGATATTTTTGGGTTAACTCCTGAAAAATGGATTCCGACTTGGCGTAGTCAGGCTGGGAGCGATGGATTTGCGCGATGCGTCCGATAAAATAGAGCGATGCGATTCCGAGGTCGTCTTCGGGGTTGGCGCTTCGGACGGATTCAAGCAAATGGACTGCCTGATCTAGATTGGATTCGGTTTTGGGTTGGATGTTGAGAAAGAGGATTCCCTTAAGGTAGTTGGTTTCACGGGGCGGGAGCTGGCCCTTTTTTTCGGCGTTTTGAAGTCGTGTCATGGATTCGTTAAAGAGGAAATAGGTCGCCTCTTCCGCCGACTCATCAAGGGGGCTTTTGGTCTCAGTCGCGATCAAAGGAGCGATGAGCGAGAGCAGTAGCAGCCAAGGATAAAAAAGACGAATCACAGGGGGAGAATCAAGGGGGATTTTGCTTTGAAAGCAATCAAAAAATCCGTTTCTCCCGAGGAAGGCACTTGTGGGAGAAGAAATGTCAGTATCCATCAAATATTTGATCAACCGGGAGGATGTAGGATTGTGTCAGTTGTGGCAAGCTCTGGTCGTGTCTCAGGATAGTCGAGAGTGGAGTGAAGCCCTCGGCTCTCTTTTCGGCTGATCGCGGAATCAACAACAAGAGAGGCAACGACGGCGATGTTGCGCAAGTCGATGAGTTCCGGGGTGAGTTTGTGATCCCAGTAATATTCGTGAATTTCTTGCGTGAGCATTCGGAGACGGGTACTGGCGCGATAAAGTCGTTTATCGGAACGGACAATGCCGACATAATTCCACATCAGTTGACGAATTTCCTGCCAAAGGTGCTTCACGACGACCATTTCATCCGGATCGTCCGCATTGCCGGTCTGCCACGGTTGGAGTTCAATGGTGGAGGGAGGTGTCGTATCGGCGGCGATCGCTTTTGAGGCTCGGTGGGAGACCACCAGTGCTTCGAGGAGTGAGTTACTGGCGAGGCGATTGGCTCCATGGAGTCCGGTGCAGGCGACTTCACCCGCAGCCCAAAGTCCGGGAAGCACGGTCCGTCCATCGAGATCCGTCTGGATCCCTCCGCACTGGTAGTGCGCGGCTGGAACCACAGGGATCGGGTCCTCATGCATGCGGATCCCGTACTTGAGACAGGTAGAGAAAATTTGAGGAAATCTTTCCCGGAGATAAGTTTCTCCCTTGCTCCGGATGTCGAGATAGACGCAAGGGGCCCCGCTCTTTTTCATCTCGGCATCAATCGCTCGGGCGACGACATCGCGAGGGGCCAGTGATTTCATCGGATGATAGCGTTCCATGAATTCGCGACCTTGGGCGTCAATCAAGATGCCTCCTTCTCCGCGAACCGCTTCGCTGATGAGAAAACTTCGTCCGTCCGGATGATAGAGGCAAGTCGGATGAAATTGAATGAATTCCATATTCGCCACCGGAACGCCTGCCCGATAGGCCATGGCAACGCCATCTCCTGTGGCGATTTCGGGATTGGTGGTGTGAAGATAGGTTTGACCGCACCCTCCCGTGGCGAGAAGTAGATGACGGGAGGCGAAGGTTTCAACCTCACGAGTTTTTTTGTTTAGAACATAAACTCCGAGGCAAGCGTTCCGAGTGCAGTAGCCGAGTTTTCGAAGGGTGATGAGATCGACCGCGACATAATTTTCGAAAATCCGGATGTTCGGATGTTTGGCCAAATTGGAAAGTAAGGTCTGCTCGATTGCCTTGCCCGTCATATCCTTGGAGTGAAGGATGCGTCGACGGGAGTGACCGCCTTCCTGGCCGAGATCAAAATCAGGACTGTTCTCTTTGTGTGAAAACTCCATCCCGGATTCGATGAGTTCACGGATTCGCTCGGGAGCTTCTTCGACAATTTCGCGAACGATGTTTTCTTTGCATAATCCCGCACCGGCTTGAAGGGTATCGCGGATGTGGAGGGCGAAGGAGTCTTCTGCCGAGAAAACGCAGGCGATTCCGCCTTGGGCATAATTCGTATTCGACTCCGCCCGGTTCTTTTTGGTGAGAATCGCAACCGTTCCATAGGGGGCCACCTTGAGCGCAAAGGTCAGTCCGGCAATGCCGCTGCCGATGACGATGAAGTCGTAGGAGTGAATCATTTCGGGTTCAAATCGTAGAGGAGGGGTGATCCTATCGTGCTCCAGAAAAAAGGAAAGTCTGAATTTTGGCAGCGCCACATTCCTGTCCAAAATAGACTCCGATTTGGGAGGTAAATAGGGATGGGGGATTGAATTGGCGGACTTCGCGATTTTGACCTGCCCGCATTGCTACGCAAAGCGTTGCGGGCGGGGGTAAAACCGGTTTTAACCGCAAAGGCTCGACGACCTCAACGTTTTGTTGGTTTGGATCTGAATACAAAATTCCTCCTTTGAGCTTTTGCGGCGTCGCCCTGCCCGCAATGCCTACGGCATAGCCGTTGCAGGCGGGGGTGGAAACTTCAACGATCCGGATCGACCTCAAAGCCTCCAAGGGCTCGAAGGGAGACCCTCAGTGGAGGGCCATTTTCTGTTTTGGACGCTAATGGCAGCGCCATGGTCCGCATTGACTCACATTAAATGTTACCCGAGGGGTGATATTGGCAAAGGGGCAAATGATTCGTTGACTCATGGTCGTGGTTACCACGAAAAAAAGGATGAGTGCGAATGCGAAGCGAGAATATTTACAACGGATTTACGGTCGGTCTCGATGTAAGAGATGCTGACTTAAAAGATTTATTCTTTTCAATGGCAGCCCACTTGCTAAATTTTCGAAATGCACCAATTTAGCGAGCTTTCCCTGCCTTCTGTGCCGGGAGCGGAGGAGATCCTTAAATCCTGCGTTCAGGTTCTCTCTGAGGATTTTAAGGCAGACGAGGTTTGGCTCTATGGATCTTGCGCGAAAGGGTCTCCGGCGCCGGATAGTGACTTTGATGTGCCCCCAACACTTGTAGAGGTGCAAGTGCTTCAAGGCGAAGTTGAAAAATTAAGCCTACAACTTTTTCCTGAATCAAGGATCTGACAGCACGGATTCTTTAAATACATCGTCCTAATATGAATACAACCATTGACGGTTTCTTGGCTCCGTATTTGAATTCGTATATACCGTGGTTGTATATAGAGTCCTATTGGTGGACGGTACTGGGGTTTGCGGGGACGTCTATTTTCGGATCGAGATTTGTGATTCAGTGGCTGGTTTCTGAAAAAAAGAAACAACTCGTCGTTCCTGCGGTTTTTTGGCACCTGAGTTTTTGGGGAAGCGTGCTGAATTTGATTTATTTTTTACATATCGACAAAGCCCCGCCGATTTTCGGAGCGATCTTTCTGCCGGTACTTTATGCGCGGAATCTGATGTTGATGGGGAAGAGGAAAAATGGATAGTTTCACACGGAGTTCACTGAGCTCACGGAGATAGATTAGATTCTTGCTTTGAGTTTTTTCGACCTGATGTAAAGAAGTAGGGAATGAGGAGGGGGGATGAAGGAGAATCAGATCAGCGGAATGGTAGTTGGTGCGGCTCTTGAAATTCACAAAGAAATAGGGCCGGGACTTTTAGAGTCGGTTTATGAGGCTATATTGGCGGACGCTCTTTCAGGGTTGGGGTTAAAAGTTGAGCGGCAAAAGTCGATACCGATTTCTTATCGTGGTAAAATATTTGAAGACGGGTTTCGAGCGGATCTGGTTGTTGAGGATTTTTTGATAATCGAAATCAAATCAGTCGAGAAATTGCCCCCCGTTCACAAAAAGCAACTGTTTACTTATGTGAAGCTGTCGGGAAAAAAGGTAGGTCTTCTGATTAATTTTGACGGTGAGCTTTTGAAGGGAAATGTGGAGCGTATTGTTGTAGGGGTAGCGCCGGATCTCCGTTTTGAGAAAAGTAGATTTCAAGCGGAAGATGACTGATTGTAATTCTCTGAGGGCTCGGAGAAACATGGAGGTAGAACAAACAAAATCTCCGTGAGCTCAGTGAACTCCGTGTGAGGAGGATTTTATTTCCGCGGGGTCCAGTGGATGAGGCCGGTGCCGCTCCAGCTTCCAAAGGAAGTAAGATCAAGTTTTGGGCGGTCAATGGCACGCCAGATGGCGAGCATGTTCCAGAGTCGGATGTCATCGAAAACGATGTATGGCGATTTCTGAAACGGAACGGTCTCGAAGTGATTAAGGAAAACCTGTTCCATGACGCCATCTTTGGCGGCATCGACGAAGAGAAAATCGGCTTCCGAGATCAGTTTTTGAAATGAATTGAAAATATGGGGTTTGGTCAGGTCGGCAACTTTTTGAACCAGACGGCCATCGGCGAAATCGGACTCTTGTAGAATCACTCCCGGATATTCCTTCCAAGGAACTACATCAAAGGTGACGATTTTTGAGTCCGCAGGGAGGAGTTTTTTCATGGCGAGCGCGGAGTAACCGGAGGCGGTTCCGATCTCAACGATCAGTTTTGGCTGGAGGACTTTCACAAAGGCAGCCAAGAGTTTGTAATGCTGTCCTGGCCAAGTGTCGGGAGTTTTGAGCGTCTCAGGAATACGAGTGGAAATTTCTTCCAGCGAAATATCGAGAGCGTGCGGGAGTACTTTGAGGGCGAATTCAATCAATTCCCGTGTCGGTTTTCCAGGCGAGTCCTCCAAGGGAAAGATGAGCGATTGGCGTGCGTCGAGTGCGGAAATGGGAAGGATGGGGGGCAAAGGGACTTGGACAATCTCGCTGTGACCGGATGAAGCGTCTGTGATTTTAACGGGAAGGGAGGAACTCATTATTTTAAGGGGTAGGAGATTTTTCCGCTGCTGCCGCAAAGCTTGTATTTCTCACCTGCCTTGACTTCCACTTCGACTTTGCCTCCGGCACGCTCGACGATCAACCACCCGGCGGCAATATCCCAAAGACTGACGCCTTGCTCAATATAAGCATCGAGCCGTCCTGAGGCAACATAAGCGAGATCCAACGCGGCAGAACCCATCGCGCGAAGTTTTTTCGCTTCGTGACCGTAATGTTGGTAGAGCTTGAGGCAGTGGTCTACAGACTCGCGGCTTTTGGCGAAGCCAACGGCCATCACGGCATCCTTCAATTGATTTCGAGAGCTGACCGAAATCGGGGTTCCATTCAAATACGCAGGCGTATTCGGTTCGGCGGTGAAGAGTTCGTGCCGCATCGGGTCGTAGATAACTCCAAGAAGCCAATCATGGGGAGCCCCTTTTTTCCGCGCGGCGATGGAGACGCAAAAGTGCGGGATTCCCATGGCAAAATTCAAGGTCCCATCGATCGGATCCACAATCCATTCGATCTCGCCTTTCGGATTTCCGGAATCACCTTCTTCGCCGATCAGACAATGGTCGGGGTAGTGTTTGAGGAGAATCGAGTAGATCAAGTTTTGCGAATCAATATCCGTTTGGATTTTGATATCGTGACCTGAATTGTCATTCACTTGGATTTCGCGTCCGAAGTTCCGGCGGATCAAATCCCCGGCGGCGAGTGCAGCAGTAATGGCGGTTCCGATCATAAATTTTAAGCCGTTCGGATTTTGACATCCTGTTGAACTTCATCCCACCAACGATTCAACGTTTCCCGGCAGCTCGATTTGGTTTGTTCCAAATCTTTTTGAACCGAAGCCTGCGTGAAGAAATAGAATTTAATCTTCGGTTCCGTTCCTGATCCGCGCACTGCCATCCGGCTTCCATCTTGAAGATGAAAGAGGAGCATGGTCTCTTTCGGGATCTCTTTGCCGTCGGCGTCCTGGTAAGTCTCTTGGGCGAAGTTTTGGACTTCAACCACCGGTTGACCGAGAAATTTCTGAGGCGGAGTGGCGCGATACGATTGCAATAGTTTTTGAATCGTCGCGGCCCCAGCAGCCCCTTCGAAAGTGAGTTGTCCGAGTTTTTCGGTGTAAAATCCGAACTTCTGATAGATTGCATCCAGATATTGGAGCAAGGTCTGATTTCGATTCTTTGCCCAGGCAGCGACTTCAGCGAACATGAGCGCAGCGGCGTTTCCGTCTTTATCGCGAACGTAATCGCCGCCGGAATACCCATAACTTTCTTCGCCGCCAAAAATAAAGAAGGTTCCACGTGCTAATTGGACTTCACGCCGTTTTTCGAAAGACTGGCTGTCGTAATCCGCGATGCCGGTCAGTGCCTGGTAATTACCGAGTTTTTCGCCGATATATTTGAATCCGGTCAGCGTGTCGATACACTTGATTCCATAATGCTTGGCAATTGCTTTTTGGAGATCGGTGGTGACAAAGGTCTTGATCAAGGCGGCTCGCGATTTGTTGGAGTCGTTGATGATCCCTTTGGAGAAAAATCGCTCGGTTCGGTAGTAGGCCATGATCGAGCCGATCAGATTTCCTGAGATGATTTCGAATTCGCCTGCACCATTACGGATGGCGACTCCCATGCGGTCGCAGTCAGGATCGGTCGCAATAATGAGGTCGGCCCCTTCCTTTTTCGCCTGCTGGATCGCGAGCTCCAAGGCCTCGGCATTTTCCGGGTTTGGAGATTTGACGGTCGGGAATCGTCCATCACCGCCGGATTGAGCCTCCAGAAGGCTGACTTGAAAACCGAAATGACGGAGGAGGGTTGGGATTATTTTGATTCCGGTGCCGTGCAGTGAAGTATAAACAATTTTGAGGGAGTTTTTCGCCTTCTCGATTTCGGACGGCTCGAGTACTAATTCGCGAAGCGCCTTCTGATACGCTTCATCGGCTTCGGAGCCGAGAATGGTCAGAGAGCCCGGAGTTTTGGATTCCGTCGGAGAAGCCCCTTCCGCAAGTCGATTTACTTCGGCGATGATCCCTGAAGCATGGGGTTCGACGACTTGGGCGCCGTCGTGGAAGTAACATTTAAATCCATTGTCATGAAAGGGATTGTGACTCGCAGAGATCACGATGCCGGCTTGTGCCTTGAGCCAACGGACGGAGAAGGAGAGTTGAGGAGTGGAGCGTTCTTCCGCGAAAAGATAGGCGTCGATTCCTTGACGTTGAACGGATGCTGCGACGAGTTCCGAGAAATAGCGTGAGAAATGTCGCGTGTCGTGAGCGATAACGATCTTGTTGCGTTGATTCGGAAATGCTTTGAGGAGGTATTCTCCGAGTCCCTGTGCCGCGCGACGGATATTCGCGTCGTTCATCATGTTCGTTCCGACGGCGGCGTGCTCGGGGCATCCGAGCGCATTCGGAGTTCCTTTTTCCGAAGCGGTGACGGTTTTTCCGATGGTGCGCCCACGAATGCCGCCAGTGCCGAATTTTAGCTTGGCATAAAAGCGGTCATTCAATTCGGTCCACGCTTTGGTATCAAGTAATTCCTGGACGCTTTTCTGCGCCCAAGGTTCGAGGGTTGGAAATGCTTGAAGAAGATTTTCGCGGGTGGAGCTCATGAGGGAGCCGGAAGTCACCGCCGCATCGAGATGGGAATCAAGAGAACTCATGCCCACCAAAATCTTTGAAAATGCCTCGGAAAGCAACAAAAAAGGCGCCGCTCGCGGGGAGGGGCGCCTTTTTTTAAGGAAAACACTTCTTTATTCGCCGTCGTTCCCAATCGCTTCGACTGGACAACCTTCCATTGCTTGACGACAAAGTTCCTCTTCTTCAGGAGCGGCAGGTTGCTTAAAGACGTAAGAATAGCCTCCGTCGTCTTGGCGGGTGAAATTGCTGGGGGCCGTTTCGCGGCACAGGTCGCAATCGATACAGTTATTATCGACGAAATATTTACCCGTTACATTTTCGCCGTATTTATTTGCTTTGTCTGCCATAGTTCCTCCTAGATAATCGGGGCAACTATAGTTAAGGAGGCTGGAGGCGCAATCCCTTTTTTAATAATTTTTAAATCGACGATCTTTTTTTCGCGCAGAGGCGCAGAGCTCGCAGAGGTTTATTCAAATTTTCGAGGCCGGAGTAGAAGAGCGAGCGTACCTGCTAATGCCACCAAGCTGATGAGAACAGAAGGCTTAAATCGGGGATTTAAATAAAAAACTCGTACTTCTCGGGTTCCAGGAGGAACTTCAATCACGGGAGGTTCTCCCTTGCTTTCCAATGGAGCGGGTGGGTTTGAGTCGCATTGAGAATAGAGATGAGGAATTGGAGCGATGGTGACGGTTAATTTTCCGCCGCCTTCCGTCTGGTTGACTTTAAATTCGTTCACTCCCCAATGAATCGGAAGTGCTTCGGTTGGATTGGTTGCAAACGAGGCGAATGGAGTGGCATCTGGATTTTCAAATACGGAGAGCGTTGGGTTCTCGTAAATTTTACGAATGTTGGGCCATTCTGAGAATGCATCTTTCACCTCAGTCTTGGGACGTGTCGTAAAATAACGGACACTCCAACGATTGAGATGCTCCCGGTCGGAGAGTCGAAGCGGAAGTTGATATTTTCCGGAAATATTGATTCCCAAGACGAGACGTTCGTTGAGCGCGGAGAGCATTTGATCGTATCCTGAAAAGGCAAAGCGCCCGGCAGCGCTTGGAAATTGATAGGCCATTCGACCCGGCACAGAGACATCCTCATCCTCACTCCCGAGAGGAAGGAGCCGTCCTGCTTGCTCGCCCCAGAGGGCATTCAAGGACTCGACGGAATCGAATCGATAGGAACTAAACGCTGCGCGCGAAATGGGGAGGAAGATGACAATGAGATTCGAGGTAATCGCACCGAGCAGGATTCCGAAAGCAACGCGCTCGGAGAGAAACGGGCGGCGAAAGCCTTTGACGAGTCCGACGGTTAAGAGAATGACGTGAAGCCATGCGACAAAGAAGTACCATTTGATCGGCCACCGAAGGACTTGAAAGGGCGGAATCCATGCGATCAGCGCATAACCTGGGGTTGAAAGTAAAAAGGCGAGACTCCACAAAAGGATCCACCGCCACATTTCAATGCTGAGCGGTTCCCGTTGACGAAGCGCACGCCATCCGAGAAAAAATAAAACCAGAGAACCGCCGCAGTGTAGGGCTGAGGTGGCGGCGGAAAAATAGAGCTCAGGAGCGAAGGTGTAAACTTGCGCCGCAATATAGTGCAGGGGGTGATTGTAAAAAACGAGGAGCTGATCCCACGGAATCGACCGACTGCGATGCGCAGAGAGCGAGACGGTTTCGGCCATCGGAATCAAAAGCGGTAAAATCAACAAAAGGCTCAAGAGATTTCCGAGAAAAAAGCGCCAGAGGAATAATCCCGTTTTTTGAACGCCCTGCCACCGAAGTGCCGCGTACGCCACTTCGAAGACGACGAGATAGAGACAGTACTGGGTGTAACCTTGATAAAAAAAACACGACTTGAGCAGTGCATAACCTGCGATCCAGCGATGGTTGTTTTCCTGTCGCAATTTTTCAACCATCCAAAGGGCCCACGGAGCATAGGCGGCGGTGTACGCGATAAAAACCCAATTACGGGAGAAGAGAATCAGATAAGGCATGGTGCCATATAAAATCGCCCCGGCCATGGCGACACGTCCTCGGATTTCGAGCGTTCGGAAAAAAACGATCATTCCTGCGGCTCCAATGAGCAGATGCAGGAAGACTAAAAGATCGATGGCGGCGAGGGGATTTCCGAAAAGGGTGCGGGAGAGGATGATGGCGAGATAGGCGGGGGGATAAAGGACTCCGCTCTGACCTTGGGCTAAATGAGTTTGCCCCAAAAATTGGTGGAAGTTAATGACGGCGAGTTCTCCGGTTTCTCGGAGTGATTTTTCATTGTAAAGGTAGCAAGGAAGGAAGTAGGTCGCGTTGTCGTCACAGGTAAAATAACGAGGAACGACTCCTTCCAGGATCAGAAAAAAAACAGTCAGGGCGAGAAGAACGATTCCGATCTCCCGCTTCATGGCGACTTCTCGGTTTTGGAATTTCGAAGAAAGGAGAGGATTCCGGTCATTAGAACCCCGATGGCGATCCCGCACGAAAGAGGGATGAGAAATTCAATGCCCGGAGGTTGGTAGCGCAAGGTAATTTGTTGAACACCTGGAGGGATCTCAAATTGAATGGGCCCCTGCCGTGCGGGGATTGGCTCGGATTTTTGATGGTCGAGCTGAATGAAGTAATGGGGGAGCGCGACGAACGTAAGGGTCATGCTTCCGCTTTGGCCCTTCGGATTGATCTGAAGTTCATTCGCACCAAACTGAATAGGCACGGCTTGGTGAGGATTCTGGTTAAACGAAGCAAACGGAGCGGCCGCCGGATTTTCGAAAACGGTGACTTGAGTGGTTTGATCAATTTTTCGAAGTCCTTGGATTTTTTCAATTCCAGAGGGTTGTACGCGTGACGTTGGAACCGTGAGATAGCGAACGGACCAAGAGGAGAGGTAGGGGAGTTGGGATTCATTCAAAGGTAACGTGCCAAATCCGTCCAGACCGGATCCCAAACAGAGTGATTGATTCCACTGATGCACCATCGGATCATAGCCGCCAAATCCCCATTTGCCAATCTGTTGGGGAAAATTATATCCCATCAAAGCGCCGTTGCTGAGATTCGAGTCGTTTTCGATGAGAGGCAAAACGCGTCCCTCCTTCGTCCACCATTCGGCAAGGGGAGGAGAGGAGGCGAGGAGGGAGCTAAACCCTTGATCCGCTCGTGGCATCAAGATCACTCCGATTTGAGAGAGCAAGGCGGCGATCGCGAGGAGTCTTCCTGTTCGAGCGGAAAACCCGAAGGATTCCTTTTCTAAAAATCTCATGAGAAAGGGAACATAGAAGAGTCCGGCAAAGAAAAACCATTTAAATGGCCATCGCAATACTTTGAAGATCGGAAGCCATCCGAGAATGGCGTTGAGTGGGGTGGAAAGTAGCAGTGCGATGAGGAGAAGCCATCCGATTCGTTTTTCGGTCGACTCCATCGGGATTCCTTTTTTAGAGTGGAGCCAAAACAGATACCCAAGCATCAGTGTGCCGCCCCAATGAAAGAGATGGGAAGGCGTTTCGAAAATGGCCTTTGGAAAGAAGATCCAGCTTTGCGCAAAACAGAAGAGTCCGAGATTGAGATGATTTCCAATGAGTTGCTCCCAAGGGAGGGGTTGGCTCCGAACGGCGGAATGTTGAACCGCCTCTTGCATCGCAACGAAGAGTGGTGAAAGCATCGGAAGTGCCAGAAGATTTCCAGCAATCCACACGCCCACTCCTTTTTTCCAATGGGAAGTGGTTTTCTTTGAA
The DNA here is from genome assembly GCA_964555235.1 of uncultured Verrucomicrobiota bacterium. Taxonomy (GTDB): domain Bacteria; phylum Verrucomicrobiota; class Verrucomicrobiia; order Methylacidiphilales; family CAMAQI01; genus CAZKRU01. The sequence continues at coordinate 17,489 of CAZKRU010000082.1, forward strand.
TAAAGAAAAGCCCAATAAAGCGTTTCAAAAACCGTGAGATAAAGAAAGTATTGAACATATCCTTGAAGAAAGAAAAGTGCTTTCAAGAGCGAATAGAAACAGACTTGCCAGAGACGGGGTTTTTCCAGCATTCGCTCGATGAGATAAAACATCCACGGTGCGTAAAAGACGGTGTAAGCGATAAAGATCCACGATTTTGCGGCAATCAACGAGAAGGGAAGCGTGGCATAGATCCAAGCACCAACAACACATCCGGTCGGGGTCACCTTCAAACGACGCAACCAGGCGGCCATGCCAACGGTTCCCCCAGTGAAATGAAGAATGGCAGCAATTTCAATTCCCCAGAATGGCTGTTGGAAAAAAATCTGAGCCAACCACGCAGAGAGGTAAGCAGGAAGATAAAGAACTCCGGTCTGACCTTGCGCAAAATAAGTTTGCCCGAGTGACTGATGAAAATTAATCAGCGGAAGGGCTCCGTGTTCCGTGACCGTCTTCAGATTAAATTGAGAATAAACGAGAAATTGAGTGACATTGTCATCCCACAAAAAATAAAGGGGGCGAAAAAACTCCAGCACCAGCAACCCGGCCAAGACACCCAGTGCGACACTCCCATAAAGGAAGATCAGACGGCCTGGTTTTAAATCATGCAAGCCCACAGTGGCATTCAGAATCCGTAGGCAGTGAGGGTTTCGAACCCCCGACCCCCTCGGTGTAAACGAGGTGCTCTACCACTAAGCTAACTGCCCTAAGGATTTCTGAGGGGAGCATTCTACCCTAGAATGAAAATCTGAGGCAAGGTTTTTCGGGAGAGAGAGGAGCTCCCCAATCCTTAGTGATCTCATAGAAAATAAGAAAAATGGTGAGTTTTCACACG